>QFPM01000040.1 GCA_003248655.1 Microbacterium sp.
GATGCGACGCCCGGAACACACCCCTGCCCGCGGCGCATCATCTCGCACCGGTCACGCCAGGACGGCCAGCCGAAGGCTCATCGGTGGATCGAGGCTAAGAGTGCGAGCCGCGCGCTGCGCGCGCACCTAACCCCCGAGATCGCCCCTGATGTGACGGTCTCGGGGAGGGGCCGTCGTGGTGATGACCATCCGTGTCATGTCGTCCGGCAAGGGCTACGAGTACCTGCTGAAATCGGTCGTCGTCGGCGACGGCGACCGGGAGATGAGCAGCCCGCTGACCCGGTACTACACCGAGTCCGGCTGCCCGCCCGGAACCTGGGTCGGCACCGGCCTGATGAGCCTCGACGACGGGCGCACCCCGGCGCTGGCCGAGGGCGACACGGTGACTGAGGAACACCTGGCCCGACTGCTCGGTGACGGCATCCATCCGGTCACTGGCGGTAAGCTCGGCAAGAGGTTCCCCTCGTTGCAACCCCCACGCGAGCGGATTGCGGCGCGCGTTGCACGCCTCGACCCCGGCTTGCGTGGCGCGGCGCGGGCCGAGGCTGTGGAGCGCATCCGTGAGGGAGAGGTTGCGAAGAAGCCTCGCACCGCCGTTGCAGGGTTCGACTTGACGTTCTCCCCACCGAAGTCGGTCAGCGCGATCTGGGGCGTGGCCGACGCGGGCACGCAAGCCCTGATTGCGCAGGCGCATCACGCCGCGATGCGCGACACGATCGCGTTGCTGGAACAGCGGGTCGCTGCAACCCGCGTCGGTGCGGGCGGTATCGCGCAGATGCCGATCGTGGGCGTGATCGCCACCGCGTTCGACCACTACGACTCCCGAGCCGCCGACCCGCAACTACACACGCACGTCGTGGTGTCAAACAAGGTGCAGGGCGTAGATGGGCGCTGGCGCACCCTCGACTCCCGCCGACTGCACAAGGCCGCTGTCGCTCTCTCGGAGTCGTACAACGCCTTCCTCACCGATCACACCGCGCGGCTGCTCGGCGTGACGTGGGTGCCCGTCGACCGGGGCAAAGACCGCAACACCGGATGGGAGATCGAAGGCGTACCGGCGGCGCTGATCGCGGAGTTCTCCCGACGCACCACCGGCGGCAGCGACGGCGGGGCGGGCATCGAGCAGGTCAAGAACCGGCTGATCGAGCAGTACGTCGCCGAGCACGGCAGGCAACCCTCAGCGGCGACGATTGCGAAGCTCCGGCAACAGGCGACCTTGGAGACGCGACCAGAGAAAGAACTGCACTCGCTGGCCGACCTCACCACCGACTGGCGGGCGCGTGCCGAGGTCGTGCTCGGCGAGGACGCACCCACCTGGGCGCAGCACCTGCTCGACCGGGGTGCGACCGAAGCCCGGCTGCGCGCGGACGATCTCGGGCTGGAGCAGATCGAGGATCTCGCCTCGGTGGTGCTGATGAGCGTGGCGAACCGGCGCGCAACCTGGGGGCGCTTCAACCTGCACGCCGAGACCATGCGGCAGATCATGGGCGTCCGGTTCGCAACCACCGACGACCGTCTCCAGGTGCTCGACCAGATCGTCGCGCACGCCGAAGCCGAATCGCTGCGGCTCACCCCCGACTACCACCGCGCCCTACCCGCCCACTACGTCGAGAGCGAGGGCAACAGGTTCCAGCCGGTCGATCAGATCGCGTACTCCAGCCAAGACATCCTCGACGCCGAGCAGCGCCTACTCGCACACAGCCAGCGCACCGGCGGGCCAGCATTGACGGCGCGGCTCGTCGCGCGGCATACCTCTCGCAAGATCAGGGGCGTTCGGCTCGACCCCGACCAGGCCGTCGCTATCACCCGCATCGCCCGTTCCGGGCTGAGCCTCGATCTGCTGGTCGGCCCCGCTGGTTCCGGCAAGACCACCGCGCTACGCGCTCTGCACCGGGCATGGACAGCCGCGTACGGACGCGACTCGGTGATCGGCCTCGCGCCGTCGGCAGCTGCCGCCGAAGTGCTCGGCGACTCCCTCGGCGTGCGAGCAGAGAACACCGCGAAGTTCCTCTACGAACACCATCACGGACGCTGGAACCTCGAAGCCGGGCAGCTCGTGCTTGTGGACGAGTCCTCGCTTGCCGGAACCCTCGCGCTCGATCGCATCGCCGAGCACGCCACCGAAGTCGGAGCCAAGGTCGTCCTCATCGGCGATTGGGCGCAACTGAGCGCGGTCGAGACAGGCGGGGCGTTCGGGATGCTCGTGCGACACCGTCAGAGCGTTCCCGAACTCACCGATGTGCGCCGCTTCGCCAACGATTGGGAGAAGAGCGCCAGCCTCGGCCTGCGACACGGACGCACCGATGCGCTCGACGAGTACCAGGAGCGCGGCAGGCTGGCGGACGGTGACGCCGAGGCCATGCTCAATGCGATCTACGAAGCATGGCGCAGCGACCGCGACGCGGGCCTGCGCACGCTGATGATTGCGGGCACCGGCGAGATGGTCGCCCAACTCAACGAGCGCGCCCGCGCCGACCTCATCGAGACCGGGCAGGTTGAGGCCGACGGTCTGCGTCTGCACGACGGCACCACCGCAGGCGTCGGCGATCTCGTCGTCACCCGGCTCAACGACCGCCGCCTGTCCACCGGCAGGGCATGGGTCAAGAACGGTGATCGCTGGCAAGTCACGCACCGCTACGACGACGGCTCGCTCGCTGTGCGGCGGCTGGGGCGCGGCGACAAGCCCCACGGCAAGGCGCTCGTGTTGCCTGCGAAGTACGTGCGCGAGGAACTCGAACTCGGCTACGCCTCCACCGTCCACCGTGCCCAGGGAGCCAGCGTGGATACCGCGCACGCGCTCGTTGACCCCGAAGTCTCGTCGCGGGAGTTGTTCTACGTGGCGATGACGCGCGGTAAGCACCGCAACCACGCCTACGTGATCGTGCCTGACCCGCACGAGGTCGAGCCGCATCTCGACCAGCCGAAGCCGCTGACCCTGATCGACCGGCTTGCCAAGGTGCTTGCGCGCAGCGACGCCGACCTCTCCGCGACCGAGACGCTGACGCTCGAGGTAGACCGTCACGCCTCGCTGTCCACGCTGCTCGCCGAGTACGACGTGCTCGCCCGCGAAGCGCAGATCGACCGCTGGGCCGCGCTGCTCGACATCGCGCCGTTCCCCGAGAACGTGGCCGACGACGTGTTCACCAGCCCCTACTACGAGCGCTTGGAGAGCGCACTCGCACGTCACGAGGCAGCCGGCCACCTTGCAGCCGTCGCGCTCACCGCGCTCGCACCGAGACTCACGCCCGGCGAAGACCAGGCCGACCCCGCCGCGCAGCTGGCCGACATGCTCGACCAAGCCACTCAGAAGCTCCGGCCCGGCAAACGAACCACAGTACGAGTTGCCGGACTCATCTCCACGCCTGCCGAGCCGATCGCAGACGACATGCAGACCGCGCTCACCGAGCGGCAGGCGCTGATCGAGGCTGCCGCGCGCGGACTCCTGCACGACGCCCAAGAAGCGGGAGCCGAATGGGTGGCGCGGCTCGGCCAGCCGAGTTCACGACCCGAAGCGCGAGAGCGGTGGGAAGCACACGCCGCCACGGTCGCGCTGTACCGCTACCAATACGACGTCAGCGGCCCGGCACCGCTGGGCGACCCGAACATCGTGCGTGGCCCTGACCAAGCGGCCGAGTACCGAGCCGGTCAGCATGCGTTGCGGCACATCAAGGCGAGTGCTCAACACGATGATCACAGAGGACCTCAGTCGACCGTCGGCAACACACCACGACGTGGACTCTGACCCGCGACCTCATCAGGCGCGCGACGACACGCCACGCGGAGAACCACTCGGTGACGACGTTGTGGCGGGTGGAAAACTGCTCCGCCGGGCGTGTCACCACGGAACCGACTACGCGGGAGGACGCCGGAAGATACCCTATGTAGCATGGGTACCGCGTACGACTTCCTCAGCTCTCATCTGAAGACGATGGCTGCGCCGTACCTGTTTATCGGCTCGGGGATTTCAAGACGGTATGCTGATCTGCCCGATTGGGAAGGTCTCCTCAGACACTTTGCTGCATTTACTAGCCACCCGTATGAGTACTACCGTGGCCTCGCTTCAGGCGATCTTCCTAAGACTGCCTCACTGCTGGCCAATGAGTTTTACTCGGTGTGGTGGTCCGATAAGCGATTCTCAGATTCGAGAGACAGGTATGGTCCTGAGGTTACTGATCCCTCATCAGCGCTAAAGATCGAAGTGGCAAGGTATTTCGAAGAAGCGATTGAAGGATTCGAGCCGACGGCCGAGCACGCTTCCGAGTTCTCGCTCCTGCAGAGCGCAAACGTCGAAGGAGTGATAACGACCAACTTCGACAGGCTGATGTCCGTTGTTTACCCTGACTACACCGTCTTTACTGGCCAAGATGAGTTGCTGTTTGCCGATCCACAAGGTATCGCGGAAATCTACATGATTCACGGGTCCTCGCAGCAGCCGCGTTCACTCGTTCTGACGGGGGAGGACTACGAGGACTTTCAAGAGCGAGATGCGTACCTTGCCGCCAAGCTGATGACCTTCTTCGTCGAGCACCCGATCGTTTTCCTTGGCTACAGCCTGAGTGACAACAACGTACTTGAGATACTTCGTTCGCTGGTGAAGGCGATGCGTGGCACCAACGCGAGCAAGCTTAAGGAGCGCCTACTTTTCGTCAACTGGGACTCGGAAGCTTCCCCAGAGATTCGCTCTCGAACTGTGCAGATCGAAGGTGGTCAAATCGAGGCATTTGAGATTGTTGTCCCCGACTTCATCGACGTCTTTCGAGCGCTAGGAATCAAGGAGAGGGCGCTTCCGGCTCGTGTTCTACGTCAGCTCAAGAATCAGATTTACGAACTGGTGAAGAGCAACGATCCTGACGGTCGACTCGTGCAGGTTTCCGACATTGAGTCAGCTTCGGATCAACTCGACGTGGTGTTCGGTGTTGGTGCCAAGATGACTGTTAAAGGGATCATTGGCCTATCTCGCTGGGACCTCGTTGATGATGTGCTTGGTTCGCCAGACCGTGGGCTTCCCAGTGACCAGGTGATATCGGAGGCGTTCGGGAGTTCCTTCGCTAGCAACTGGTATGTGCCCTACTGGAAGCATCTCCGGCAAGGTGGATTCCTTGACGAGGCGGGGAGCTTGCTGCCGCAGCTTGAGGTCCCATCCAAGATTCATTCCTATATATCCCGAGAAACCAAGAACCTGGGAAAACGCTCTCTCCCGGATGGTGTGACCTTTCAAGACGTGCTCGATCGCGAAGGAGAGGACTGGATTCTTGGCCACCCTTGGTCGTTGCTCGACGAGACCCGCGACGGTGAGGGCTTGCGAGAGTACCTGAACAACAACCGAAGCTATCGTCAGCAGTCCTACTACCTCACGCAGTACGCCAAGTTGGCCGTGACTCTCGACTGGCTGATGTACGGACCCCCGAACGAGGCCAAATCATGAGCGTTGTAGAGAGCCAGGCGGCAGCGGCTTCGGCATTGCTTTCGGCTCCCGTTCTCCGCTCAGCGATGCGAGACGGCCCGGCATCGAAGTTGGCGAATCGCACCATTTCAAGTCTTGTTGAGAGTGGTCTAGCCATTGGCGCATCCACCGTTCGAACACTGATCTGGCGTTGCGACCGATGGCTTTCGCGCCACTACCGTAACGATCTCGTCTACCGTAGAGCCGTTCTCGGTCAGATGATCCCGTGGAGCGACGGCATCCTTCTGCCGGAGTTCAGGGTCGGCCGCTCCATCGTCGACTTCTTGGCCGTGACAGACTCGTTGCACGCCGTCGAGATCAAGAGCGACCTCGACAACACTTCCCGACTCGATAGCCAACTACACGATTACCGGAAAATTGCACCCTTGGTGTCTGTTATGGGGCTCTTCACGAACGAGGGTGTAGTGGGTTGAGCGCGTCGCTGGCTGGGTAGGGGTCGAGGTCTCCCGGAGGATGGAAGTTCTTCACGCTCACCATCCC
>QFPM01000025.1 GCA_003248655.1 Microbacterium sp.
ACCGGGATGCGACGCCCGGAACACACCCCTGCCCGCGGCGCATCATCTCGCACCGGTCACGCCAGGACGGCCAGCCGAAGGCTCATCGGTGGATCGAGGTTAAGTCGTCCACACGGCTCACTTGGAGCCCTCCAGATCCGCGACGATCTCGTCGATCGAGATTCGCAGCTCAGCCTGTCGCGCAACGATCTCGGCAATCTCCGCGTTGAGCGCTGTGATGTCGACTGCCTCGCGGGTGTCCTCCTCTTCGACATACGAAGAGACCGAGATGTTGTAGCCGTTCGCCGCGATGTCCTCGTTCGGGACGAGCTTTGCGAAGTGATCTTCGTCCTCCCGCACGTCGAGCGCCATCAGAATGTTCTGCTGGTTGTCCGGCGTGAGCTTGTTCTTGTTGCCGACGCGCTTGAACTCGTCCGACGCGTTGATGAAGAGTACTGAGTTATCGGACTTGGACTTCTTCAGCACGATGATGCATGTCGCGATCGTCGTCCCAAAGAACAGGTCCGCAGGCAGCTGGATCACGGCGTCGACGTAGTTGTTGTCGATCAGGTACTTGCGGATCTTCTGCTCCGCTCCCCCGCGGTAGAGCACGCCAGGGAACTCGACGATCGCAGCAGTACCGTTCACTGCGAGCCAGCTCAGGATGTGCATCGTGAACGCGAGGTCAGCCTTCGACTTCGGCGCGAGCACACCGGCCGGCGCGAACCGCTCATCGTTGATCAGGAGCGGGTTGGCGTCGCCGTCCCACTTGATGGAGTAGGGCGGGTTGGAAACGATCGCTTCGAATGGCTCGTCGTCCCAGTGCTGTGGGTCGAGAAGGGTATCGCCGTGCGCGATGTCGAACTTTTCGTAGTTGACGTCGTGCAGGAACATGTTGATGCGCGCGAGGTTGTAGGTGGTCAGGTTGATCTCTTGACCGAAGAAGCCGCCGACGTTCTCGCCACCAAGTACCTTCGCGAACTTGAGCAGCAGAGAGCCCGATCCGGCAGCGGGGTCGTAGACCTTGTTGACGCGCTTCTTGCCCATGACCGTGATGCGGGCGAGCACCTCGGAGACTTCCTGCGGGGTGTAATACTCACCACCAGACTTGCCGGCCTGAGAGGCATACATCTGCATCAGGTACTCGTACGCGTCACCGAACAGGTCGATCGAGTTGTCCTCGAAGTTGCCAAGCGGCAGGTCGCCAATGGCATCAAGCAGCTTCACGAGCTTCTCGTTGCGCTTGGCGACGGTGTTGCCGAGCTTCGAGCTGTTCACGTCGAGATCGTCGAAGAGGCCCTTGAGGTCATCCTCGCTGTCCGTACCGACAGCAGAGCCTTCGATGTTCTTGAAGACCCGCTCGAGCGTCTCGTTCAGGTTCTCGTCTTTCGCCGCACGACGACGCACGTTCTGGAAGAGCTCGGAGGGCAGAACGTAGAAGCCCTTCTCGGAGACCGTCTCCTTGCGCCCGAACTCCGCCTGGGTGTCGGGCAGCTGAGCGTAGTTGAAGTCAGCCTCGCCGGCCTCGTGCTCGCCCTTGTTGATGTAGGCGGTGAGATTCTCCGAGATGAAGCGATAGAAGAGCATGCCGAGCACGTAGCTCTTGAAGTCCCAGCCATCGACCGACCCACGCAGGTCATTCGCGATTCGCCAGATGGTCTTGTGCAGTTCTGCGCGCTGGGATTCTTTGGTGGTCGGCGTCATTGACTTGTACTTCTCCTCGCGCCCGATTCGGCGCACTTCGTTTGTTGACCTCGGCTGCTCTCAATGTATCGGCGCACGGCGACATGGCCGGGTTGACAGCACCGCCTCGAGGCAAGGCCGACGCGTGGGAGCAAGCTCGAACCACGCGGCAGCATCTGGGGATAATTGTATATCTATCAGGGATTTTCGTAAATGCTGCCGACGTCGCTCTTATCAAACGAGGCGATCGGAGACGTCGATGCCCACGAAGAGCAGCTGATTTGGGATGCCGTAGTGCTTGCCCGTGTGGGCTGAGTAGATCGCAACGCGGCCATCGTCGAGGCGCAACTTGAACTGCTCGCGATCCTCCCCTTCGAGAGCGACAACCTCACCCTCGAGCGGTCCGTCCACAACTTGCCACTGATCCATGTTCACGAGGCGACGATATCGAGCGCCGAGCCCGCGACACGCTCCCGACACGAAGATGTATCTGCGCTGAAAGAAGAAGGCGGCGACCGCGCCGGACGAGAACTCGGAGGTTCTCAAGTCCGGGCAGTCGCCGCCCTTTTGTCAGGCCGCGGATGGCGGACTGACGTTGGTTGACGCGACCTCGTCATGGAGCACTGGCACCACGCGGGTGTCTTCCGCGGCCGTCCAGCGCTCCAGTGTGACCATCGCCCAGACGAGCGCCTCGAAGTAGTCCGAGTACGTCATCTGGTTGCGATACCACTTCGGATCACCGATTGTCCGAACCTCGACGCGCCACTCCCCCGGGTGGGCGAGCATTGCGCCGACTTCGCTCGGAACATCAGTGCTGTCGCCGTTTCGGTCGGGCAGCCCCGTGATGAGCGCTGGGCCGACGAGCATGGCCTTCTGGCGGGCTTCGGGTACGAAGTACCACCAGAGGAACGTGGCCCGCGGGTTGAAGGGGAGATCGAGCATCAGCCCCTCCTCGTGGACGTATACCGTCACGCCGAGCGCCGGGATGTCGACCGGCTCGATCCAGCCGCCCACCACGGCCTGGTAGTCCTCGAGCTTCTTGACCTCACACTCCACGATCGGCTCGCCCTCGGTGGTCGGGATGACGAGCGCCTTCACCATGACCGATCACCACCGAAGAGGGGAAGCTCGGCGATGTGAATCGGTGGCTCGCTCCGCACGCGGAACCGAGCTCCGGGACGCATCGTGGCCTCGAACAGCAGACACCAGAGGGCCGCGTCGAAGACGCTGTCGAAGCGCGCGAACGAGTCGTACCAGGAGCTGCGGTCGTACGGGCGAACCTGCACCACGAAGTTGTCGCGGTGGAAGATCTGCTCGATGACCGCCTCCGGGACGTCGCCCTCGTTCTCCTGGTCACCGACGCCCGTCAGAACGACGTCACCGAGGATGACCGGGTGGGCCGTCGGCTGTGCGCTGTGAAGCCACCAGAACGCAGTGGCCCGGGTGTTCAGCGGACCGTGGGTCCGACGCTCGGCCTCGTTCATGTAGACGGTGACGCCAATGGACGGGATCTCAATGAGATCCAGCCAGCCGTCGACCGCCTCCTGGAACGCGCCGAGATCGGCGAGCTCCACGAAGGCAGGGCGCTGCTCTGTGTCGTGCGGGATGACGATGCTGCGCACCATTCGTCCCACCTCCTTACTGTTGTCGCGGCCGAGAACCCCTCTCGGGTTCTCTTCCGAAGCCGCGGGGCAGCAACGAGAGAGTTGTGATGCCGACTGTCCGGGTTGAGCGCCTACGAGGGCGCGTCAATCCCGGACAGTCGGCTGCTCCGCCATGAGCGGGAGCGGTAGTCGTCAGGCGGAACCCGACGACCGGCGCGGCGTCTTGCCGCCGCTGGCACCGCCGAAGATGGCCTCGATGGCGCTCTGCTTGGTCTTGGCTTCGCGCTCGATCTCGGCCCGTACCGTCTCGGCGCGCTCGAGCACCTTCGGGTCGGACTTGCTGGTCTCGACCCACGACTCGAGGGCGAGACGGATCTCTTCGGTGACAGTGCGGTCGTTCAGCTGGGCGAGGACGTCCAGCTGGGCCCGCAGGCCATCGGTGATGCGAACAGCGAGCGTCCGCAGCGGACCGAGTGCCGAGGCCGGCACGTCGGCAGGGATGTTCTCACTCATGGTGAGCCTCCTCATCGGAAGCGACGGACGATCCCCGGCTGGGATCATCTACGCCGCAGACCGACGAGGAGCGAGGCCGATTATGCACCGCCTTTTCGCGGGGTCAATCTTCCGATCGCGAGCGTTGTCAATTCCGCAACGTCGCGCCGAGCGACGAGCGTGGCGTCTAGCGTCCGTCCAGTCGGGCATACGCCTCACGGAAGCCCGCGACGAACTGGTCGCGGACGTTACCGAGCGGAAAGCTTAGGGCGCGGGTGTGAAGCAGCGGCAGCCCCGCCTCGCGCAGCGGCAGCGCGAGCGCGTCGAAGACATCGCCGCTGCAGAGAATGATGCCGTCGGGGTCGAGATCGACGGCGCGCTCGATGCACCCAGGGACGTTCTCGCGAAGTATCGCCTTGCGCTGCTTCTTGCTTCGTACGTCGTTCACTGGGTACGGAACCAGATCGATCAGGAAGACGCCGTCAGCCTGGAGTCGTCGCAGCCACGGACGCTTGGCGTGCGAGCGCTTCTCCAGCCCACGAAGGTCGTAGAGCGCCTCGACGACGCCGCGGTAGAGGTTGTCGTACCCGAGATGGTCGGCGTAGAAGAAGTTCCGCGGGCGAGTGCCGCCGTGGTCGGTCGGCGCGCTTTCGCCGATCAGGAGCAGGCGCACATGCTCGGGCTGATACTGGGCGCGCAGCTCCGCATACCAAGCGTCCTCGATCTCGTTCACCACGCCGGAAGCCCTTCGTGCCACTCGTGGTCTGGCGGAAGACCCACACGGTCAGACAGCGCGAGATCTCGGAAGCTCGCGGGCAACAGGACTGGGGCGGTGCTCTGGTCAACTTCGAGCAGGTCCCAGCGGTCCTCGTAGTCGGCGAAGGTCCGAAGGAGCACCCGGGAGCGTTCGACCGGCGCGTTCCGCTTTCCGGGGAGCGCGTCGGGATGGGTCAGCCAGTTCATGTGCTCGATCCATGCCGCGGCCGCGACGTGGATGCGGGGCACCACAAAGCTGCGGGGATGGTCGTGGAGGTCGTGAGGGATCGCGACCATGACGAAGTACTCCCGCTCGTGCAGGCTCGGTGCCTGCGACTTCGAGCCGAGCGGCCAGCTGATCGAGTCCATCTTGGCGCCGCGCGCTGCCTTCACCTGGACCTCGACGAGGCGACGCTCAGTGCCTTCTGCGAGTACCGCGAGGATGTCGGTGCGTTCGAGTCCGTCGCGGGTAAGCGCTGGTGCCCAGCCACGCCGGGCAAGCTCGGCGGCGACGTGGTGCTCACCGATCGTCTTCGTCTGCTTCGTATCGACCACAATCTGAGGCTATCGATGCGGCCGGACACCTACCGGCGCCGCTCCTGCAGACACGCGAAGAGGGCGTCCGCGAATGAACTTGGGACGCCCTCTGCGTGTGGCCTAGAAGCGGATCTTTTCGGGCTTGAGCGTGATCTTCGTGCCGTCGCTGATCAGCTGCGCCCACTCGGTCAGCTCGGGGTCGGTGATCTTGCCGTCGTATCGCGCGAACAGGCGCTGTAGCGCAGGCTTGATCTCCTCGATCGGGCAACCGGTGTACGTGGCGCTCATGCGCTCGAGCTCCCGGTTCTGCTCGCGTGCCATCTGATCGATGCCCTTCTGGGCCTCGCGCTGAACCTCGCGCATGAATGCGTTCTTGTCGAACTTGAACGAACTGCTCATCTGGTGAACTGCCTCTCCGCTCGTGAGAGCGGGTAGCGAAGCAGTCGGAGTACCCGACGAGGCGTCGTGTCGCGCGAAGGGTTGGCAGGGAGGGCCGACCAGCAGGTGATCGACCCTCCCCGGTGCTCAACCCTTGCCGAGCGTCGAGCCGGCCTTCGACTTGGCGGTCTTGCTCGACGAGTCGGACGCAAGCGTCCGTCCCGCCTTGCTCAGCGCCGCCTTCGAGGGCTTTCCGGACGACCGTGACGACGACTTCGCCATCAGGCACTCCTTCCGCTTCTTGAGTTGAAGCAGATCTCCCGAGGACCGGCTCGCCGGGTCGCGAAGAGGCCATCTGAGCCTCTAGAGTCGAGTAGTCGTTCCAAGACACTCAGCCCCGATCTGCTGCGATTCGAGCCCCCGTGCCGAACCAGTCGGTCGGGGCTTTTCTCGCACTTCGCAGTCTACCGCGCACCGCCGACAGACGGCCAGCTGTGGCATTGGGTGCCCGTTCGGGTACCGAACCTTATCCACACGCGTTTCGGGCGTTAGAAGCGCCCCTGAGGGCCTTCTAGGCCCGAATTTCCGGCCGCGTCGACCGAATCGATACTTACATCCGTGTAATTCTCCACAGGCAACGCCTGCTTCAACGAGTTATCCACAGTCCGATGTTGTGGAAAGTACGTCAACGGATTGCTTGCCAGGATCGCGCTCGCGCTTCATAGTTAGGGCAGCTATGGCGCGAAGGGCATCACGCACCAGTTTCGGACTCGTACCCCGCTCACCTCTAGTGGATCTCTTGAAGCCACGCGCTCGCGGCTTCACCATCGTCGAACTCCTCATCGTGGTGGTCGTCATCGCGATCCTGGCGGCGATCACGATCGTCGCTTACACGGGCATCCAGAACCGCGCCCACGATTCAAGCGTGAAGAATGACCTTCGTCAGCTGACCACGAAGGTCGAAGCCTACCGTGCCGAATTCGGTGCGGCACCGCGTGGTGACGCGGTGCTGGGAACCCTTGGGCTCAAGGTGAGCAGGGCATCGTATGGCGATCTAACGCTGTCCAGCTCCAGCGACTCGTCGAACATCCTCTACTGCTCTCCTGCGGCCAATACCCAGACCTACGCCTGGATCGCGAGAAGCAAATCCGGGACAATCTGGTTCCAGGGCACTGCGGGTACTGGAACCTTTGTCTATAGCGCAGCGGATACGACAGAGCTCTGTGCCAACGCTGGTATTACTGTCACGGGCAGCACCTCCGACCGATCGTGGGGGCAGCTAACCGACACATGGGCTTCTTGGCTGTGAGGCGTTCCGCAATAGTCCGTTGGCGCGCACGCCGAACGAAAGCCATGTTCGCGCACACCCTCGACAACTCCGGGATCCCAGGATCATAGCCACGCGCCGTATCAACTCCATGAAGCTCCGGCTGAATGGTCCGCCGGTGCAATACCTTTGCACCGTGGGACCCGAACATGGCATCGCTGACGGTCGGGCCGCCGCTGAGGCTGACAAGCGGAAGCGTGCGGCGGCAATCGCCAAGGCGCAGAGGGACGAGGAGTTGTCCGCGGCGGAGATTATCGCCGTCGGCAAGCGTGCGGCGGAATATCTTGCCGCGCACGGCGCGACGCCCCAACTTGAGGTAACCGGCGGCGGGAGCCTCTTTGACCGCCCCAAGCCGCGCCGCAAGGTCTGGATACTTCCCCATGTCGACGGCGTCGAGTTCGCTGTAACTGAGGCGGGCGACCTTTACACGCTCCGCGGGGTCCATGAGCGATCGACGATCGACGCAGATACCCTGAAGGCCCAGGAGCGCCTCGCGCGTCGTCTTGGCTTCACACTGTTCACCCGGGGGCTTCGAGCCATTGAGCCGAGTAGCTGCCACGTCCACCCTGCGACCGGGGCTGTCTACCTGAGCTCTCGGCATCCTGGGATCGAGTACATGGTCGGCAAGGCCATCGGCCTGCTCGAGGCGCAGAGCTAACAGCCCACTCATCGAACCTCCCAGCCCTCTGGGAGGTTCATTGTGTTCGGGTCGCGTCGTTCCGCCCAGATGGCGCCGTCGGTGACGAGGCCGGCGACGTCGCCTGGAGGCGTGTGTCGCCACCATTGCAGCGACACCTCGACTGCGCGTTCGCGAAAGGTGCGCAGGTGAACAGCGATGCGGGGATCGGCGGTCCATGCGAAGACGCTCCATACCGGCCATATCGGCATGCTCCAGCCGACACGGACGACGGCCATGCGTTCGGCGAACCCGACGTCGAGGTTCAGGGATAACTCCGGGAGCACGACGCGGCGATGAACGAAGTCGGGCAGCGTGGGGTGAGGTCGGACGGTGAAGTCGAACCCGACCGGCTCGCCGTCGATCTCTACGACGGGAGGTTCCCAGGCCTCCTTGCGGAGGTTGAAGTCGAGGACCGGTTGGAACGCGTTGCCGGATTGGAAGACGGAAACGAACGCCCAGGGGCGAGCGCGCTCGTCGCGGTCGCGGATGAGCGTCACAAGTTCCTTGATGCCGCGCTCAGAGCGACGCCAGGGCGTCGACACGTCGGCCGCGAAATGCTCGCTAACGTACTGGGTGCGCCGCTGATCCACGGAACCCAAACCCACGCCCGCGCCTGACAGGTAGAAGAACGCGCCGACCGACGTGCCCGGGTCGGTGCCGTGCTGCTCGTAGAGGCGCATCAGTTCATCGAATGCGCGCTCGGGGATTCCGTTACCGAGCGCTTCGACGAGGTAGAACAGCCCGGTCATTCGCGTGACGGTCGGCTCTCCCTGCCCCCGCCGGAACAGCCGCAGCTCGCGGATCAGTTCGTCACGCACTGGATCAGCGGGCTCTGCCATGTTGCCAATTTTGCGCCAAAGACAGGACGAACGCCGCGCCTGAGTCTGGAAGTACGAACTCCCCATCCGCAGGGAGCTACCTCTAGGAGGCAGAAGATGACCGCATCCGAACTGCTCCCCACTACGGGCAGCGCCATGAGTCCGCAGGGGCTCTCTTCGTTGTCGCTGGGCATCCAGCGACAGACCCGCCGCGAGGTGGAGCGGGTGCAGTCCCGCTCCATCGTCGCCAAGCTCACCGAGGATGGCCGTGCGTTCGTGACGCACACCGCCCTCGAGCACGTCGGCGCCTTGACGGCGCTGGAGCAGCACCTCATTACGGTCGCGCCGCTCGGGGAGGCTCGTTACCGCGAGATCGTCGACAGCTACACGCTGGGCGCTTCGGCGGCGATTCGGCGGTGGCAGTGATGTCCGCCACTTCCCGCGACGCCTTCGACCGCCTGGTCGACGTGTCGGCCGAGACGATCCAGTGGGCACGTGACCTGGTGGTCGCCGTCCGCAACTCCTTCGGCGAGCGCCGTCGGGCGCGCATCGAGGCCGAGCTCGACCGCAAGCAGGACGAGCTGCGCCGCACCGTGCTCCAGCTGGCCGACGCGCTCGGCATGGAAGCGCACGAGGCACGCAAGGCGCTCATCCGCGAGTCGTTCCTCGCCTCGGGGCGCACGCCGAACGAGTCGCCGGACTCGTGATCTGAACCGCGGCGGCGCGGACGATGACCACCCGCGTCCGCGTCGCCGCACCAGCTGCTCGTCAGCGTCCCGGTCGTTGTGGTTTTGGCAACGACAGCGACCGGAACATTGACGACCTGCTCTCGAACGCGCATAACCAGTCCTCGCCATCGCTCGCACGCTTCGCTGCGGGCCGGAGAAAGGAGTTCCTTGACATGACCAACCAGACCTCGGGCGCCGAAGCGGCGTCCACGCGCAAGAAGTACGCCGTGATCTACGCCGACCCTCCTTGGGACATCGCCCAGGCAGGGGCGCGCGGCGCCATCAACCACTACGACCTCATGACCCTCGACCGCATCCGGGCAATGCCGGTCGCCGAGCTCGCCGCCGACAACGCGACGCTGCTCCTGTGGACGACCAACGCGGCGCTGCCCGGAGCACTGGAGGTCATGAAGGCGTGGGGCTTCACCTACAAGACGAACGCCGTCTGGGACAAGTACTACATGGGCCTCGGGAACTACTTCCGCGGCTCGCACGAGATCCTGCTGCACGGCGTGCGCGGCAAGGCGCCGTTCAAGTTCCGCGGACAGCGCTCGACGCTGCTGTTCCCACGACAGGCGCACAGCCAGAAGCCCGAAGAGATGATCCCGCTCATCGAACGCGTCCTCGACGGCCCCTACCTTGAGCTGTTCGCGCGGCAGCGTCCGAACAGCCACGCGGACTGGTCGGTGTGGGGCAAGGAGATCGAGTCCGACATCACCATCCCGGGCTATCCGGTGCCGAGCGACTTCACCAAAGCCGGCGCAGATGGAGGGGTCGGTGATGACTGATGCCGGACGAAACCCCCACGCCCACGCCGATGCGCTTCTTCCGCGCCTGCCTGCTCATTCTCGGCGGCATCGTCGCTCTCTGGCTGGCCTTGGAGCTGCTCTCGCAGTTCTGGGGCTGGATCCTCCTGATCGTCGGCATCGCCCTCGTCTGGTGGTGCGCGGTCATCGCCTACCGCTACTGGTGGGGTCGGCGATTCTAAGCATGAGCACGTTCACCTCTGTTGAGTTGTTGTGGAATGAACAACGGCACTTCAAAACGCTTGACAAATGTGCCGTTCGAGTTCGTAATAGGCGCCATTGTGCCCATTCGGCTTATGGTTATGGGCGATCCGACCGACCTTCTGCGACTGATACGCGAACCCCAATCCGTGGTGGGAAGGAGGTTGGCGCATGACCAATCGTGCCCGCGGCAACCGCCGCTATCGGAGGAGCATGGACCGGCGCGTCCAGGTTTTCTCCGAGTCCAACAGCGATACGCGCACCGAGCGGATCGCTCGCATCATCACCAGCGCCGGCCTCGAGCAAGCTCGCCTCGAAGCCGCCGCTCGCGCCGAACACGTCGAACGCGACGAAGGGGGCGACCATGCCTAGCCTGGTCTTCACTCGTCTGCATCTGCCGCGTCCACTCAGCGCCGACAGCATGACCCAGCTGATGACGCGCCTGATGAGCGCGGACGCCCCACGACCGCTCGTCTTCGAGGTACATGCCAGCGCGGACGGCGTGACGCACCTCGTCGGCTACCCGTCAGCGGCCGCACCGCGCCTCAAGCGCCTCCTTCGGGGCCACCTGCCAGGCCTCGCCCTTGAGCCCGCCACACGGCCGGACGTGGGCTCCGTCAGCCGGGTTGTGGCGCACCCTGGCGTTCTCCCGCTCGCCGATACCGACCCTGAGCAGGTCGCGTCGGCGATCTACCAAGCACTCGCTGCACGACGCGGCGAGGAGCATGTTGCGCTTCAACTCATCCTGGGCCGCACCTACGCGGCGCATTCGGTCTCAGCGAAGTCGGCCGACCCGATGCAGCCACTCGCGTCGCTCGTGCTCGAAGGCGTGCGCGCCGTAGAGCCCGAGACCCGCCGTCGGCTTCAACAGCGAGCCGGCCAGCCGACGACCGCGGCGACGCTCCGAATCGGAGTCACTGCTGGCAATCAGAGGCGCACCGGGGCGCTCGTCTGGGAAGTATTCGGCGCCCTCCAACTCCTGCAGAGTCCCGGCCTTCGACTCAGCCTCAACTACGACTCGTCGAGCCGCTGGCGCGTGGCAACCGCTCGCGCGGCGTTTCGGCTTTCACCGGACGAACTGACGTCGACGCTGGCCTGGCCGCTCGGCGAGCGCGACTATCCCGGCGTCGCCGGAACCCATCCACGTCGCGTGCCGGTGCCCGAGATCGTCAGCGCGACGTCGTCGGTTTTCGCGACCGGCACCGCACCGGGTCCGGAGATGCGGATCGGGATTGACCCGGCCAGTCGGCTGCAGCACCTCGTCGCGACCGGGCCAACGGGCTCGGGCAAATCCACCGTGCTGGAACACCTCATCCTCTCCGACATCGAGGCTGGTCGGGCCTGCGTGGTCGTCGAGCCCAAGGCGCAGCTCGTCGACAGCGTCCTCGACCACATCGCTCTCGAGCATGCGCAGCGCGTTGTCGTGCTGAACGCTGCCGACGCGATGCCGGTGGGGTTCAACCCGCTCGACATCGGCGACCGCGATCCAGACGTTGTCGTCGACGGCATTATCGCCGCCCTCGCCGCCGTCTTCGAGGAGGGGTGGGGACCACGCACCGAGTACTTGATCCACGGTGCGCTCCTATCGCTCGCCCGGGCTGGGCAACAGGCCATCGATCCATACACGCTCATCGATCTACCCCGCCTCCTGACGGACGCCGCCTTCCGACGCCCAGTGATCGCCGCGACGCAGGACGACGCGACGCTGGCTTCCTTCTGGGTCGAGTTCGAGGAGCTCAGTCCTGCCCAGCGCGCCGCCATGATCGCCGCGCCCCTGAACAAGCTCCGCAAGATCCTGCTGCGCGGGCCGCTGGTTCGCATGCTCGGGCAGGCACGACCGCGCTTCCGGCTCCGCGACGTCTTCCGCGAGCGCAGCGTCGTCCTGGTGCCGCTAAACGATGCGCTGATCGGGACCGGTGCGGCCAAGCTGCTCGGCAGCCTGATCGTCGCCGAGATCTGGAACGCGACGCTGGAGCGTGCCCGCGAGAAGGACCCGACGAAGCGGCCGGGGATGGTGTTCATCGACGAGGTGCAGAACTACCTGCACCTGCCGACCTCGATCGCCGACGCCCTCGCGACCTCACGTTCCTATGGCGTCGCTTGGCATCTGGCTCACCAGTACCGAGGCCAGCTTCCACCCGCCATGCGGGCGGCGCTCGATACGAATGCGCGCAGCAAGATCTGCTTCGCCGTCGGCCCGGACGACGCCCGCGATCTCGCCCGGATGGCCCCCCAACTGTCTGCCGGCGACTTCCAGGCGCTGCCTCGCTTCGAGATCTACGCCCACCTGGCTATGTCAACTTGATTCGGGACCGCTTGTCGGCCTGTTTCAGGACCATGGGTTGGGGTGCGGTGGTGCTGGTCAGGTGCGCGAAGGATGCAGCGCGGGATCTGCCTTAGGGGGCGCTAGTTGGTTCCTTCGTCGGGCGTAGGGCAGCCCAGCTCAGGACGCTGGTTGTTGCGGTGATGCCGGCGAGGACGGCTAGCCCGATGGGGAGGGTGCTGACGGTTGCGATGGCTCCGACGAGGAGGGGGCCGCCGGCGTCGCCGAGTTCGCGGCCGAGTTCGGCGTTACCCATGGTGCGTCCCATACGTTCCTCTGGGGTGTTGTCGGCGAGATGGGCGAACGCGAGCGGCGTGACCGCCCCGGTCATGATCCCGATTGCTGCGGCGGCCATGAACAAAGTGCTCCCGCTTGGGATGAGCCCGAGCAGAAGCAGCCCGGTGACGCCGAACACGAGGCCCGCTGTCGCTCCGGTGCGGGTCGTGATGCGGTTTTGGTCTCGGAGCCGTCCTGTGAGGGGTTGGAGCGCTGTAGAGCAAAGCGCGAGAAGCGCGACAGCTGCAGCGCCGGCCAGTGGGTGCAGGTGCAGGCGGGTGGCGAGGAGTGGGAGGAATCCGACGGCGACGCCGAGGACGGCGGTGGTCGTTGCGAGCAGCAGTGTTGGGATGAGGAACCCGCGCTCGGTGGTTTGCCGGACCAGGTCTAAGACCGTGTAGCGAGGGCGGGGAAGGACGGGGAGGGTGGGCATTGCGAAGAGACACCAGACGGCCGCGCTGGCTGCGAGAGCGCCGAGCGCGAGGTAGAGAGCTTCGATCCCGATCCAGTGAACGAGTGCGACGCCGATGAGCGGACCGAGGACGTAACCCAAGCTCTTCCAAGCGCCGTAGCGGCCGAAGTATCTTCCGAGGCGTTCCTTGCCTGCCAGCCGTGCGACGGCGGCCGAGGAGGCTGGCGAGAACGCGGCCGCGGCCGCTCCTTGTCCCACCCGGGCGAGGGCGAGAACGAGCGGTGTCGGTGTGAAGACGGCGAGCAGTGAGGCCGCGAGAAACGCAACGAGCCCGCCGACGATGACGGGCTTCGCACCGATCCGGTCGCTGAGAGCGCCGAAGATCGGCTTCAGGATCACCTCGGCGACGTCGTAAAGCGCCAGGACCACGCCCAGCCCGAGCAACGAAAGACCGATGTCATCGCTTTCCGCGCCGAGAACGCTCGCGACGCCATGGGCGCCGAACGCTGTCGTGAAGCCGGCGAGATAGAGCGGGGCCAAACCCCGGGCAGATAGTTGTGTATTCGTCACGCAGCCAAATGTAACAGCCGTCACATCGGTTCACCTTGCGTGTTACGTTCGTTCCTGTGACAGACAAGTGGGTGCTGGCGGTCGTCCAAGTGCCGGCCGAGCCGTCGCGGCATCGGGTCGCGGTGTGGCGAGAGTTGCGCAAGGCGGGTGCGGTGCCGGTGTCGCAGGGGACATGGGCGCTGCCTGCCGCCGATGCGTTCCGGCCCGCGCTGGTGCGTGCGGGTGCCCTGGCTGCGGAGGGCGGCGGCACGGTAGCGGTGTTCGACATCCATCCGCATGACGACGCGGCGCGGTCTCTGGTCGTGGACGCCTTCCGCAACGCCCGAGAGGACGAGTGGGGTGAGTTCGTCGCGGACTGCGCGAAGCTCACTGCCGAGATCGCGCGGGAGATCGCGAAGGAGAAATTCACCTTCGCAGAACTCGAAGAGGAAGAGCAGAGCCTGGAGCGACTGCGGCGGTGGTATCGCGACTTGAAGAAGCGGGACATCCTCGCCCTCCCAGCGGCGGAGAAAGCGGCCGAGCGCCTGCGCGAGTGCGATCTGGCGCTCGACGGGTATGCGGAGCAGGTGTATGCCGCGAACCGGATCTCTGGACCTGACGCGCCCTGATCGGCGCCCCCTGCGCTGTCACGTCGTGGTGCGGCGGCTGTGCTGCAGGCGGTAGGAATCGGTCCCGGTCTCGATGATGGTGCCCTTGAACGTGAGGCGGTCGACGATCGCGGCGCAGAGGCGGGGGTCGGTGAAAGTCTTCGTCCACCCAGAGAAGGACTCGTTTGACGCGATCGCGACGGAGTTCTTCTCTTCCCGCTCGGTGAGAACTTGAAAGAGGAGTTCAGCACCGCGGCGGTCAAGTTCCATGTAGCCGAGCTCGTCGATCAGCAGGAGATCAACGCGGCCGTATCGGGCGATCGTGCGAGCCAGCTGCTTCTCATCGGCAGCTTCGACGAGCTCGTTGACCAGCTTCGTGGCGAGGGTGAATTTCACCCGGTAGCCCTTCTCCGCGGCAGCGGTGCCGAGCCCGATCAACAGGTGGGACTTCCCGGTGCCGGAGTCCCCAATCAGGCAGAGCGGGTCACCTCTTCGGATCCAGTCCCCGGTCGCAAGCTGGTGGATCGTGGCAGGGTTGACATTCGGGTTCGCATCGAAATCGAAGTCCCCGACCCACTTGGTCCTCGGGAACCCGGCCGCGGAAACGCGGCGGACGGTCGAGCGGCGATCCCGGTCATCACATTCGGCGAGGAGCAGCTCAGCGAGGAAGCCCTGGTAGGACAGCTGCTCCCGGTTCGCGATCGTGGTCGCTTCGTCCATGACTGCCCGGATCGTCGGCAACCGGAGCCGCCGGCAAGCATGATCGACGGCCGCAGCGGCCGCTTCCTCGGTCATCCCGCGACGGCGGCGCAGGGTCGCGGTGACGGCTGTCGTGGTGCTCATATGCTCGTTGTTCCTTCTCTGTCGGTGACGGTGGCGTCCGCGAATGCGGTGCGGCGGGTCAGAAGTTCGTCATAGGCGGTCACGGTCGGCAGCGGTCGCCGGTCCGGGGGCAGCCCCGCGATCACCGCGGCCGGGTCTGCGAGGCGGCGCTGAGTGAGACTGACAACCCGTTGCTCGCGTTCCGGGCGGTGAGCAACGAGATGACGGCCTGAACCAGGCCCACCCGCATGCCGGCGCGCCTCCACCGAGACGACGTCCGCAGAAACCGCGCCGACCGACAACGCCGCCCGGACCCCTGCGATCACATCGATTCCGCGCATGCTGCGGTGCAGAAGCAACACCTCGATCAGCTCCCTCGTTCCCGCGGAGTCCCCGTTGACTCTCCTCGATTCCTGCCAGAACGCCTCATGCGCGGCGGTGAACACCCCAGCCTCGCGGGCGGCGGCCAGGGCGGTGGAACCCGGCAGCGCGCCGGGCTTGTGGCGCAACACCTCGAGGTAATGGTCCAGAACGATCGATTCCCCTCCGCGAGCAACGACCCGCTCATGACGAGCAGCCTCCGCATGCCCCTCGAAGACGACGATCTCCGACGCACGGAGGGAGACCCGAACTTGCCGGCCGATGAGACGAGCAGGAACGGAGTACTTCGCCATCCTGACCGTCACCAGCCCGGACCGGTCAACCCGCGGGTGCAGCACCAGGCCCGGATCGAACCTCTCCGCCGGCAACCCTCCCAACAATGGACGTTCAACGGCGAAGTCGTCGCCAACCTTCGAGCGCCGCAGGCCCACCCGCCGATCCTCATCGCGGATATCCCAACGACGGATCTGCGCATTCAACTCCGCGAGCGTGTCAACGACGGGCATCGGGGAGAGCCAGGTGCGGCGGAACCGGCCGACCTCGCCCTCGACACCGCCCTTTTCGTGCGCGCCGTCGATGCCCGGTTGGCAGTAGAACGCGTCGAACCCGTAATGCGAGCGGAACAACACCCACCGGTCGTTCTCAACCCGCCGCCGATCCGACCCGTAGATCACCGTCTTCACCGCCGCCGTCAGATTGTCATATTTGATGTGCAGAGTCGGGATCCCGCCGATCTCCTCGAACGCGTCGAGGTGCCCCTCCAAGAACGCTTCCTGCGACTGCGTCGAATACACCCTGTGGATCGCCTTCCCCGAATGGGAGAGACGGAACGTGAACATGTGGCACTTCGTTTTCACCCCGGCAAGGATCACCCAGACCTCACCAAAATCAACCTCGGCCTCCGCCCCAGGAGCGTGCAACTGCGGGATGAACACATCCGCAACCCGACCCGCCTCGACATCGATCTCTGCGCGCCGCTTCCGGACGTAGTCGCGGACGACCGCATAAGAGACATCCGCGTCGTGCTCGTCCAGCAGCCGGTGAAAGATCCGCGTCGCGGTCTGCCGCTGCTTCCGCGGAGCATCCAAATCCTGACGCAACATCGCATCGATCAGGACCCGCACCCCATCCAACTTCGGAGCAACGCGGACCGGTATCTTCCTCGGCGCCGGTTCCGCCGACCGCAGCGCCTGACGGACCGTGTCCCGGCCGATGCCATGCTTGCGCGCAAGCGCACGGATCCCGATCCCCTCGACGCGCGAATCGCGTCGTATCTGAGCAAACAGCTCCACCCGGGTATCCCAACCGACCACCACGACCTCGTCTCCATGCCCGCCCATCGGACACGGAGACAACGCTCCACGGTGGTCCCGAATCAAGATGACAGACCCACCGGACCTCGCCCAGGTGGTCCTGAATCAGAACGACACGTGGTCCTCACTCAGAGTGACAGAGACACCCACCTGGTTGCCGGGAGCGTGCCAGCCGGATGGTGCTCGGGGCGCACCCTTCCACCGCGCCCAGCGCTCGGTACCCGCGACGATGTCCGCCAGCGCAGCCGAGATCGCTACGGCGCCCTGCCGCCGACCACCTCCGAAGTCGCAGCAACCCCGTCACCAGAGGACCAGGCGGGCCGCCCGACGCACCAGAAGGCGAGGCGCGCATGATCGCTCGGCACGCCCTCAACCACTGGATCGCCCTGTCCGCTCGACGCTCCGTCCGCTGTTCACTTCACGACGAACACCCGCCGCCACGTTCGGCCCCGTTCCGGCGAACATCGGCCGGTGCGGGCGCGGACTGCCTCCGCGTTGCAGGACACTTCACCCCAGTCCGGAGGGCAGCCTCGTGATGGCCGCTGTTCGTCATCTCGACCTCGAGGAGCACCTCACTGAGCGCGACGTTCGCATCCTCGAGGATCTGGAACGCTTTCGACTTCTCACCACTCGACAGCTACAGCGACTGCACTTCCCGGCGGCACCCCTGGGTCCACATGTCACCGCGAGCGGTGCGACGCGAGGGACGACCCGCGTGCTGAACCGACTCGAAGCCCGCGGTGCAATCACGCGGCTGGCCCGGCGTATCGGCGGCATCAAGCACGGCTCAGCCGTCACGATCTGGCAGCTCGGGCCAGCGGGCGACCGCTACCTTCGTGCCCGACGCGGCGAACCGCGGAGGCGGCGCTACGACGAGCCAGGTCTCACATTCGTCGCTCACACCCTCGCCGTCGCCGACATCGCGGTCAGTCTGCTTGAGCAGGCACACGCCCAAGGCTTCGAACTCCTCGAACTCGAACTCGAGCCGGCCAGCTGGCGCAGCTTCAACAGCAGCGGCGCCTCCGTGATCACGCTCAAGCCCGACCTCCTGGTCGTCACTGCCGACGCCAGCACCGAGACGCACTCGTTCATCGAGGTCGACCGCGCCACCGAGCATCTGCCCGCCGTACTTCGAAAGTGCCAGACCTACCAGCGCCACCAACGCACGGGCATCGAACAACAGGCGCGGGAGCTGTACCCGGCCGTCGTCTGGATCGTCCCCACCATCGACCGCGCCCAGAAGATCCGCGAGGCCATCGCAGCTGATCGCGGACTCGAGCCGGGCATGTTCACCATCATCACCGGCGAGCAGACACTCGCCACGCTGGCCCCGTACGGGCCGTCATCATCATTCACCCCGAAAGGAGGAATCACATGAACTCATCAACCATCCCCGTCGCGCCGACTGGCGCCGAAAACAACGACCTGCGCACCAAGCCCAAGTTCCCGAGATGGATGCGCACCATCGACCAGACCGAGCACGCACACTTCATCATCGATGCCTGGCTCACGCTCGACCCGAACAGTCGCGATGCCTTCCTGGCGCAGCTCATCGCGGCCACCATTCACGATGGCCCCGGCAGCGCACTCGAGCGCTTCGCCGGAACCGGCATCCTCGACGCCGAAGCGGCGCTCGCTGAACTCAACGACGTCACCGTCCCGATCGAGCGAGAGCCCTGGCTCGACGCGCTCGGGCGCTACATCATCACCGCGGGGAAGCGCTCATGAGCGAGCACGAGCCCACTGTCACACCCGAAATGCGTCTCGCACCTGAACGCATGTCACCCAACTGGCGTCGACTCGAAGTCGCCTCCCACCGCTTCGAACATCCCATCGCGAACGGCATCGCAGCTGCGCTCGCGGAACACCGGGAAGTCGACCACGACACCGCCCGCTGCATCGCCCACGCGCTCGGGCGCGCGCTCGGACGAGAGTCCGCCCTCGCCGAGTTCGGGAGGACGGGCGAGAGCACCTACCTCGATCTTCGCGAGGAATACCTACGCCTCTACACCGACGAGGACGCCACCGCCGAGGTCAAAGAACTCATCGACTGGTTCGGTACCTACCTCATCGACAAGATGGGAACCGGCTCCGGGCGGACGTATCAGAACGAGCATCTGCCACCCAAGCTCGACCGTCTCCTGGTGCGTACCACTCTCACCACCAGCGGTAGGCCCGTCACGGTGCATGTCCCCGCCAGCCTCGACGCCGCCGGGATGGAGCAACTGATCGTCCGTCTCGAAGAGTGCGACGAGTTCTTCGGTCCCGCATTCAGAGCGTTCCTGGCGCTGCCGGATGTGAACGCCGCCGCGGCGGATCTGCTCGACAGCTTCCAGGAGAACTACGTCGGCAGTTTCAACTCCATCGATGACGCGGTCTACGCGCTCAGTCCACTCGAGGACTGGGAGATCGAGCTCGGCAACTGGGCTGATGATCACAGCCTGCCCGCTGACGCCGTCCACCTGAACATCGACTACGTCATCGAACGCACCCGCGACGTCTATGACTTCGTCGAGGAGGGGGGCATGCTCTATGCCTTCAACAAGTAGCAGTGACCCACCCCGCAGACGAGGGCGCCCACGCGCAGACCGGCGCATCGACATCACACCCGTCTGGCGTGCGCGACCCGATCCGCGTCGGCTCGCTCGCGTACTCCTCGGCCTCGTCGTTCACCTAGAACAGCCAACGAAAGAGCCCCAGACACAAGAAGGGAAGGGCCATGGACGAGCGCCCTGAGCGAGGTGAAAACTACATCGCCGACGCGACCCCGGTCGACGGCGGTGTAGGTGCCGGGAAAGCCGCCAAAGGACTGGATTTCCCGGCCGAGAAGAGCGTAAATCCGGAGGACCTAACCGAAGGAGGGCCTCATATGTACCAAGAAGGCGAGGAAGCGGCAGCCACCCTGGCGCAGCCGAATCTCACATCAGTCGCAGGGCTGGAACACCTATTCAAGGGCGACGACGCGATGCACGTCCCGCTCCGCACGGGCGTGGCAATCAGCTATCTGCGCGTCTCCACGACGCGCCAGCTCAACACCGCAGCCGACCTCGACGAGGACGGCAACAGCATCGCCACTCAGCGCGAGTGGGTGATCCGCAAGGCGAAGGAGCTCGGCGTGCCGATTCTCCGCGAGTTCGTCGAACCGGGACAGTCCGCGCAGACCATCGACAAGCGGCCGGAGTTCAAGAAGCTCCTCCGCTTCGTCGATGCCAACCCCGACATCCGCTACGTCGTGATCTACATGCGCTCGCGCGTCTTCCGCAACCACCTCGACGCCGCCATCACCAAGCGCCAACTGCGCGACAAGGGCGTCGAGCTCATCTCGGCCAAGGAGAACTTCGGCGACGGGTACATGGGCGACGCAATGGAAGCCATCACCGACGTCGTCAACGAACTCCAGGTCCGCATGAGCGGCGAGGACATCCGCATCAAGATGGCCCACAAGG
This sequence comes from Microbacterium sp., assembly GCA_003248655.1. GTDB lineage: Bacteria > Actinomycetota > Actinomycetes > Actinomycetales > Microbacteriaceae > Microbacterium. The sequence continues at coordinate 20,119 of QFPM01000025.1, forward strand.
TCGAACGAGGCGGCAGCGTCGGGCGAGCCAAGCTCGGCTACCTCAACGTGCGCAAGGACTTCGACGGACGCCTCGTCAACACGATCGACGTCGACCCCGTCCGCGCACCACTCATCGTCTGGGCCTTTGAGCAGTACGCCACCAATCAGTTCTCGATTACGCAGCTTCAGATGATGCTCGAAGACCAGGGCCTGACCACGCGGCAGTCGAGCAAGCGGGCTGCCAAGCCGCTGTCGAGCAGCCAGCTCGCCATGATCCTGCGCGACCCCTACTACACCGGAGTCATCCGCTACAAGGGGAAGCTCCACCCCGGCAGGCACACGCCCCTCATCTCGAAGGAGCTGTTCCTCGCGGTGCAGAAGATCCTCGACGGACGCAACCGTAAGGGAGACCGCGACCGGATCCACTTCCACTTCCTGCGCGGCCTGCTGTACTGCGCCGAATGCAAGTCGGAGGGGCGCACGAGTCGACTCGTCTACAGCCAGAACAAGGGGCACGGCGGCACGTACGAGTACTACGTCTGCACCGCGAAGCAGCGCGGCCACTGCTCGATGCCGTCGGCGCGACTCGACGAACTCGAAGACGAGGTGGCGCGACGGGTCGCGGCTGAGCGCTTCGACGCAGAGGACATCGCGTCCGTTCGCGAGGAAGTTCGGCGCGCGCTCGTCGAACTCCAAGCCGCGGATCAGGAAGAAAAGGACGCCCTGCGAACGCAGCTGAAGAAGCTCGAAGCTCAAGAGGAGCGGCTCATCGAACTCGCCGCCGACGGAACGATCGCCGTCGAGAAACTGCGTCAGCGGCTCGAGTACGTGACACTCCAGAAGGGTGCCATCACCGAGAAGCTCACACGGACGGTCGAACGCATCCGGCACGGCGTCGACAAGGCCTTCGCCTTCGTCGATCTGCTCGAAGATCCCGCCGCGCTCTACAGGCAGTTGCCCGACAACGTTCGCCGCGAACTGCTCACCGCATTCTTCACCCGACTCGACGTCCAGGTCACCGATCGCGAAGTGAGCATCGGCGTCGAACGCACCGAACTCAACGCCGGCCTGCACGACTGGCGCGCTCAGCACCGCCTCAGCGCCGCAGCCCCCACACCGACCAAAGAAAAGAGAGCCTCCCGCATTCCTGCGGAAGACTCTCTTTCGGACCTATACCCGCTTACTCAGTCCAAAGGTTTGAATAAGCCTGTATTGGTCGGGATGACAGGATTTGAACCTGCGACCCCTTGACCCCCAGGCATCGGAACGGGGTGCGCGACTGTCCGCTGACGTCCATCTCGCCGCGTGATTCCGCGAGTCGGACGACCACGGACGATAGCGGACACGAATTTTCGGCGCCTAGTTGTGGTCGGAATTGTGGTCAGCTTTCTCTCTCGCGACGTGAAGGGCGACTGGATAACGAGCGAGAGCGCAGAGCTATCCGACGCTCGTCTCACTGTCTCAAAACGCTATTGAGACAGTCTCAGCGTCTCAATGAGTCGTCGTTTATTGAGACTGTCGAGATCCGCGTAATTCCGCGGCTTTCCGGCACACCGTCTCAACTGTCTCAACCGTCTCACTGTCTCACTCAGTCTCTCCCCCTATATAAGGGGGAGATGAGACGCTGCGGTGCTGAGACGCGAAGCTGAAAGCGTGAAGGAGAAGGCTCAGAGCCCGAGCGCCGCCCCGAGCACATCGACGGCGTCGCGGCGTCGCGCGTCGTCCACGTGCCCGTAGATATCGCCCGTGATCTCGACGGACGAATGCCCGAGCACGCGAGAGACGACGTGAATCGGCACGCCTGCGTCGAGCATGGCCGTCGCTGCCGAGTGCCGCAGAGTGTGAAGCCCGACGCCGCCCGCATCGACGCCTGAGCGCTTCACGGCGGCGACGAAGGCGCGAAGAAGGTTCCGCGGGTCGATGGGCGATCCGAGCTCGGTCGTGAAGACGAGAGCGGCGTCTCGATCGTCGCCTGCCCATAGCGACCCCGCCCGAAGCCGCTCTGCCGCTTGCGCGACGCGGTGCGATCGCAGGAGCCTGACGACGCCAGGCACGAGCGGCACGTCGCGACGACTTCGCGACGTCTTCGGGGGCGTGATGACGAGATCCTTCCCGACGCGGCTCAGCGTCCAGCGCACGCGCACGACGCCCGCGTCGAGATCGACATCTTCCCAGCGAAGCGCGAGAGCTTCCCCGCGGCGTAACCCCGTCCCCGCGATCAGCGACAGGGCGGCGGCGTAGCGCGTGCCCGCGGCGGCGTCCAGCACGGCGCGCACGTCGGCGGGCGAGAGATGCCGCGCTTCGTCGCGCCCGTCGGCTCGGCTCGTCACGGCGGGGCGCTTGACCTTCGCGGCGACGTTGTCGGCTACGAGCTTGTCGCGCACGGCGCCGTCGAGCACGGCGCGAAGGACGGTGTACGTCGTGCGGATCGTCGAATCGCTCGATCCCCCGTCGCGCATCCGCTGCACGAGCGCTTCGACGTGCGACGGACGGATCGCGGCGAGCGGCATCGTCCCCAGCGGGGCAGGCGACAGATGCACGCGGGCGAGCGTGCGATAGAGCGTCTTCGTCGCGGCCTTCCTGCTCGACGCTTCGAGCGACGTCTTCGACCATTCGCCGATCCACGTCGCGAGCGGCGTGCGCGCATCGACGACGGGCGCGTCGGCATCGACTCGCTTCCGGGCGTCGCGCATCTTCTCGCGCGCTTCCTTCTGCGTGCGCCCGTAGAACGATCGAGAGCGGCGCTTCCCCGTCTCGGCATCCGTCCACGTCATCCGCGCTTCCCAGCGACCGTCAGGCCGCTGACGAAGCATCCCGTCGCCGTTAGCGCGCTTGCTCATCGCTCTCCCCTTCCGCGAGCCGCTGACGTGCGGCTTCGATCTCGATCTCGCTCGCCCCACGCGGCGGGATCAGCCCGACGTCGCGAGCGGCGCGGATGCGCCGATTCGCCGTCTCGATGCTCGAAAGCCCTAGACCCTGTCGCACGCGCTCAGCGTGGCGCTTATCGCGCTTCCTGCCGTCGCGGTCTAGGTAGATGCGGGCGGCTTCGCGAACGTCGCTCACGCGCCCCTTGTCGGTGTCGTCGATCGCATCGGCGAGCACGCCGCGAGCCAGACGCTCGCCGCGCTCGCCGGCGGGCTTCGAGAAGTGCAGCCACGAATCGACGGCCCAGGCGTCGGGCTCGATCATCGCGATATCGCTCGCGCGGATCATCCGATCGCCAGGCTCAGAGACGATGCGGAATTCGACGCATCCGACGCCGCCCGCTCTGACCGCGAAGCGCAAGACGACCGTCGGGCGCCGCTCGTGCCGCTTCGCTTCGCTCTTCTGCATGATCGAGACGCCCCACGACGCCGGGCCGATCCTGTCGCCTGCGCGCACGAGCTCGTCGCCTTCGATCGATCGGCTGAGCACGATCCACTCTTCGCTCACTCTGTCATTCCTGCCTGTAGTTGGTGACAGAGCAAGTCTTGCACTCTGTCAATGCGGGGTCAAGCTCGCATCCGATACAAGCTCGAAGGACAGACATGGATCAGCCGAAGCCGGTACTCGTGCCGCTGCTCTACGGGGAGGAAGACGCCCGCGTGATGCTCGGCGGCATCGGTCGCTCGAAGCTCTTCGAAGAGATCAACGCTGGGCGCATCCGCGCCGTCAAGATCGGGCGCCGTACCTTCGTCGCTCATGCCGAGCTAGAGCGCTACGTCGCTGGGCTGAGCGCATGACCGCGCGACGGAAGCCCATCGACCCCGCGGTCGCGTCGGCTCGCGCTCGCATTGCGGGACTCGCACGCGCAGCGTCGCAGACTGACGACGAGCTCTCGGAAGCCGGGAAGCGCGCCGCTAACGCTCGTTGGGCGAAGCACCGCGCCGAGCGCGAAGCGGCGGGGCTCTCCCCGACGAAGAGCTCGCGCACCGTCGAGCCGTCGGCTCGGGCGCTCGACTACTGGCTCGGCGTCATCGACCGCGAACAGCCCGACCGCGAATGGTCGAGCCCCGGCGAGCGCCGCCGCGCCGCCGTGCTGCGTGCGAAGCAGGAAGCCGCTCGCGTCGCGCTGAAGCGCGCGACGAACGGGGCGAGCGAGTGAATCTCGACGGCGTCGACTTCGTGCGCGTCACGCGCGACAAGGCCGACGAGATCCGAAAGCGCGGCGCTGAGCGCGTCACGAGCGACCATGACGCGATCCCCGACGCCGCCTTCGAGCTCGCACGCTGGGGCGTGATGCCGAGCGCCGAGATCTACGGCTACCTTCGCGACTTCGCGCCCGAAGCGAAGAAGAAGCACGCGGCGAAGGTGCAGGCGCGTGCCGAGAAGGCGATCGCGAAGGGGCGCGCCGAGCTCACGCGCGGCTACATCGCGCCGATCGTCGATGAGCTCACGATCGAATCCGAGATCGAAGAGAAGCTGCACGGGCTGCGCGTACTCGACGCCGCACGCGAGCGCCGGGCGGCTGAGCGGGCGGGCGATCTCCCGTCGCTCGTGTCGCAGGTGCTCGACTGGCGCGCACTCGAAGCGCAGCCAGAGCCGCGATGGATCGTCGCTGACGTCATCCCCGAGCGGGCGACCGTCTTCGTCTACGGCGCTTCAGGCGTCGGGAAGTCATTCGCCTGCCAGTCGATCGCCGCGTCGATCGCGGGCGGCTTCGATTGGCTCGGGCGCCCCGTCGTCGCCGGCCCCGTGCTCTACATCTTCGCCGAAGGCGGCGCGGGCGCCGGGAAGCGGTTCGCCGCGCTCGCCGACGCATGGCACCGCGGGAAGCCGATCGACGGGCTTCAGGTGCTGCCCGTGGCGCCGAATCTCACGAGCGAGATCGACGTCGCAGAGCTCGAATCTCTCAATCGAGAGCACGACTTCGCGATGATCGTCTACGACACGCTGAATCGCGTCGCGGGCGACGCCGAAGAGAATTCGGCGACCGCGATGGGCGGCATTCTCAACGCGATCGAGCGCATCCGCCGCGCCGGCTCGCGCACGACGAGCGTCGTCGTCACGCACTCAGGAAAGGGCGGCGACCTTCGCGGCTCGTCGGCGCTCTGGGCAGCCGCCGACGTCGTGCTGAAGCTCTCGGGCGAGCCGGGATATCTGAAGCTCGAAGCCGAGAAGCAGAAGGATGCCGACGGCGGGATCGTCGGCTTCTATCGTCTCGCACCGTCCCGCCGTCACGACACGCTCATTCTTCAGGGCATCGCACCCGGCCAGGCTGAGCCGTCGGGCGTGCAAGCGACGCAGGCTGAAGAAGCACTCGCGCACTTCGACCGCGCCTTCGGCGTCACCGGCTCGACGCGCTCGGAATTCCGCGACGCGCTCGTCGAATGGATGGACGTCAGCAAGGCGACCGCGCAGCGCTACATCGGCGTTCTGATCGCCGATCACCGTCTCGCCGCCGAGAGCGGCGCGCGCAGCACCCGCCTATCACTTCCCCATGCCCCGACAACCCTCCCGCTCGACTGAAAGGTAGCTAGACCATGACCGAGAAGACCCTGCCCGCCGAGCTCGCGCTCGAAGGCTTCACCGCGCAGATCTGCGACGCGCCGAGCGTGCCCGGCCCCGTCCACGATCTCTTCGCCGTCGCCTTCGATATCAAGCGCGAGACGCGCGAAGCGATCGTCGCCCGCGACAAGCACGAAGAAGACGCTCGGGTCGCCGTCCAGACCGAAGCCGCCGCAATGGCCGGCGAGATCGTGCGCGGCAACTTCGACACCGACGCTCTGCTCGACGAGAAGGTCGCCGAGCACAAGACCGAAGCCGAGCGTCTGCAGCGACGGATCAACGGGCTCGAAGCGGCCCGTCCCCGCGTCATCCACGAGATCCGCACGACCGTCGCGAAGCACATCGATTCGTGGCGGCTGGACGCCGAGCGCGCGGGCGATGCCGCGATCGTCGATCTCGCCGCGGCGCTGAGCATGACGCGAGACGCCTACGTCGCGCTGAATCACTCGCTCGGCGTGCTCTCGGCTCTCGACGACTTCGAAGGGCGACAGGAAGGCGTCTGGGCGCGCGAGTGGCGCGAGGGGCATCTGCGGCTCATGCCGCGCCCGAACGGCTGGACGTTCGCGATCGAGCCCGCGATCGCGGCGCTCGAAGAAGCGCTCGACCTGGCGACGAAGGAGCTTCGCTATCGGTCGCTGGACGATGCCGAGCGCGACAAGGCCGACAAGGTCGAGAGCGCGGCGAAGAAGGCCGCGACGAAGCCTGAGGCGTCCGCCGCGAGCGACGAGACGCCCGCCTTCGAGATGGGCGCGGACGATGACTGACGCGAGCGACGCAGAGCGCGACGCATGGGTCGAGTGGCGACGGATGGACGACGCGCCCGACGGCGAGATCGAAGACGACTTCGCGCCGGTCGATCTGACGGTCGCGATCACGCAGCTTCTCGTGCGCGGCGAGACGCGCGACGAGATCGCCCGTCGCCTGCGGATCTCCCGCGCCGACGTCGATATGCGCATCGCCGACGCGACGGCGCTCGCCGAAGCCGAAGCACTGATCGAGCGGGAATGGATCGTGCGGGAGAAGCTGCGCGATCTCACCCGGCAGGCGTCGGCGCTCGATCTCCCGACGTATGAGACGACGCGCCTGTCGCTGCTTCTCGATCTCGCGAAGATCGAGCTCGGGCTGATCTCGTGGACGCGCCGACGGGCGGCGAGCGCATGAGCGTCAAGCGCCCGAAGCGGCGCAACTACGAGAGCGAGCCCGACTTCCTGCTCGCGTGCCTGCGCTATCTCGATGCGAAGTACCCGGGCCGCGAAGGGCAGCGGAAGCGGCTCGCGGCGTGGCAGCGCTGGGAGATCGAGCGCGACGCCGAGCCCGATATCGCCCGCCTGCGCGAGCTCGTCGCTCTCGACGATCTGACGGATGCCGAAGCCGCCGAGCTCGCTCGGCTTTCGACTGAGTACGTCGAATGGCGCCGTATCACGAACCCCCGACACACGAAGAAGGAGAAGAAGAAGTGACCACTGCATCGGAACAGGCCGCGGCCTTCCTGACTGAAGATCCCGCGATGCCCGCCGCCCCGGCGATGTCAGCGCCCGCAGGCGACGACTACGCCCGCCTGCGGCAGCTCGTCGCTCTCGACGATCTCGACGACGACGAGACGGAAGAGCTTGCCGAGCTCAGCAAGAAGTGGCGCGCCGGGAAGATCGAGCGCGCGCCGAAGAAGGCCGTCAGGCGCCGTCAGAGCGTCGCCGGGGACGGTGACCGCGACGGGAGCGGGAAAGGCCGCGAGAGCGCGCCCCAGACCGCGAGCGAGCGCGCTGCGGCTCAGCTTCGGCGGCTCTCGTGAGCGCCGCGACTCTCGCCGCAGAGATCGACGAGCTCGAAGCCCGGCTGACGCGCCTGCGCGACACGCTGCGCACACTCAACGCCGAAGGCGACGGCGATGCGTAGGTCTTCACGGCAGGGCGCGATCCCGTCAGAGCTCGGCTTCCTGATCGACGAGCTCGACGAGATCCAGCGACGGCTCGGGATTCTCGAAGCGCCGTCGGGCGAGTCGATCGGGAACGCGGTCGCGAAGCTCTCGTCGATCGCGAAGCCGGTCGCCTTCTACAAGCTCGAATCGCCGCGACGATCACCGCCGCGGCGAGCGCCGCGGCCGCCGTCTCGGTTCCCGTCCCCGACGGCTACACGCGCGCGATCGTGAACGCGACCGCGGCGGCGACGTTGCGATCGAACGACGCTGCGGGCGGCTGGGCGCTTCTCATGGTCGCCGCACGCATCACGCCGTCGGGCGGCGCGAGCTTCTATAACCAGTGGGGGTCGGTCGACGGGCAGAAGTACGGCGGCGTCTCGGCGTCGTCGGCGGTCGCGCTTGACTCGCTCACGCCGGGCTCGACGATCGACATCGAAGCGCTCGCGAGCTTCCCCGGCACCTACACGCTGCCCCGTGCATCCGTCTCGGGCTCGATCCTCTTCCTGCGATGAGCGCTCACGCCTGCATCATCGATCGGTCGCCCGAGACGGGGTCGCTCGTGGCTTGCACGTGCGGCTTCGCTCTCGGGCCGTTCGGCGATCACGCGCAGGCTCTGAAGCTCGCTCGCGAGCACCGCGAAGCACATAAGCCGCTACCGACTGACGAAGACCGCGAACGACAACGCGCCCACGCGGCGAGGACGCGCGAGCGACGACGGGCGAAGAAGGCGACGTAGAGCGCGTCAGAAGGAACGAGAGAGCCGGGGCGGCGGGGCGATGCTTCCCCGGCTCTCTCGCGTCTAGGGAAGCTCGACGACGTCTTCGCCGAGCGCGACAAGCTCAGCGTTGAGCTCGTCGATAATCGCGTCGCGAGTGAGCACTTCGAGATCGACCTTCGCCGGGGCGTCGGTGCCCATGAGCCGCCGGCGGGATTCGCCGATGTGCCGCAGATTCTCCAGCGCCCGCATGATCTGCTTCTCATCGCGCAGCACGAGAAGATCCGGTCGCTGATCCGTCAGCACGTCGAGCGTCGTATTCATCGCGAAGGCGCGCTGCGCCGAAGCGTGCTCGTCGATCCGCCCGAGAAGCGACACGAAGGCGCGCTGCTGACGGTCGAGATCGGCAAGCTCGGCGGCGCGCTGCTCTTCGCGCGTCTCGTCGTCCAGGGCGACGGCCAGAGTGTCGCGATACTCGGCGACGCGCTTCCGCGCCGTGGCGATCGTCATCGTGCGCCCGAGCCCGCCGTCGCGACGGTCTGCCCCGGCGAGATCTGCGATCGCCTGATAGGTGAGCCGGTCGCCGTGACGCCGCTCATACGCCCAGCGGGCTTCGTCCAGCGTCTCAGCGAGTGAGCGGCGGTGCTCGCTCTTCTGTCGCTTCTTCTTGCCCATTGCCGTCCCCGATCTCGTGCCTTTCGGGGGGCGTGCTCAGTCTACGGCGACGATGCGCAGCGACGGGGATTCGCGCGCCGTTGTGGTAGCCGTTGTGGTCAATGGGCGACAGGCACGCCCAGCAACGCCGAAGCCCCGGTGAGATTTACCGTCTCACCGGGGCTTTTCCGGTCGGGATGACAGGATTTGAACCTGCGACCCCTTGACCCCCAGTCAAGTGCGCTACCAAGCTGCGCCACATCCCGGTCGCATCGTCCGCACGCGGACAACTCCCCTATCCTAGCCGCTCGCCGAGCCGCCCGCGAACCGGCGGCGAGCCGCGCGGACTCGGCGCCCTGGCGCGTGTCGGTGGCCTGGCGTAGCGTCGGCGCATGACCGAGATCCGCATCGAACCGGCATCCGCCGACCGCTTCGACGACGTCGAACACGCGCTCACCGGCGGTGGCGACGGCGCGAGTTGCTGGTGCCAGTGGTGGATGCTGCGCAACAGAGACTTCGTCGCAGCCACGAGCGATGAGCGCCGCGAGCTCCTGCGCGGCGACCTCGACGCGCCCGTGCCGTCCGCACTCATCGCCTACGTCGACGACGAGGCCGCGGGGTGGGTGAAAGTCGCGCCCCGCCCCGACCAGCCGCGCCTCGCGGCGACGCGCGCATTCCAGCAGTCGCCTGAACCCTTCGATGACCCGTCGGTCTGGGCGATCACGTGCTTCGTCGTCCGACGCGAACACCGTGGAGCGGGCGTCGCGAACCGACTCTTGGAGGCTGCCATCGCTCACGCGCGCGCTCACGGCGCCCGCGTCATCGAGGGCTACCCGGTCGACACCGACGCGAAGAAGACGTCATCGAACAGACTGTTCCACGGGTCCCTCTCGAGCTTCACGTCCGCCGGCTTCACCGAGGTCGCGCGCCCGAGCGCCGCGCGACCGATCGTGTCGCTCACCGTGAGCGAGCGGTGACGTAGTGGTCGCGGAGCGCGGCAGAATCGAGGGATGAGCGAACCGTCTGTCCGCGTGGATGCCTGGCTGTGGGCCGTCCGCGTCTACAAGACGCGCTCCGCCGCGACCACCGCGTGTCGCGCGGGGCACGTGCGCATCGGCGGAGACAAGGCGAAAGCCGCGCAGGCCGTGCGCATCGGTGATGAGGTGCGCGTACGGATCGCGGGCTTCGACCGCATCCTGGTCGTCCGCCAGTTGCTCACCAAGCGCGTCGGCGCGCCGCTCGCCGCGGCCGCCGCAGAAGACCGGACGCCCGTGCGTGAACCTGTCGCCCAGCTCGCCGTCCGCGACCGCGGCGCCGGCCGCCCGACCAAGCGCGAGCGCCGCGACATCGACCGCCTGCGCGGGCGCGACATCGACGGCGACGAGCGCTCGTGAGCCGCCGGAGTCGGGCGTGACGCGCAGACGGCACGCGAACAGCGACTCACTGGCACGGGTCTCGACTACGCCGGTTCGCTTTCGTGCAGCCGCAGCAGTGTCGAGCTCGCTGAGTCTGCCTGCGCGTAGATGACGAACGCGCGGCCGCCTGCGCGCTCGTTCGCCCAGTCGAGGACGTGCGCGTAGTCGCTCGCGCCGCGCAGGATCCACTCCTCGCTGGCGTCCGCGCCGACCCAGAAATCGACCCGGTAGAGCGGGTGATCCACGACCTCGGTCACATACCGAGGGTCCGTCAGCTCGGCGTCAACAGCGTTCATTTGTCATCCCCCCAGTTGCGACCTCAGCCGCGCACGTCCCGCAACCACCCGGCGCCGCGCGCCGCGGCGCCCAGCGCGCGCACGCGCTCGGCAAGCCCGCGGTCGCTCGTGACGACGGTGACGGAGCGCCCGGCATCCGTCAGCTCCTGAGCCGCCGCGACGATCGCGTCGTCGCCCGCGCCGTCAGCGCGCACGACTCGTACGCCGGCGACATCTCCTGCCCCGCGCGCGTCGCCCTCGAGCACGACGTGCCACTCCGGAAACCACACGTCGCCGGAGAGTCCGAGGTCAGCGGCATCCGTTCCCTCCCCTGCGCGGGCGGCAATCGCCTCGAGGAGGCGACCGGCCGCGCCGGCGCGGTCATTCCACCAGCCGTCGGGAACCGAACCCACGACGTTCGCGGCATCCACGACGACGGCCGGGCGCACGGGCAGCAACGCCCGGAGCATCGGCCAGGATGCCGCGAAGCCAGGATGCAGCGGATAGTCATCCACCGCGTCGAGCGGCACCCACGCGAGCTCGCGGCTCTCGGGGTCGCTGATGACCGGCTCGAAAGGAACGACGACATCGGCGACGACCGTCGCGTAACTCCAGATACCGATGTCGAAGACGCTCAGGAAGCGGGGCGCGACCGCGCCGCCAGGCACCCCGGCCTCCTCGGCCGCTTCGCGCAGCGCCGCGTCGCACTGCGACTCGCCCTCGTGCCGGGCGCCGCCGGGAAGACCCCAGGTATCGCCGTGGTGGCTCCACGCCACGCGATGCTGCAGCAGCACGCCGCGCTCGGGATCGACCGCGAGCAACCCCGCCGCGCCGAACCGGCCCCAGTACTTCGCGCCGTCGTCTGAGACAACCCATGCGTCACCGGGGTCGCGCGGCCCGTCGGGGCGGCGCGGCTCGCCGGGAGCGGGAGGCACGATCGTCACCACTTCAGCCTGTCACAGGTGCCGCGCCGAGGGCGCGCGGCCGACACGCTGAGAAACCACGCCGTCAAGCGAGAAACCACTCGCGCGCCGAGAAACCACCGCACCCGTGGTTTCTCGTGCGGCGGATGGTTTCTCGCGCACCCGCGCGCGGCAGCACGCCCCGCACCCACGCGCGGCAGCACGCCGCGCACCCGCGCGAAGCCGCGCGAACCCGCGCGACACACCTTTCCCGCGACACGCCACATCTGCGCTTCATCTGCGGTCTGACCACAACATATTGTGGTCAGACCACCCGCGATCGACACGCGACCGCCCGAGCATGAAGGCAGGCATCCCCCATGGCATCCCCCCGCACCGTCTCTGTCGCCACGACGATCGACGAGTACCTCGCCCGCTCCGACTGGCGCGTGAACGCCAATGCGAACCAGGACTACTCGCTCGGCGGCATGGTCCTGAACGCCGCCGGCAAACTCATCGCGAACTACTGGCTCGACGAGGTGTACGCCCCCGAGGCGGGCGAAGCGCACCGAAACGGCGACCTGCACCTGCACGACCTCGATGTCTTCGCCGGATACTGCGCGGGCTGGTCGCTGCGGATGGTGCTCGAGCAGGGCTTCAACGGCGTGCCCGGCCGCATCGCGAGCGCTCCCCCGCGGCACTTCTCGAGCGCGCTCGGGCAGCTCGTGAACTTCCTCGGGACGCTCCAGAACGAGTGGGCCGGCGCGCAGGCGTTCTCGTCGTTCGACACCTACCTCGCGCCCTACGTGCGCCGCGACGGCCTGAGCTTCGACGAGATCCGCCAGGCGATGCAGGAATTCATCTTCAACCTCAACGTCCCGAGCCGCTGGGGCACGCAGACCCCGTTCACGAACCTCACCTTCGACTGGGTCTGCCCGGACGACCTGCGCGAGCAGCATCCGCTCATCGGCTACGAGGTGCAGTCCTTCGCGTACGGCGACCTCGCGCCCGAGATGGCGCTCATCAACCGTGCCTTCATCGAGGTGATGACCGAAGGGGATGCCGAGGGGCGCGCCTTCACGTTCCCGATCCCGACGTATAACATCACGAAGGACTTCGACTGGGAGGGCGAGAACGTCGAGGCCCTCTTCGCGATGACGGCGAAGTACGGGCTGCCGTACTTCCAGAACTTCATCAACTCCGACCTCGATCCGCACATGATCCGCTCGATGTGCTGCCGCCTGCAGCTCGATCTGACCGAGCTCCTCAAGCGCGGCAACGGTCTGTTCGGCTCCGCCGAGCAGACCGGCTCGATCGGCGTCGTCACCATCAACTGCGCGCGCCTCGGGTTCGTGCACTCCGGCGATGAGCGGGCCGCGCTCGCGCGCCTCGACGAGCTGCTCGACATCGCCCGCGACAGCCTCGAAGCCAAGCGCGCGGTCATCGCGCACTACCTGGATGCCGGACTCTTCCCCTACACGCGGCGCTATCTCGGCACCCTCGACAACCACTTCTCGACGGTCGGAGTCAACGGGCTCAACGAGTACGTGCGGAATATGTCCCGCGACGCATATGACATCACCGACGAGCGCGGAGCCGCCGCGGCGCTGCGTCTGCTCGATCACGTGCGGGCGCGGATCACCCGGTTCCAGGAGGAGACCGGGCGCATGTACAACCTCGAGGCCACCCCCGCCGAGGGCACCACGTACCGGTTCGCGAAGGAGGACATCGCGCGCTTCGACGGCATCCTGCATGCGGGCACCGACGCGAATCCGTACTACACGAACTCGTCGCAGCTGCCCGTCGGCTACACGTCCGACCCGTTCCTCGCGATGCGGATGCAGGAGCCGCTGCAGCAGAAGTACACCGGCGGCACCGTGTTGCACCTGTACCTCGGCGAGGCGATGCCGTCGGCGGCGGCGTGCCGCGACCTCGTGCGCCGGTCGCTCGAGCGGTTCCGGCTGCCGTACCTGACGATCACGCCGACGTTCTCGATCTGCCCTCAGCATGGCTACGTCTCGGGCCACCACGAGCAGTGCCCGCGGTGCGCCGCGGCGTGCGAAGTCTGGACGCGCGTGATGGGTTACTTCCGGCCCATATCCGGGTTCAACATCGGCAAGAAGGGCGAAGCTGAGGAGCGGACGTACTTCGTGGCGCCCGCCACGACCGTCTCGCAGTCGGAGGAGCAGGAATGGTCCGCGCTGCCGCAGCCGGCGAGCTGAACATCGCCGGATTCACGACGTTCTCGACGGTCGACTGGCCCGATGTGCTCGCGGCCACGCTCTTCCTGCAGGGCTGCCCGTGGAACTGCTTCTACTGCCATAATCGGCTCTTCGGACATCCGGTGGGGGTCATGGGGTGAGCCCGCCGGCGGCGAGGAGCATGCGGAGCCGGTAGTTGTCGCGGTTGCGGAAGCCGCGGGCGA
>QFPM01000004.1 GCA_003248655.1 Microbacterium sp.
CAACATGCGCGAGGGTGCATGGAAGTCCTCGGTCGAGTCGGACGTCAAGAACGCCGTCATCGCCGTCGAGACCGCCACCGCCGGCAACAACGGCAAGGTTGACGGCCTCGGCCCGACCGGGAAGCAGTCGGCCACCTTCCTCATCACCGGTGGCTCCGGCTACACGGGCAAGGCAAGCGTCGTCGTCTCGCCCGACAACAGCATCACGCTCACGGTAACGCCTTCGACCCAGTCGTACACGATCGTCGGTGAGAACAGCAACCTCACGGGCAAGACCTACACCTACAGCAGCTTGACTGGCAAGGGTGTCTGGTCGTAAGCCCCGTCCTCAGGACTGACCGAGCGTTGTGCCTGCGCGGGATTCCGCGCAGGCACAACGTGTCAGAGACGTGTGACCTCAGACCCGAAAGGAGGCCCTCATGTACCGACGCAGCTCGTCCGATGACGCAGGGTTCACCCTTGTCGAAGTCATCGTCGCCATGCTTGTCTTCGCCGTTGTCCTTACCGGCTTCCTTTACACCGTGACGGCCTCGATCGTCACCACCCGCGACACCCGCGCACGCGTCGTCGCAGCGAACCTCGCCTCTGAGCAGATCGACCTCGCGCGCTCGAAGGAGAGCGTCTTCGACGTCGTATCCGACGTCGACACGGTCACCCTCAATGGAGACACCTTCCGCGTCGAGATCGACACCGAGTGGGTCACCGCCACCGGCGCCACCGCGAGCTGCGATGCCGGCGCCGCGAGCAGCGCCGCGCTCGCCTACAAGCACGTCACCGTCACCGTGACGTGGGAGGGGATGCGGGGCGCCCGGCCCGTTGTCACCGACACCGCGCTCACCCCCGCCACGAAGATCAACGACCCGTCGCTCGGAACCGTCCTCGTCGGCGTCGTCGACTCGGCGGGTGAGGGTGTTCCCGGCGCGAGCGTCAGCCTTTCTCCCGCAGGCGTTCCGGCCGTCACCACCGACGCCGACGGCTGCGCCTACCTTCTGAAAGTGCCGCTCGGCACGTACACCGTGTCGGTGTCGAAGTCCGGCTACATCAGCGACCAGCAGATCGTCACACCCTCGGCCGAGATCCCTGTCACGGCCGGCGGCTCGTCGCGGGTCAGCTTCGCCTATGACGTCGCGAACACCTTCACGACGACGTACGCGGCGGGCGTCCCCGGTACCTTCCGGCTTCCGACGAACCTCACGACGACCTACATCTCCACGTACGGAAACTTCCAGACCTCGGCGAGCACCAACGCGAACCCGAAGTCCGTCCAGCTCTACCCGTACTCGTCGGGCTACAGCGTCGTCGCCGGCGCTTTCGCCGAGACCCCCGGCAACCCCGCGACCAGCTGCCTCGCCCCCGATCCGGGGAGCTGGCTCGACACGCCCGGCCTCGTCGGCGTGCGCCCCGCTCCTGCCGCCGGCGCACCGGGAGCCCCGGTTGTCGCAACCGCGGGCATGGGTGCGGTCGCCCTGTCCGGCATCAGCGGTGGCGGCAACTACCTGCGGGCGGTCTATGTCGGAGGCGGTGCGGGCGATCCCGGATGCCAAGCTGGCATGTCCTATTCCTTCGGCAACATCATCGTCGGCAATGCGGCGTCGATCGCCCTCCCGTATGGCACCTGGCAGCTCTACCGCGGCGACGCGACGGCGCAGAACACGCTCATTTCGGGCGGCATCACGGTCCTGACGCCCGGTCTCGTCAGCGGTGCCACGGTGACTCTTGATCCTCGGGTGGCCGGCTGATGCGCGCGCGGGTACGCAAGAGCGGCGACGCAGGGTTCAGCCTCGTGGAGCTGATGGTCGCCCTCGGTGTCTTCGGACTACTCATGACCCTGGTCGTCTCGCTCGTCATCTCCACGGTGCGGGGGCTCAACGACCAGCGTGCAGGAATGGAGAACAGCCGCGTCGCGTCGACGTCGATGAACGAGCTCACCCGCGTCATCCGCGCGGGAACGGAGATTCCCGTGTACGGCGTGGCAGACAACGACCCCGTCTTCGTGTACGCGGGAGCCGAGCGACTCGTGCTCAACGCGTTCATCGACGCAGGCACGGCGGCCGACCCGCCGCCCGTTCGAGTGGAGTTCGCGCGTAACGCCGCGAACGAACTCGTCGAGACCCGATGGTACGCCTACCACGTGCACACGACGTACTGGGCATTCAACGCGACGTCCGCGTTCTCGCGGACCGTGGCGCGGTCGCTGCTGCCGGTCGACGCTGCCGTACCCGTCTTCACCTACTGGGACAAGAACGAATCGCAGCTTGTCCCGCCCGCGGGCGGGACGCTCACGACAGCGCAGATCCGCAACGTCGCGAGCGTGAAGGTGACTCTGCGTGTCCAGACCGACGGGAGCGGCCGCGTCGCGCCCGTCATGATTCAGAACGAGGTGGGCATGCCGAACCTTGGCATCGCCCGCGTGGAGGTCGACTGATGAGCATGCTCCGATTCCGCAAGCCCGCCGCCGACGAGGAGGGCATGGCGCTCGTCGTCGTCGTCGCCGTCGCGGCGGTTCTCGCGATGCTCATGTCGATCCTTGTCGTCGTCTCCGTCAACGGGATGAAGCAGGCGACCTCGGATGCCGACTGGAACGCCTCGCTTGCGGCCGCGTACGCGGGAATCGACGAGTACCAGAGCCGGCTGGCCGCGGATACGACCTACTACCGCTTCGGCAACCCGTCATCCTCCTTCAGCGGATCGACGGTTCAGACACCGCCCATCGTCAACCCCGCCTTCGGCGTGGGCGTGAGTGGGACGTGGGCGACCGTGCCCGGCAGTGACGGGCGTGCGCAGTTCCGGTATGAGGTCGACAACTCGAAGTACGGCACGACCGGCCGCATCCGCGTTCGTGCGACCGGCAAGGTCGGCAACGCGACTCGGACCATCGTCGCCGACCTCAAGCAGCAGGGCTTCATCGACTTCCTCTATTTCACGGACTTCGAAGCGCAGGACCCCGCCATCGCGGGCACCTCGTCGGCATCCTGCTTCACCGATGCGACGATGACCACGCTCAAGTACAGCTGGGCAGGCCGACCGATGGGTGCCACGTGTCGCGAGATCGCGTTCGGTCCGAACGACATCAACAACGGACCCGTGCACACCAACGACACTCTTCGCGCGTGCGGCTCGACCTTCAACGGGACGGTGACGACGGCAAAGTCGACGGCTCCGTTCGCCGTCAACCGCGACTCGAACGGTACAGCGTGCGCTGCGCCGACCTTCGCGCTGGCCGGATCTCCGTCCTACAGCGGGGAGCTCATCGGCATGCCCGCGACCAACTCGGAGCTCAAGAAGGAGACGCGCACCGACCTCACTGCTACGGATGTGCCGCGTCCGGGGTGCCTGTACACGGGTCCGACGCAGTTCACGTTCTTCGCCGACGGCACGGTCAACATCAAGTCCCCCTTCACGAAGGCAACGCGCATCGGAAACGCCGCTGCGACCACCGGGTCCGCGCCGGCAGCGTGCGGCTCGATCGCTCAGCTACAGTCGGTCACCGGCGCGACGATCACGGTCCCGGAGAACAACGTCATTTACGTGCAGAACGTGCCCGCGGTGACGACGGATGTCAACTACTGGCTGCCCGGAGTGAACCCGGGGAACTTCACGTGCACCGACTCGGGCAGCGCGTCGATCCGCGGATGGCGATTCGGCACGGGCGCGAACCCTCCCGGCTACCCCCTCCGCACGGGCAACGCGGCAACCACCGAGGTCGCGCCGACGAGCACGACCTACGGATGCCGCTCCGGCGACATCTTCGTGTCGGGTGTCTTCAACGGATCGGCGACTCTCTCGGCCGAGAACTACGCCTTCGTGGTGGACGATCTCACCTACGCAGACGTGCAGGACGACATGCTCGGTCTCGTCGGCAACAACGCCGTCTGGGTGTACAACCCGCTGAACTCCGCTGGCGCCAACATCAAGGGCGACAACCGCACGATCCACGCCGCCATCCTCTCGGTCGCACACACCTTCCAGGTGCAGAACTACAACGCGGGCGGCCCGCAGGGGACCTTGACTGTCCGCGGGGCGATCGCGCAGAAGTTCCGTGGCACGGTCGCGACCGCGAACTCGGCCGGAATCGCAACGGGGTACGCGAAGAACTACGTCTACGACACGCGTTTCAAGTACATGGCTCCGCCGAAGTTCCTCAACCCGGTCACCACCACCTACGGAGTGACGACCTGGATCGAAAGCGCGCCCGTGTTCCGAGCCGATGGGTCCTCGCCATGATCGCCGCCGACCTGACCGCCCAGCTCGGCACCGGGCTGGTCGCGATCGTCGTGATCGCCGCCGGTGTCTTCGGAGCCTTGATCGGCTCCTTCCTCAACGTGGTGATCTGGCGCGTGCCGCAGGGCATGAGCATCGTCCACCCGCCGAGCGCCTGCCCGAACTGCGGGTCCCGCGTCGCCCCGTACGACAACGTGCCCGTGATCTCCTACCTCGTGCTGCGCGGTCGTTGCCGCAACTGCCACGAGCCCATCTCGGCGCGCTACCCCCTGATCGAAGCGGCGACCGGTGTCGTGTTCGCGCTGGTCACCCTGGGGGCGTTCCTCAACTGGTGGCCCCTCGCCGTATTGCCGGCTCTCCTGTACTTCGCGGCGATCTCGATCGCGCTTACCATGATCGACCTCGACACGCATCGACTGCCGAACGTGATCGTTTTTCCGTCGTACTTCGTGGTGGGCGCGCTGCTGATTCTGGCATCCGTTCTCACTGGCGACTACGTGGCACTCCTGCGCGCCGCGATCGGCGGCGCCGCGCTCTTCGGCGCGTACCTTCTGCTGACGATCGCCTACCCCGGCGGGATGGGCGGCGGCGACGTCAAGCTCGCGGGTGTGCTCGGCATGATCCTCGGCTGGTTCGGGTGGGCCTCGCTCATCGTCGGCGCTTTCGCCGCCTTCCTCGTCGGCGGAATCGTCGGCATCGCCCTGATGCTCGGACGCCGCGCATCGCGGAAGTCGGCAATCCCTTTCGGTCCCTGGATGCTTCTCGGCGCCTGGATCGGCATCGCGGCGGGCGAATCCGTCGCGCGGTGGTATCTCAACATGGTGGGGCTGACGTGATCGGCATGTCGAACTGCGGAAAGGACTGAC
The DNA here is from genome assembly GCA_003248655.1 of Microbacterium sp. Lineage (GTDB taxonomy): Bacteria > Actinomycetota > Actinomycetes > Actinomycetales > Microbacteriaceae > Microbacterium. Next base: position 5,088 of record QFPM01000004.1, read on the forward strand.
GTGGCCAGTGTGGTAGCGCTCGACCTGAGTCGAGCAGGAATCCGTGCGGTGCAGATCGATGCGCCGTACTCAGATCGACCGATGATCAGCCGCTACGGCGGGGTCAGCGTGCCCGAGGGAACCATCTTCGACGGCGAGATCGTCGATCCGGTCCGCGGTGCGAAGGCGATCAAAGAACTGTGGAAATCGGCGGGCTTCACGACGAAGCGTGTCGCATTCGGCGTCGGCAACCGAAAGGTGGTCGTGCGAGAGGTGACCCTCCCGGCCCTCCCGCGAGCGCAGCGCAAGGCGTCGCTCCGGTACGCCGTCGAGGGGCAGATCCCCATCGACCTCGACGACGCCATCCTCGATTTCCTTCCGCTGCGCAACGTCGGCGAGAACATGCAGGAGGGACTGCTCGTCGCGAGTGCTCGCAGCGGCCTTGAAGGCACCGTTACCGCGATCGAGTCCGCCGGCCGGATCGTCGACGCGGTCGACTTCTCCGGATTCGCGCTCCTGCGCGCGCTGCCGGCCGCGCCCGGTGTGACGCGAGCGATCGTGAACGTCGGGGCCTCCAGCACGGTCGTCGTGATCGCGACCGGCAGCACGCCGGAGTTCGTCCGCGTCGTGCCCTCGGGCGGAGATGACATCAGTCGTGCGCTCGAGCGCGGCCTCGGCATCGGATTCGCCGAAGCCGAACAGGAGAAGATCAATCGCGGACTCCAGGGCGGTGCGGCGACTCCCCGAGAGGTCGACTCCGAGAACCTCATTCGCGAGAACGCGGCGGGTCTGATCGACAGCATCCGCAACACGCTGAACTTCTATATCAACGCGCGGCCCGGGGCGCAGATCTCCGACATCGTGCTCGCCGGCGGCGGCGCCCGACTCTCCGGGCTCAGTGCCGTCCTCAACCGGGCTCTCCGGCTTCCGACGACGTTCGCGGAGCCCTTGGAAACGTTCTCCGTAAGCCGTCGCCTGCGGGCGTCGGGACTCTCGCGGTGGGCTCTCGAACTCGCCGCTCCGCTCGGCGTGACCGTGGGAGGTAAGTGATGTCGATCACGAAGGATCGGGAAGCCGTGGAGGAGCCGATCACGAAGCCGGCGCGGGGTGCCAAAGCACCGAAGGCGCCCAAGGCGCCGAAGGCGTCCGCGCGGAACGCGCGGGACAGTGCACCTCGGGCAGCGAAGCCGCAGAAGGGCCGCGATGCCGGTGGACGTCCGCCCGTCGCGCGCGTCGATCTGCTCCCTCCGATCGTCGAGCAGCGGCGCAAGCAGCACGCGCTCGAGCGGATGCTCGTGTTCGGACTGCTCGTGCTCGCCGTGGTCGCTGTGGCCGCGACCTTCGTGGTGTCGTTGATTGCGTTCGCTGCTGAGGCCCGCCTTGCCGAGGAGGAGGTCATCAGCGCACAGCTGAAGACGGAAGAGGCATCCTTCTCGGAGGTTTCGACCGTGAAGACCCAGCTCGTCGACTACGACACGGCCGAGCTCGCCGCGCTGTACGCGGAAGCGGACTGGGGGCGCCTCATGCGCGAACTGGACGGAGCACTCCCCGCCGACGTCGAGATCACCTCGGAGTCGATCCGCGTCAAGGGCGCGGATCCCACCGGTACACCGCCGGAGGCGGGCCTCGGCCTCGACAACCTCGGCGTCATCGAGATCACATATACGGTCACCGGCCCGGGCGTCGGGTCGACGACGCAGTTGCTCAACGGCCTGCAGTCCCTCACGGGATACGCGAGCGCGACCGCGGTCGCCCTCGTCAACGCGGAAGACCGGTACAGCATCTCGGGCACCATCCAGCTGAACGCTGCGGCGCTCGGTGGTACGGTGCGGACCTCTCAGCTCAACGCCGACGACCTCCTCGCACTGCACGACGCGCTGGAAGTGGCAGCGACAACCCCCGCCGCTCCGCCAGCACCCACAGACGACACACCGATCGCGGAAGGCAAGGGCTGATCGTGGACAAGCACCGTTTCACTCTGATCATCATCGGCATCTTCGGAGTCGGCATCCTGGCCGGGGGCTGGTTCCTCGGCGTGCAGCCGCAGCTCAACCGCATCGGGGACGCAGCCGCGCAGGTTGAGTCGGTCCGCCAACTCAACGAGGCACAGACGCAGGTCAACGCCGCGCTCGCCGCGGACTACCAGCGGCTGGGGGAGTTCCAGGGTGCGCTCGACGCCGCGAAGGCGCTCATCCCTGATCGGCGATCGCAGCAGGCGCTCATCGACCAGATCGAGGCCGCGGCGGATGCCGCGGGTGTCACGATCAAGACGATCAACTTCGATGCGCCCGTGGCCTTCACCCCGACAGTCGGTGTGCCCGTCAACCTTCCCGCGACAAGCACGCTCGTCGCTATCCCGGTCGACATCACCGTCGCGGGCGAACGCTCGTCGACCGAGGCGTTCGCCGCCGGCCTGCAAGGTGCCGCCCGGATCGTGACGGTGACGGGCAGCGAGTACCGCGGACCCGAAGACCCGTCGCTCACTCTCTCGGGTACGACCTGGGTATTGATGCAGCCGACGGCCTGACCCGTAGGAAGCCCGCTGTCAAGCGTCTGATCCATGCCGCCCAGGATGCATATCCTGGGCGGCATGGATCTTGCGAGGCCGATTGCCCGGGCGCTGACGCTGACCCCCGTGCGCGCCTACCTGCGCTACAGCGAGCGCCGCGGGCCGATGCTCGCCGACAGCGTCACCTACCGCACGCTGTTCAGCGTGTTCGCGGGAGTGCTGTTGGGCTTCTCGATCGCGGCGCTGTGGCTCGCGGGAAACCCCGCCGCCTGGCAGGCGCTGATCGGCGCGGTGGACAGCGCGATCCCGGGTCTGGTCGGCGAGGGCGGGCTCATCGACCCCGATGCCATCCGGGCACCGGTCGGTCTCTCGATCGCCGGCATCCTGTCGCTTGTCGGCCTCATCGGCGCCGCGATCGGTGCGATCGGTTCGCTCCGGACGGCGCTGCGCGCCATTTGCGACCGCGGCACCGATGATGTGCCGTTCTGGCTCGTGCTGCTGCGAAACCTGGGGCTCGCGGTCGGAGTGGGGGCGGCGCTGCTGGCATCCGCCGTCGCGACGATGCTCGGCACCGCGGGTCTCGGCGTCGTCGCGGGATGGTTCGCTCTCGCGCCCGACGACGCGCTCGTGCGCTGGGGTGCGCGCATCCTCGCGATCGTTGTGACCTTCGCGTTGGATGCCGTCGTGATCGCCGTCGTCTTCCGTGTGCTCTCGGGGGTGCGGGCGCCCGCGAAAGCACTGTGGACGGGCGCTCTCCTTGGGGCGGTCGGGCTCACGGTACTGCAGCAGCTCTCGGGCCTGTTCGTCGGGGGAGCGCGGTCGAACCCGCTGCTGGCGTCGTTCGCGGCGCTCATCGCACTTCTGTTGTGGATCAATCTGTCGGCGCAGGTCATCCTCATCGCGGCGTCGTACACCTACACCCTCGTGCGCGAGCGCGAAGATCGCGTGCGCGAGCGGTTCGGCGCGACGACGTTCGCCGCGCGTCGGGTTCAGCAAGCCGAGGATGCCGTGGCTGCCGCAGCGGCAGAGCTCGAGACAGCGCGCGCCGCCGCGGCGGCGACCTGACGCATCGCGTCAATCGCGCGCGCGGTGACGGCTGTGTAAATTCTCCGTTTGCCCGGCTGGGAGCGGTCTACGTCGGGGCTCTGCAGTGTGTAGTTTCTTGTACGTGACCGCACCCGACATCACCCCGGCATCCGCTTCTCACCCGCTTCGCGCGACCCACCCGCTCGCCCTCGCGCCGGTCACCGGCCCGGCAAGCTCGGTCGACGGATTCGTGCGCCAGTTCCTGCGGAACCTCAACTACGAGCGCGGCGTTCCCCTGTCGGCGTCCAGTGCCAACGACCGCTACTTCGCCTTCGCGGTCACCGTGCGCGACTACCTCATGGCGCGCTGGCTCGAAGACCAGAAGCGTCAGCGCGAAGCGCAGGCGAAGGGCGTCGCGTACCTGTCCGCGGAGTACCTGCTCGGCCCGCAGCTCGACAACAACCTTCTGGCGTCGGGCCTCACCGACATCGCCACCGAGGCGATGACCGCGTGCGGCATCAACATCGACGAACTGCGCGCGCAGGAGGTCGAGCCCGGGCTCGGCAACGGTGGACTCGGGCGCCTCGCGGCGTGCTTCATCGACTCGCTCGCGACCCTCGGCGTGCCCAACACGGGCTACGGCATCCGCTACGAGTACGGCATCTTCCGCCAGACGTTCGAGGGCGGCCAGCAGGTCGAGCAGCCCGACTCGTGGCTCAAGCTCGGCTCGCCGTGGGAGTTCCCGCACCCCGAGGCGGCGCGCAGCATCTCGTTCGGCGGCATCACCGAGACCTACGATGATGCCGGCACCGCGCGCACGCGCTGGGTGCCGGCCTGGAACGTGCTCGCCGTCCCGTACAACTACATGGTTCCGGGCTACCTCAACGGTCGCGTCAACACCCTGCGCCTCTGGAGCGCGAAGGCGACGAACGAGTTCGACCTGCGCGTGTTCAACTCCGGTGACTACGAGGAGGCCGTGCGCGCGCAGACCTTCGCCGAGAACATCTCGAAGGTGCTCTACCCCGAGGACTCGACACCGCAGGGCAAGGAGCTGCGCCTGCAGCAGCAGTACTTCTTCGTCGCGGCATCCATCGGCGACTTCCTCGATGCGCTCCCGGCGGACTTCGACCTCACGAAGCTGCCCGAGCGCATCATCTTCCAGTTGAACGACACGCACCCGGTCATCGGTGTGCCCGAGCTCATGCGCGTGCTCGTCGACGAGAAGCAGCTCGAGTGGGATGCCGCGTGGGCCATCACCCAGCAGTGCTTCGCGTACACGTGCCACACGCTGCTGCCCGAGGCGCTCGAAGTGTGGTCGGTCGAGCTGCTGGGGCGGCTGCTGCCGCGCCACCTCGAGATCATCTACCGCATCAACGACGAGTTCCTCGTCGAGGTGCGGGAGCGCTTCGGCGACGACGAGCTGCGCATCCGCAACATGTCGATCATCGGCGAGGTTCCCGAGCGGAACGTGCGGATGGCCTTCCTCGCGACGGTCGCGGGCTCGAAGGTCAACGGCGTCGCGGAGCTGCACTCGCAGCTGTTGCGCGACAAGGTGCTGCCCGACTTCAACGAGTTCTACCCCGGCAAGTTCACGAACGTGACGAACGGCGTGACGCCGCGTCGGTTCGTGCGCCTGTCGAACCCGGGCCTGTCCGAGCTCATCACCGAGGCGATCGGCACGGGCTGGCTCACCGACCTCGAGCGACTGCGCGAGCTCGAGACGTACGCCGAGAACCCCGACTTCCGGGCCGCGTTCGCCGAGGTGAAGGCGGCGAACAAGCGCGTGCTTGGCGACGTGTTGCGCGAGCGCAACGGGTTCGAGATCAGCGACGGCCACATGCTCGACGTCATGGTCAAGCGCCTGCACGAGTACAAGCGGCAGATGCTGAAGCTCCTGCACATCGTCACGGAATACGAGCAGATCGTCTCGGGTCGGGTCGAGGCATCCGCCATCGTGCCGCGCACGTTCGTGTTCGGCGCAAAGGCGGCACCCGGCTACGCGATGGCCAAGCGCATCATCCACCTGATCAACGCCGTGGGCTCGGTCGTCAACGCCGACCCGCGCGTCGAAGGGCGCCTGAAGGTGCTGTTCCCGCCGAACTACAACGTGACCCTCGCCGAGCGGCTGATCCCGGCCGCCGACCTGTCCGAGCAGATCTCGCTCGCGGGCAAGGAAGCGTCGGGCACCGGCAACATGAAGTTCGCGCTCAACGGCGCGCTCACGGTCGGCACGGACGACGGCGCGAACGTCGAGATCCGCCAGCTCGTCGGCGACGACAACTTCTTCCTGTTCGGCATGAGCGAGCCCGAGGTCGAAGCGCTGTGGGCCAAGGGCTACAAGCCGGCGGAGTTCTACCAGGCCGACGACAACCTCCGCCGCGCGATGGATCTCATCGCGTCGGGCGCGTTCTCGGGCGGCGACAAGAGCGTCTTCGAGCCGGTCGTCTCGAACCTGCTCTACGACGACCGGTTCATGGTGCTCGCCGACTACTCTTCCTACCTCGCCGCACAGGCGAAGGTCGACGAGGCCTACGCCGACCAGGACGCCTGGACCCACAAGGCGATCCTCAACGTCGCCCGCTGCGGGTTCTTCTCGTCCGACCGGTCGATGCGCGACTACATCGAGCGCATCTGGCACACCCCGCCCGTCCTCTGAGCCTGACGGCGCCCCGCCGAGCGCTTAGCGGCCGTAGCGCTGGGCGAACGCGCGCAGGATGCCGGCGGTGTGCTCGACAGGGGCGCGCCGGACGGCCGCGAGCGTGAGGTCGAGCTCGCCCTCGCTGAAGTAGCCGTGGTGCGCGTACGCGCGGATGCGGGTCGAGATGCCCTCGACGTCGCACTCGGGGTGGAACTGCGTCGCGTACACGTTCTGCCCGACGCGGAACATCTGCACGGGGCACGCGTCGCCCGTCGCGAGCAAGGTCGCGGACGACGGGAGCACCGTGATCGCCTCCTTGTGGCCGACGAACGCCGTGAACGTCGGGGGGAGATCCGCGAGCAGCGGGTCGGCGGCGCCGGCGTCGGTCAGGTGCACGTCGACGACGCTGATCGGCTCGCGGTAAGTGCCGTCGATGACGGCCCCCTCGTGCGCGCCGACGGTGCCGATGCCGTAGCACGCGCCGAAGAACGGGAAATCGCGCGCAATGACCTCGTCGAGGAGCGCCGAGATCTCCGCCTCGACGCGGTGCTGCGTCGCCGACTTCTTGCCCGGCGGGTCGGACGCGTTGAAGGGGCCGCCGCCGACGAAGATGCCCGACCATTCGTCGAGGTCGATGTCGCCCAGGGGCTCTGCCTCGAGACGGCGACGGACCAGTTGGTGTTCGGCGAGCCCCGTGAACGTCAGGAAGAGGGCGTACTCCTCGTCGGCGGGCACATCCTCGGCGCGCGTCGCGAGGAGTAGGAACGGCTTCATCGGCCGACCTCCCCGGCATCCTGCACCGTGCGCAGATGGTCGGTGATCGCCTTCAGCGTCGCGGCGACGGCCGGGTTTCGAGGCCCTTCGTCGCGCGCGACCGCCCAGTACGCCAGGAGATGCGAATACTCATCGTCGAGGATGTGCACGAGGCGGGGATCGGCTTCGCAGAGGAAGTCGGGCAGAATGCCGATGCCCGCGCCCGCGGCCGTGGCCTCGATGTGCGCGAAGACGTTCGTCGATCGCACCGACGGTGCCGAGTCGGGGAGGGCGTCGAGGGCGCGGTCGAGCTCGTCGACCTGTAGGGAGCTTTCGACGTAGTACACGAGCGGATGCGCGGCGAGCTCCGCGATCGACGCCGGAGTGCCGTGCTCGGCGAGATACTCCGGCGTCGCGTACAGTCCGAGCGAGTACGAGCACAGCGGCGTCGCGTAGGCGCGCTTGACCTGCGGGCGCCCGACGACGATCTCGAGGTCGACGCCGGAGCGGTTCTGCCGCACGCGCTGGGTCGCCGACAGCAACTCGACGGCGAGGAGCGGATGCTCGCGGCGCAGCGCCGCCATCGCGGGGGCGAGGAAGACCGACGTGAACGCGTCGGGCGCGGATATGCGCACCATGCCGTGCAGGGACCCGTCTTCGTCGCCCTCGATGAGTTCGCGCAGCGACCCTTCGATGCGCTCGGCGATCGCGACGGCGCGGCGGCCGAGGTCGGTGACCTCCCACCCGCCGGTCGTCCGGATGAGCACGCGCCCGCCCATCGACGCCTCGAGCGCGCCGATGCGCCGCGAGACCGTCGAATGGTTGACCCCGAGCGCCTCGGCCGCCGCGGTGTAGCGCCCGAGTCGTGCGACAGAGAGGAACGTCATCAGCGCCTCGAGCGGCGGTTCGGCGAAGGTCTGCGGCACTCCGACAGTGTGCACCAATGCACAGCACGCGTGCAAACTTGTCGCGACGGTGTGCGTTGATCTGAAGCCGCCCCGGAACCTACGCTGGCAGTCAGGCGGATCGACGATGACCGCCGGGCGCCTGAGAGCGCACCTTCGACGACGTAGGGAGCAGGCATGGCGACCATCGCCTTCATCGGACTCGGCCGGATGGGAACGCCCATGGCGGGCCATCTCGTCGCGGCAGGCCACACTGTGCGCGGTGTCGAGATCAACCCGCTGGCAGCCGCCGCAGCTGAGGCGCGGGGCATCGAGATCGCGCCGTCCATCGCGGATGCCGTGGCAGGTGCCGACGCGGTGTTCACCTCGCTTCCCAAGCCCGAGCACGTCCGCGGCGCGTACGGGGGAGACGACGGGATCTTCGCGCACGCCCCGGCATCCTCTCTGCTGATGGACACCTCGACGGTCGATGTCGAGACGTCGCGCTGGTGCCACCGCGAGGCGCAGCAGCGCGGGCTCTCGTTCGTCGACGCTCCCATCTCGGGCGGGACGGCCGGGGCCGAGGCGCACACCCTCGCGTTCCTGCTCGGCGGGCGGCCCGCCGACGTCGAGCGGGCGCGCGAGTTCGTCGCGCCGATGGCGGGCAACGTCATCGCCTGCGGTGCGGAAGGCGCCGGCGTCGCCGCGAAGCTCGCGAACAACATGATGCTGTTCATCTCGGTCATGGCGATGTCGGAGGGCTCGCAGCTCGCCGAGCGGCTCGGCCTCGACGCGAAGGTGTTCTGGGATGTCGCGCGGGTCTCTTCGGGCGACTCGTGGGCGCTTCGCACGTGGTACCCCGTGCCGGGGGTTCTCGAGAACGCCGCCGCGAACAACAACTTCGCCGCGACGTTCTCGGTCGACCTCGCGCGCAAGGACTGCGGGCTCGCCGTGCAGGCGGGCGCGACCGCCGGTGTGCACCTGCCCGCGGCTGAGCTCGCCCTGTCACAGCTCGACGAACTCATCGCGGAAGGGCTCGGCGGCAAGGACTGTACGCTCGTTGCCAAGCTCGCCTCGCCCGACGGCACTCTGCGCGGCTACGACCCGACTCTCGACCGCACCCTCGAAGGAGCACGTTCATGAGCACCACGATCGACACCCCGGCGCCCACGATCACCGCCATCCCGCACGTCATCGGCGGCGAGCGGGTCGCAGCGGACGGGCGCACAGGCCCTGTCTTCAACCCCGCGACGGGTGAGCAGACGGGCGAGGTCGCCCTGGCATCCGCTGCGCTCGTGCACGACGCGGCGCTCACCGCGCAGGCCGCGCAGCGGGCGTGGCGCGAGACGGGCCTCGGCAAGCGCCAGCAGGTCATGTTCCGCCTGCGCGAGATCATCTCGGCGCGCGCCGACGAGATCGCCCGCATCATCACCGCCGAGCACGGCAAGACTGTTCCCGATGCGCACGGCGAGGTCGCGCGCGGGCTCGAGAACGTCGAGTTCTGCACGTCGCTCATGCACCACCTCAAGGGCGAGTACTCCGAGCAGGTCGCGTCGGGCGTCGACGTGCACCAGGTGCGCCAGCCGATCGGCGTCGTCGCGTGCATCACGCCGTTCAACTTCCCCGCGATGGTGCCGCTGTGGATGGTGACGACCGCGATCGCCGCGGGCAACGCCGTCATCCTCAAGCCCAGCGAGCGCGACCCTTCGGCGGCCAACTGGCTCGCCGATGCGTTCGCCGAGGCGGGGTTGCCCGCCGGCATCCTGAACGTCGTCCACGGCGACAAGGAGGCGGTCGACGCGATCCTCGACGACGAGGTCATCCGTGCCGTCTCGTTCGTCGGTTCGACGCCGATTGCGAAGTACATCTACACGCGCGCGGCCGCGAACGGCAAGCGCGTGCAGGCGCTCGGCGGCGCGAAGAACCACATGATCGTCATGCCCGACGCGGACCTCGACTCCGCCGCGGATGCCGCGATCTCGGCCGGCTACGGCTCGGCGGGGGAGCGCTGCATGGCGGTCTCGGTGATCGTTGCCGTCGGAGATGTCGCCGACGCGCTCGTCGCGAAGATCGCCGAACGGATGCCGCAGGTCACGGTCGGCGACGGCACACAGCCGGGCATCGAGATGGGCCCGCTCATCACGCGCGACGCGCTCGAGCGGGTCACCGGATTCGTCGGGGGAGCGGCGGCCGAGGGCGCGCGCGTCGTCGTCGACGGCCGTGACCTCGAAGTCGACGGCGGCGGTTTCTTCATCGGGCCCTCGCTCGTCGACGACGTCAAGCCCGGCATGCGGGTCTACGACGAGGAGATCTTCGGTCCGGTGCTCTCGGTCGTCCGGGTCGACACCTACGACGAGGCGGTCGCCCTCATCAACGGCAACCGCTACGCCAACGGCACGGCGGTGTTCACCCGCGACGGCAAGACCGCGCGCCAGTTCGAGTTCGACATCGAGGTCGGCATGGTCGGCATCAACGTGCCGATCCCCGTGCCGGTCGGCGCCTTCTCGTTCGGCGGCTGGAAGGACTCGCTCTTCGGCGACACGCACATGTACGGGCCTGAGGCGTTCCAGTTCTACACGCGCCGCAAGGTCGTCACGACGCGCTGGCCCGAGCCGAGCGAAAGCCAGATCAGCCTCGGCTTCCCGACTCACTGAGCACTCTCACGAAGGCGTGGATGCCGCCGGTTAGGCTGGCGGCATCCACTCTTTCAGGAGGCACATCATGGCGATCGCGAAACTGCACGGGGGTCCGCTCGACGGGCAGGTCCTTCCCCTCGACGACGAGTCGCAGGACACCCTGATCCTGCCCTACAGCGAGACCCAGATCGTCTACGAGCGCACCGGCGCGCTGGAGAACACGGGCGAGGGCGACGGGCCCACCTCGAGCGATTTCCACTTCGTCGAGGCGCAGGACGACATCAATCCCGACCCCGACGACCGCGACGAGTGAGCGCGTCGCCGTCTTCGTCGCTCGAGATCGAGCGCAAGTACGACGTGGATGCCGGTGCCCGGGTGCCTGACTGGCGCTCGCTGCCGGGGGTGGCCACGGTCGGTGCGCCCGAGCCGCGCGACCTCGACGCACGCTACCTCGACACCCCCGACGGGCGGCTCGCCCAGGCGCGCACGGCTCTGCGTCGCCGCACGGGTGGGCCTGATGCCGGGTGGCACATTAAGCAGTCGACGCCCGAGGGCAAGCTCGAGACGCTTTGGCCGCTGGGTGACGACGACGCGGATGCCGCGGGCGAGCCCGTCGTACCGGCGGACATCGTCGCGGCGCTGACCGGCATCGCCGCGCCGCCGTTCGTCGTGCTCGCGCGCATCCGCAACGCCCGGACGGCGTACGCGCTGCGCGACGGCGACGGGGGACTGGTCGCCGAGTTCGTCGACGACCGTGTGACCGGGGTCGATGTCCGCCGTGGGGGGGAGACGTCGTGGCGCGAGTGGGAGCTCGAGCTGGGGCCGGCCGCGCCGGCATCCGAGGGGGAGCGGGCGGCGCTGTTCGCCGCAGCCGACGCCCTCGTCGCCGCCGCGGGGGGTCGCGTCTCGGCATCCGAGTCCAAGCTCGGCCGCGCCCTCGGCCTCTGACCGCGCCCGATTCATCCGTCGCAGAATGCGGCTACGGCGTCCTTTGAGCGCACTTTGCGCCGGATGCACACACCGCGGCCCGATTCATCCGTCGCAGAATGCGGCTACGCGGCGCGATGGCCGCGTTTCGCGCCGGATGAACGGATGCCGGGTGCGTCGAAAACAACTGACGCCGCCCCCGGCTTCGTTCGGGGCGGCGTCAGTAGTGACAGTCAGGGTACTCCGGCAACGCGGAGCGTGCCAATGGTCGGGAGACTCAGAGGTTGATCATGTGGCCCGCGAGGCCGTGGAAGGCCTCCTGCAGCGCCTCGGACAGCGTCGGGTGCGTGTGCACGTTCCGCGCCAGCTCGAGGGCCGTGAGGTCCCACTTCTGCGCGAGGGTGAGCTCGGGCAGCAACTCCGACACATCGGGGCCGATGAGGTGGCCGCCGACGAGCTCGAGGTGCTCGGCATCCGCGATGAGCTTGACGAAGCCGACCGGCTCGCCGAGCCCGTGCGCCTTGCCGTTGGCCATGAAGGGGAACGTCGCGACCTTGTACTCGCGGCCGGTCTCCTTGTACTGCGCCTCGGTGTAGCCGAAGGATGCCACCTGCGGCGAGCAGAACGTCGCGCGCGGCATCATGCGGTAATCGCCCAGCGCCATCGTCTCGGCGCCGCCGATCGTCTCGGCCGCGACGACGCCCTGCGCCTCGGCGACGTGTGCGAGCTGTAGCTTCGCGGTGACATCGCCGATCGCGTAGATGCCCTCCACGTTCGTGCGCATGAAGTCGTCGATCGCGATCGCACCGCGGTCGGTGAGTGCGACACCCGTGTTCTCGAGGCCGAAGCCCTCGACGCGGGGCGCGAAGCCGATCGACATGAGCACCTTGTCGGCCTCGATCGAGCCCTGCTGGCCGCTCTTGTTGTCGCTGTAGGTGACCGTGACTTTGTCGCCCGAGTCGACGACCGACTCGACCTTCGTGCCGACCAGGATGTCGACGCCGAGGTTCTTGTACTGCTTCGCGATCTCCTTGGAGACGTCGGCATCCTCGTTCGGGAGGGCCCGGTCGAGGAACTCGATGATCGTGACCTTGACGCCGTAGTTCGTGAGGACGTACGCGAACTCCATGCCGATGGCGCCGGCGCCGACGATGACGATCGAGCCGGGCAGCTCGCGCGTCATGATCTGCTCTTCGTAGGTCACGACGTTCTGGCTGAGCGAGACGCCCGGCAGGAGCCGGACGGTCGAGCCGGTCGCGATGATCGCGTTGTCGAACGTGATCTCTTCCGTGCTGCCGTCGGAGCGCGTCACCGTGAGCGCCTTCGGGCCGGTGAACGACCCGCGACCCTCGTACTCGGTGATCTTGTTCTTCTTCATCAGGTAGTGGATGCCCTTGACGCGCCCCTCGGCGACGACGCGGGAGCGGTCGAACGCGGCGCCGAAGTCGAGGGTGAACTCACCCGTGATGCCGAAGAAGTCGGCTTTGTGCGTCAGGGTGTGCGCGATCTCAGCGTTCTTCAGCAGCGCCTTGGAAGGGATGCAGCCGACGTTGAGGCACACACCGCCCCAGTACTTCTCTTCGATGACGGCGACGGACTGACCGAGTTGCGCCGCGCGCACCGCTGCGACATAGCCGCCCGGGCCGGCGCCGAGGACGACGACGTTGAAATGAGGCATGCCTCCAGCCTAGTCCTCGCGCGAGGCGCGGTTTCGTGCCCGAGCGACGAGCAGGACGGCGCCGCCGCCGACCGCGAGCGCCGCCAGCGCCCACCAGATCCAGGTGAGGTCTGCGGCCTCCATGGGCGGGCCGGGCAGGGGAGTTTCGGTGGCGACCGGTGCCACCGGCGCCTCGCCGCCGACGGCGAAGGTGAACTCGCCAGAGATGGGATGCCCGTCGCTCGAGACGACGCGCCAGATGACGGTCACGGTGCCGGGGGCGGGCGCCGTCTCCGACAGCGGCTGCGTGAGCTTCGTGCCGTTGAACGACGGGTCGCCGGCGGTCAGATCGGTGCCCGCGGCATCCGTGACGACCACGTCGGTGGCCGACGGCTCGGCGAGCAGCACGCCGCTGAAGGTCAAGACGAGCTCGCCGGGAAGCGCCTCGACGCTCGACCCCGCGGCCGGGTTGGATCCGATCAGCTCGTCGTGGGCCGACGCGGGCTGGGCGACGAACAACGTCGCAGCGGCACCGAGAAGGACGGCGACGACAAGTGTACGGAGCGTGTGAACTCTGTGTGACATCACACCTTCGAGCCTACCGACGGGTGTTGCGTGCGGGCCGATCGGCCTAGCATGGCGGCAGGCGGCCCCTCGAGTGGCTCGGACCGAGAGCGCGCGGGCCCGAACTCTGAGGAGAGTGCGCGATGGACGCGATGATGATGAACGCGATGTCCGACGACATGATGTCGATGGAGGGCATGCCGGCGATGGACATGGCGATGATGCAGGCGTGCATGGATGCCTGCGCCGCCTGCGAGCAGGCCTGCACCGTCTGCTCGACGCAGCTCATGGACTGCGCGCCGGCGTGCATGAACTGCGCCGACATGTGTCACACCATGATGCGGTCGATGATGCGGATGTCGGGCATCACGCCCGCCGTCATGATGGCGATGCTCGACGCGTGTATCGCGATGTGTCAGATGTGCATGGACGAGTGCATGATGCACGCGGACGACAGCGCCGTCTGCAAGATGTGCGCCGAGTCGTGCAAGGCATGCATGGATGCCTGCATGGCCATGAAGGGCGCGATGGCCGCCTGAGCGCGGCTACCGTCGCGCGGGGTGAGTCACAGCGCGGCTACCGTCGCGCGGGGTGAGTCACAGCGCGGCTACCGTCGCGCGGGCGAGTCAGAGCGCGAGCGTGTTGTATACGCGCGCGCCGACCGCCAGCGCGTGATACCGCTCGTGGATCGCGACCGGGGTCCCCGCAGGGAGCTCCGCCGCCGCACCTGCGCCGTTCCAGAGTGCCACCGGTCGCCCGTCGAGAGTGTGGACCAGGATGCTGCCCTCGTCGGCATCCGCGGTCGTCACGATCGCATCGACCCACTCGCGGGGCGTCGCCGAAATGACACGGGCCTGGATGAGGTGCACGGCGTGGCCCGGCGCGAACGACGAGCAGGCGCCGCCGCGCGCGCACATGCAGATCGCGTCCTGACGCACCGGCGCGGGCGTGAGGCGGTTCTGCGGGCTGGACACGGGTGCTCCTCGAGGGTGTGGCGGTCGGAAGATCAGGTCTTCAGGCTAGGTCGGCGCGTGGCGCGGCGCCTGCCTCCCGACATACGCCGCAACAATGCGTCCATGCGCCGCGCCAATGCCTCCGGGCGTGGCCGCGGCGGCCTCCGCCGGGCCCGTTCGGGGGGTTTCGATGGGGGGACGATCCACTAGGGTGAAGGGGAGGAGGACAACGTGGACGACACGCACGACGGCACCCCGCACGGGGCTGGCGAGATCAGGCGCGACGCGGATGCCGGGCGCTCGGTCGACTCGACTCAGACGTTCGGGCACGACTCCGACCTGTCCTTCATTCCGTTCGGCAGCGACCTCACCGAGGCGGAGGTCGAGGCGATCGGCGCTCTCCCCGCCCGCGCTGCGCTGCTGCTCGTCCGCTCCGGTCCTACGGCGGGCGCGCGGTACCTGCTCGACACCGACGTGACGACCGTCGGACGCCACCCCGAAGCCGACATCTTCTTCGACGACGTCACCGTCTCGCGTCGCCACGCCGAGATCACTCGTACCGGCGGATTCTTCGAGCTCGTCGACCAGCGCTCGCTCAACGGTAGCTACGTCAACGGCGAACGCGTCGATCGCGCCGTCCTCGATGACGGCGCCGAGGTGCGCATCGGCAAGTTCCGACTCAACTTCTTCGTCTCACCCCTCGACCGCGGGCCGGTGGCGGGCGGGTGAGCCCGGCGGCGTCCCCCCGCGGCCGATCGGCGTCCGCGGGTTACCTCAGCATTGGCCAGGTGCTGGCGCGCCTCGCGCCCGAGTTCGGCGACCTCAACGCCAGCAAACTACGGTATTTCGAAGAGCAGGGCATCGTGACGCCGCTTCGCACCGAAGCTGGCTACCGCAAGTTCTCGCCCTCCGACGTCGTGCGCGTGCGGACGGCCCTGACGCTGCAGCGCGACCACGACTTCCGACTGTCCCGCATCCGGGAGTATCTCGACGCGCACGACGGCGAGACTGAGGTTTCCCTTCCGCCGTCGATCCTCGAAGCGCCGCGCCGGTACCGTCGCGACGAGCTTCTGGCGACCGCAGGGGCGTCCGCCGCACTCCTCGACGAGGCGGTCAGCGCGGCGCTCATCGCGCCCGCGGACTCCTACGACGAGCGTGTGCTTGCCCTCCTACGCGCCCTCGTCGCGCTCGACGCCCACGGCATCCAGCCTCGGCACGTCCGCGGCATGCGTCAGGCCGCTGAGCGCGAGGTCGCCCTCGTCGCGAGCGCGCTCGCGCCGCTGCGGCGACGGACGGATGCCGCGTCCCGCGCCCGGGCGAACGAGCTGACTCCCGAGCTTCTGCGGCGCCTCGACGAGGTGCGCGCGGCGTTCGTCACGGCGGCGCTCGACCGCCTCGCGCCGTGATCCGGCCGCGACACGCCGAGCCGTCGGATGCGGATGTCGTTGCCGGTGGGGTCACCCTCATCTACCGTGGAAGAACAACACAGTCCGGCTGGAGGCGAGTATGACCGCGCACGATGCGCCGGGTGAGGCGAGGTTCGAGACGGACCTGCTGTTCACCGACGGCCTCCCGCAGATGGACGACGAAGTCGGATACCGCGGAGCTGTCGCAGCCCGCGCGGCGGGCATCACCTACCGCCAGCTCGACTACTGGGCGCGCACCGAGCTCGTCGAGCCGACCGTGCGCGGCGCCTCCGGCTCGGGTTCGCAGCGACTGTACGGCTTCCGCGACATCCTCGTGCTGAAGCTCGTCAAGCGACTGCTCGACACCGGCATCTCGCTGCAGCAGATCCGCACCGCGGTCGAGCAGCTGCGCGCCGCCGGCATCCGCGACCTCGCCGGCACGACGCTCATGAGCGACGGCGCCTCGGTGTACCTCTGCACCTCGAACGACGAGGTCATCGACCTCGTGAGCCGCGGTCAGGGTGTGTTCGGCATCGCCGTCGGCAAGGTGCTCCACGAGGTCGAGTCGACGCTGCTCGAGTTCGACCCGCAGGCTGTCGACCCTGTCGACGAGCTGTCGGCGCGGCGCGCCGCGCGCTCGGCCTGATCTCGATACACCGCCGCTGCGCGGCGGCACTCGATCACCGGGGGATGTTGCGCGGCGGCACTCGATCACCGAGGGGTCGGGCAGGCGCGCTGACCCGGCGGTAGGTCAGGCGCGCTGTTCGCCGGCCGCGATGCGGCCCGTGCGCATGACACGGTCCAGCAGTGCGTCGAAGTCGCCGGCGAGCTCCTGCGCGGAGTCGCCCGGCCAGATGTGCAGCGGCTTCGCCGCGCCCTGCGCCTGCTGCAGCGAGGTGCGCTCGGGCAGCTGCGGCGACAGCACGAGGGGTCCGAACATGTCGCGGAGCTCCTTGATGCGGAACTGGTGCTCGATCGACTGCGGGCGCACGCGGTTCACGACAATGCCGAGGGGCTGCAGGCGCGGCGAGAGGCCGCGGCGGATCTCCTCGATCGCGCGCAGAGCCCGGTCGGCGGCCGCGACGGAGAACAGACCCGGCTCAGTGACGACGATGACCCGATCGGATGCCGCCCACGCCGTCCGTGTCAGCGCGTTGAGCGAGGGCGCACAGTCGACGAGGACGAGGTCGTAGTCGGCCTCGATCGTCGCGAGCGCCTCTTCGAGCTTCCAGACGTCGCGAACCGAGGGATGCGGACCGTCGAAGTTGATGGCGGAGGGGCTGCCGATCATGACGTCGATCGTGCCGGGGTGCACCTTCGCCCAGCCGCTCGAGGTGATCGCCTGACGGACGACCTTCTCCTTCGGGTTGGCGAGCACATCGGCGACGTTGAGCCGGCCCGCAACCTGGATGTCCATCCCCGTCGACACGTCGGACTGAGGGTCGAGGTCGACGACGAGTGTCCGCACGCCGCGAGCGAACGCCGCAGAGGCGAGGCCGAGCGTCACGGTCGTCTTGCCGACACCCCCCTTGAGCGAGGAGACGGAGAGTACGTGCACGAGGCTCTACGTTACCGTCCCCTAGGCTGTGAACACACTCAGGCACCCCAAGAGGTGAGCATGTTCCGAAAGGTCCTCGTCGCCAACCGCGGCGAAATCGCTATCCGTGGCTTCCGCGCGGCCTACGAGCTGGGCGCTCGTACCGTCGCCGTCTTCCCCTGGGAGGACCGCGGGTCGCTGCACCGGCAGAAGGCCGACGAGTCGTATGAGATCGGCGAGCAGGGCCACCCGGTCCGCGCCTACCTCGATGTCGACGAGATCATCCGGGTCGCCCTGGCATCCGGTGCCGACGCGATCTACCCCGGATACGGGTTCCTCTCCGAGAACCCGGAGCTCGCCGCGAAGGCCGCCGAGAACGGCATCACCTTCATCGGGCCGCCCTCGCACGTGCTCGAGATGGCCGGCAACAAGGTCACCGCGAAGGAGCACGCGATCTCCGCGGGCGTTCCGGTGCTGCGCTCCACCGAAGCGTCGGAGGATGTCGATGCGCTCGTCGCGCAAGCGGACGAGATCGGCTTCCCCATCTTCGTCAAGGCGGTCGCGGGCGGCGGTGGCCGCGGGATGCGGCGCGTCGAGACCGCCGGAGAGCTGCCGCCGGCGATCGCCGAGGCATCCCGCGAAGCCGCGGCGGCGTTCGGCGACGGCCGGGTCTTCCTCGAGCAGGCGGTGCTGCGCCCCCGGCACATCGAAGTGCAGATCCTGGCGGATGCCACGGGCGAGACCGTGCACCTGTTCGAGCGCGACTGCTCGGTGCAGCGCCGCCACCAGAAGGTCATCGAGATCGCGCCCGCGCCGAACCTCGACCCCGCCGTCCGCGACGCCTTGCACGCCCACGCCGTCGCGTTCGCGCGGTCGATCGGCTACGTCAACGCGGGCACCGTCGAGTTCCTGCTCGAGACGGCCGGGCCGCGCACGGGCGAGGTCGTCTTCATCGAGATGAACCCTCGCATCCAGGTCGAGCACACGGTCACCGAAGAGGTCACCGACGTTGATCTCGTGCAGTCGCAGATGCGGATCGCCTCGGGTGAGACGCTCGCGGAGCTCGGGCTTCTGCAGCCCGACATCCACCTTCGCGGCGCCGCGCTTCAGACGCGCATCACGACGGAAGACCCCTCGCAGGGCTTCCGGCCTGACACCGGACGCATCACGACCTACCGGTCGCCGGGCGGCGCCGGCATCCGCCTCGACGGCGGAACCACCGCGGCAGGCTCGCAGATCAGCCCGCACTTCGACTCGATGCTCGCGAAGCTCACGTGCCGCGGCCGCGACTTCCCCTCCGCGGTGGCGCGCGCCAAGCGCGCGCTCGCGGAGTACCGCATCCGAGGGGTATCGACCAACATCCCGTTCCTGCGTGCCGTCCTCAACGACCCGGCGTTCGCGGCGGGCGACCTGTCGACGTCCTTTATCGACGAGCGCCCGGAGCTGCTGACCACCAACCCGTCGCGCGACCGCGCCACGAAGCTCCTGAACTGGCTTGCCGACGTGACCGTCAACCGTCCCTACGGCGAGAAGCCGCTGTCGGTGTCTCCCGGCAGCAAGTTGCCCGCGATCGACCTCACGACGCCCCCGCCGCCCGGGAACCGCGACCTGCTGCGCGAGGTCGGCCCCGCCGAGTTCGCGCGGCGCCTGCGCGCGCAGACCGCGCTCGCCGTCACCGAGACGACGTTCCGCGACGCGCACCAGTCGCTCCTCGCGACGCGCGTGCGCACGCGCGACCTCGTCCGGGTCGGCCCGCACGTGGCGCGCATGACGCCGCAGCTGCTGTCGGTCGAGGCCTGGGGCGGCGCGACCTACGACGTCGCACTGCGCTTCCTCGCGGAAGACCCCTGGGAGCGCCTGGAGGCGCTTCGGGATGCCATGCCGAACATCCCGATCCAGATGCTGCTGCGCGGTCGCAACACGGTCGGCTACACGCCCCGGCCGACGAGCGTGACGGATGCCTTCGTGAAGGAGGCGGCGGCCACGGGCGTTGACATCTTCCGCATCTTCGACGCGCTCAACGATGTCGACCAGATGACCCCGGCGATCGCCGCTGTGCTCGAGACCGGCACGGCGGTCGCCGAAGTCGCCGTCTGCTACACGTCTGACCTCCTCGACCCCGCCGAGAAGCTCTACACGCTCGACTACTACCTGCGCCTTGCCGACCGCATTGTCGGCGCGGGCGCGCACATCCTCGCGATCAAGGACATGGCGGGGCTCCTGCGCCCCGCGGCGGCCGCGAAGCTCGTGACGGCCCTGCGTGAGCGCTTCGACGTGCCGGTGCACGTCCACACGCACGACACCGCCGGCGGCCAGCTGGCGACCCTCCTCGCCGCGAGCGCGGCGGGAGCGGATGCCGTGGATGCCGCGGCCGCACCCCTCGCCGGCACGACGAGCCAGCCGTCCCTGTCGGCGCTGGTCGCCGCGCTCGCGCACACCGACCGCGACACCGGGTTCGACCTCGACGCCGTCGGGGCGCTCGAGCCGTACTGGGAGGCGGTGCGCCACCTTTACCTGCCGTTCGAGTCGGGCCTGCCCGGCCCCACGGGGCGCGTGTACCACCACGAGATCCCCGGCGGTCAGCTCTCGAACCTCCGCCAGCAGGCGAACGCTCTCGGCCTCGCCGACCAGTTCGAGCGCATCGAGGACATGTACGCCGCCGCCGACCGCATCCTCGGCCGCATCCCCAAGGTCACGCCCTCGTCGAAGGTCGTCGGTGACCTGGCGCTCGCGCTCGTCGCGGCGAACGCCGACCCGGCCGACTTCGAACAGAACCCGCAGAACTACGACATCCCCGACTCCGTCGTGGGCTTCATGGCGGGGGAGCTCGGTGACCTGCCCGGCGGGTGGCCCGAGCCGTTCCGCAGCCGCGTGCTCGCGGGGCGTAACGTCACGATCGAGATTCCGCCGCTCACGCCGGAGGAGGCGGAGGGGATCTCCGGTGACACGGCGACCCGCCGGCGTTCGCTCAACCGGCTCCTGTTCCCCGGACCCGCGAAGGAGTTCGAGGCGCTGCGTGAGGCGTACGGCGACCTGTCGAGCCTCGGTACGCCCGACTACCTGTACGGGCTTACGCCGGGCGAGGAGCACGTCGCCGAGATCGATCCCGGCGTGCAGCTGTACGTCGGACTCGAGGCGATCGGCGAGCCGGATGCCAGCGGCATGCGTACCGTCATGACGACCCTCAACGGACAGCTGCGCCCGGTGTGGGTGCGCGACCGGTCGATCACCGTCGACAAGGTCGCAGCCGAGAAGGCGGATACCTCCAAGGCCGGGCAGGTGGCGGCCCCGTTCGCCGGTGTCGTGACGATCAAGGCATCCGTCGGCGATCACGTGCGCGCCGGTCAGCCGGTGGCATCCATCGAGGCGATGAAGATGGAGGCGGCCATCACCGCTCCTGTCGACGGCGTCGTCGAGCGGATCGCGATCGCCGCGACCGCACCGGTCGAGGCCGGCGACCTTTTGGTCGTTGTCCGCCCCGCCGACTAGCCTGAGTCGGGGCGCGGGTCGCCTGCGAGCAGGTCACCCGCGAGCAATAGAGGAGTGTGCACACGTGGCATCCGAACGTAACGACAATGAGGCCGAGCCGTCCGACAACGGCATCCTGGGGGAGCCGGTGGGCGCCGACACGAGCGGCATCGGGATCGTCGACGCCGGTACCGCGCACGTTGCCGTGACGCTGCCGGCGCAGATCGAGGAGGACGATCTCGTCGACGACGAGATCACGATCGACGACAGCGGCGCGGTCGCCTCCGCGTCGCGGCCCTCGGCGCACCTCATCCCGGAGACGAGCACCGAGGTTGTCGACGACGATCGCACGCCCGCGCACGTCGAGCGCGTCCGTACGCGGACGTCCGAGATCACTCTGCAGTCGCGCCGGCTCGGCGACTTCGAAGCCGATCGCGAGAGCTCCGACCTCCTGACCGCCGACCGCCTGCTCGACCCCGCGCACATCGTCCGGCCCGAGCCCGAGGGCGCGTGGCAGCACCTCGTCTATACGATGTCGGGGCGCCGCATCAACCTCGGCGACAGCAAGCGCGCCCGCGCGCGCAAGGCGCTCGACCGGCGCATCGCGGCGCCGCTTGCAGGCGGCGCGAAGTTCGTGCCGGTGCTCTCGCGCAAGGGCGGCGTGGGCAAGACGACCGTGACGACGCTGCTCGGTATGGCGCTCGCGGATGCCCGCGAAGACCGCATCATCGCCGTCGACGCGAACCCCGACCGGGGGACGCTCGCCGAGCGCGTCGGTCGCACGAGCGGCAAGACCGTCCGTGACCTCGTCCGCGCGAGCGCCGACGTCCGCGGCTTCAACGACATCTCGCAGATCGTCGCGCGCGACGCGACGCGCCTCGACGTGCTCGCCTCCGACGCCGATCCGCACGTCTCCGAGGCGTTCAGCGACGTCGACTATCGCGATGTCGCCGACATCGCCGCGCACTTTTACTCGGTTGTGCTCACCGACACCGGAACCGGGATCGTCCACTCCGTCATGGAGGCCACCCTCGAGCGCGCCGACGAGCTCGTCATCGTTGCGGGGCTCAGCGTCGACGAGGCGCGACTGGCCTCCGAGACTCTCACGTGGCTCGAGTCGAACGGCTACGCGGAGCGCGTGCGCTCGGCGATCGTCGTCCTGAACACCTCGCGCCCCGGTGCACCGCTCGTGCGCGCCGACGAGCTCGACGCGCACTTCCGCAGCCGCGTGCGCGCGGTCGTTCGCGTGCCGTACGACGCC
Organism: Microbacterium sp.; assembly: GCA_003248655.1. GTDB lineage: Bacteria > Actinomycetota > Actinomycetes > Actinomycetales > Microbacteriaceae > Microbacterium. Next base: position 27,286 of record QFPM01000004.1, read on the forward strand.
CACATCGCCTCGGGGAGCGCCATCTCGTTCCACGACCTTCAGCCTGAGACGCGGGATGCCGCGCGTCAGCTTGCCGCGGTCGTCGTCGAGGGCCTGCGCGTGCCGGCCGCTGCCTGATGGCCGTCCGCACGATCCGCCTCTTCGGCGACCCCGTTCTGCGTGCGGTCTGCGCGCCGATCGACGCGATCGACGACGGCATCCGCGCACTCGTGCAGGACCTCGTCGACACGGTCGAACTGCCCGGTCGTGCGGGGGTCGCCGCGCCGCAGATCGGTGTGGGCCTGCGCGCCTTCAGCTACAACATCGACGGCGACATCGGGTACGTCCTGAACCCGGTGCTCGCCGAGGTTCGCGGCGACCCGGTGCCGGTCGGTGAGGGATGCCTGTCGGTGCCGGGCCTGTGGCATGGCGCCCTGCGTCATCCGTGGGCCCGCGTGACGGGCATCGACCTCGACGGGGCCGAGATCGTGCTCGAGGGCGACGGACTGCTCGCGCAGGCGCTCCAGCACGAGACCGACCACCTCGACGGCATGCTCTACCTGTCGCGCCTGAGCGCCGACGACCGCCGCACGGCTATGCGTGAGGTTCGCGAGAGCACCTGGTTCTGACGTTTCGACTCCTCGCTGCGCTCGTCGCTCAACGACCGGAGAGAGTTCGCCTTCCGGGCGTTGAGCGAGCGTAGCGAGTCGAAACGCGGCGTCTCGCGCCGGGCGTCAGCCGAGCGAGACGTTCGTCGTGGTCACCGGAACCGTGTAGATCTCCTCGACGGCATCCGCGAAGTCATCCATGATGACGTTGCGCTTGATGCTCATCTTCGGAGTCAGGTGACCGCTGTCCTCGGTCCACTCGGTGGGGAGGATCGTGAACTTGCGGATCGACTCGGCGCGCGAGACGGTCTTGTTCGCGCGGTCGACGGCGGTCTGCACCTCGGCACGGACCTTGTCGTTCTTCGCGGCATCGGCGAGCGACATGTCGGCGGGCAGGCCGTTGTTGGCGAGCCACGCGGGCAGCATCTCGGGGTCGAGGGTGACGAGGGCGGCGATGAACGGCTTCTGATCGCCGACGACAACGACCTGGCCGACGATCGGGTTCGCGCGGATCGGGTCTTCGAGCGCGGCCGGGGCGACGTTCTTGCCGCCCGCCGTGACGATGATCTCCTTCTTGCGTCCGGTGATCGTGAGGAAGCCCTCGTCGTCGAACGCGCCGATGTCGCCGGTCTTGAACCAGTCGCCGTTGAAGGTCGCGGCGGTCGCCTCGGGGTTGCGCCAGTACTCCTTGAACACGTTGATGCCGCGCACCTCGACCTCGCCGTCCTCGGCCAGGCGCACGCCGACACCCGGGAGCGCGGGGCCGACGGTGCCGATCTTGGCCTTCGTCGGGAGGTTCACCGTCGCGGGCGCCGTGGTCTCGGTCAGGCCGTAGCCCTCGAGGATCGTGACGCCGAGGCTGTGGAAGAAGTGCCCGAGGCGCGGACCCAGGGGAGCGGAGCCCGAGACGGCGTAGGTCACCCGGCCGCCCATCGCCTCACGGAGCTTGCTGTAGACGAGCTTGTCGAACAGCGCGAACTTGATCTTGGTGCCCAGCGGCACCTTCTTGCCGTCCTGCAGGAGCGTCGAGTGCTCGATCGCCGTCGCCGCCGCGGCGCGGAAGATCTTGCCCTTGCCGCCCGCCTCAGCCTTCTGCTCGGCGGAGTTGTAGACCTTCTCGAACACGCGCGGCACGGCGAGCAGGAACGTCGGCTTGAACGACCCGAGGGCGGGGAGCAGCTGCTTCGTGTCGGGCTGGTGACCGGTCTTGACCCCGGCGTGGACGTCGAGGATCGAGATGAATCGGGCGAACACGTGCGCCGTCGTGATGAACAGCAGCGTCGAGGCGCCGCCGGGCGCGTCGAGGACCTCGCCGAGGGCCTTCGCGGCGTTGCGCGAGAGCTCGACGAAGTTGCTGTGGGTGAGGACGCATCCCTTCGGGCGCCCGGTCGAGCCCGAGGTGTAGATCAGGGTGGCGATGTCGGAGCCGACCGCGAGGCTGCGCCGCCGCTCGATCTCGTCGTCGCTCACGTCGACCCCGCCCGCGCGCAGCGTGTCGAGGGCGCCGGATGCCATGCTCCAGGCCTCGCGCACGAGCGGCAGCTCGCCCCGCACCTCGGCAACGCGGGCGGCGTGCTCGTCGGTCTCGGAGAGGACGGCAATCGCGCCCGAGTCGGACACGATCCAGCTGACCTGCGACGCCGAACTCGTCTCGTACACCGGCACCATGACGGCCCCGGCGAAGAACAGCGCGAAGTCGACGAGCGACCACTCGTAGGTCGTTCGGGCGATGAACGCGACCTTCTCACCGGGCTGGATGCCGGCGGCCACGAACCCCTTCGCGAGCGCGATCACCTCACGCTGGAACTCGGCGGCGGTGATGTCGCGCCATCCGTCGCCGTCGGGGACGGCGAACAGCGCGAGCGAGGGCGTCGCCTTCACCCGCTCGACGAGCAGATCGGCGATGTTCGCGCTCGGGTCGGCGGGAACGATGGCGGGGACTTCGAACTGGACGGCGCTCATGAGCGGCAACTCCTTCGGTACCGGGTGGCGTCGGATGACGGGGTGGCATTCAGTCTATCTGTTGCTGAGACTGAGTCCCACGGGATTTCTCACCCAGGATCCTGGACGGTTCGAGCCCCCGTCGGACTGTTGCTGTCCACACTAGACTCTCGGATGCCGCGCCGCCCGGGTGAGATCGCCGGGGCGTGATCCTCGCGGCGGGAGGAAACGCTGTGCTCAATGTCGGCATCGACATCGGCGGGACGAAGATCGCCGGAGGAGTCGTCGATGAGACGGGTGCGATCGTCGAACGCCTCCGGGTGCCGACGCCGTCCGATCCGGCAGCGCTCGCAGAGGCGGTCGCGGCGATGGTGGCGGAGCTGGCATCCCGTCATGACGTCTCCGCCGTCGGGGTCGCTGCCGCCGGGTACATCGATCGCACCCGCTCGGTCATGCTGCACGCGCCCAACATCGACTGGCAGAACGAGCCGCTGCGCGCCGAGTTCGAAGCGCTCCTGGGGCGACCGGTGACCCTCGAGAACGACGCGAACGCGGCCGGCTGGGGCGAGTACCGCTTCGGCGCAGGACGGGGCTCGACCGACATGGTCATGGTGACCCTCGGCACCGGCGTCGGGGGAGCGGTCATCAATGACGGGCGCCTGCTCATCGGAGCCAACGGGTCGGCGGCCGAGCTCGGCCACGTGCGGTTCGTCCGCGGCGGACGCCCGTGCGGATGCGGACAGAGCGGATGTCTGGAGCAGTACGCGTCCGGGCGCGCCCTGCAGCGCGAGCTCGGCGACATCGCGGATGCCGGCGGCGTCGGCGAGCGTCTCGCGGCGCATCGCCGCAGCGACGGCACGATCCGCTCGCGCGACCTGGCGATGCTCCTCGCCGAAGAGGATGCGGGCGCCCTCGAGGCCGTCCGGCGCGTCGCGACCGCGCTCGGGGAGGCCTGCGGAGTGTTCCAGGCCGTGCTCGACCCCGACCTGTTCGTCATCGGTGGCGGCGTCGCCGATCTGGGCGAGATTCTGCTCGCGCCCACCCGCCTCGCCTACGGCACGTCGTTGCCTGGATTCGGTGAGAGGCCCACGGCGCGGTTCGTGACGGCTACTCTCGGCAATGACGCGGGGATGGTCGGCGTCGCCGATCTCGCCGGAATGCGGAGCGCCTGATGTTCTACTGGTTCATGAAGTACGTCGTCATCGGGCCGTTCGTGAAGGCGATCTTCCGCCCGTGGATCGTGGGGCGCTCGAACGTCCCGGCATCCGGCGCGGCGATCCTCGCGTCGAACCACCTGTCGGTGAGCGACTCGATTTTCCTGCCGCTCATGATCGACCGGCCGATGAGCTTCCTCGCGAAGAGCGACTACTTCACCGGCAAAGGCCTCAAGGGCTGGGCGACCCGCATGTTCATGAAGGCGACCGGCCAGATCCCGATCGACCGCACCGGCGGCCAGGCATCCGAAGACTCGCTCAACACCGGACTGCAGGTGCTCGGCCGGGGCGACCTGCTCGGAATCTACCCCGAGGGCACGCGCAGCCCCGACGGCAAGCTCTACCGCGGCCGCACGGGGCTCGCGCGGATGGCCCTCGAAGCTCGCGTTCGGGTCATCCCCGTCGTCATGGTCGACACCGGCGAGGTCATGCCGATCGGCCGGACGATCCCGCGCATCGGGCGCGTCGGCATGGTCATCGGCGAACCGCTCGACTTCACGCGCTTCCACGGGATGGAATCCGACCGGTACGTGCTCCGGTCGGTGACCGACGAGATCATGGTCGCGCTGCAGCGGCTCGGCGAGCAGCAGTACGAAGACGTCTACGCCTCGACCGTCAAGGACCGCCGGCCGGCGTGAGGCGCGGCTTGTCTGCGCGGCTCGCTTGCGCGGCGAGTGGCGACCGGCTGGCGCGTCGTGGCGGGTGTGCGCGCCACTAGACTGAACGGATGCCCACCCTGCACGCCGACCTGGATCATTGGCGCACGCTCCCGATCAAACAGCAGCCGAGCTGGCCCGATCAGGCCGCCGTCGCCGCCGTCTCTGACGAGATCGCGACCCTTCCGCCGCTCGTCTTCGCCGGCGAGGTCGACAACCTCCGCGACCGGCTTGCGCGCGCGGCATCCGGTCGTGCGTTCCTGCTGCAGGGCGGCGACTGCGCCGAGACCTTCGCGGGCGCGACGGCGGAGCAGATTCGCAACCGCATCAAGACGGTGCTGCAGATGGCGGTCGTGCTCACGTACGGGGCATCCATGCCGGTCGTGAAGATGGGGCGCATGGCGGGCCAGTTCGCCAAGCCGCGTTCGAGCGACAGCGAGACGCGCGGCGAGGTCACCCTGCCGGCGTACCGCGGCGACATCGTCAACGGCTACGACTTCACCGAGGGGTCGCGCACCGCCGACCCGCAGCGGCTGCTGAAGGGGTACCACACCGCGGCATCCACCATCAATCTCATCCGGGCGTTCACGCAGGGTGGGTTCGCGGACCTGCGCGAAGTGCACTCGTGGAACCGCGGGTTCGCGCAGAACCCCGCGAACCAGCAGTACGAGCGTCTCGCGACCGAGATCGACCGGGCGATCAAGTTCATGGAGGCCGCCGGCGCCGACTTTGACGAGCTCAAGCGCGTCGAGTTCTACACCGGCCACGAGGGCCTGCTGATGGACTACGAGCGCCCCATGACGCGCATCGACTCGCGCACGGGGACGCCCTACAACACGTCGGCCCACTTCCTGTGGATCGGCGAGCGCACCCGCGAGCTCGACGGCGCGCACGTCGACTACTTCTCGAAGATCCGGAACCCCATCGGCGTCAAGCTCGGGCCCACGACCGACCCGTCGGTCGCGCTGCAGCTCATCGACAAGCTCGACCCCGAGCGCGAGCCGGGGCGTCTGACGTTCATCACGCGCATGGGTGCGGGGAAGATCCGCGACGCGCTGCCGCCGCTGCTCGAAGCGGTGAAGGATGCCGGGGCGACGCCGCTGTGGGTCACCGACCCCATGCACGGCAACGGCATCACGACCCCGACGGGGTACAAGACGCGTCGGTTCGACGACGTCGTCGACGAAGTGCGTGGGTTCTTCGAGGCGCATCGGGCTGTCGGGACGTTTCCCGGCGGCATCCATGTCGAGCTCACCGGCGACGACGTGACGGAGTGCCTGGGCGGCTCGGAGCAGATCGACGAGGCGACCCTCGCGACCCGCTACGAGAGCCTCTGCGACCCGCGCCTGAACCACATGCAGTCCCTCGAGCTGGCGTTCCTCGTGGCCGAGGAGCTCGAGAAGCGCTGACCCCGCGGCGCTGCGCCCGCGGCTTGCGCCCCGCCCCCGCCCCTCGCGAAACCGCAGCTGTGCACGGTTTTGAGCGCCGAAAGCGTGCACAAGCGCAGTCTCGCGAAACCGCAGTGCGCAAGCCATTTCGCGAAACCGCAGCTGTGCACGGTTTTGAGCGCCGAAAGCGTGCACAAGCGCAGTTTCGCGGGGGGCTGTGGATGACTGCGACGGCGCTGACGCGGCATCCGCCACGCTGTGGGGATGCCGCGACAGCCGACACCGCTCCCGGACGCACTCACGACCGGGCCATTCTGGTTCCGTGAGGCGATCGACTTCGGCGTGCCGCGACGGCGGCTCGCGGCTTCGGACCTGACCCACCCGCACCGCGGCGTCTACGCTCCCGCGGGCGCCGACGACCAGCTCGCGGCGTGTGAGAGCGCGTTGCCTCTTCTGGGGGAGGATCGCCGGTTCAGCCACCTCACCGCGGCGCGACTGTGGGGGATGCCGTTGCCGTTCGAGTGGCGCAGCGGCGAGCCACTGCACGTGCTGACGCTCCCCGGCGCGGAACCGCTGCGCCGCTCAGGCATCGTCGGGTGGGAGAGCGCCGACCGCCCGGGCGGCGCACTCGTGGGGCCATTCCCGGTCGTCGCGGCTGCGGATGTCTGGGCGCAGCTCTCCGTCCCTGGCGCGACGGGCCGCGACCCGGAGACGGGCCGACGCCAGACGCTCTCGCGGGTCTGGCTGGTTGCGGTGGGCGACTACCTGCTGACGGGTCCGCGCGCGCCCGGCGGAAAGCGCACGCCGCTGTGTTCGCGTGATGAACTGGTTGCCGCGGCGATCACGCGCCGCGGAAAGCGCGGCGCCAAGGCGCTCACCTGGGCGCTCGAGCGTGTGCGGGCCGGTGCCCAGTCCCCGCGCGAGAGTATGCTGCGACTGGCGCTGGTCGACCGGGGGTTGCCCGAGCCCGCGGTGCAGCCGCCGATCGCGACGTCCGCCGGCATCCGGCATCCGGACCTCGGGTACCTCGAGGAGCGCGTGCTGATCGAGTACCAGGGCGATCACCATCGCACCGACCCCGCGCAATGGCGCGAGGATCTGCGGCGGCAGCAGTTCTTCGAGGATGCCGGGTATCGCGTCATCGCGGTCACGATCGAGGAGTTCGCCGACGACTGTTTCGCGCTGGCGCTGCGGATCCGCCGCGCGCTTCGCGGCAGGTCCTACGGCGCCTGACCCGCCGCGCGAGCGCGCCCCGCCGCCCCGCGAAACTGCGCTTGTGCACGGTTACGGGGCGGAAAAGCGTGCACAAGCGCAGTTTCGCGGAGGGTGGGGACGCGGGGAGCGGGCGGCGTCAGCCGACGACGACGGGCGTCAGGGACCGGGGACGAGCGTGATCGTCGAGCCGCGCTTCGCGGACTCGCCGGCCTTCGGGCTCGTGCTACGGACGTGATAGATGTCCCAGTTGTTGATCCCGAGGAAGCCGATCTCATCGATACCCGGATCGACCTTGAACCCTAGACGCTCCAGCGCCGTCTTGGCGTCGCGGATGGTCATCCCGACCACATTCGCGGGGATGTCCACGAGGTCGGGACCCTTCGAGACCACGAGCACGACACTCTCGCCGGGCTGGATGCTGCTGCCGTCCTCGCGATCGGCGATGCGGATGACGCGGCCCTTCTCGACCGTGTCGCTGTACTCCTCGGTGGTCGTTGCGTCGAGCTTGACCAGCCGCAGCGCCTCGGTCGCTGCCTCCACGGTGCTTCCGGCGACGTCGGGCAAGGGACCGGCCGACACCTCGAACGCAACCGTCGAGGTCTCGAGCGCGGTGCAGCCGTTCGAGCAGTCGATCGCGTCGCCGCCGCCGCCCGGCGGCGTCACCAACGCCCGGAGGACCGTTCCCGCCGCCGCGTCGGTGAAGATGCGCACGGGATCGCCCGACGGCGTGATGTACACCTCGGCGAGCGCCGCGGTCGCCGCATCCAGCGTCTGCCCCGCGAGCGGGCCGATGTCGCGGGATGCCGGGCCGAGCGAGATCACGACGGTCACGGTGCTCTCTTTGTCGACTCGTTCGCCGACACCGGGTTCGGTCCGAACCACCTGCCCGAGCGGCACGTCACGGCTGTAGTCCTCGCCGCGGGCCGCGACGAGCGATTCCGCCGCAAGGATGCCACTGGCCTCCTCGAAGGACTTCCCCGCGACATCCGGCACCGCGACGAGCGAACCCGGTCCCGACCCGAACCACCACCCCGCTGTACCCGCGAGGGCGGCGAGCAGCAGCACGATCACGAGCAGCCAGCCCCCCTTGGCGGCGTTTCGCTTCGTGCGGCGGCGCAGCCGCGTCGCGTTGTCGACGTCGTCGGTCACCGTAGGCGCCGTGAATGTGCCGGGCAGCACCTTGGTCAGCTCGCCCGAGTCGACACCGTCGTCGACGGCGACGATTCCCGGCGCGGGGCTGCGGACGACGTGCGGGAAGACCCCGAGCTCCTTCTCGACCTCGCGCAGCCGGTCGAGCATGACGCGCGCGTCGAGGGGACGCTCCTCGGGGCTGCGCTCGGTCGCCCACATGACGAGCTCGTCCAGCTGCTCGGGGATGCCGGGATTCTTCGCGCTGGGGCGGGGCACCGAGTCGGTCGCGTGCTGGTACGCGATCTGCATCGGCTGCTCGCCTTTGTAAGGCTGCTCGCCGACGAGCATCTCGTAGAGCATGATGCCGAGTGCGTAGATGTCGCTGCGGGCATCCGCCGTTCCCCGGGTGACGAGCTCGGGTGCGAGGTAGGCGATCGTCCCCATGAGCATCTGGCCGCTCGCGGTGTTCGCGCTCGTCGCGCGCGCCAGCCCGAAGTCGCCGATCTTGATGCGACCGTCCTCGGCGAGGAGCACGTTCTCGGGCTTGACGTCCCGGTGCACGATGCCCGCGCGGTGCGCCGCGGCGAGGCCCGAGAGCACGGCATCCATGATCGTGATCGTCTGCGGGATGGACAGGCGCTTCTGCTCGCGCAGGAGGTCGCGCAGGGTGATCCCGGGCAGGTACTCCATGACGAGATACGCCATCTCGCCGTCCTGACCCTGGTCGAAGACGTTGACCACGTGCGGGTCGGCGAGGCGCGCAGCCGCGCGGGCCTCCTGGATGAACCGCCCCTGGAACACGGTGTCATCGGAAAGGTGGCTGTGCATCACCTTGAGCGCGACGCGGCGCTCGAGGCGGAGGTCGGTCGCGACGTAGACGGTCGCCATTCCGCCGCGGGCGATGCGAGCGCGAACGCGGTACCGGCCGTCGACCAGACGGCCGATCAGCGGGTCCGTCTGCTGGCTCGTGCTCACTCTGAGATTCTAGAGAGCGGATGCCGTGGGGCCTGGGAGCGGCTCACCCTCCCGGCTCAGGCGGTGCATCAGCCGAGCGCCGCGAGCCAGGCGTAGGCGCTCTGCTCCCACGGCCCGTAGCGTTCCGGGTGCGCCGAGCGCTGCACGGCCTGCGCGGCCGCGCCGAACTCCAGCGACTCCCACCCGGCGATGTCGAGGAGGCCGCGCGTGCGGGTGCCGTTGGGGTCGGACGCTCCGCCGAAGAACGCCGCGGCGGCGCGGTAGGGGTCACGCACCTCGGCGGCGGTGCCCCAACCCGTGCTCGGGCGCTGTTGGAACAGACCGAGCGAGTCGCGGTCGCCCCAGTCGAGGTTCCGCAGCCACGATTCGACCATCGCGGTCGACAGCGCGATCGCGATGCCGCGGTCCGAGACGCCGAGGCTCCGGCCGACCTCGATGATGATGCGGGCGTTCGCGGCCTGTTCGGCGTCGAGGTCGAGAGTGGATGCCGCGGGCGCAGCCGCGGCGGGCGCGGGCGACGGTGACGGCGTCGGCGGGACCGATGCGGGCGCGGCGCCCGGAACGACGAGCGTCTGCCCCGGGTAGATGATCGAGCCGCGCACGAGACCGTTCGCGGCGAGCAGCTCGGAGAGGGGGATGCCGGCGGCGCGTGCGATCGCCCACAGCGTGTCGCCGCTGGCGACGGTGTGCGTCGCCGCCGCGGGAGCGGGGCTCGGCGCTGCGGGTGCGGCCGCAGGCTCTGCGGACGGGGCGGAGCCGGGCGCCGCGAGCACGATGATCTGCCCGGGGTGGATGAGGGTCGACCAGCCGAGGCCGTTCCACGCGAGGACGTCGGCGGTGCGCAGGCCGAAGCGCGCGGCGACGGCGCTGATCGTGTCGCCCGCCTGGATCGTGTACGTTGCGGGCGCTGTCTCGGCCGCAAGGACGCGGGTTGGCGGCGGAACCACCACGCGCAGCGGGGCGCTCGCAGGGCTCTGATCGGCGGCGGATGCCGGGGCGCCGCCGAGCGCCACCGACACAGAACTGATGACGACCGTCGTCGCGGCGAGTCCGCGGCAGGTCATGCTGTTCGCCGTCGCGCGGCGCGCGAGTGCGCTCGTCCTTGCCATCCGGCACCCCCTTGGTCGATCCGGCCACCGTGACACGAATGACTACTCGTGTCAACGAAAGGTGAAAATGTTAATGAAGTGATCAATGGGGTACGAGTGAACATGCGACGTTCGCGCGCGGGTGCGATAGTGGAGGGGTGACCGACGACTCCGCCACGACCGCCGCCACCGAATGGCTGACCCTTCCCGACCTCGTCGAGGTGCTCGGCGAACCGCTCGGACGCGTCCGGCGCCTCCTCGATGACCGCCACCTCGTCGGATCGAAGCGCGGCGGTGTCTTCGCCGTTCCCGCCGCCTTCGTCGTCGACGGAGAGCCCCTCGCGTCGCTGCGCGGCACCGTAATCGTGCTGCAGGATGCCGGGTTCACCGACGACGAGCTCATCGACTGGCTGCTCGCCGAGGAGGATTCGATCGGGCTCGCGCCGATCGAGGCGTTGCGTCGCGGTCGCAAGAGCGAAGTGCGCCGCGTCGCGCAGACGCTCGCCTGACGCGACGAGCCCCGCGGCGCGGGCAGCCCCATCCGCCTCCGTGAGACGGCCTTGGCTCAGGCGCTTCGCGCCGTCGCCTCTCGGGCGAGGTCGCGCAGCGCGCCGACCGCGCTCGTGCCGAGGGGTGCGCCGCGCAGCGCCCGGTCGGCCTCGTCGGCGTAGCGCGCGATGAGCTCCTCGACGCGATCGAGCGCGCCGGTCTCGCGAATCGTGCGCTGCAGCGCGGCGATCTGCGCCTCGTCGAGCGTCGGGTCGCCCAGCAGCTCGTCGAATGTGCGCGCGGCGCCCGCGGGCATCCCCTCGAGCGCGTAGGCGATGAGCACGGTGCGCTTTCCCTCGCGCAGGTCGTCGCCCGACGGCTTGCCGGTCACGGCGCTGTCGCCGAAGACGCCCAGGATGTCGTCGCGGAGCTGAAACGCGAGTCCGAGCGGATGCCCGAACGCCGACAGCGCGGCCGTCTGCGCGGCGTCCGCGCCCGCGAGTGCCGCGCCGAGCAGGAGCGGATGCTGTACCGAGTACCGCGCCGACTTGAGCGACGCGACCCGCAGTGCGCGCTCGGCATGCTCAGACGCGGGGGAGCTGCGAAACGCCGCCTCCTCCGCGATGTCGAGGAACTGGCCGACCGTGACCTCGCGTCGCATGAGCGCGTACACCCCGCGGGCCTGCGCCGCATGCGCCGCCTGCGCCGCCTCGCGCAGACCCTCTTCGAGCAGGTCATCGCTCCACGCGACGAGCAGGTCGCCGAGCAGGATCGCCGACGAGCGTCCGAACTCGGCCGCGTCGCCGGTCCACTCGGATGCCGCGTGCTGAGCCTCGAGCGCGCGATGCGCCGACGGGCGGCCGCGGCGGGTGTCGGAGTTGTCGATCAGGTCATCGTGGACGAGCGCCGCCGCGTGGAACACCTCGAGCGCGGCTGCGGCGGCGACGGCATCCTCCGTCGGCGTCGGATGCGGCGACCGTAGCTCCGCGATCGCCTGCCAGCCGGCCAGACAGAACCGCGCGCGCAGGCGCTTTCCGCCGGTGAGAGCCGAGGCCGCAGCGGCCGCGAAACCCGCCGCTTCCGCGCCGGCATCCGACCAGATCGTCACCTGATCCTGCGAGAACCTCTCCAGACGCTGGGAAACTGCCTCGATCGGGTCGGGAGAACGGCTCACGGGCCTAGCCTAGTTCGCGAGAACCCGCGTAGAATCTTCTGCACAAGACCCGCCCGCAAGACCCGATCGGGGGCCGCATGCCGCTGTCAGAACAGGAACAGCGCCTGCTCGACGAGATGGAACGCCATCTCATGAACAAGGACGCTGATGTCGTCAGCGCGTCCCGTGACGGCCAGACGCTGAGCTACCGCAACATCGTGTACGGCACGATCCTCGTGCTGCTCGGCATCGGCGGGCTCCTTGTGGGCGTTTCGACGGGCCTCATCATCGTCGGCGTTCTCGCCTTCGTCGTGATGGTGGCCGGCGTCGTCTTCGCCGTCACGCCCGCGCGCACCGGCGCCGTCCGACGCCCTCCGACCGCACGGACAACCGCCAGCGCCAAGAAGCACTCCACCTCGTCGTCATCGTTCATGGACCGTATGAACGACCGCTGGGACCGCCGCCACGACGAGAGCTGACCGACCTCCACCCCAATCCAGGGGGCTGGATAAGAGCACCGACCTTCGGGTCGGTGCTCTTTTTTGTGCCCGCGTATCAGCGCAGGGAGCCGCGGGGAGTACTCGATGCGAGAAGTGATAGTGAAGTGGAGGAAAGTGGAGTAAAGTGGGGCCACCTGGGACGTGGCCGGACGAGAGGGGGTGGTGGTGGATGCTTCTGGGCACCTACACCCCCAAGCTCGATGACAAGGGCCGCGTCATCCTGCCGGCGAAGTTCCGCACCGATCTCGGCGACGGCGTCGTCGTCACCCGCGGTCAGGAGCGCTGCCTCTACGTCTTCAGCACGAAGGAGTTCGAGCGGGTCTACGAGAAGATCCGCGAGGCGCCGCTGACCAACAAGCAGGCGCGCGACTTCCAGCGCATGTTCCTCTCCGGCGCGAGCGACGAGCGCCCCGACAGCCAGAGCCGCATCACGATCCCGCCGCACCTGCGCACGTACGCGAACCTCGGCCGCGAGCTCGTCGTCACGGGCGTCGGCGCGCACGCCGAGATCTGGGACGCGGATGCCTGGAACGCCTACGCCGACAGCAACGAAGACGGCTACTCGGACATGGAGCAGGAGGTGATTCCCGGACTCTTCTGATCGGTGGTCGTGACTCCCAGCCGCACGCCCTGACACCACTTCCCCGGTGGCAGGTCAGGCGGATGGGGATCAGGGCCCCCGACCCCACCGGCACCACGATGAGCACCTCCGACCTCCACACCCCCGTCCTGCTCGAGCGCTGCGTCGAGCTGCTCGCGCCCGCCCTCGACCGGCCGGGCGCTGTCGTCGTGGACGCCACGGAGGGCATGGGCGGGCACTCCGAGGCGCTGCTCGAGCGGTTTCCGGAGGCGCGCCTGATCGGCCTCGATCGCGACACCGATGCTCTCCGCCTCGCGGGGGAGCGGCTCGCGCGCTTCGGCGACCGGGTGACACTCGTGCACTGCGTGTACGACGCGATCGCGGATGCCGTGGCCTCGGCCGGCGCCACCCGCGTCGACGGCATCCTGTTCGACCTCGGCGTCTCGTCGCTGCAGCTCGACCAAGCGGAGCGCGGCTTCGCGTACGCGCAGGATGCGCCGCTCGACATGCGGATGGACCAGACGGCCGGCACGACCGCCGCCGACGTCGTCGCGACGTACGGCGAGGGCGACCTCCGCCGCATCTTCGAGCGATACGGCGAAGAGAAGCTCGCCGGGCGCTACGCCCGCGCGATCATCGCGGCCCGCGCCGACGCGCCGATCGAGCGCTCGGGTCAGCTCGTCGACATCCTGATCGCCGCGACCCCCGTCGCCGTGCAGCGGGAGGGCCGCGGGCATCCCGCCAAGCGCGTCTTCCAGGCGCTACGCATCGAGGTCAACGCCGAGCTCGCCGTCCTCGAGCGCGCGCTGCCAGCAGCCCTCGATCTGCTCGGCGTCGGCGGCCGCATCGTCGTCATGAGCTACCAGTCGCTCGAAGACCGGCTGGTCAAGCGGGTCTTCGCGGATGCCGCGGCATCCACCGCTCCGGCGGGTCTCCCGGTCGAGCTTCCCGAGCACGCGCCGCGGTTCCGGCTCGTGACCAAGGGTGCCGAGCTCGCCTCGGATGAAGAGAAGGCGCGCAACCCCCGCGCCGCCCCCGTGCGCCTGCGCGCGGCCGAGCGGATCGCGGAGGCGGCATGAGCGTTCCCGCCGAGAACCTGCCGGGTGGCCTCCTCGATGCCCTGCCCGCGCTCCCTGCGCGCCGCGATCCCGGTCGGAGGCTGACGGCGCTCGAGCGTCCCGAGCGGCGCCGCCGGCCGCGCCTGGTCTACGGCATCGTCGCCGTCGCGGGAGCCGCCCTCATCGGCGCGGCGCAGATGGGGCTGTCGATCCTGACGACGCAGTCGTCGTACGAGTTGTCCGCCCTCACCAGTCAGCAGCGCTCGCTCGACTACGAGAAGCGCATGCTGACCGACGCGATCGCCGGTCTCAGCTCGCCCCAGTACCTCGCGGCGAATGCGGCAGCGCTCGGCATGGTCACCGGTCAAGCACCCACCTTCTTGCGACTCAGCGACGCCGCCGTCATCGGCACCGCGGCGGGCACCAACGGGGCGAGCGCGATCAACGCATTGAGTCAGGCCGCCGTCGCGAACGCGCTCGTCGCCGACGTGCCCCTCGTCAACGACCCTTCCGCAAGCCTCGGTGGCGGAGCGACCGCCGCCGACGAAGCGATCGCGGCTCAGGCCGCGGCCGATCAGCCGACACCCCCGGCGATCGCCGACGGACTGCCGACCCCCGCCACACACTGAGTACATGACGACCCGAGCCACTCGCAGTCCCCGCCGACGCACCGTCGTCGCACTAGCCGTGGTGCTCGGCGTCCTCGTGACCTTCGTCGTGCGTCTCGTCGACATCCAGATCGTCAATGCGAGCGAGCACGTCGCCGATTCGCAGGCCGTCGCAACCGGCGCGAGCCAGACCCTGTACGGCTCACGCGGCGAGATCGTCGATATGAATGGGTCCGTTCTCGCCACCAGCACGCTTCTCTACGACGTGCAGATCGACCCGATGCTCGCCGCGCAGGGCATCAAGAAGAAGGATGCCGACGGCGATGTCGTCATGGGCGCCGACGGCAAGCCCGAGATGGTCGGGTGGCCCGAACTGGCCGGGCAGATCGCGGCGATCACGGGACAGACGCCCGAGGACGTGCAGAAGATCGTCGACGACAAGCTCGCGGCCGACCCGAAGTCGCAGTTCGCGTACGTCAAGCAGTTCGTCTCGACAGAGGAGTTTCGCGCGCTCGCCGATCTGAAGCTGCCGTTCCTCTCGTTCCCGTCGCATCCGTCGCGTACGTACCCCGATGGCGCCGTCGCGGGGAACATCGTGGGGTTTGTCGGGTCTGACGGCACGCCGCTGGAAGGCGTCGAGGCGCTGCAGGACTCGTGCCTGCAGACGACGACCGGATCCCGCACGTATCAGCGCGGAGCCGACGGCGTCGTCATCCCCGGCACCGAGGTCGAAAAGCCCGCGGTCGACGGCGGCACCGTGACCCTCACGATCGACGCCGATCTGCAGTGGTACCTGCAGCAGCTCATCGCGGAAGAGACCGCCCACTACCAGGCCGACTGGGGCGGGATCATCGTCATGGAGGTGAAGACCGGCAAGATCCGGGCGATCGCGGAGACTCCGACTGTCGACCCCAACGACCCCGGCGCGTCCGCCCCGGCGGACCGCGGGTCGAGACTGCTGCGCGTCTCGTACGAGCCGGGCTCGACGTTCAAGCCCGTCACGGCTGCCACCGCGATCGAGCAAGGCGGACTGACGCCGACCTCTACCGTTCTCACACCCGACCGCATCGAGTTCCCCAACGGGGCGGTCATCAACGACTCCGAGAGCCACCCGACCTACAACCTCACGCTCACGGGCGGTCTCGTCCAGTCATCCAACGTCGCGATGTCGCAGTTCGGGACGACCGTGTCGCCCGAGATCCGCCAGGAGTACCTCGAGCGCTTCGGCGTCGGCGGCGGCGACGCGCTGAACTGGTCGGGCGAGCCGGACGCCGGCTTCTCGGCCGACGCGAAGGACTGGGACAACCAGACCTACTACACGACGACCTTCGGCCAGGCGTTCACCGTCACGCCCGTGCAGGTCGCGAGCGTCTTCCAGACGATCGCCAACGGGGGAGTGCGTGAGCCGGCACAGCTCGTCGAGTCGTGCACGAAGCCCGACGGCACCGTCATCACCCCCGACGAGCCCGACCCGGTCCAGGTCATCCAACCGGAGACCGCGTCGGAGGTCTCGCAGATGCTCGAGAACGTCTACGCGCAGGGAACGCTCGCCGCCGACATCAACATCCCCGGCTACCGCCTTGCCGTCAAGACCGGCACGGCGCAGGTGCCCGACGGCCACGGCGGTTACAAGGACGGGCTGTACATGACCTCGCTCGCCGGTTTCGCTCCGGCCGACGATCCGCAGTACGTTGTTCTGACGCTGTTCGACGAGCCGAAGACGAACCGGATGTCCTCCGCGAACCGGTCGGTCTTCAAGAAGGCGATGATGCAGGTGCTGACGCACTACCGCGTGATGCCGTCGAACACCGCCACACCCCTGCTGCCCGTGATGAAATGACGCGCCCGCGCGCGTGAGGAACCGCACCCCATGATCCGGATGACACTCGCCGACCTTGCGGATGACGTCGGGGGAACCCTCGCTCTCGCCGGCACAGATACCCCGGACACCGTCGTATCCGGCACGGTCGACACCGACTCGCGCCTGATCGGCCCCGGCGACATCTTCGTCGCGAAGCCGGGTGAGGTCACCGACGGACACCTGTTCGTGGGGCCCGCAGCCGCCGCGGGTGCCGCGCTCGCGATCGTGGAGCGGCCGGTCGACGAACCCGTGAGCCAGATCGTCGTCGGCGACGTCGTCGCGGCTCTCGCCGACCTCGCGCGCACGGTCGTCGGCCGAGTGCGCGCCCACGGAGCGCTGTCGGTCACCGGGATCACGGGCTCGAACGGCAAGACGACGACGAAGAACCTGCTCGCCCGCATCCTGCAGGACGAAGGCGAGACCGTCGCCCCGCGCGCCTCGTTCAACAACGAGGTCGGGGCGCCGCTGACGATGCTGCGCGTCACCGACGACACCCGCTATCTCGTGAGCGAGTTCGGTGCGGCGGGCCCCGGTCAGATCGCGCGGCTCGCGGGGCTCGTGACGCCCGACGTCGGCGTCGTGCTGATGGTCGGCCTGGCGCACGCGGGCGGCTTCGGCGGCGTCGAGGCGACCCTGAAGGCGAAGACGGAACTGGTCGAGGCGATCCGCCCGGGCGGCGTCGCCGTGCTGAACGCCGACGACTCACGGGTCGTCACGATGGCGGCCGTCGCCGAGGCGCGCGGCGTCTCGGTGCGCTGGTTCGGACGCGGCGCGGGGGCGGATGTCCGCGCTGAGGATGTCGAGGTCACGGCATCCGGCACGACGTGCGTCGTCGTGGCCGACGGCGAACGGATGCCGCTGCGCCTGCGCGTGCTCGGCGAGCACCACGTCATGAACGCACTCGCGGCGATCACCGCCGCCGGGGTGCTGGGCGTCTCGCTCGCCGATGCGATCGCGCGACTGGAGACCGTCGAGATCGCCGAGCGCTGGCGCATGCAGCCGCTCGGGTCGGAGCGTGTGCGGATCATCAACGACGCCTACAACGCGAGCCCCGACTCGATGGCCGCGGCGCTACGCACCCTCGCCCAGATCACCGAGCCGGGGCAGCGCAAGGTCGCGGTGCTCGGGGCGATGAGCGAGCTCGGCGAATATGCCGGCGATGAGCACGACCGCGTCGGCCTCCAGGCGGTGCGCCTGCGCATCGAGCGCATCGTCGTCGTCGGCCGCGACGCCCGTCGGCTGTACCTCGCCGCGATCGGCGAGGGGTCGTGGGACGGCGAGGCCGTCTTCTTCGAGACCGCCGACGACGCCTATGACTACCTGCTGAGCGAGCTGCGCGACGGCGACCGGGTGCTCGTCAAATCATCGAACGCGGCGGGCCTGCGGCATCTGGGCGATCGTCTGGGAGAATCGTTCTCGTGAGATCCCTGCTGGCTGCCGCGACGATCTCGCTCGCCTTCACCCTCTTCCTCACGCCGCTGTTCATCCGGCTGTTCGAGAAGATCGGTTGGGGCCAGGTCATCCGGACCCCCGACGACGCGCACAACCCGAGTCATCAGGCCAAGCGCGGGACGCCCACGATGGGCGGTGTCGTCTTCATCCTCGGCGCGATCGTCGGCTATCTCGTCGGGACGTTCACGGGCGGCGCGCCGCCCACGGTCTCCGGGCTCCTCGTCATCTGGATGATGGTGGGCCTCGGCGTCGTCGGTTTCATCGACGACTTTATGAAGGTGCGCCAGCAGCGGAGCCTCGGGCTCTCCGGCTGGCGGAAGGTCGTCGGTCAGATCATCGTCGCGGTGCCCTTCGGCATCCTCGCCCTGAACTTCCCGAACAGCGTCGGGCAGACGCCCGCGTCGCCGTACATCTCGTTCTTCCGCGACATCCCGATGCTCTCCTTCCTCGCGCTCGGCGCGGTCGTGGGGATCATCCTGTACCTCGCGTGGATCTCGTTCCTCTCGGTCGCGTGGTCGAACGCGACGAACATCACCGACGGGCTCGACGGGCTCGCGACCGGCGCGGGAATCTTCACCGTTTCGGCCTACAGCCTCGTCACGTTCTGGCAGTTCCAGCAGCGCTGCACCTCGAACGCGCTTGTGACGGCCTACCAGTCCGCCTGCTACGACACGCGCGATCCGATGGATCTCACGATCATCGCGGCATCCTTCGTGGGGGCGCTCGTCGGGTTCCTCTGGTGGAACGCGCCGAAGGCGAAGATCTTCATGGGGGATGTCGGGTCGATGGCGATCGGCGGCGTCATCGTCGCGATGGCGGTGCTCTCGCGCACCGAGATCCTGTCGGTCATCATCGCGGGCGTGTTCATCATCGGCCCGGGCTCGGTCATCCTGCAGCGCTACTACTTCAAGGCGACCGGCGGCAAGCGCCTGTTCCTCATGAGTCCCTTCCATCACCATCTCGAGATGCGCGGGTGGCCGGAGATCACGATCGTCGTGCGCATGTGGATCATCGCCGGAATGCTCGCCGTCACGGGTGTGGGGCTGTTCTACGTCGCGTGGCTGGCGGCGCTGTGACGGATGCCGGGAGCGAGCGCCCCGACCTCGACGCGCTGACGAGCTGGCACGCCGGCTGGCGGGGGCTGCGCGTCGCCGTCCTCGGCCTCTCGGTCACGGGATTCTCGGTCGCGGACACCCTCGCCGAGCTCGGCGCGGACGTGCTCGTCGTCACCGAGTCGGCTGCCGAGGAGTACGCGCGGCTCCTCCCCGTCATCGGCGCGCGCCTCGTCGTCGGCCCGCTCACGCAGCCCCCCGCGGAGCTCGTCGAGTTCGCACCCGACGTCGTCGTTGCCTCACCCGGCTTCGCGCCGCACCACCCCGTCATCGCGTGGGCGCGCGCCTCGGGCATCGCGCTGTGGGGCGACATCGAGCTCGCCTGGCGCGTGCGCGACAAGGTGCTCAGGGCGGATGGCACGCCCGCGGAGTGGGTGCTCATCACGGGCACCAACGGCAAGACGACGACAACCCAGCTGACGGCATCCATGCTCGTCGCGGGAGGAATGCGGGCCGCCCCCGTCGGCAACATCGGCGTGCCGGTGCTCGATGCCGTGCGCGACCCGGCCGGTTTCGACGCGCTCGTCGTCGAGCTGTCGAGCCACCAGCTGTGGTACCTGTCGCTGCAGGAGGGACCGGGTGCGTTGTCGCCGCACGCGAGCGTCTGCCTGAACCTCGCGGACGACCACCTCGAGTGGCACGGGTCGTTCCAGGCGTATCGCGACGCGAAGGCCGTCGTCTACCGGAACACCCGCATCGCGTGCGTCTACAACAAGGCCGACGTCGCGACGCGCGAGATGGTCGAAGAAGCCGAGGTCGTCGAGGGATGCCGGGCCATCGGGTTCGACCTCGGCGTGCCGGGGCCGAGCGATCTGGGCGTCGTCGACGGCATCCTCGTCGACCGGGCATTCCTCGAGGAGCGGCGCACGAGCGCGCTCGAGCTCACGACGGTCACGGACCTCGCCGCGCGGGGGCTCGCGGCCCCGCACATCGTCGCGAACATCCTCGCCGCCGCGGCCCTCGCGCGCTCGCTCGAGGTCGCCCCTGAGGCGATCGCGGCGGCCCTGGGGGAGTTCCGGCTCGACCCGCACCGCATCGAGGTCGTCGCGGCCTCGGGCGGGGTCACCTGGGTGGACGACTCGAAGGCGACGAACCCGCACGCGGCGGCGTCATCGCTCACCGCGTTCCCGGGCGCGATCTGGATCGTCGGCGGACTGCTCAAGGGCGTCGACATCTCGGAGCTCATCGCCGCGCGCGGCGCGGGCGTCAAGGCCGCGATCGTGATCGGGGCGGCGCGCGGCGCCATCACCGAGGCGTTCGGGCGACACGCGCCCGCCATCCCGCTGTTCGAGGTCGACCACGCACAGACTGAGGATGTCATGGCGCAGGTCGTCGAACTGGCGGCGGGAATCGCCCGTGACGGAGACGTGGTCCTCCTCGCTCCGGCCGCGGCATCCTTCGATCAGTTCGCGTCGTACGCCGACCGCGGGAACAGGTTCGCGCGGGCAGTGCAGGAGCGGATCGGAAGGGATGCCGGTGGCGACGACCACGACGGGCCGCACCCGACCGACGGCCGCGCCGGCTGAGGCTCCCGAACCTCGCGGATTCGCCGCGCGCGTCTCGCTCGGGAGGGTCTTCGCGCCCGTGCCGAGCGAGTTCCTACTCATCGCCTCGACGGCGTTCCTGCTGACGTGCTTCGGCCTGGTGATGGTGCTGTCGGCGACGATGGCGACCTCGGTCGCGGCGGGCGAGAGTCCCTTCGATGTCGTCATGAAGCAGGCGGTGTTCGCGCTCATCGGACTGCCGATGATGTTCGTCATGAGCCGGTTCCCGGTGTCGCTCTACAAGCGCATCGCGTGGCCCGCGCTGATTTTCGGCGTTGCGCTGCAGCTACTCGTCTTCGTTCCCGGCCTCGGCATCGTCAACGACGGAAACCGCAACTGGATCCGCATCGCGGGGTATCAGCTGCAGCCCTCCGAGTTCCTGAAGCTTGCGTTCATCCTGTGGCTCGGGTACGTGCTCTTCCGCAAGCAGACGCTCCTTGCCGTGTGGCACCACGTGTTCATCCCGGTCGTGCCCGTCGGCATCCTCGTCATCGGTCTCGTCGCCGTCGGTAGCCGCGACCTCGGCACGGCGATGATCCTCGCGCTCATCATGCTCGGGTGTCTGTTCTTCTCGGGTGTGAAGCTGCGCATCTTCGTGCTGCCGCTGCTGCTGCTCGTCGGCGGCGTCGCGTTCCTCGCGGTCAACAGTCCCGACCGCATGCGGCGCATCATGAGCTTCCTCGACGCGAACTGCATCGACGACTACGTCAACAGCTGCTATCAGCCGCTGCACGGCATCTGGGGGCTCGCCGGCGGGGGAGTCTTCGGTGTCGGGCTCGGCAACTCGCGCGAGAAGTACTCGTGGCTGCCCGCGGCGGCGCACGACTACATCTTCGCGATCGTGGGCGAAGAGCTCGGACTCATCGGCTGCATCGTCGTGCTGGGGCTGTTCACGCTCTTCGCCGTCGGCGCGTTCCACGTCATCCGCAAGACGCACGATCCGTTCATCCGGATCGTCGCGGGCGGTATCACCGTGTGGATCGTCGGACAGGCGCTGATCAACATCGGCGTCGTGCTGCGCCTGTTCCCGGTGCTCGGCGTGCCGCTGCCGTTCATGTCGCAGGGCGGCACGTCGCTGCTCGCCGTGCTGATGGCGTGCGGTGTGCTGCTGTCGTTCGCGCGCACGCTGCCCCAGCCCGCGCCCGCGGCGGGGCAGGCGCCCGCGCGCGTGGCGGGGTCTGCGATGGCGCCCGCGCGCGTACGCCGCTGAGCCCCGGTTGGTTCGCCAGTTCGCGCGGGTATCGTGCGCGGGTTCCCGCACGAGCTGGCAAATGAGCGCGCGGGTTCCCGCACGGACGGGCACGTGAGCACGCCGTCTCGGTGCGGATGCCGGGTAGTCTCGACCCGATGACCCGAGAGCACCCGACCTACCTCCTCGCCGGCGGCGGCACGGCGGGGCACGTCAACCCGCTGCTCGCGGTCGCCGACGGGCTCCGGGCGCGGGATGCCGCGGCATCCGTCCTCGTCCTCGGCACGAAGGAGGGGCTCGAGTCGCGGCTCGTCCCCGAGCGCGGGTACGAGCTGCTGATCGTCGACAAGGTGCCGTTCCCGCGGCGACCGAACGCGCAGGTTGCGCGGTTCCCTGCCGCCTGGCGGAGGGCCGTCTCGCAGGTTCGCGCGCACCTGCGCGAGCGCGGGGTTGACGTCGTCGTCGGGTTCGGCGGCTATGCGTCCGCCCCCGCGTATGCCGCGGCCCGCCGCGCGGGCATCCCGGTCGTCGTGCACGAGGCGAACGCGCGACCGGGACTGGCGAACGTCCTCGGCGCGCGCACGGCGGTGCAGGTGGGGGTCGTGTTCGACGGCACGCCGCTGCGCCGCGCGCAGGTCGTCGGGATGCCGCTGCGTCGCGAGATCGTCGACCTCGACCGGTCCGCCCGCCGCGCCGAGGCGGCCGCGGCGTTCGGGCTCGACCCCGCTCGGCCCGTGCTGCTCGTCTTCGGCGGGTCCCTCGGAGCGCGCCGGCTGAACGACGCGCTCGCGGGGTCGTGGCAGGACATCGTGGATGCCGGCTGGCAGATCCTGCACGCCGCGGGCGAGCGCAACGAGCTCGTCGACCCCGGGCATCCGGACTACCGCATCGCGGCGTACCTCGACCGAATGGACCTCGCGTTCGCCCTCGCCGACGCGATCGTGTCGCGCGCGGGCGCGGCGACGGTCGCGGAGATCAGCGCCCTCGGCATCCCCGCCGTTTACGTGCCCTACGCCGTAGGCAACGGCGAGCAGGCCCTCAACGCCGCCTCGGCCGTACGCGCGGGCGCGGCGCGGATCATCCCGGATGCCGAGTTCACCCCCGACCGCGTGCGCGCCGAGGTCGTGCCGCTCCTGCGCGACGCCGCGGCCCTGGGCGCGATGCGCGCCGCCGCCGCGACCGTCGGAACCCGCACGGGCACCGACAACGTCCTCGCGATGATCGACCGCACCCTCGCGCGCTGAGGCGGGCCGCGGGCCGCGGCGGGCGCGGGCCACGCGGGCGCACCGCCGGCGGCCCCGGCATCCGTTCATCCGTCGGAAACTGCGGTTTCGCGGGCGGATGCCGGTGTTTTGCGCCGGATGAAGCGTGCAGCCGGGGCGGGGGCATGCGTTCATCCGTCGCGAAGTGCGGTTTCGTGGGCGGATGCCGGCGTTTTGCGCCGGACGAACGGCGCACCGCACCGACGGGCTCCCGCCCGCGCGCGGGCGCGCCGCGACCCGGCTCACAGGGCGCCCGACCTAGACTTGTCGGGCCATGATCCGACCCGACTTGACCCTCCCGATCCCCGACGAGATCACCGCCGCGCACTTCATCGGCATCGGCGGCTCGGGCATGTCCGGGCTGGCGGGGATGTTCCTCGACCGCGGCATCCGCGTGTCCGGCTCAGACCGCGCCGACAGCGCAGCCCTGCGCGCCCTCGCCGAGCGGGGCGCCGAGGTGCACATCGGTCACAACGCGGCGAATCTGCCGACGGATGTCGACACCGTCATCCACACGGGCGCGATCTGGCCCGAGAACCCCGAGTTCCTCCTCGCGAAGCAGCGCGGGCTCCACGTCATCCACCGCTCGCAGGCCCTGTACTGGCTCATCGGCGGTCGCCGCCTCGTGAGCGTCGCGGGCGCGCACGGCAAGACGACGTCGACCGGAATGATCGTGACGGCGCTTCGTGCCCTCGGCACCGCCCCGACCTTCGTCAACGGGGGAGTGATCGCCGACCTCGGCGTCTCGAGCGGCACTGGCTCCGACGAGCTGTTCGTCATCGAGGCCGACGAGTCCGACGGAACGTTCCTGCTCTACGACACGTCGGTCGCGCTCATCACGAACGTCGACCCCGATCACCTCGACCACTGGGAGACGCGCGACGCGTTCTACGAGGGTTTCGTCCGCTTCGCGGCGGATGCCCGCGAGGCGGTCGTCATCAGCGCCGACGACCCCGGCGCGCGCCGCGTCGCGGCGGCTCTCACCCACCCGCGCGTCGTGACCTTCGGTGAGGATGCCGCGGCCGACGTCCGGGTCACGGGCATCACCCTCGACGGCCCGGTCGCCTTCACCCTGACGCACGACGGAGAGTCGGTCTCGGGGCGCCTCGCCGTGCCGGGAGCGCACAACGCGATCAACGCCGCGGGCGCCGTTGCCGTCCTCCTGACACTCGGCTACGCGCTCGAGCCGGCGCTGCGCGCGGTCGAGGGCTTCGGCGGCACAGTGCGCCGCTTCGAACTGCACGGCACCCGCCGCGGCGTCAGCGTCTACGACGACTACGCTCACCACCCGACCGAGGTCGCCGCGGCTCTCGCCGCCGCCCGCACGGTCGTCGGCGACGGCCGGATCATCGCGATCCAGCAGCCGCACACCTACTCGCGCACGCAGGAGATGTACCGCGAGTTCGCCCAGGTGCTCGAGACGCACGCCGACCACACCGTCATGCTCGATGTGTACGGGGCGCGCGAAGACCCCGTGCCGGGTGTGACGGGCGAGCTCGTCAGCGGCGCGTTCGCCGACGCCGCGCACGTGCACTACGTTCCCGACTGGCAGGAGGCGGCCGACTACACGGCATCCGTCGCCCGGCCGGGCGACTACGTCATCACCCTCGGATGCGGGAACGTGTACCAGATCATCCCGCAGGTGCTACAGGCGCTCGGCGAGACCGAGGGCTGACCCATGCGCCGCCCGCCGCCGTTGCCCGCGCCGCCCGAGTCGCCGCGGGCCGGCGACGCGCGGGTCGAGTCGCCGCGGACCGGCGACGCGCGGGCCGACGACGCGCTGATCGCGGGCGACCGCACGGCAGTAGCGACCCCAGCGACCGCGACGCTGCCTGACCTGGATGCCGGCCGTCGTAGCCCCGACTATGTCGGCAGCGGCGAATCTCGCCCCGACGATGCCCTGGAGCCGCAGCCCGTCGGCGTCCGCGAGGTGTGGGCGGCCGCGCGCGCCCGCCGCAAGGCGCTGCGCGCCGAGGTCCGCCGGTTCACGGTGCGCCAGCGCCGCCGTCGGATGCTGTGGATCGGCGTCGTCGGAGCCCTGGTGCTGCTCGTGCTCGGCACTCTCGGCGCCGCCTACAGCCCGCTGTTCGCCGTCGAGCGCGTGCGGGTCGTCGGCGCCTCGACCCTCGACGCCGCCGCCGTCGAGGCGGCGCTCGCAGGCCAGCTCGGAAGGCCCCTGCCGCTCGTTGACGCCTCCGAGGTGAAGGCCGCGCTCGTGCAGTTCCCGCTCGTCGAGACGTACTCGCTCGAGGCGCGGCCGCCGCACGAGCTCGTCGTCCGCATCGTCGAGCGCACCCCGATCGGCTCAATCGAATCGGCGGCCGGCTACACGCTGGTGGATGCCGCGGGCGTGGCTCTCGCGACGACACCGGAACCGGCCCCCGGGCATCCGGTCATCACGGCGACCGGGGGAACCGGGTCGCCCGCCTTCGCCGCGATCGGGACGGTCTACCGGGCGCTGCCCGACGACATCCGCTCGCAGGTGACGGCGATGTCGGCGACGACGGCGAACGACGTCACACTGACCCTCGGCGGCCCGAACACGCAGGTCGTGTGGGGCAACGCGGACGACTCGGCGTACAAGGCCGTCGTGCTCGCCAAGGCGATGATCGCGCGCCCACCGGCCGGCGTCTACAGCTACGACGTGTCCTCGCCGGGCGCCGTCGTCATCCGCTGACGACGCGTTTCTGCGCGACACGCCCACCGCCTGACCGGGCGATCCCGCGCGCCCGCTTACTTTCAATCAAGGAATTGCATACTCGGCAATTCTTTAAGCCTCAACTTGAGGTTCAAGGTTTGCACGCAGGGTTGTGCAAGCAGGGTGCGCAGTCAAGGTTCGGACACAGGAGGCCGGCATGAGCCAGAACCAGAACTACCTCGCGGTGATCAAGGTCGTGGGTGTGGGCGGCGGCGGCGTCAATGCCGTCAATCGGATGATCGATCTCGGGTTGCGGGGTGTCGAGTTCATCGCGGTGAACACGGATGCCCAGGCGCTGATCGCGAGCGACGCCGACGTGAAGCTCGACGTGGGTCGTGAGCTCACGCGCGGGCTCGGCGCGGGTGCCGACCCCGAAGTCGGCCGTCGCGCCGCCGAAGACCACGCGGAGGAGATCGAGGAAGCGCTCGCGGGCGCCGACATGGTCTTCGTCACGGCGGGCGAGGGCGGCGGCACCGGCACGGGCGGCGCGCCCGTCGTCGCGAAGATCGCGAAGTCGATCGGCGCTCTGACCATCGGTGTCGTCACGAAGCCGTTCTCGTTCGAGGGCCGCCGTCGGCAGAGCCAGGCCGAGGCCGGCGTCGCAAAGCTCAAGGAAGAAGTCGACACCCTCATCGTCGTCCCGAACGACCGTCTCCTCGAGATCAGCGACCGCGGCATCTCGATGATCGAGGCGTTCGCGACCGCCGACCAGGTGCTCCTCGCCGGTGTGCAGGGCATCACCGACCTCATCACGACCCCGGGCCTCATCAACCTCGACTTCGCCGACGTCAAGTCGGTCATGCAGGGTGCAGGTTCGGCGCTCATGGGCATCGGCTCCGCACGCGGCGCCGACCGTGCGATCAAGGCGGCCGAGCTCGCGGTCGAATCGCCGCTGCTCGAGGCGTCGATCGAGGGCGCGCACGGCGTGCTGCTGTCGATCCAGGGCGGCTCGAACCTCGGCATCTTCGAGATCAATGACGCGGCACAGCTCGTCAAAGAGGCGGCGCACCCCGAGGCCAACATCATCTTCGGTACGGTCATCGACGACACGCTCGGTGACGAGGTGCGTGTCACGGTCATCGCCGCAGGATTCGACGGCGGCGAGCCGCAGCAGCGTATCGAGCCGATCACGGCGCAGCGCGGCACGTCGACGCCCGTCATCCCGACGGTGCCGGCGGACGAGGCCGCGCGCGAGCTGGCGGATGCCGGCGACCGCGAGAGCGTCTCGGTCTCGGTCGTGAGCGAGTCGTATGACTCCGCCTACGGCTCGGACGATCTGGACATCCCCGACTTCCTGAAGTGACGACGGCGGAGCAGCTCGCCGCTCGGCTCGCCGACGTGGATGCGCGCATCGCCGATGCCGCCCACGCGGCGGGCCGGGAGTCGTCGTCGATCACCCGGATCGTCGTGACGAAGTTCCACCCCGCGAACCTCGTCGACGACCTGGCGAGCCTCGGCGTGCGCGATGTCGGCGAGAGCCGTCAGCAGGAGCTCACGGCCAAGCGCGCCGAGCTCTCGACCCTCGAGGGTGTCCGATGGCACTTCATCGGGCAGGTGCAGACGAAGAAGGCGCGGGCCGTCCGCGCGGCATCCGACGTCGTGCACTCGGTCGATCGCGACCGACTCGCCGACGCGCTGCACGCCGCCGATCCTGACGGCGTGCCGCTCGAGGTGTTCCTGCAGGTGAACCTGACCGACGACCCCGGGCGCGGGGGAGCGTCGCCCGGCGACGTCGAACCCCTAGCCGAGCACATCTCCGCCCGCTGCCCGTCGCTGCGACTTCGGGGGGTCATGGCGGTCGCCCCGCTCGCCGCGGCGCCCGCCGCCGCGTTCGAGCGCCTCGCCGCGTCTGCCGCCGCGGTGCGCCGTGTCGTTCCCGAGGCGGATGCCATGTCGGCGGGCATGTCGGGAGATTTCGCCGAAGCCATCGCCGCAGGCGCGACACACCTGCGGATCGGCACGGCAATCACGGGCCCGCGGCCCGACCGCGGTTAACCTCGAAACCAGACGAGCAAACGGAGGATGCGATGTCGAACCCCCTGAAGAAGACTATGGTGTACCTCGGCCTCGCCGACGAAGAGGACGTGTACGACGAGCCCGTCGCCGAGACACCCGCGCGTCGCGAGCGCACGTCCGAGCGGTCGGTCGAGCGTGCTGCGCCGGTGACGCCCCTGCACCGTCCCGCGGTCGTGCGCCAGCCGACCGCCGGCACGGTCAGCGAGATCCTCACGGTGCACCCCAAGCAGTACCGCGACGCGCAGCTGATCGCCGAGAACTTCCGCGACGGCATCCCGGTCATCATCAACCTCTCCCAGATGAGCGATGCCGACGCACGTCGCCTGATCGACTTCGCGAGCGGCCTGTCGCTCGGCCTCTACGGTCGCATCGAGCGGGTGACGAGCAAGGTCTTCCTCCTGTCGCCCGAGAACGTCGCGATCTCCGGTGACGGCACGCTGGCACCGGCGGATGCCGAGGCGGCACCCTTCACGCAGTAACCGTGGAGATCGTGCGCCTGGCGGCATCCGTCGTCAACGTCCTTCTCGTCATCTACTTTCTCGTGCTCCTCGCGCGGCTCGTGCTCGAGTACATTCCGCTGTTCAACCGCGAGTGGCGACCGAAGGGTGTGGGGCTCGTCCTCGCCGAGGTCGTCTACACGCTCACCGATCCGCCGATCAAGCTGTTCCGTCGGTTCGTTCCTCCGGTGCGCATCGGGGCTGTCGCGATCGACCTCGCCTTCACCTTCACGATGATTTTGGTGCTCGTCCTCATGTCCATCACCTCGGCTATTGCCGGAAGGTGACGGCCTCCTCGCACCCCCGGGGTGCGCGGACTATGCTGTCTCAATACCGGTTCGCCCCAGCGTGCCGCCCCCAGTCGGCCCCCGCGTGAGCCCCCGAAAGAGGAAACCATCATGGCTCTGACTCCCGAAGACGTCGTCACCAAGCAGTTCCAGCACGTCCGCTTCAAGGAGGGTTTCGACCCCGATGAGGTCGACGACTTCCTCGACGAGATCGTCGTCGAGTGGCGCAAGACCATCGCCGAGAACGAGGAGCTCAAGGCGCGCGTGGCCGAGCTCGAGGCCGGCGCCGGTGCCGTCGCCCCGGTCGCCGTTGCGGCCCCGGAGCCCACCCCCGAGCCCGAGCCCGAGCCGGTTGTCGAGGCCATCGTCGAAGAGGTCCCCGCGCCCGCACCCGTCGCAGCGGCTCCGTCGCCTGCGGCCGAGGCTGTCGCAGGTGGCGCGGGCGGTGCAGCGGTGTCCGCCGGCATCATCGAGCTCGCTCAGCGCCTGCACGACGAGCACATCGCCGAGGGTCAGGCCCAGCACGACAAGCTCGTCTCCGAGGCGAAGGCGCAGGCCGCCGAGATCATCGCCGACGCCCAGGCCAAGAGCCGCGACGAGCTTTCTCGCCTCGACGCCGAGCGCTCGACGCTCGAGACGCGCATCAGCGAGCTCCGTCAGTTCGAGCGTGACTACCGCGTTCAGCTGCGCGGCTTCATCGAGGACAAGCTGCGCGACCTCGACGTCACCGGCGTCGCGTCGGGCTCGTCCGTCTCGGCCTCCTGACCGGTCCGGTGGAGGACCGCACCAGACTGCGTT
This sequence comes from Microbacterium sp., assembly GCA_003248655.1. Lineage (GTDB taxonomy): Bacteria > Actinomycetota > Actinomycetes > Actinomycetales > Microbacteriaceae > Microbacterium. Next base: position 56,585 of record QFPM01000004.1, read on the forward strand.
CCACGACGGCCGGCATCCTCATCGCGATCCTCGGGGTGGCGGTGCTGGCCGTCGACCAGTTCACGAAGCATCTCGCGCTGGAGAACCTTCCTTTCCAGCAAGCCGTCCCCGTGTGGGGCGACGTCCTGCAGTTCTACCTCACGCGCAACTCGGGAGCCGCGTTCTCGCTGGGCGAGAACGTGACGTGGGTCTTCACGATCGTGCTCGCCCTCGCGGCGATGGTCGTGGTCGCGCTCGCCGTGCGCGGGGTCCGCTCGCGCTGGTGGGCGATCATCCTCGGGCTTCTGCTCGGCGGCATTCTCGGGAACCTCACCGACCGGCTCGTGCGCGAGCCCGGCTTCGCCGTCGGGCATGTCATCGACTTCATCTACACGCCGTGGATGATGCCCGCGATCTACAACGTCGCCGACATGTTCATCGTGACGTCGATGATCGCGGTCGCGCTCCTCGTGCTCGCGGGGCTGCGGCTCGACGGCACGCGCGCGAAGGATGCCCCGGCCGAATCGGATGCCGCGGATAACGACACGGCGGATGCCGCTGATAACGACACGGCGGATGCCGCTGAGGCTGACATCGACGCCGAGCAAGACGCCACGGCGGAGGTCGACGCCGAGACGCCCGCCCGCGGCGAGAGTCTCTGACGTGCCCTCTCGCACGGTGCCCGTCCCGGACGGGCTGGACGGCGTCCGGCTCGATGCCGCGCTCGCGAAGCTCCTCGGCTTCTCACGCACCTTCGCGGCCGAGGTCGCCGAAGCGGGCGGCGTCCGCCTCGACGGGCGAACCCTCGGGAAGAGCGATCGCCTTCGGGCGGGGGGCTGGCTCGAGGTCGAGTGGGAAGACCGTCGCGAGCCCGAGATCGTGCCGATCGCCGTGCCCGACCTCGGGATCGTCTACGACGATGACGACATCGTGGTCGTCGACAAACCCGCGGGCGTCGCGGCGCATCCCTCGCTCGGCTGGGAGGGCCCGACCGTCCTCGGCGCCCTCGCCGCCGCGGGCTTTCGCATCGCGACGACGGGCGCGCCCGAACGGCAGGGCGTCGTCCACCGCCTCGACGTCGGAACCAGCGGCCTGATGGTCGTCGCGAAGTCCGAGCGCGCCTACACCGCCCTCAAGCGCGCCTTCAAAGAGCGCGAGGTCGACAAGATCTACCATGCCGTCGTACAGGGACTGCCCGACCCGCTCGCCGGCACGATCGATGCGCCGATCGGCCGGCATCCCTCGCACTCGTGGAAGTTCGCCGTGACTCCCGACGGCAAGGACTCGATCACCCACTACGACACGCTCGAGGCGTTCCCCTCGGCATCCCTGCTCGAGATCCACCTCGAGACGGGGCGCACGCACCAGATCCGTGTGCACATGGCGGCCCACCGGCATCCGTGCGTCGGCGACCCGCTCTACGGGGCCGACCCGACGCTGTCGGCGCGGCTGGGCCTCACGCGGCAATGGCTGCACGCGCACGAGCTGTCGTTCGCGCATCCCGTCACGACGGAGTGGGTCACGTTCACCAGCGAGTATCCCGCCGACCTCGCGCACGCGCTCGAGGTGCTCCGCGGCTGATCCCGGTCATCGCCGAGCATGCCGCGGGACGTACGCGCCGCGGCCTACGCTGACCTCATGAACCCGCTCGCCGATCGCCCCTGGCTGGCGTCGTACGCCGATGGCGTTCCGGCCGACATCGAGCCGGTCACCCAGACCCTCGTCGACATGCTCGAGGATGCCGTCGCCCGGTACCCGCGCCGACCCGCCCTCGAGTTCTTCGGCGCGGTCACCACCTATCGCGAACTTGGCGATCAGGTCGCGCGCGCGGCGGCGGGACTCTGGCGCCTGGGTGTGCGCTCCGGCGACCGCGTCGCGCTGATTCTGCCGAACGCGCCGCAGCACGTCGTCGCGTTCTACGCGGCGCAGCGCCTCGGCGCGATCGTCGTCCAGCACAATCCGCGCTACACCCCGCCGGAGCTGCGGCACCTGTTCGAGGTCCATCACGCGAAGGTCGCGATCGTGTGGGATGCCGTCGCCGACACCGTCGCGGAGTTCCCCTCCGACATCCGCCCCGCCCACATCGTCGCGGTGACTCTGCCTGATGCCATGCCGTGGCGGATACGGGCTCTCCTGCGCCTACCCGTGCGCGCCGCGCGCGAGAAGCGGGCGGCGTTGACCGCGCGCCCGACCGCGAAGGGCGTCCTCCCGTGGGGGAAGCTCGCGGGCAGGCGCCTGCCGAAGGCCGCGGTGCGCCCGACGCTCGAAGACACCGCCGTTTTGCAGTTCACGAGCGGCACGACCGGGCGCCCGAAGGCGGCGGTGCTGACGCACCGCAACCTGCGCTCGAACGCGGCGCAGTCGGTCGCGTGGGTGCCGGGTCTCGAACTCGGCCGCGAGGTGTTCTACGGCGTGCTGCCGCTCTTCCACGCGTACGGGCTGACCCTGTGCATGACGACGGCGCTGTCGATCGGTGCGCGGATCGTGCTCTTTCCGACCTTCGACGTGTCGATGACCCTCGATGCGATCCGTCGTACGCCGCCGACGTTCCTGCCCGCCGTACCGCCGATCTACGATGCGCTCGCGCGCGCGACGGCGCGCGCGGGTGTTGACCTGTCGAGTCTGCGCAACGCGATCTCGGGCGCCATGGCACTCCCGGCATCCACGGTCCTCCGGTGGGAGGAGGCGACCGGCGGCATCCTCGTCGAGGGCTACGGCATGACGGAGTCGTCGCCGATCAGCCTCGGCAACCCGATGGGGCCGCGCCGGCGCACGGGCACGGTGGGGGTGCCGTTCCCGAGTACCGAGATCCGGGTCGTCGACCCCGACGACCCCACGGCCGACCGCGCGCTCGGCGAGCCGGGGGAGCTCCTCGTGCGCGGGCCGCAGGTGTTCCAGGGGTACTGGAACCAGCCCGACGAGACCGCGCGGACGCTCCTCGCGGACGGTTGGCTGCGCACCGGCGACATCGTGACGGCGGATGCCGACGGCTTCGTCACGGTCGTCGACCGGCTGAAGGAGCTCATCATCTCGGGTGGCTTCAACATCAGCCCGAGCGAAGTGGAGCAGGCGCTCCTCCTGCACCCCGACATCGTCGACGCCGCGGTCGTGGGACTGCCGCGCGCGTCCGGCGGTGAGCAGGTCGCGGCTGCGGTCGTCCTGCGGGAAGGGGCGGTGTTCGACGACGACGCGATCCGCGAATGGACGCGCGGGCAGCTCACCGCGTACAAGGTGCCGAAGACCATGGTGCAGCTGGACACGCTACCGCGCTCGCTCGTGGGCAAGGTACAGCGCCGCGAAGTCCGCGAAGAGCTACTGCGCCGCCGCGTCGGCTGAAGTCTGGTCTGGTCTTGGTCTGGTCATATTAGGTAGAATCGGGTCATGTCAGACGTCGTTCCCATCTCCGAGGCGAAATCGCAACTGAGCCGCCTCGTCAAGCGCGCCCACGACGGCGAGGTGATCTATATCGGCGCCTACGGACGCGCGGAGGCGATGCTCGTCCCCATGCCGAAACGCCGCAGCATACCGATCGGCATCTGGAGGGATCGTCGCCCTGCCGGCGTCAGCTACGACACGTCGGAGCTCATCGAGGCCGACCCCGATATCACTGCGGACTTCCACGAGGCGATGGACCGGGATGAGACTGCTCGTTGACTCACATGTTTTGCTCTGGCTGCTGTACGAGCCCGAGCGGATCGGCCCGGACGCCATCCGCGCCATCGAGCAGTCGGAGTCTGTCGCCGTTTCTGTAGCCAGCCTTTGGGAGCTGACACTGAAGCACCGTGCGGGGAAGCTCCTGCCCGCTCCCACAGAGCTTGCGGAGGGAATCGACGCGCTGGCGCTCGACGAGCTCCCGCTCCTGCGTAGGCATGTTGTCGCCATGCGCGACGTTGTTCTTCCGCACGGGGACCCGTTCGACGCAGTACTGATCGCTCAGGCGCAGTCTGAAGCACGAACGTTCGTCACAGCCGACCGGATGCTCATCGCGTCGCGCTACGAGGCGATCGACGTGCGCCGCTGACAGCCCTCAGCTTCCACCTGAGGGTGAGGCGACCTGGGCGATGTGCGCCGACGCGCGCCGCCTCTGTCGGAGGTCGTTCGTAGACTCGACCCGTGGCATCCGACTCCTTCGTTCACCTGCACGTGCACAGCGAGTACTCGATGCTCGATGGGGCGGCCCGCATCAAGCCGATGGTCGAAGAGGCCGTCCGGCTCGGCATGCCCGCCCTCGCCGTCACCGACCACGGCAACACGTTCGCGGCGTACGAGTTCTACAAGACGGCGAAGGATGCCGGTATCACCCCGATCATCGGCATCGAGGCGTACGTCACTCCCGGCACGCACCGCACCGACAAGTCGCGCGTGCGGTGGGGAACGCCCGAACAGTCGGGCGACGACGTCTCGGGCTCGGGCGCCTACACGCACATGACCCTGCTGAGCGAGACGACGGCGGGCATGCACAACCTCTTCCGCCTGTCGAGCCTGTCGTCGATGGAGGGGTACTACTTCAAGCCCCGCATGGACCGTGAGCTCCTGCAGAACTACAGCAAGGGCCTCATCGCGACGACCGGATGCCCCTCGGGCGAGGTGCAGACGCGCCTGCGCCTCGGCCACTACGACGCCGCTCGCGCGGCTGCGGCCGAGTTCCAGGACATCTTCGGTAAAGAGAACTACTTCGCCGAGATCATGGACCACGGCCTCGACATCGAGCGCCGCGTCATGACCGATCTTCTGCGGATCGCGAAAGACCTCGACATCCCGCTCGTGGGCACGAACGATCTCCACTACACGCATCAGCACGATGCGGGTAGCCACGCGGCGTTGCTGTGCGTGCAGTCCGGCTCGACGCTCGACGACCCGAACCGCTTCAAGTTCGACGGCGACGGCTACTACGTCAAGAGCGCGGCCGAGATGCGGCAGGTATTCCGCGATCACCCCGAGGCGTGTGACAACACGCTGCTCATCGCCGAGCGTTGCAACGTCGAGTTCGACACGTCGGCGAACTACATGCCGCGCTATCCGGTGCCCGCCGGTGAGACCGAAGAGAGCTGGTTTGTCAAAGAGGTCGAGAAGGGTCTGCACGAGCGCTACCCCACCGGCATCCCCGCCGAGGTGCGCGCACGCGCCGACTACGAGGTCGGCATCATCGCGCAGATGCGCTTCCCGGGCTACTTCCTCGTCGTCGCCGACTTCATCAACTGGGCGAAAGACAACGGCGTACGCGTCGGCCCCGGCCGCGGCTCGGGCGCGGGGTCCATGGCCGCCTACGCCATGAAGATCACCGACCTCGACCCGCTCCAGCACGGACTCCTGTTCGAGCGATTCCTCAACCCCGAGCGCGTCTCGATGCCCGACTTCGACGTCGACTTCGACGACCGCCGCCGCGGCGAGGTCATCCAGTACGTGACCGAGAAGTACGGCGACGAGCGCGTCGCGCAGATCGTCACGTACGGCACGATCAAGGCGAAGCAGGCGCTGAAGGATGCCGGGCGCGTGCTCGGGTTCCCGTTCAGCATGGGCGAGAAGCTCACGAAGGCGATGCCGCCCGCCGTCATGGGCAAGGACGTGCCGCTACAGGGGATGTTCGACCCGAAGCACGAGCGGTACAAGGAGGCGAGCGAGTTCCGTGTCGTCATCGAGAGTGACCCCGACGCGAAGACGGTTTACGACACCGCAGTGGGCCTCGAGAACCTGAAGCGTCAGTGGGGTGTGCACGCCGCCGGCGTCATCATGTCGAGCGAGCCGCTCATCGACATCATCCCCATCATGAAGCGCGAGCAGGACGGCCAGATCGTCACGCAGTTCGACTATCCCTCGTGCGAGGCGCTCGGCCTCATCAAGATGGACTTCCTGGGGCTTCGTAACCTCACGATCATCACGGACGCGCTCGAGAACATCGAAGCCAACCGCGGCGAGAAGCTCGTGCTCGAAGACCTGGCGCTCGACGACGTGGCATCCTATGAGCTGCTCGCGCGCGGCGACACGCTCGGCGTCTTCCAGCTCGACGGCGGCCCGATGCGCTCGCTCCTGCGGCTGATGAAGCCCGACAACTTCGAGGACATCTCGGCTGTGCTCGCGCTCTACCGCCCCGGCCCGATGGGTGTCGACTCGCACACGAACTACGCCCTTCGCAAGAACGGGCTGCAGGAGATCACCCCGATTCATCCCGAGCTCGAAGAGCCGCTGGGCGAGATCCTCGACGGTACCTACGGCCTGATCGTCTACCAGGAGCAGGTGATGGAGGCCGCGCAGAAGCTCGCCGGCTTCACTCTCGGTCAGGCCGATATCCTCCGCAAGGCAATGGGTAAGAAAGACCCCGCGGTGCTCCAGAAGCAGCAGAAAGACTTCTTCGCCGGGATGACGGCGAACGGTTTCTCGTCCGACGCGCAGAACGCGCTGTGGAAGGTGCTCGTCTCGTTCGCCGACTACGCCTTCAACAAGGCGCACACCGCCGCGTACGGCATGATCTCGTACTGGACCGCGTATCTGAAGGCGCACTACCCCGCCGAGTACATGGCGGCGCTCCTGACGAGCGTCGGCGACTCGAAAGACAAGATGGCGGTCTACCTCAACGAGTGCCGCCGCATGGGCATCAAGGTCCTGCCGCCCGACGTCGGGGAGTCGATCCGATACTTCGCGGCCGTCGGCGAAGACATCCGCTTCGGACTCGGCGCCGTCCGCAACGTCGGTGCGAACGTCGTCGAGGGCATCGTCGCGGCCCGCACCGATGCGGCATATACGTCGTTCCACGACTTCCTCGGCAAGGTTCCCGTACACGTTGCGAACAAGCGCACCATCGAATCACTGATCAAGGCTGGCGCCTTCGACTCGCTCGGATCCACGCGCCGCGCGCTCATGGAGATCCACGAGGATGCCACGGAGCAGGCCGTGCTCGACAAGCGGCGTGAGGCCAATGGCGAGGTCGGGTTCGACTTCGACAGCCTGTGGGCTGACGACGAACCGCAGCAGGTGCAGAAGGTGCCCGAGCGCCCGGAGTGGACGAAGAAGGACAAGCTCGCATTCGAGCGAGAGATGCTCGGCCTGTACGTCTCCGACCACCCGCTCGCGGGCCTCGAGATCCCGCTCGCGAAGCATGCGTCAACCTCGATACACGACCTACTGGCGGATGAGGACGTATCCGACGGCGACATCGTCACCGTCGCCGGGCTCGTCACGAGCGTGCAGCATCGCGTCGCGAAGCAGAGCGGCAACCCCTACGGCATGATCACGGTCGAAGACTTCGACGGCGAGGTGACGGTGATGTTCATGGGCAAGACCTACACCGAGTTCCAGTCGCTGCTGGTCGCCGACTCGATCCTCGTCGTGCGCGGCCGGGTCTCGCGCCGCGACGACGGCCTCAACCTGCACGGCCAGTCGGCTTTTGCGCCCGATCTGGGCGCGGGCCTGGCATCCGGGCCGCTCGTGCTCCTCATGCCCGAGCACCGCGCCACGGAGGCGACCGTGGGTGAGCTCGCCCGCGTGTTCGAACGTCACCCGGGGCATACCGAGGTCACGCTCAAGCTGCACAAGGGTGGTACGGCGAAGGTGTTCGAGGTGCCCGCGCGAGTCGACGTCTCCGTCGATCTGTACGGTGAGTTGAAGGGCCTGCTCGGGCCCCAGTGTCTGGGGTAACACCTCGGCGACTCATCGGGTCGACGGGTAGGATCTCCGAGAATCATCCGTCGTGGAAGGACCTAATCGTGACCGACGAGAACACCGCCCCGAAGGCCGCCCAGGACACCGGGTCCGTCGAGGCCGAATACGCCCCCGCCGAGAACGACACCACCGAGCTCTCGAGGGATGCCGACGTCACATTCGAATCGTTCGGTGAGGCGTTCGCCGCCGCGACCGACGGCCCCGAGGCCGTCGACGAAGACGCACCCGCGCAGTATGGCGTCGGCCCCTTCTCGGTGCGCGAGGTCGCACTCGGGGGAATCTGGCTCCTCGCCTTCATCATCTCGTTCTTCCCGGTCTACAACGTCGGTCAGGGCGGATCGGTGTGGACCACGGGCATCGACTGGGCGCTCACGATCGGAGTGCCGACGGCCGCCGTCTTCCTCCTGGGCCTGCGTCGCCTCTCACCGCAGGGCATCCGCCGGGTGGGATCGCTCGGCATCGACCAGTTCGCCTCGGTCGCCTTCACCGTGTCGATGACGGTGTGGCTCGGCATCCTCTGGTCGTCGTTCGTGTCGCTCGCCGGTCAGCGCATCTTCTACGCGACGTGGGTCGTCTGGGTCGAGTTCTTCCTGATGCTCGCGGGCGTTCTGCTGACGGTGTTCGCGCCGCTTCTCCCGACCGTCCGCGAAGACTTCCGTCACCGTCCCGAGGTGCCCGCGCACCGCTTCGCGAGCCCCGCCCGCCCCGTCGTGGCGCGTCCGCGCGTCGAGCGCCCGGTGGCTGCGGCGCCCGCTGGCCCGGACTATTCGCCGCATGCCGCGCCCGTCTATGCACAGGCGGCGGCGCCCGCTTACGCGCAGGAGGCCGCGCCCGAGTACGGACCCGTGTACTCCACGGCCGACGACCACTCGGCGTTCGGTCCGGTGGCCGCCGTCGAGCCCGAGCCTGAGCCCGCGCCCGCGGTCTCGCAGGCGTTCTGGGCGCTGGCGCCGGTCGAACGCGCCATCGTCGATGAGTCGGGCGCGCCGATCTTCTCGATCGGGCCGACCGCCTGGGCGCTCGTGATCGAAGACCGCGGAAACGTGTTCGTCGTGCGCCACGAGGACGGCCGCATCGGCTACCTCACGGACGTCTCGGCCGTTACGCGCGGCTGAGCCCCCGCGGGGGAGTCGCACAACCTCGGAGATCTGCAGTTCTGCGGATGCCGCGCTGGCATCCGCTCCGAAGATATGCAGATCTCCGAAGTTGTGCTGGCGCGAGCCTGCCCCGCCCGCGGCGAGCAATGCGCGAGGCGCGTGCGCGCGGCACGGTAGCCTGGTCGGCGTGCTCCGTACGATCGACCTCCGCGGCCGCGCGCTGACTCCCGACGAACTGCTGGCGGCGGTGCCGCGGGCGACCGCGGCGCGCGACGAGGCGCTGCAGACCGCGGCGCGCATCGTCCACGACGTCGCTGACCGCGGCGAAGTCGCCCTGCGCGAACAGGCCGCTCAGTTCGACGGTGTCGAAGGCCACGCGGTGCGCGTCCCTCAGGAGCACCTCGACGAGGCGCTCGACGCGCTGGATGCCGGCGTCCGCCGCGCGCTCGAAGAGGCGATCCGGCGTGTGCGCGAGGCCTCCGCGGCCCAGGTTCCCGCGCCGATCGTGACGACCCTCGCGCCCGGAGCCCGCGTCGTTCAGCACTGGCGCCCCGTGCAGCGCGTCGGTGTGTACGTGCCCGGCGGCAAGGCGGTGTACCCCTCGAGTGTCGTCATGAACGTCGTCCCGGCACAGGTCGCGGGCGTTCGCGAGGTCGCACTCGCCTCGCCGCCGCAGGCCGAGTTCGCCGGGCGTGTGCACCCCGTCATCCTCGCCGCGGCGAAACTCCTCGGGGTCACCGAGGTGTACGCGATGGGTGGTGCGGGCGCGATCGGGGCGTATGCCTACGGCATCCCGAGTCTGGGCCTGCACCGCGTCGATGTGATCTCCGGCCCGGGAAACAACTTCGTCGCGCTCGCCAAGCGCGTCGTCGCGGGGGTCGTCGGCACCGACGCGGAGGCGGGGGCGACGGAGATCCTGGTCGTCGCCGACGACAGCGCTGACCCCGACTGGGTCGCCGCCGACCTCGTCAGCCAGGCGGAGCACGACGAGCAGGCCGCGGCCGTCCTCGTGACGCCGTCGGCGACCCTCGCGGATGCCGTGGCGGCGCGCGTCGCCGACCGCGCGGCGCGCACGCGCCACGCCGATCGCGTCGCGCAGGCGCTCTCCGGACCGCAGTCCGCCGTCGTCCTGGTCGACGACGTCGCGGCGGCGACGGCTTTCAGCAACGCGTACGCGCCCGAGCACCTCGAGCTGCACCTGCGCGACGCGCGCCCGGACGACTTCGTCAACGCGGGGGCGGTGTTCGTCGGCGGCCACGCGCCGGTGAGCCTCGGCGACTACCTCGCCGGTAGCAACCACGTGCTGCCCACGGGCGGTCAGGCGCGGTACGCGTCGGGCCTGTCGGCATCCACGTTCCTTCGTCCTCAGCAGGTCATCGACTACGACCGCGAGGCGCTCGCGGCCGTCCGCGACGCGATCGTTGCCCTGGCGGATGCCGAGGCGCTCCCCGCGCACGGCGAGGCCGTTACGGCGCGATTCGAGGCGTGAACCGGGCCGCGCGCCCGCGAGTGTGACAGGCTGGAGACGCCATGCACTGCCCGTTCTGCCGCCACGCCGACTCGCGCGTCATCGACTCCCGCACGAGCGACGACGGACTCTCGATCCGCCGCCGCCGTCAGTGCCCCGAGTGCGGTGGCCGCTTCTCGACGATCGAGACGGCGAGCCTGAACGTCATCAAGCGCTCGGGCGTGATCGAGCCGTTCAGCCGCGAGAAGGTCATGTCGGGCGTCCGCAAGGCGTGCCAGGGGCGCCCCGTCACCGAGGCGGACCTCGCGGTGCTCGCGCAGGCCGTCGAAGAGGCCGTGCGTCAGACCGGCTCGTCGCAGATCGACACGAACGAGATCGGACTCGCGATCCTCGGGCCGCTGCGCGATCTCGACGAAGTCGCGTACCTGCGCTTCGCGAGCGTGTACCAGGCGTTCGATTCGCTGGATGACTTCGAGGCGTCCATCGCGCTGCTGCGCGCCGACCACGCCCGCGCCGACAACGCCGCAGCATCGGACGAGTAGTTCCGGTCGACTGCGCGGGCGGCATCCGCGTCGCGCTCTAGGCTGAAGGAGATGTATCCCTTCATCTTCCGCACCGTCTTCGCGCGCATGGATCCTGAGCTCGCGCATGGCCTCGTCGTTCCGGTCATCCGGGTGCTCGGCTGGTGGCCGTTCGCTCCGATCGTGTGGGCGTTCACGAAGCCCGCGCCGAGCTTGCGAACCCGCGCACTCGGTCTCGAGTTCGACTCGCCCTTCGGTGTCGCCGCGGGCTTCGACAAGAACGCCGTCATGACGGAGGGTCTCTACGCCCTCGGCTTCGGCCACGTCGAGGTTGGCACCGTCACGGCGATCGCGCAGGAGGGCAACCCGAAGCCGCGGCTCTACCGCCTGATCGAAGACCGCGCCCTCATCAATCGGATGGGCTTTAACAACGCCGGCACCGCGGCCGCGACGGCGCGGCTCGACCGTGCGCGCCGCCGGAAGCGCCGCACGATCCTCGGCGCGAACATCGGCAAGAGTCGCGTCGTCGACGTCGACGAGGCCACCGCCGACTACGTCGCGAGCACGCGGCAGATTGCCCCGGTCGCCGACTACCTCGTCGTCAATGTCTCCTCGCCCAACACTCCGGGGCTCCGGGGCCTGCAGGCCGTCGAGACCCTGCGGCCACTACTCGATGCGGTGCGGGATGCCGCGGCATCCACACCTTTGCTCGTCAAGATCGCGCCCGACCTTCCCGACGACGAGATCGAGGCGATCGCGCGACTCGCGGTCGACGCGGGCCTCGCCGGGATCGTCGCGACCAACACGACGATCGCGCGCGAGCCGCTGACCACGGATGCCGCGACCGTCGAGGCCATGGGCGCCGGCGGTCTGTCGGGTGCGCCGCTGCGGCAGCGTTCCCTCGCCGTGCTGCGGACGGTTCGTGCCGTCGTGCCGGACGACTTCTGCATCATCTCGGCCGGGGGAGTGGAGACCGCCGCCGACGTCCGCGAGCGCCTCGCCGCCGGCGCCGACCTCGTGCAGGGCTACACGGCGTTCATCTACCGCGGTCCGTTCTGGGCGCGCCAGATCAACCGCGGGCTCGCCGCCGCGCGCTGACGCGTCGCGCCCATGCGCACAACCTCGGAGATCTGCAGTTCTTCGGAGCGCAGGCACCCCCGGCATCCGAAGTTATGCAGATCTCCGAAGTTGTGCGCGGTGCGCGGGGGCGCTGCGGGCGCGCGCAGAGGCTCAGCGGGCGCGCTCAGCTGACGCCGGATGCCAGCGGGCACCGCGGTGGCCCGCGCGCTCTGCTGACGCCGGATGCCAGCGGAACCGCGTCAGCCCGCGGGGCGGCTCAGGCCGGGTGCTGCCCGCGCTTCACCTGCGGCTTCGGCAGGCGCATGAAGCGCATCTGGACGGTGCGCATCGCGGCGTACCAGCCGAGGCCCTTCTCGGTGCGGTCACCGAACTTCGCGCGCGTGAGCTTCTTCGCGCGGCGGCTCGTGATGATCATGTCCGCGACAACGAACATGATGTAGGCCCACAGCGCCACGAAGCCGTAATAGACGACGGCCTGGTTGGGAACCAAGGTCAGCAGGATCACCAGGAGCATGAACGGCATCAGCAGCTCACCCGCGTGCCAGCCGGCATCCACGAAGTCACGCACGAAGCGGCGCTGCGGTCCGCGGTCACGCATAGGCAGGTACTTCTCGTCGCCGTTTGCCATGCCGATGCGGGCCTTCTCGCGCTGCGCCGCGAGGTCGGCCTTCGCGCGCGCCCGAGCTTCCTTCGTGTCGGGCACGAGCGGGCGCTTACGCGCGGCCTCCTGCTCGGCGCGCGAGGGCGTCGGCCGGTGCTTGCCCGGTCCGCTCGGCGCGTCGGAGTCGGTTTCGGCGGGGGCAGGGTTCTTGGCCACGGGGTGGCTCCTCGGGATTCGGGGCGACGAGAGGTCGCGAGACGTGCCCTTTAAGATTACCCGCATGAGCTCCGAGCTGTCCCGACCCGAGTCCGTCCGTGCCGCAGCCGAGGGGCAGGTTCCCGCCGCGCTCGCTGACCTGGGGCGGCTCGTCCGCATCCCCTCGGTCGCGTTCCCGGGTTTCGATCGCGGGGAGGTGGAGCGCAGCGCATCCGCCGTCAAGGTACTCCTCGACGACCTCGCGATCTTCGACCGCGTCGAGGTGAAGACCGCGATCGACCCGACGACGGGTCGCGAGGGGATGCCCGCCGTCCTCGCGACGCGCGCGGCTCGCGCCGGCCGCCCCACGATCCTCCTGTACGCCCACCACGACGTGCAGCCGGTCGGCGACGAGAGTCTCTGGGAGTCGGCGCCGTTCGAGCCGACGGTCCGCGGTGGGCGGCTCTACGGCCGCGGTGCGGCTGACGACAAGGCCGGGGTCATGGCGCATGTCGGCGCGCTGCGGGCCCTCGTCGAGGCGCTCGGCACCGATGTCGACCTCGGCGTCAACCTCTTCATCGAAGGCGAGGAGGAGGCGGGCTCCGGCTCCTTCGCCGCGTTCCTGAGCGAGAACGCCGACGCGCTTCGCGCGGACGTGATCGTCGTTGCCGATTCGGGCAACTGGGACGCGACGACCCCCGCGCTGACGGTCTCCCTCCGCGGCAACGCGCGGTTCACGCTCACCGTCAAGACCCTCGAGCACGCCTCGCACTCGGGCATGTTCGGCGGCGCTGTCCCCGACGCGATGCTCGCGACCGTCAAGCTCCTCGGGACCCTCTGGGATGTCGACGGGGCGGTCGCCGTCGCAGGCCTCACCGAGCGGGATGCCGCGACGCCCGACTACACGGAAGAGACCCTGCGCGACGAAGCGGGTCTCCCCGCGGGCGTCTCGCCCATCGGTCGCGGCACGATCCTCAGCCGCATTTGGAACAAGCCGAGCATCACGGTGACCGGCATCGACTTCCCGACGGTGAAGAACGCGTCGAACACGCTGACGCCCGAGCTCTCGCTCGTCATCAGCGCGCGCATCGCGCCGGGGCAGGATGCCCGCGACGCGTACGAGGCGATCGCCGCGCACCTCCGCGCGCACGCCCCGTTCGGCGCCGAGCTGACCTTCAGCGACGTCGACTGCGGCAACCCGTTCCTCGTCGACACGAGCGGTGGTGCCGTCGCGAAGGCCCGGGCGGCCCTCGGCGCCGGCTACGGCGTCGAACCCGTCGATATCGGCGTCGGCGGGTCGATCCCGTTCATCGCCGATCTCGTCCGCGAGTTCCCCGGCGCCGAGATCCTCGTCACGGGCGTCGAAGATCCGCACGCGCGCGCCCACAGTCCGAACGAGTCGCTGCACCTCGACACGTTCCGACACGCGCTCGTCTCCGAGGCGCTGCTGCTCGAGAGCCTCGACGCGTCGCCCCTCTGAGCCAGAGTGCCCGTGAGCCTGAGCCCGAGTGCCCGTGAGCGCGTAGAATCGTGGCATCCCGCCGGATGACACCGGCTCGACCCTCGGGGAGAGTGCCATGACCGACACCACCATCGCCACCACCGACGCCGACGCGAAGGCTCACGGCGTCGGACTCACGACCGCCGCGGCTGCGAAGGTCAAGAGTCTGCTCGACCAGGAGGGCCGCGACGACCTGCGTCTGCGCGTTGCCGTGCAGCCGGGTGGATGCTCGGGTCTTATTTACCAGCTCTACTTCGACGAGCGTTTCCTCGACGGCGACCAGGCGGTCGACTTCGATGGCGTCGAGGTCATCGTCGACGACATGTCGGTGCCATACCTCGATGGCGCGACGATCGACTTCAAGGACACGATCTCCGAACAGGGCTTTACGATCGACAACCCCAACGCCGCGGGTAGCTGCGCGTGCGGCGACAGCTTCCACTAAGCGTCGACATCCTGGGCGGGTGGCCTGAATCGGGTGAGAGGTTGCCCTAGACTGAACGGTGTTCGACCTTCATGACCCCGAAAGGTGCACCGTGCGCGTCACACGCCGTCTCCGGCTCGCCGTCATCCCGATGGGAATCGCTACGGCGGTCGTTCTCGCCGGGTGCACGCCCAGTCAGCTGAACGGGTTCCTGCCCGGTTTCACCGAGGACGGAACGCAGGCCACCGACCGCACGGAAATGGTCTCGGGCCTCTGGGTCAACTCCTGGATCGTGCTGCTCGCGGTCGGTGTGATCACCTGGGCGCTCATGGCCTGGGCGGCGATCGTCTACCGCCGTCGGCGCGGCCAGACCGGGCTCCCGGTGCAGCTGCGCTACAACATGCCCGTTGAGATCTTCTACACGGTCGTTCCCCTCATCCTCGTCGTCGGCTTCTTCGCCTTCACTGCGCGCGACCAGACGGTCCTTGAGACGCAATACGACGACCCGGACGTCTGCATCACCGCGATCGGCAAGCAGTGGGCGTGGGACTTCCAGTACAACGACGATGCCGCGAACTGTGAGGGCGGCGACGACGCCGTCTGGACGATGGGTGTTCAGGCGCAGACGGATGCCGTCGGCGACATCACGAACGAGATTCCGACGCTGTACCTGCCCGTCGACGAGAAGGTGAAGATCAAGCTCACCTCGCGAGACGTCATCCACTCGTTCTGGATCATCGACTTCCTGTATAAGAAGGACATGTACATCGGGAAGGACAACTACTGGTCCTTCACTCCGACCCGTGTCGGAGAGTACGACGGGAAGTGCGCCGAGCTCTGCGGCCAGTACCACTCGATGATGCTCTTCAAGGTGAAAGTCGTCGAACGGAACGAGTACGACGCCTACCTCGCATCGCTCAAGGACGCAGGCCAGACCGGCGACATCAACGACGCATACGACCGCCTGCAGAACCTGCCGGGCACGGGCGCATCCAACTCCGAGGGAGAACACTGATGGCGACCACGCTTCCCCTCGAGGCTGACACGCACCGCCGGACCACGCTGCCTCCGCGCCAGGCAGCTCTCCTGAGCTCTTCGCGCGTCGAGCAGAAGGGCAACATCCTCGTCAAGTGGATCACCTCCACCGACCACAAGACGATCGGGTACATGTACCTCATCGCGTCGGTGCTGTTCTTCCTCCTCGGCGGCGTGATGGCTCTCATCATCCGCGCCGAGCTGTTCGAGCCGGGCATGCAGATCGTCCCGACCAAAGAGCAGTACAACCAGCTCTTTACGATGCACGGCACGATCATGCTGCTGATGTTCGCGACGCCGCTTTTCGCCGGGTTCGCCAACGCGATCCTGCCGCTACAGATCGGCGCACCGGATGTCGCGTTCCCGCGCCTGAACGCGTTCGCGTTCTGGCTGTTCCTCTTCGGCTCGATCATCGCCGTCGCCGGCTTCCTCACCCCGCAGGGCGCTGCCGCCTTCGGGTGGTTCGCGTATCAGCCCCTCGCCGGTGCGAGCTTCTCGCCAGGCGCCGGCGGCAACCTCTGGATGCTGGGACTCGGCATGTCGGGCTTCGGCACCATCATGGGTGGCGTCAACTTCATCACGACGATCGTCACGATGCGCGCACCGGGTATGACGATGTGGCGCATGCCGATCTTCACGTGGAACACGCTGATCACGAGCATCCTCATTCTCATGGCGTTCCCCGTGCTCGCTGCCGCAATCCTCGCAGCCGGCGCCGACCGCGTGCTCGGCGCCCACATCTACGACCCGGCCAACGGCGGTGTGCTCCTGTGGCAGCACCTCTTCTGGTTCTTCGGTCACCCCGAGGTGTACATCATCGCGTTGCCGTTCTTCGGCATCGTGTCGGAGATCTTCCCGGTGTTCAGCCGCAAACCGATCTTCGGCTACAAGACGCTCGTCTACGCGACGATCTCGATCGCTGCCCTGTCGGTGTCGGTGTGGGCTCACCACATGTACGTCACCGGGGCGGTGCTACTGCCCTTCTTCGCGCTCATGACGATGCTCATCGCCGTTCCGACCGGCGTGAAGATCTTCAACTGGATCGGCACGATGTGGCGAGGGTCCATCACGTTCGAGACGCCGATGGTCTTCGCGCTCGGCTTCCTCGTGTCGTTCGTCTTCGGTGGCCTCACCGGCGTTATCCTCGCCTCGCCGCCGCTCGACTTCCACCTGTCCGACTCGTACTTCGTCGTCGCGCACTTCCACTACGTCGTGTTCGGCACGGTCGTGTTCGCGATGTTCGCGGGCTTCTACTTCTGGTGGCCGAAGTGGACGGGTCGCATGCTCAACGAGCGCCTCGGCATGATCCACTTCTGGCTTCTGTTCATCGGCTTCCACATGACCTTCCTCGTGCAGCACTGGCTGGGCGTCGAGGGCATGGTCCGCCGCTATGCCGACTACTCGGCCGCTGACGGATTCACGTGGCAGAACCAGCTGTCGACGGTCGGCGCGATGATCCTCGGCGCCTCGATGATCCCGTTCTTCCTGAACGTCTGGATCACGTCGCGCACCGCGCCGAAGGTCACGGTGAACGATCCGTGGGGATACGGCGGATCGCTCGAGTGGGCGACGAGCTGCCCGCCGCCGCGCCACAACTTCACGTCGATTCCGCGGATCCGCAGCGAGCGGCCGGCGTTCGACCTCAACCACCCCGAGGCCGCCGTCCCGGTCGGGGTGGGTCCCGCGAAGGATGCGCCCGACGCGCCCGTCGTCGATCTTGCGGATGGAGAGGTCAAGTAAGTGAAGACCAACATCAACCTCTGGTGGATCCTCGCCGGCTTCTTCCTGCTGTGCACGGTCCTGTACACGGGCTGGAACATCGTTGAGCATTCGAGCCTGCCGTGGTACCACGCGATCGAGTGGGTCGGCACGGTCGTGTTGCTTTTCACGGTCTTCATGGCCGTCATGATCGGCTTCTACGTCGACCGCGTGTACCGTTCGCAGGGCGGCGAGTTGCCCGAAGACACTCTGACGGCCGACATCGACGACGGGGACCCGGAGATGGGTGAGTTCAGCCCGTGGTCGTGGTGGCCGCTCGTTCTCGCGTTCTCGGCGTCGCTGTGCATCATCGGCCTCGCCGTGGGCTCGTTCCTGCTGCCGATCGGCTTCGTCGTGTTCCTCGTCGCCATCGTCGGCTGGGTGTACGAGTACTACCGCGGCTACTTCGCCCGCTGATCCCCGCCGCCTCGTCTTTCGCGAGACCCGCTTCGTGCGTCGAGACCGCCGTCACGGACGCGGGTCTCGACGCACACGCGCGGTCTCGCGGGCGGGTGGAAGGCGGCGTCAGTCGCTCGGGCGGACGTACATGACGAGCGGGTCGAAGATGCGGGGGAGTGAACCCGCAGCACCCTCGACGGGCAGGCCCTCGCGCGCCCAGTACTCGTAGCCCCCGATCATCTCGCGCACGCGGTAGCCGAGCTTCGCGAACTCGACCGCTCCTTTGGCTCCGGCGTTGCATCCGGGGCTCCAGCAGTAGACGACGACGGGGACACCCGGGTCCAACTCGATCGGCGCGCGGGGGCCGATGTCGCGGTACGGCATGTGTACGGCTCCCGCCGCATGGCCCTGATTCCAGGCATCCTGGCTTCGCACGTCGACCAGGACGAACGCGTTGCCGGCCTTCTGCGCGGCGTAGACGTCGGAGGCATCCGTCTCGTGGGTGAGCTTGGCGGAGAAGTAGGCGAGGGTCTCGTCAGGGCTGGTCATGCTTCGACGCTACGCGCACAACGAGACGGCGGGAGTAGACCCGTCGGTCAACTCCCGCCGTAATTCGGACAGGATCGGCGTCAGTGCGCCTTGCCGTCCTCGATCTCGTTCTGCTCGGCGTGCTCCTCGTGCTCGAGTGCGTGGTGCGCGTGCGCCTCGGCCGCCTCAATCTCGCTCTGCGTGACCGGGACGAGCCGGTCCTCGAAGAACCACCGCGAGAGTGCGGAGCGCAGGTTCTCGTGCCACGGGATGCGACCCTGATCGTTGGGGCGCACGACGAGCGGTGCGTTCGTCTCGAAGTCGATCAGCTTGACGCGCTCGTAGGCGTCGACGGGCTGGTGGACCTCGATGTACTCCCCACCGGGAAGGCGCACGATGCGGCCCGACTCGTATCCATGCAGGGCGATCTCGCGATCCTTCTTCTGCAACGCGATCGCGATGCGCTTGGCAATGAAGTAGCCGAGGATCGGGCCGATGATCAGCAACGCCTGCAGCGTGTGGATGACGCCCTCCATCGTGAGCCAGAAGTGCGTCGCGATGATGTCGGAGGATGCCGCGGCCCACAGCACGGCGTAGAAGGTGACGCCAGCGACGCCGATGGCGGTGCGCGTCGGCGCGTGGCGCGGACGCTGCGCGATGTGGTGCTCACGCTTGTCGCCCGTGATCCATGCCTCGATGAAGGGGTAGATCATCACCAGGACGATGAACAGGCCGAGGCCCACGAGCGGGATCAGGATGTTGAACGACCAGGTGCGTTCCCACAGCACGAACTCCAGGTGCGGCGGCACGAGACGCAGTGCGCCATCGGCGAAGCCGATGTACCAGTCGGGCTGCGTACCCGCCGACACGGGGGAGGGGTCGTAGGGGCCGTAGTTCCAGATCGGGTTAATCGTGAACAGCGACGCGATCAGCACGATCACACCGAACGTGATGAAGAAGAAGCCGCCCATCTTCGACATGTACACCGGCATCATCGGGAAGCCCACGACGTTGCTGTTCGTGCGGCCGGGGCCGGCGAACTGCGTGTGCTTGTTGACGATCATGAGCATGAGGTGCACGGCGAGCAGCGCCACGAGGATCGCCGGCAGCAGCAGGATGTGCAGCGTGTAAAGGCGGCCGACGATCGCGGTGCCGGGGAACTCGCCGCCGAAGAGCAGGAACGACGTCCAGGTGCCGATCAGCGGGATGCCCTTGATCATGCCGTCGATGATGCGGAGGCCGTTGCCCGAGAGCAGGTCGTCGGGAAGCGAGTATCCGGTGAAGCCCTCGCCCATCGCGAGGATGAACAGGATGAATCCGATCACCCAGTTCAGCTCGCGCGGCTTGCGGAACGCACCGGTGAAGAACACGCGCAGCATGTGCACGCCGATGCCGGCGATGAACACGAGCGCCGCCCAGTGGTGGATCTGACGCACGAGCAGGCCACCGCGGATGTCGAACGACAGCCGCAGTGTGGAGTCGAGGGCGGCCGACATCTCCACGCCGCGCAACGGCAGGAACGAGCCCGCGTAGTGGGTCTCGACCATGGATGCCTGGAAGAAGAACGTCAGGAAGGTGCCCGACAGCAGCACGACGACGAAGCTCCACAGGGCGATCTCACCGAGCATGAACGACCAGTGGTCGGGGAAGATCTTGCGCCCGAGCTCCTTGACGAGACCGGAGATGCTCGTTCGCTCGTCGATGTAGTTCGCCGCGCCTGCGACGAACCGGCCGCCAAGGGGCTTCTCGTCGGTCTTCGCGTCAGCGGAAGGCTGGGTGACGGTCGCGGTGCTCAATGGCGCTCCCAGAAGCTCGGGCCGACGGGTTCATGGAAATCGCTCTGTGCGATGAGGTAGCCCTCGTCGTCGACCGTGATCGGCAGCTGCGGCAGGGGGCGTGCGGCGGGGCCGAAGATGACCGCCGCGTGGCGCTCGACGTCGAACTGCGACTGGTGGCAGGGGCAGAGCAGGTGGTGCGTCTGCTGTTCGTACAGCGCCACCGGGCATCCGACGTGCGTGCAGACCTTGGAGTACGCGACGATGCCGTTGTATGACCAGTCCTTGCGGTCTTCGTCCTCGATGAGCTGCTCGGGGAGCAGGCGCATGAGCAGAACGATCGCCTTCGCCTTCTGCTCGAGGTAGCCGTCGTGGTGGCTGAGGTCGGCGAGCGACTCGGGGATGACGTGCACGGCGGAGCCGAGAGTCAGGTCGGCGGCGCGGATCGGCTCGCCGCTCGGGTCGTGCGCGAGGCGCTCGCCCTTCTTCCACATCGTGTGGCTGAGGAGAGCCACCGGGTCGCCGGCGATCTGCGCTTCGGCATCGCCGTTCGGGTTGCTTTCGGGCGCGAGACCGCGGAACAGAGTGATGCCCGGCAGGATCGAGGCGACGAGCGCCGCGATGAGCGACCCGCGGATCGCTGTGCGGCGGCCGAACCCGGACTCCTCGTTCGCGTCGCGGAACACCTGCACGGCGCCCTCGCGCGTCTCATCGCGGCCGCGCGTCGCGTGCCGCGGCTCGATGAACTCGCGGTCACTCATGACCGCCTTCGACCAGTGGATCGCCCCGACGCCCAGCGCGAACAGGGCGAGGCCGATGCCGAGGCCGATGAAGAGGTTGTTGTGCCGGATGTCGACGATCCGGCCGCTCTCGATCGGGAAGAGCATGTAGGCGGCGATCGCCCAGATGCTGCCCGCAAGCGAGATGTAGAACAGCGTGTAGACGGTCCGCACGGCGCGCTTCATGGCGGCCGGGTCTTTGTCGGTGATCCGCTCGCGGTGCGGCGGCAGCCCCGGGTTCTCCGCGGGGTCGGGGACGGCGACGGCGAGCCCGGGGGAAGGCTTCCATGAAGCCCTCTCGTGCTCGAGCGCGTCTTCCTCGTGTGCCATGCTGCGTCCGTTCCCTACGTCAGTTCCGATATCCACGAATGATCAGTTCGACTTCGCCGTGATCCACACGGTGATGCCGATCAGGGTGCCGATGCCGAAGATCCAGATGAAGAGGCCCTCAGACACCGGACCGAGCGAGCCGAGGTTGAACCCGCCGGCCGACTCGTTCTCTTGCAGGAACACCAGTGCCGAGATGATGTCGCGCTTCTCTTCGGGGGTCAGCGTGAGGTTGTTGAACACGGGCATGTTCTGCGGCCCGGTCACCATCGCGGCGTACATGTGCAGCGGGCTCGTCTTGGTGAGCGCGGGTGCGTACTTGCCCTCGGTCAGCGCGCCGCCAGCAGCCGCGACGTTGTGGCACATCGCGCAGTTCGTACGGAAGAGCTCCGCGCCGTTGGCGACATCGCCGCCGGCATCCAGGATCTCTTCCGACGGGAAGGTCGGGCCGGGCGAGGTCGACTGCACCCAGGATGCGATCGCGAGGATCTGCTCCTCGGTGAACTGCGCGGGCTTCTGCGGCGCCTGCGGTCCCTGTGCCTGCAGCGGCATCCGGCCGGTCGACATCTGGAACTCGACCGCGAGCTCGCCGACGCCGTAGAGCGACGGGCCGTCGGGCGTTCCCTCGAGGTTCAGGCCGTGGCACGTGGCGCAGTTGGCCTGGAAAAGCTTCTTGCCGTCGTCGACGGTGAGCGTGCTGGATGCCGTGGACGTCTCGGACGCCGCCATCGCTGCGGAGGCGCCGGCGTAGATGCCGCCCGTGACGAGCAGGCCGATTCCGATGAGAGCGGCGGCAGCCCAGGTGCTGCGGCGGCCGGACTTCCGGCGCGGGGTCTTCGAAGACATGGAAGGTGTCGGCTCCGCTCTCACTTGACGACGTAGATGACGACGAACAGGACGATCCAGACGACGTCGACGAAGTGCCAGTAGTACGACACGACGATCGACGACGTCATCTCTTTGCGCCCGAAGTTCTTGACCGCGAAGGCGCGGCCGATGACGAGCAGGAACGCGATCAGCCCGCCGGTCACGTGCAGGGCGTGGAACCCGGTGGTCAGGTAGAACGCGGAGGCATAGGAGTTGGCGCTGATCGGGAGACCCTCGGCGACGAGCGTCGCGTATTCCCACACCTGGCCCGACACGAAGATCGCTCCCATGATGAACGACAGGAAGAACCACTCGACCATGCCCCACTGGCGGAACTGCCAGAACGAGCCCTTGCGGTACGGCTGGAAACGCTCGGCGGCGAAGACGCCAGCCTGCGCGGTGACCGACGAGAGCACGAGGATGATCGTGTTGACGAGGGCAAACGGCACATTCAGTACGGGGGTGTTCTCGGCCCACAGGTCGGGAGCTGCGTTGCGCAACGTGAAGTAGATCGCGAACAGGCCCGCGAAGAACATGACCTCGCTACCGAGCCACACGATTGTTCCGACGGCGACCGGATCGGGCCGCTTCACGGTGCGCAAGGCGTTCGAATACGTCGCAGGAGTGGTCGTCACGCTCCCCATTATGGCTGATTCGACGTCAGGTTTTCGCATCCCTGAAGGTGTCAGCCGACTTCGCCGCACTTTCGGGCGGATCGGAGCGCGCCCAGAGCGGCCCGAGAGTGTGCTGACAGTCTGCCGATAGGATCGATGCTCATGGCGGAGCTCTTCTCATGGCCCGAAATTCTCACCGCGCTCCTTGATCGACGCGACCTCAGCGTGTCGGAGTCGACGTGGGCGATGACGCAGGTGATGACGGGCGATGTGACGCCGTCGCAGCTCGGCGGGTTCCTGCTGGCGCTTCGCGCCAAGGGCGAGACCGTCGATGAGGTCGTTGGCTTTCGCGATGCAATCCTCGAGGCTGCGCTGCCGCTTCCGGTGCCCGCTGAGGTGCTCGACATCGTGGGGACGGGCGGGGACCGTTTCGGCACCGTCAACGTGTCGACGATGTCGGCGATCGTGGCGGCGGCGACCGGCATCCCTGTCGTCAAGCACGGAAACCGGGCGGCGAGTTCGTCGTCGGGCTCGTCGGACGTGCTCGGCGCGCTCGGGATCGACCTGACGCTCTCGCCCGAGCGGGTGGCGGCGGTGCTCGCCGAGGTCGGGATCACGTTCGCGTTTGCGTCTGCGTTCCACCCGGGTTTCCGCCACGCCGGGCCGACTCGGTCGGAGCTCGGCGTGCCGACGGTCTTCAACTTCCTCGGGCCGCTGTGCAACCCGGCGCGCGCCGAGGCGAACGCCGTGGGTGTTGCGAGCCTCGACCGCGTGCCGCTCATCACGGGCGTCTTCCAGACGCGCGGCGCGACCGCGCTCGTCTTCCGCGGCGACGACGGGCTTGACGAGCTCACGACGACGGGGCACAGCCACCTGTGGGAGATCAGTCGGGGAGACGTGCACGAGCACGATCTCGATCCTCGCGACCTCGGCATTCCGCGCGCGAACATCGACGACCTGCGCGGTGGGGATCCCGCGCACAACGCCGAGGTCGTCCGGCGCGTGCTCGACGGGCAGACCGGTCCGGTGCGCGACATCGTGATGCTGAATACGGCCGCAGGCATCGTGTCGTACGAGCTGTTCCAAGATGCCGCGCAGGTGCAGGTCCCGATCGTCGAGCGCCTCGCCGCGGCGCGCGATCGCGCAGCGGAGGCGATCGACAGCGGGGCTGCGGCGGACGTGCTCGATCGGTGGGTTGCCGCGACGCACTCGGACGCCGTCTGAGGTCTGACCACGGGCGTTTTGCTCGGCCCGTCCTCTGGTGCCGGGCGTCAGCGCGGACTACCGTGAGGGCAAGGGCCTAGCCCCAGGGTCCACCCCCCGAGAGGAACACCCATGTCCGAAGAAACGGTCGTCACCGCAGACACCGTCGAGCCGCCCCAGAAGAAGGTCGGCATCGTCAAGCTCGCCGGAGTCCTCGGCATCCTCGGCGGAATCGTGCTCATCGTCGTCGGCGTCGTCGTGTGGGTCATGGTCTCGAGCCAGTTGCGCGCCGAGAACATCGTCGTTCCCGACGACGCGATGGCCTTCCAGGGTCAGACCGTTGCGGGACCCTTCACCGCCTTCGTGCAGGCCGACATCATCCAGCACCACGCACTCGAGGCCTCCGGCGGCAAGACGTACGCCGAACTCGACCGCGACGACCCGGTGCGCGCCACGATGATGAACGCCTCGTTCCTGCGGGCGTCGCTGTTCACGTCGGTCGTGTCGTTCGGTGTCGCGGCCTTCGCGATCGGCGTCGGCATCCTGTCGATCTTCTTCGGACTAGCTCTGAACCGGCTCGCCTCGGTACCGGTCGTGGTGCGAAGGTCGAGCGTCGTCTGAGCGCCCGGCGCGGGTAGGCGATGTCGTTCGCGGCGCCTCTGGAGCCAGTCGATGCGCTGACCGAGATCGCGACCCTGCTCGAACGCGAACGGGCGTCGCGCTACCGGTCGAAGGCGTTCCGCGCGGCCGCCGCGGCCATCGAGGGTCTTTCCTCGGAGCAGTTGGCGGATGCCGCGGCGCTGCGCCGGCGGCCAGGCATCGGCGACTCGTCGCTTGCCGTCATTCAAGAGGCTCTCGCCGGTCGCGTGCCCCGGTACCTGACCGAGTTGCGTGCGCGCTACGCGCCCGCAACGTCGGGGTTGCGGGCGGCGCTGCGGGGTGACCTGCACGCGCACTCGGAATGGTCGGACGGCACGACCCCGATCGAGGTCATGGCGGCGGCCGCGCGCGCACTTGGCCATGAGTACCTCGCGATCACCGACCATTCGCCGCGGCTCACGGTCGCCCGCGGGCTGTCGGCCGAGCGGCTGCGTGAGCAACTCGACGTCGTCGCCGGTGTCGATGTCGCGGGTCTCGCGTTGTTGAGCGGGATCGAGGTCGACATCCTCGACGACGGCTCACTCGACCAGGAGGACGCGCTGCTGGGCGAGCTCGACGTCGTCGTCGCGTCGGCGCATTCGAAGCTGCGGATGCCGCGGCGCGAGATGACGCGGCGGCTCGTGGCGGCGGCATCCCACGCTCGAATCGACGTGCTCGGTCATGTGACAGGCAGGCTCATCGCGGGGGAGCGCGGGCGCCGGCCGCCGTCGGAGTTCGATGCGACGGCCGTCTTCGCCGCGTGCGCGCAACACGGCGTCGCGGTCGAGATCAACTCGCGGCCCGAGCGCGAGGACCCGCCCGACGAGCTGATCGCCCTCGCCCTCGACGCGGGATGCCTGTTCTCGATCGACTCCGACGCGCACGCGCCCGGCCAGTTGGGTTTGCTCGACGAAGGAGCCGCGCGCGCGGAGCGGGCGGGCGTGCCGGCCGAGCGGATCGTGACGACGTGGGAGCTGCCGCGCTTGCGCGAGTGGCTTAGGCGCGCGCGCTGATCGCGGCGGCGGCCCGGTCGAGCGACGCGCCGAGGTTCCAGGCGTCACGCACCGTCGCCAGGGCATCCGGGTCGGCGGCGCGCAGGCGTGCGTCGACGGCGGGAAGCTCGAGCGTGCGCACGACCTCGACGACCGTCGGCGCGACCGCGAGGTAGTCGGACGCCGCAAGGATCTTCGCGCGGATGCCCGCGGTCATCCCCTCGCCGGCCTCGGCCGCAGCGCGGATGCCCGCGAGGTCGCCGTGCTCGGCGAGGAGCGTCGCGGCGGTCTTCTCGCCGATGCCCGCGACGCCCGGGAGCCCGTCGGAGGCGTCCCCGCGCAGCACCGCGAAGTCGGCGTACTGCGACGGCAGCACGCGATACTTCTCGACAACGGTCGCTTCGTTGAGCACCTCGAGGTTGCTCATGCCGCGGCCGGTATAGATCACGCCGATGCCGCGGACGTCATCGACGAGCTGAAATAGGTCGCGGTCGCCCGTGACGACATTCACGGGGAGCGACGCCTGCGACGCGAAGCTCGCGATGACATCGTCCGCCTCGTGCGCGGCTGCGCCGACCACGGGGATGCCGAGTGCGGCGAGTTCCTCGCGGATCACCGGAACCTGGATCTCGAGGGGATCGGGCACCTCTTCGACATCGGGACCGATCTCGACGACCTCCGCCACGCGGTGCGCCTTGTAGCTCGGGATGAGGTCGACGCGCCATTGCGGGCGCCAGTCGTCGTCCCAGCAGGCGATGACGTGGGTCGGCTCGTACGTCGAGACGAGCTTCGCGATCATGTCGAGGAGCCCCCGCGCCGCGTTGACGGGCCGCCCGTCGGGCGCCTTCACCGTGTCGGGAACCCCGTAGAACGCGCGGAAGTAGAGGCTCGCGGTGTCGAGCAACATGAGGCGATCGGTCACGCGCCCATCCTGGCACGTGGTCAGCAGCCGGGGCCGAGGGGGTCTTCGAGGCACGTGCGGTCGACGAGCGCGGTGCGCACCTCGACGATGCTCACCGTCGTCGCCGGGGTCGGAATCTCGAGGAGGCCCGGCACCGGGATCCACCCGTTGCCGAAGTCGACCGTCGCGGAGTACCGCACGACGGCGGATGCCGTGTATGTGCCGCGCTCGGCATACGCGTGGCTCGTGGGCGTCGGGCTGAACTGGGCGAGCCCCAGCTGCGCCCACGTGCGCCCACCGCTCGGAGCCGTGCGGGTGCCGCCGTCGCCGTAGGTGAAAAGGACGGAGGCGGGTGTGAACCGCACCGTCACCGGCAGGCCGAACAGTGCGCCGGTGCTTTCATGCGATTCGGCGCCGACGACGAAGTTCATCGGCATCCCGACGACGCCGATTCCGTCGGGCTCGTCGGCGACGGGCACGGATGCGGGTGCGAACGATGCGACGTCGGTCAGTGTGGGGGTGATGTTGACGAGGGTGGCTCGAAACCCGTTCCCGCACACCCTCGTCGGGATCGACACGCACTCCGGTGGCTCGGTAGCCGGCGGCTCTGACCCGGGGTCGTCGGTGGCTCCGTTGCCGGCGCTGTTCCCTCCGCCGCCCGCGCCTGGACGCGTGCCCCCGATATCCACGCTCGACCCGGAGTTCGTGATCGAGCATGTGCCGTTCGCGACGGCGATTGCTGAACATGTCTGGGTCGCTTGCGCCTGCGCAGTCAAGCCCGTCAGCGCGAGCACGAGCTCAATCAGCATGACCCGGAATTCTCGCTGGGCGTCACGTCGTCCAGAAGGAGCCCAGTAGCGCTCCGGGCTGATGTGAAGGACAGGTTCAGAGCGACAGAAGGCGCTCGATCAGTGGGTGTCGTGGTGGTGCCGTTCGCGTCGACGACCTTCGTCTGAGAAACATCGAGGCAGGCAGTCGCGAACACCTTGGATTCGCTGACAGCCCAGCTTTGCGGCGCGAATGCGACGACCGAGAAGTCACCCTCTATCGAAAATCCCTCAGCGTAATAGGTCGAGAAATCTCGCCGGTCTGCCGCGTTAGCGGCTCCCGTCGTCCATGAGAAGGCGGGCTCAAACGTCTCGGGATCGGTGAAGTCGATCCCGTTCAGTGCATCGATGTAAGCCCGATACGTCGCCTCGGCCGCCGCAAAGGCCTCGTCCTCCGAGGCGAATCCGGTCGGGGTGGGGCTCGGGGCGGGCTCGGGAACGCACGCGGTCAGCAGGGCGATGGCGAGCAGCGCGCCGCCCACCGCACTCGTCGTCCGCCGTCTCATGACCCCTACGCTATCGATTCACCGGCGACGCGCCCCGGGTTATCCACAGCCCCACGTCGTCCGCGTAGGGTCTATCGCATGTCGTTCGGACCCGCCGCGCAGCGCCCGCACGCACTGCCCGGCGACGCACCGTGTCCGTGCGGGGGCGGCAGGTTCGCCGAGTGCTGTGGACCTCTCCTCGGCGGCGTTCCCGCCGACGCGCCCGAGGCGCTTATGCGATCGCGGTACACGGCCTTCGCGGTCGGTGACACGGTTTATCTGCTGGCGACCTGGCATCCGTCGACCGCTCCCGAGCGGATCGACCTCGATCCCGCGCAGCGCTGGGACCGGCTCGAGATCGTGGACTCCTCGCTCGACGGCCGACGCGGGAGCGTCGAGTTCCGCGCTCACTGGTCTGCCGGAGCGGACGGGGGAGTGCTGCACGAAGTCAGCCGCTTCCGGCTGGCCGCGGGCCGCTGGTACTACCTCGACGGCGACGTCGACGCGATCCGCACCTTCTGACGGGCCTAGCGCACCCCCTGACCGGCGTAGCGTGGGGATATGTCGCCCACACGCCCCGACCGAGCCGCCGCGGCGCAGGCCGCACCCGCCTCGCTCGTCACCGTCATCGTGGCGCTCGGCGCGAACTTTCTCATCGCCGTGGCTAAGACGGTCGCCGCCGCACTCACGGGCGCTGCGTCGATGGTCGCGGAGGCCGCGCACTCGTGGGCCGACACGGGTAACGAGGTGTTCCTCTATATCGCGGCGCGGCGGAGCGTGAAGCCGTCCGACGCGCGGCATCCGTTCGGATATGGACGCGAGGCGTACGTGTGGTCGCTGTTCGCGGCGTTCGGACTGTTCGCGGTCGGTGCGGGCGTATCGGTGATGCACGGCGTGCAGGAGCTGCTCGACCCCGCACCGGCCGAGCGGTTCGGCATCTCCTACGTCGTGCTCGGGGTCGCGTTCGTCCTCGAGGGGGCATCGTTCCTGCAGGCGCTGCGCCAGTCTCGTCGCGAGGCGACTGCGACGCACCGTGATCTGCTCGACCATGTCATGGGCACGTCCGACCCGACGCTGCGCGCCGTCTTCTTCGAAGACGCGGCGGCGCTCATCGGTCTCGTGATCGCGTTCGCCGGCATCCTCGCTCATCAGCTCACCGGATCGTCGATACCGGATGCCGTGGGCTCGATCCTCGTCGGCGTGCTGCTCGCGATCGTCGCGGTCGTGCTCATTCGGCAGAACCGGCGGTTCCTCGTCGGCGTCTCGGTCGACCCTGCGGTGCGGGCGGCGGCGCTCCAGCGTCTGCTCGCCCACCCCGACATCACCCGCGTCACGTACCTTCACCTCGAGTACGTCGGCCCGGGGCGCGTCTTCCTCATCGCCGCGGTGGATCTCGCCGGCGACAGCGCAGAGCACGAGGTCGCAGCCCGGCTGAACGCGATCGAGGACGAGCTCGCGACCAGCCCCCGCGTGGCTTGGGCGGTGCTCACCCTGTCGCGCCCCGGCGCGCCGGCGCTCGACGCCGAAAGCCCCGCCGAACCGCTCCGCGGCTGAACGGTCACCACCCGACAGAGGGATCGTCGGTTCTGTTAGCATGGAATGTCACGCGTGTGGCCACGTTGCCCGCGCGAGTCATCGCACGATAATCCAACCGCTTCAGCCTCGGCATCCGTTCGCGTGCGCGCGTTCGCCGAGACCGAAGCCCGACACCCCAACCATCCAAGGACAACCCACTACATGACTACCGCAACGACCGCCCCGGCCACCAAGCAGGTCGCCATCAACGACATCGGATCTGCTGAAGACTTCCTGGCCGCGGTCGAGAAGACCCTCAAGTTCTTCAACGACGGAGACCTCATCGAAGGCACCGTCGTGAAGATCGACCGCGACGAGGTCCTCCTCGACGTCGGATACAAGACCGAGGGCGTCATCCCCTCGCGCGAGCTCTCCATCAAGCACGACGTCGACCCGAACGAGGTCGTCAAGGTCGGCGACGAGGTCGAAGCCCTCGTTCTCCAGAAGGAGGACAAGGAAGGCCGCCTCATCCTCTCCAAGAAGCGCGCGCAGTACGAGCGTGCGTGGGGCGACGTGGAGAAGATCAAGGAGAACGACGGTGTCGTCACCGGCTCCGTGATCGAGGTCGTCAAGGGTGGTCTCATCGTCGACATCGGCCTGCGCGGCTTCCTTCCCGCGTCGCTCATCGAGCTGCGCCGCGTCCGCGACCTCACGCCGTACCTCGGCCAGGAGATCGAGGCGAAGATCCTCGAGCTCGACAAGAACCGCAACAACGTCGTGCTCTCGCGCCGCGCCCTGCTCGAGCAGACGCAGTCCGAGTCGCGCACCACGTTCCTCAACAACCTGCACAAGGGCCAGGTCCGCAAGGGCGTCGTCTCGTCGATCGTCAACTTCGGTGCGTTCGTCGACCTCGGCGGCGTCGACGGCCTCGTGCACGTCTCCGAGCTGTCCTGGAAGCACATCGAGCACGCGTCCGAGGTTGTCGAGGTGGGCCAGGAGGTCACCGTCGAGATCCTCGAGGTCGACCTCGACCGCGAGCGCGTCTCGCTGTCGCTGAAGGCGACGCAGGAGGACCCGTGGCAGGTCTTCGCCCGCACGCACGCGATCGGCCAGGTCGCGCCGGGCAAGGTCACCAAGCTCGTCCCGTTCGGCGCGTTCGTGCGCGTCGCGGACGGCATCGAGGGTCTCGTGCACATCTCCGAGCTGTCGGGCAAGCACGTCGAGCTCGCCGAGCAGGTCGTGTCGGTCGGCGAAGAGGTCTTCGTGAAGATCATCGACATCGACCTCGAGCGCCGTCGCATCTCGCTGTCGCTCAAGCAGGCGAACGAGTCGGTCGACCCGACCGGCACCGAGTTCGACCCGGCGCTGTACGGCATGGCGACCGAGTACGACGAGAACGGCGAGTACAAGTACCCCGAGGGCTTCGACCCCGAGTCGGGTGCCTGGCTCGAGGGCTTCGACGCGCAGCGCGAGAAGTGGGAGCAGGAGTACGCTGCCGCCCAGGCTCGCTGGGAGGCGCACAAGACCGCCGTCGCGAAGACGCTCGAGGCCGAGGCCAACGCTCCGACCGAATCGTCGAGCTCGTCGTCTTCGTTCTCGTCCGAGTCGTCGAGCGGCACGCTCGCCGACGACGAGGCTCTCGCGGCTCTCCGCGAGAAGCTCTCGGGCAACTGAGCCAGACACACACGCACGAGAGGGCCGTCGCCCCGGGTTTCACCCGGGCGGCGGCCCTCTCGCCGCTGTGGCGCAGGTCCATGGCATCCTCGTAGTCATGCCTCTCATCGCGCTCACCGGCGGCATCGCGTCGGGCAAGTCCACGATCGCCCGGCGGCTGGCCGAGCGGGGCGCGATCGTGGTCGACGCGGATGCGATCGTGCGCGACGTGCAGCAGCCCGGATCGGCCGCTCTCGACGAGATCGCGCGCGAGTTCGGCGCGGACCTCATCGGCGCGGACGGGGCGCTCGACCGCTCGGCGCTCGGTGCGCTGGTGTTCGGCGACCCGGATGCCCTAGCGCGCCTCAACGCGATCATCCATCCCGCGGTGCGAGAGGAATCGGTGCGTCGGTTCGCGGAGGCCTTCGCAGCGGATGCCGGGGCGGTCGTCGTCTACGACGTGCCACTTCTCGTGGAGGCGCGGGTCGACGATCCGTGGGACCTCATCGTCGTGGCGGATGCCCCCGCTGCGCTGCGCGCGAGGCGGCTCGTGGAGCTGCGCGGGCTCAGCGAGGCGGATGCCGCGGCGCGCATCGCCTCGCAGGTCAGCGACGAGGCCCGCCGGGCGATCGCCGATGTCGTGATCGATACCTCGGGGACCGTCGCCGAGACGCTTGCGCAGACCGACGCGCTGTGGGATCGGATTCAGGCGGCGGACTGAGCGCGCGCCTGCGCGCGCACGCGCGCCCGTCGCCGCAGTAGCGCGACGACCCCGACGATCAGCAGCACGAGCAGGATCGCTGCCACGATCGGCACGAGGATCGCCGTCACGGCGAGAGCGAAGGACGAGACGTCTTCCGCCGTCGAGAGGGCGGGTGCGGCGAGCCCCGCCGACGCGAGGTTCGCGACCGGGCGCACCGTGGCTTTCGCGCCGTGCACGAGGAGCGCGATGACGACACCGACGGCGATCGGCACCCACGCGCCGTCCGAGAAGAGTTGCGCCGGGTCGGTGATCGTCTCCGCCGTCGTTCCCGCCCCGAACGCGATACCGCCCGCCGCCGGGCGGATGATCGTCTGGATGACGTCGTTGACCGAATCCACCGCCGGGATCTTGTCGGCGACGATCTCGATGACGAGCAGGATGCCGACGACCCAGAGGGCGATGTCGCTCGAGAGCCAGGTCCATGCGCCGGGCAGATCGAACCCCGGCGCGAGACGGTCGAGAACGCCCAGCACGAACAGCGGCATCCACGCGTTCAGGCCCGCCGCAGCGGCGAGACTCGATCCGACGACGAACTCCAGCATGATCCCAGCGTAGGGATACACGGGCGATATGGCGGCGCAACGGCCCGTTCATCTCTCCTCGCTATCGTCGACGGCATGACCTGATCCCTCACTCTCGAACGGAGACGACCATGCCCCAACCCTCTCTCGCAGCGCGGCGGTCCGACCCGGATTTCGAGTGGGACGACTTCGCGACGGGCGACTTCGAGTCGGGCGAAGACGAAGCCGCCTGAGCGGGTTCGCTCGCCGAAGGATGGTGCCGACGGCGAACACGCGCCCGATGTCGGAGGCCCCGCCTACCCTGGAACAATGCAGACGACCAGATCCGTCCGGCCCTTCGAGGTGATCAGCGAGTACGCGCCTTCGGGCGACCAGCCGCAGGCGATCGCCGATCTCGCGGCGCGCATCAACGCCGGCGAGACCGACGTCGTGCTCCTCGGCGCCACCGGAACGGGAAAGTCCGCGACGACGGCGTGGCTCGTCGAGCAGGTGCAGCGACCGACACTCGTGCTCGCGCACAACAAGACGCTCGCGGCCCAGCTCGCCAACGAGTTCCGCGACCTCATGCCGAACAACGCGGTCGAGTACTTCGTCAGCTACTACGACTACTACCAGCCCGAGGCGTATGTCCCGCAGACGGATACCTTCATCGAGAAGGACTCGTCGATCAACGCCGAGGTCGAGCGGCTGCGGCACTCGACGACGAACGCCCTGCTGAGCCGTCGAGACGTCATCGTCGTCTCCACCGTCTCGTGCATCTACGGCCTCGGTGCGCCCGAGGAGTACCTGCGGGCGATGGTCGCGCTGCAGGTGGGGGAGCGCTACGACCGCGACGCGCTCATCCGCAAGTTCATCAACATGCAGTACAACCGCAACGACGTCGACTTCTCGCGCGGCAACTTCCGCGTCCGCGGCGACACGATCGAGATCATCCCGGTGTACGAGGAGTACGCGATCCGCATCGAGCTGTTCGGCGACGAGATCGAAGCGCTCTACATGCTGCATCCGCTCACGGGCGACGTCGTGCAGCGGCTCGACAGCGTGCCGATCTTCCCGGCATCCCACTATGTCGCCGGCACCGACACCGTTCACCGGGCGATCGGCACGATCGAGACCGAGCTCGCCGCGCGCCTGAAAGAGCTCGAGGGGCAGGGCAAGCTCCTCGAAGCACAGCGCCTCCGCATGCGCACGACCTTCGACCTCGAGATGCTGCAGCAGCTCGGGTTCTGCTCCGGCATCGAGAACTACTCCCGCCACCTCGACGGTCGCCAGCCCGGCGAGGCACCGCACACGCTGCTCGACTTCTTCCCCGATGACTTCCTCATGGTCATCGACGAATCGCACGTGACCGTGCCGCAGATCGGCGCGATGTACGAGGGTGATGCCTCGCGCAAGCGCACACTCGTCGATCACGGCTTCCGTCTGCCTTCCGCGATGGACAACCGGCCGCTGCGCTTCGACGAGTTCAAGGCGCGGGTCGGGCAGACCGTGTATCTGTCGGCGACGCCCGGGCGCTACGAGATGGGCATCGCCGACGGTGTCGTCGAGCAGATCATCCGCCCGACGGGGCTCGTCGACCCGCAGATCGTCGTGAAGCCATCGAAGGGGCAGATCGACGACCTGCTCGAAGAGATCCGTATCCGCGCGCAACGCGACGAGCGGGTGCTCGTGACGACCCTCACGAAGAAGATGGCGGAGGAGCTCACCGACTTCCTCGGCGAGCACGGGGTGCGGGTGCGCTATCTGCACTCCGATGTCGATACGCTTCGCCGCGTCGAGCTGCTGACCGAGCTGCGGCAGGGCGTGTACGACGTGCTGGTCGGCATCAACCTGCTGCGCGAGGGTCTTGATCTTCCCGAAGTGTCGCTCGTCGCGATTCTCGACGCCGACAAGGAGGGGTTCCTGCGCAGCGGAACCTCGCTGATCCAGACGATCGGTCGCGCCGCCCGCAATGTATCGGGCGAAGTGCACATGTACGCCGACAACATGACCGATTCGATGCGCGCGGCGATCGATGAGACCGATCGCCGCCGCGAGAAGCAGATCGCGTACAACACCGAGCACGGCATCGACCCGCAGCCGTTGCGCAAGAAGATCGCCGACATCACCGACGCGCTCGCGCGCGAGGCATCCGACACGAACGATCTGCTGGGCGGGCGCGCGACGGCGAAGAACAAGTCGGGCAAGGGCAAGAGCCCGACGCCGCAGCTGCGGCGCGAGGGCATCGCCGCCGAGGGCGCGCAGCAGCTCGAGGCGACCATCGAAGACCTGACGTCGCAAATGCTCGCGGCGGCATCCGAGCTCAAGTTCGAGCTTGCCGGTCGCCTGCGCGACGAAGTGCAGGACCTCAAGAAGGAGCTCCGGGCGATGGAGCGGGCCGGGCACGCCTGATGGATCAGCGGGTGAGCCTCGTGACGCTCGGTGTCGCCGACCTCGACCGCGCGATCGCGTTCTACCGCGTGCTCGGCTGGGAGCCGCACGCGAGTTCGATCGAGGGCGACGTCGCGTTTTTCCAGGCCGGGGCGCAGGTTGTGGCGCTGTGGTCGCGGGCATCCCTCGCGAAGGACTCCGGCGTCGAGGACGGCGGGGGATGGGGTGGTGTCACACTTGCACACAACGTCTCCCGGACCGGCGAGGTCGACGAGATTCTGGGAGACGCCGAGGCGGCGGGGGCGCGCGTCGCGCGGTGGGGTGCTCCGACCGAGTGGGGCGGATACTCCGGCGTGTTCGTCGACCCTGACGGGCATCCGTGGGAGGTCGCGGTCAATCCGGGCTGGCCGATCGGAGCCGACGGGTCGGTCCGTCTCTGAGCTGAGCGGCTGGGCTGGACCTCACGGGCAGTGCATGAGCGGCTTCGGGCCGGAACGGTCGAAGGTGTGCGCCGTCATGGGCCGGCCGCACAGCGGGCAGGCGTGTGCGCCGCGCTCGGGCTCGGGATCCGTGTCGTAGGGGCCGACCGATGCGGGCCCGGCGACTCGGATGAGACCGCTGTTGAGGTAGGCGTACCAGCCGCCCGCCGCACGCACGCGCTGGCGGAGGGGCGGGCGTGCGGGTTCGCGGGTGGTCATATTCCTTAGCGTACTAAGGAATCCGTAGAATGGATGCCGTGGACGCATCCGACTCCCGCGACGACCTGCTGAGGCTCGAGAACCAGCTGTGCTTCGCGCTCGTCACTGCGGCGCGGAATGTCGTGGCGATCTACCGCCCGATCCTCGAGCCGCTCGGGCTTACTCACCCCCAGTACCTCGTGATGCTCGCGCTCTGGGAGCAGGCGCCCCGCGCCCTCGGCGCTCTCGCCGACGAGCTCGCGATGGAGCCGGCGACCCTGTCGCCCCTCGTGAAGCGGCTCGAGACGCAGGGACTCGTCAGCCGAACCCGCAGCACAGCCGATGAACGCGTGCTCGAACTGGGGCTGACGGCATCCGGCCGCGCGCTGCGCGAGCGCGCGCTCGAGGTGCCCGGAAAGGTCATGGCCGCGACGGGGATGTCCGCGGCGCAGGTCGCCGCCGTGCGCGACGGCCTCGCCCCCTTCGCCGGGCGGCGCTGAGCCCCTGGCATCCGCTTCCGTCGGCCCGCGGCATCCGCTCCTGCGGGCCCGCGGCATCCGCATCTGCCGGCCCGCGGCATCCGTTTCTTCGGAGATCTGCACATCTTCGGATGCCGGGGCCGGTGGCGTCCGAAGAACTGCAGATCTCCGAAGTTGTGCGGGCGCTCCCGACGGCTACGCGGGCGCTCCCGACGGCTACGCGGGCCCGCACCGCAGGGTCACGCCGCCGCGACGGCGGCTTCGATCGCGGTGACGTCGATCTTGCGCATCGTCATCATTGCCTCGAACGCCCGCGCGGCGCCCGGGCCGCCCGCCGCCATGGCCTCGCTCAGCGCGCGCGGGGTGATCTGCCAGTTGAGGCCCCAGGCATCCTTGCACCAGCCGCACATGCTCTCCTGCCCGCCGTTGCCGACGATCGCGTCCCAGAGGCGATCGGTCTCCTCCTGGTCGTCGGTGGCGATCTGGAACGAGAACGCTTCGGACTGCGAGAACTGTGGGCCGCCGTTGAGACCGATGCAGGGGATGCCGTAGACGGTGAACTCCACCGTGAGCACATCACCGGCTGACCCATCCGGATAGTCGGAGGGTGCGCGGCGGACGGCGCGAACCTCGCTGTCGGGGAAGGTCTCGGCGTAGAAGCGCGCCGCCTCTTCCGCGCCGCGCTCGTACCAGAGGCAGATCGTGTTCTTGGGGATCGTCATCGTCTGTTCTCCTCCGGGCATCCGCGGGTCATCCGCGAGGCCACGTTAGCCTTCGGACACGCGCGCGGGTAGGGGTCAGGTCGCCGAGAGCGTACTCCCGAGCCCGTGTCGGAGGCCCCACCTAGACTTGTCGAGTGCCTATCGTCCCCGTCGCCACCTCGAAGCTCAGCGTCCGCGGAGCCCGCGTCCACAACCTCAAGAATGTGGATCTCGACATCCCGCGCGACTCGCTCGTCGTCTTCACCGGGCTGTCCGGATCGGGAAAGTCGAGCCTCGCGTTCGACACGATCTTCGCCGAGGGTCAGCGCCGCTACGTCGAGTCGCTGAGCGCCTACGCGCGCCAGTTCCTGGGGCAGGTCGACCGGCCCGACGTCGACTTCATCGAAGGGCTCTCGCCCGCGGTGTCGATCGACCAGAAGTCGACGAACCGCAACCCGCGTTCGACGGTCGGCACGATCACCGAGATCCACGACTACATGCGCCTGCTCTGGGCGCGCATCGGCGTGCCGCACTGCCCCGAATGCGGGGCCGAGATCCAGCGCCAGACCGTGCAGCAGATTGCCGATCAGCTCATGGAGCTGCCCGAGCGCACGCGCTACCAGATCGTCGCGCCCGTCGTCACGCAGAAGAAGGGCGAGTTCGTCGACCTCTTCAAGGAGCTCTCGGCGAAGGGTTACGCGCGCGCGGTCGTCGACGGCGACCTCATCCAGCTCTCCGAGCCGCCGACCCTCAAGAAGAGCTACAAGCACGACATCGCCGTCGTCGTCGACCGGCTTGTCGCGGCTCCCGACATCCTTGGCCGCGTCACCGACTCTGTCGAGACGGCGCTCGGCCTCGCCGGCGGCATCATGCAGGTGAACTTCGTCGACGAAGAGGGGGATGCCGCGTGGCAGAGCTTCAGCGAGAAGCTCGCGTGTCCCAACGGTCATCCGCTGCAGCTCACCGAGATCGAGCCGCGCACGTTTTCGTTCAACGCCCCCTTCGGCGCCTGCCCGGCGTGCTCGGGTCTCGGAACGCGCATGTCGGTCGACGTCGAGCTGATGCTCGGCGACGAGGAGCTCTCGATCAACG
Source organism: Microbacterium sp. (assembly GCA_003248655.1). Lineage (GTDB taxonomy): Bacteria > Actinomycetota > Actinomycetes > Actinomycetales > Microbacteriaceae > Microbacterium. The sequence goes on from QFPM01000004.1 coordinate 94,007, forward strand.
AGGGCGTCATCGTGCCGTGGACGACGCAGGGCAAGGGCCTCTTCCAGTACTACGAGCGGCTGCTCGTCGGCCTCGCGGACGACCTCGGGTTCTCCCTCGACACGCCGTGGCGCGACCTGACCGACGAGGTGCGCGAGGCGGTGCTGCGCGGCGAGGGCTACAAGGTGACCGTCAAGTGGAAGAACCGCTACGGCCGCGAGATGCGCTACTCGTCGGGCTTCGAGGGCGTCGTGCCGTACATCGAACGCCAGTACACGCAGGCCGAGACCGACGCGCAGCGTCAGCGCTGGGCCGAGTACCTGCGCGAAGTTCCGTGCCCCGTGTGTCACGGCGACCGGCTCAAGCCCGAAGTGCTCGCGGTCCTCGTGCACGGCCATTCGATCGCGGATGCCTCGCGCATGAGCCTCGGCGACGCGCAGGCGTACTTCGCTGACCTCCACCTCACCGAGCGTGAGGCGAAGATCGCGGCGGCGGTGCTCCGCGAGATTCGCGCGCGGCTCGACTTCCTCATCCAGGTTGGCCTCAACTACCTGAGCCTCGGCCGCGCGGCAGGTTCGCTGTCGGGCGGTGAGGCGCAGCGCATCCGTCTCGCGACGCAGATCGGATCGGGGCTCACGGGCGTGCTCTACGTGCTCGACGAGCCGTCGATCGGGCTGCACCAGCGCGACAACCGGCGCCTCATCGAGACGCTCGTGCACCTGAAGAGCCTCGGCAACACCCTGATCGTCGTCGAGCACGACGAAGAGACCGTCCATGCGGCCGACTGGGTTGTCGACATCGGCCCGCGCGCCGGCGTCGAGGGCGGCGAGGTCGTCCACTCGGGTCCGCTGTCGTCGCTGCTGACCGAAGACCGGTCGCTCACGGGCGCGTACCTCAGTGGTCGCCGCTCGATCGCGACCCCCACGAAGCGCCGCAAGATCGACAAGAAGCGGATGCTGACGGTCGTCGGAGCGCGCGAGAACAACCTCCAGAACGTGACGGCCGAGTTTCCGCTGGGCGTGCTGACCGCCGTGACCGGCGTGAGCGGATCGGGCAAGTCGTCGCTTGTCAACGGCATCCTGTACGAAGTGCTCGCGACGAAGCTCAACGGCGCCCGCCGGGTCGCCGGCAAGCACACGCGCGTGACGGGGCTCGACAACCTCGACAAGGTCGTGCACGTCGACCAAGCGCCGATCGGCCGCACGCCGCGATCGAACCCGGCGACCTACACGGGCGTGTTCGACCGCATCCGGACCCTGTTCAGTGAGACGAGCGAGGCGAAGGTGCGCGGCTACCAGCCCGGTCGGTTCAGCTTCAACGTCAAGGGCGGGCGTTGCGAGGCGTGCTCAGGCGACGGCACGATCAAGATCGAGATGAACTTCCTGCCCGACGTGTACGTCGACTGCGAGGTGTGCCACGGCAAGCGCTACAACCGTGACACTCTCGCCGTGCACTACAAGGGCAAGAACATCGCCGAAGTCCTCGAGATGCCGATCTCCGAGGCGGCCGACTTCTTCGAGCCGATTCAGGCGATCCACCGATACCTCAAGACGCTCGTCGATGTGGGCCTCGGATATGTGCGCCTCGGCCAGTCGGCGACGACGCTCTCGGGAGGCGAGGCGCAGCGCGTCAAACTCGCCACCGAGCTGCAGCGCCGGTCCAACGGACGCAGCGTCTACGTGCTCGACGAGCCGACGACGGGCCTGCACTTCGAGGATGTCGCGCGCCTTCTCGAGGTTCTGGGCGGTCTCGTCGACAAGGGCAACACGGTCATCGTGATCGAGCACAACCTCGACGTGATCAAGTCGGCCGACTGGATCATCGACCTCGGCCCCGAGGGGGGTTCGGGAGGAGGCCGGATCGTCGCGACCGGCACGCCCGAGCAGGTCGCGAAGGTCGACGGCAGTCATACGGGTGCGTTCCTCGCCGAGGTGCTGGAGGCGGCATCCGCAACGGCATCCGCGTCGGCCGGTGACGAGGGCCGCGAGCTCGTCGGAGGGCGGAAGGCGGGCTGACATGGCCGATGCACTTCCGTACAAACCGCGCCCGGGCGAGATCCCGACGCAGCCCGGGGTATACCGCTTCCGCGACGCAGACGGGCGGGTGCTCTACGTCGGCAAGGCGAAGAACCTGCGCGCGCGCCTGTCGAACTACTTCGCGCCCCTGCACACACTGCACGAGCGCACGCGCCGCATGGTGCTGACCGCGGCATCCGTCGAGTGGACGGTCGTCGCGAGCGACGTCGAGTCGCTGCAGCTCGAGTACATGTGGATTCAGGAGTTCTCGCCACCGTTCAACGTGCGCTACAAGGACGACAAGTCGTATCCGTATCTCGCGATCACCCTCGCCGACGAGGCGCCGCGGGTCATCGTGACGCGCAATCGGCGCATTCCGGGGGCGCGGTATTTCGGCCCGTACCCGAAGATCTGGGCCGTGCACGACACGATCGACCTGATGATCAAGGTGTTCCCGATCCGCACGTGCTCCGACGCGTCATACAAGAAGGCGATGGCGACCGGCCGCCCGTGCTTCCCGGGGCAGATCGGGCGGTGCGGCGGGCCGTGCTCGATGACCGTCACGATCGAGGAGCACCGTGCGATCGTCGACGATTTCGTCGCGTTCATGGCGGGTGGCGACGCGCGGTTCACGCGCGAGTTGACGGCGAGGATGCGCGAGGCCTCCGCCGCGATGGATTACGAGTCTGCCGCGCTCTACCGCGACCGTCTACAGGCGATCGACGCCGTGCTCAGCCGCAGCGCACTGGTCCTCGCCGACGACACGGATGCCGACCTCTTCGGCATCGCGGAAGACGAGCTATCGGCCGCCGTGCAGCACTTCGTCGTGCGCGGGGGGCGCGTACGCGGCGTCCGGGCAACGACGATCGACAAGGAGCTCGACATCTCGGGTGCCGATCTCGTCGACCAGGTGCTGCAGCGCACCTATGGGTCGGCGACGGCGGCCGAGATACCGCGCCAGGTGCTCGTTCCGACGCTTCCGGACGATGCGGCCGAGCTGCAGCAGTGGCTCGAAGAGCGGCGCGGCAAGCGCGTCACGGTGCAGGTCGCGCAGCGCGGTCGCAAGGCCGACCTCATGCGCACGGCGACCCTCAACGCGCAGCAGGCGCTCATGCTGCACAAGACCAGGCGGACATCCGACTACACGGCGCGCACGAAGGCGCTCACCGACCTGCAGCTCGCCCTCGGCATGGACGAGGCGCCGCTGCGCATCGAGTGCTACGACGTCTCGCATCTATCGGGGACGAACGTCGTGGCATCCATGGTCGTCTTCGAAGACGGATTGCCGCGGAAGGATCAGTACCGCTCCTTCGGCGTCGCCGAGACGACCGACGACACCGACTCGCTCTACCAGGTGCTCATGCGCCGGCTCGCGCACATCGACCGCGACGAGGCCGCCGCTGAGGCCGAAGCCGCCGCCGCGCGCGTCGACGCCGCGACGTCGGATGCTGAGGCGCCGGTCGTGACCGAGCGCAAGCGCCCGCGGTTCGCGTACCGGCCGCAGCTGCTCGTCGTCGACGGTGGTGCGCCGCAGGTCGCCGCCGCGGCGCGCGCGCTCGAGGATTCCGGACACCCCGAGATCGCGCTGTGCGGCATCGCGAAACGGCTCGAGGAGATCTGGCTGCCGGGCGATGACTACCCGGTCATCCTGCCGCGCACCTCCGAGGCGCTGTATTTGATCCAGCGGCTACGTGACGAGGCGCACCGGTTCGCGATCACGCATCAGCGCCGCCGGCGCGGGCGCGACATCACGACGGTGCTCGGCGAGGTCCCCGGCCTCGGCGACGCGCGCATCAAAGCGCTGCTGCGGCACTTCGGGTCGGTCGCGGCTCTTCGTAAGGCGACCGCCGACGAGATCACCCAGTTGCCGGGCATCGGGCCCACCCTCGCGGCATCCATCGAGCGGACCCTCGCGAGTCGGTGAGTCCGTACCTCTCGCTAAGCTGATCGGCGACGGGGAGGGAATGTGGCAGAGGCTCAGGCGGCCGGCGAGGTGCTGATCGTCACCGGCATGTCCGGTGCGGGTCGCACGACGGCTGCGAACGCCCTGGAAGACCTCGACTGGTACGTCGTCGACAATCTTCCGCCGCAGATGCTCGGCCCGCTTCTCGATCTCACCGAGCTCGCGGGAGGCGCCCTGCCGAAAATCGCGGCGGTCGTCGACGTGCGCGGCCGCGATCTGTTCAGCGCGCTGCCCGAGATCGCGAGGTCGCTGCGCGCGGGCAGGCAGTTGCGCGTGCTGTTCCTGGATGCCTCGGACGATGTCCTCGTCCGACGTTTCGAGTCGGTGCGCCGGCCGCATCCGCTGCAGGCAGACGGGACGATCCTCGACGGCATCCATCGCGAACGCGAGCGTCTCGCGGTCATCCGCGAGAGCGCGGACGTCCTGATCGACACCAGCACGCTGAACATCCACCAGCTCGCGACGCGCGTCGTCGACACCTTCAGCGAGGTCGACGAGGCGCGCCACACGGTGACCGTCATGAGCTTCGGTTTCAAGTACGGACTGCCGACCGATGTCGACCTCGTCGCCGATATGCGCTTCCTGCCGAATCCGTACTGGATTCCCGAGCTACGGGGGCACACCGGCGAGGAGCCGGAGGTGCGCGAGTTCGTGCTCGCGCAGCCGGGCGCGCTCGAGTTCATCGACGCGTACGCGGCGGCGCTGCGCCCGGTGCTCGAAGGCTATCAGCGCGAGAACAAGCGTCATTCCGTGCTTGCGATCGGCTGCACGGGCGGCAAACACCGCTCGGTAGTGACCGCGCACGAGGTAGCGGACCGACTGCGCGCAGTGCCCGGAGTGGCCGTGCGAGTGAAGCACCGCGACCTCGGACGCGAGTAGGCTGGACGCTCACCCCACCCCGTCGAAGGATCATCTGTGTCGCCTACCGCTGACGTGAAGACCGAGCTGGCCGCCGTTCGCGACCCTCGTCCCACGGCCCGGGTGGCGGAGCTCACCGCGATCCTGCGCTTCGCGGGTGGCTTGCATTCGATCGCCGGCCGGGTCGCCGTCGAGGCCGAACTCGAATCCGACCTTCTTGCCCGCCGCGTCGCGCGCGACATCATGGAGTTGTACGGCGTCCGCCCCGAACTGCACCGGGTGCAGGCGTCTGGGGGAGCGGGCGCCCGCGCGGGCGGCTCGTTCGCGGTGCGCGTCATCGACGGCGGTGAAACCCTCGCGCGCCAGACGGGCCTGCTCGATCAGCGTCGTCGGCCTGTGCGCGGGCTTCCGAACAAGCTCACGACGGGCGCGCGGCCCGACCTCGCCGCCGTCTGGCGAGGGGCATTCCTCGCGGCGGGGTCGCTCTCCGACCCCGGACGCTCCGCGGCGCTCGAGATCTCCTGCCCCTCCGGCGAGGCGGCGATGGCCCTCGTCGGCGCCGCACACCGACTCGGGATCGCCGCGAAGGCCCGCGAGGTGCGCGGCGTGCCGCGCGTCGTCGTGCGCGACGGCGAGGCGATCCGGCTTGCGCTCTCCGAGATGGGGGCTGCCCGGACGGCGCTCGCGTGGGACGAGCAGCGCCAGCGTCGCGAGGTGCGTGCGGGCGTGAACCGTCTCGTCAACTTCGACGACGCGAACCTCCGCCGCTCGGCGCAGGCCGCCGTCGCCGCGTGCGCGCGAGTGGAGCGCGCGCTCGAGATCCTGGGCGACGAGGTACCGGAGCACCTGCGCGAAGCGGGCGAGCTGCGCCTGGGCCACCGCGACGCGAGCCTGGATGAGCTCGGCCACCACGCCGATCCGCCGCTGACGAAGGATGCCGTGGCCGGCCGCATCCGCCGCCTGCTGGCGATGGCCGATAAGAAGGCGACCGCCGACGGCATCCCCGGTACCGACTCCGCCGTCCCCGAGGGCTTCGAAGACTGACCTCGCGTCGCGCCTTCGCGACTCCGCGAGACCCGGGTCTCAGGGGGGAGGTGAGCGGGGGAACAACCCCCTGGCGCGGGCGGTTCACCTCAATAGGATGAAAACAGGCCCCGTCGCCTCCGCGGCGGCGCGAACAGGAAGAAGAGAAGATGGCGAAGTACACCCTGCCCGACCTCCCCTACGACTTCGCGGCGCTCGAGCCGCACATCAGCGGCAAGATCATGGAGCTGCACCACGACAAGCACCATCAGGCGTATGTGACGGGTGCCAACACGGCCCTCGATCAGCTCGCCGAGGCACGTGAGAGCGGCAACCTCGCAAACGTCAACAAGCTCGAGAAGGACCTCGCGTTCAACCTCGGCGGCCACGTCAACCACTCGATCTTCTGGACCAACCTCGCCCCCGCGACCGACGGCGGAGGCGGCGAGCCCGAGGGCGAGCTGAAGGCCGCGATCGACGAGTTCTTCGGCGGCTTCGACAAGTTTCAGGCGCACTTCACGGCCGCGGCGACCGGCATTCAGGGATCGGGCTGGGCGGTGCTCAGCTGGGATCCGATCGGCGCGCAGCTCATCATTCAGCAGCTGTTCGACCAGCAGTCGAACACGGCGCAGGGCACGATCCCGATCTTCCAGCTCGACATGTGGGAGCACGCCTTCTACCTCGACTACCTCAACGTCAAGGCCGACTACGTCAAGGCGGTCTGGAACATCGCGAACTGGGGTAACGTCGCCGAGCGCTTTTCGACGGCACGCGAGAAGACGGCCGGGCTCCTCGTCTAGTAGTCTCATGACCAGGTGAGGATGCCGGGTCTCTCCCGGCTACGGGGCGACCCGGCATCCTCTTTCCCACAACACAAAACTCGCGATCCGACGCGTCGAACAGGCGCCGCCGCCGCGAAACGAACCGGGAGACAACGTGTCTGTCAAGATCGGAATCAACGGCTTCGGCCGCATCGGACGTAACTTCCTCCGCGCGGCCCTCGAGCAGGGTGCGGACCTCGACATCGTGGCGGTGAACGACCTCACCGACAACAAGACCCTCGCTCACCTGCTCAAGTACGACTCCGTCGGCGGACGCCTCGACGCCGAGGTTTCGTACGACGCCGACTCGATCACCGTCAACGGCAAGTCGATCAAGGTCTTCGAAGAGCGCGACCCCGCGAACCTTCCCTGGGGCGAGCTGGGCGTCGACATCGTCATCGAGTCGACCGGACGCTTCACCAAGGGCGCGGATGCCGGTAAGCACCTCTCCGGCGGTGCGAAGAAGGTCATCATCTCCGCTCCCGGCACCGATGTCGACGGCACGTTCGTCGTCGGCGTCAACGACGACACGTACGACTCGGCGACGATGAACATCATCTCGAACGCCTCGTGCACGACGAACTGCCTCGCGCCGCTGGCGAAGGTCTTCAACGACGCGTTCGGCATCGAGCGCGGCTTCATGATGACCGCCCACGCCTACACCGCCGACCAGAACCTGCAGGACGGCCCGCACAGCGACCTGCACCGCGCTCGCGCGGCCGCGCTGAACATCGTGCCCGCCTCGACCGGTGCCGCGAAGGCCATCGGCCTGGTGCTGCCCGAGCTCAACGGCAAGCTCTCCGGCTCGTCGTACCGCGTTCCGATCCCCACGGGTTCGATCGTCGACCTCACGATCATCACCCCGACGGAGGGCCTGACCGTCGACGCGATCAACGCCGCGTACGAGAAGGCCGCGTCCGAGGGCGAGCTCGTCGGCTACCTGAAGTACAACACCGACCCGATCGTCTCGACCGACATCGTGCACGACCCGCACTCGTCGATCTTCGATGCGGGCCAGACGAACGTCTCGGGCAACCTCGTCAAGGTGTCGGCCTGGTACGACAACGAGTGGGGCTACTCGAACCGCCTCGTCGACCTCGCTGAGATCGTCGCCGAGAAGCTCTGAGAACTCACCATGGCTCTGCGTACCCTCGATTCGCTGGGTTCGCTGGCCGGTAAGCGTGTCATCGTCCGTGTTGACTTCAACGTCCCTCTTAAAGAGGGCGTCATCACGGACGATGGCCGTATCCGGGCGGCTCTTCCCACGCTGAACCACCTCATCAACCAGGGCGCGCGCGTCGTCGCGTGCTCGCACCTCGGGCGCCCCGACGGCGCACCCGACGCCAAGTACAGCCTCGAGCCGGTCGCCCAGCGCCTGTCGGAGCTGCTCGGCAAGCCCGTCGCGTTCGCGCGGGACACGGTCGGCTCGTCGGCATCCGACGCCGTTGCGGCGCTCGAAGACGGCGACGTCGCGGTGATCGAGAACCTGCGCTTCAACCCGGGGGAGACGGCGAAGGATGCCGGGGAGCGCCGCGCGTTCGCCGAGCAGCTCGCCGCCCTCGGCGACGCGCTCGTCTCGGACGGCTTCGGCGTCGTCCACCGCAAGCAGGCCTCGGTGTACGAGCTCGCGGAGATCCTGCCGTCGGCGGCCGGATTCCTCATCGAGAAGGAGGTCGACGTCCTCGACCGCCTGACCGAGAAGCCCGAGCGCCCGTACGCCGTCGTCCTCGGCGGCTCGAAGGTCAGCGACAAGCTCGGCGTTATCGAGCACCTGCTGCCGCGCGCCGACAAGATCCTGGTCGGCGGTGGCATGCTGTTCACCTTTCTCGCGGCGCAGGGCCACAAGGTCGGGAAGAGCCTTCTCGAGACCGACCAGCTCGAGACCGTCAAGGGGTACATCGAGGCGGCGGCCGAGAAAGGCGTCGAGCTGATCCTGCCTGTGGATGCCGTCATGGCATCCGGCTTCGCGGCGGACGCCGACCACGTGGTCGCCGCGGCGGACGCGCTGGAAGACACTCCGTTCGGCGCCGACGGCATGGGCCTCGACATCGGACCGGAGAGCGCGAAGATCTTCGCCGACGCGATCCGCTCGTCGAAGACGGTCTTCTGGAACGGCCCGATGGGCGTGTTCGAGATGCCCGCGTTCGCCGCGGGCACGAAGGCGGTCGCGCAGGCGCTCACCGAAGTCGACGGCCTCTCGGTCGTCGGCGGTGGCGACTCGGCCGCGGCGGTGCGCCAGCTCGGCTTCGCCGACGATCAGTTCGGTCACATCTCGACCGGCGGCGGCGCGAGCCTGGAGTTCCTGGAGGGCAAGAAGCTCCCCGGGCTGGAGATCCTCGGATGGGAGAGCTGATGGTGCGCACACCACTCATCGCCGGCAACTGGAAGATGAACCTCGACCACCTGCAGGCGGTCGCGTTCGTACAGAAGCTGCACTGGACACTCAAGGATGCCGCGCACGACGACTCGTCCGTCGAGGTCGCGGTCTTCCCGCCGTTCACCGACATCCGGACGGTGCAGACGCTCATCGACGCCGACAAGATCCCGTTCGCTCTCGGCGCGCAGGATCTGTCGACGAAGGATTCCGGCGCCTACACGGGAGAGGTCTCGGGCGTGTTCCTGTCGAAGCTCGCGTGCACGTACGTCATCATCGGGCACTCCGAGCGACGCGAGTACCACCACGAGAGCGACGAGATCGTCGCCGAGAAGGTGCAGGCGGCGCTTCGCAACGGCCTCGTTCCGGTGATCTGCGTCGGCGAGACCCTCGAGCAGCGCGAAGAGTCGGGGCCGACTGCGGTTTCCGTCGGCCAGCTCGAGGTCGCGCTCGCGGGCGTGCCCGCGGATGCCGACGTCGTCGTCGCCTACGAGCCTGTCTGGGCGATCGGCACGGGGCAGGTCGCCTCGCCCGAGCAGGCGCAGGAGGTCTGCGCGGCACTGCGTGAGGTCGTCGCCGAGAAGCTCGGCGCGGATGCCGCGGCGCGCACCCGGATCCTCTATGGCGGATCGGTGAAGTCGGGCAATATCGCGAGCTTCATGCGCGAACCCGACGTCGACGGCGCGCTCGTGGGCGGAGCGAGCCTCGTCGCCGACGAGTTCGCCGCGATCATCCGGTACCAGAAGCACGTCGGGGTCTAGCCAGCCGCCCGGTATACTCGACCCTTGTGCGCCCGACGACGGCGCCGCGAAAGGCTTTCTCGACTGTGGACATCCTCGAGTTCGTACTGCAGGTGCTGCTGGGCATCACCAGCCTCCTGCTGACACTGCTGATCCTGCTGCACAAGGGACGCGGTGGTGGTCTCTCCGACATGTTCGGCGGCGGCATGAGCTCCGCGATGGGCTCGTCGGGTCTCGCAGAGCGCAACCTCAACCGCTTCACGGTGGTGCTCGCGCTCGTGTGGTTCCTCTCGATCGTCGCGCTCGGCCTCATCACGAAGTTCCAGGGCCTCTGATGGCCACGGGAGGAAACGCGATCCGCGGCACGCGCGTCGGTGCTGGCCCGATGGGCGAGCAGGACCACGGCCACCACGCCGATCGCGTCGCGGTGTCCTACTGGGATGCCCTCGGCAACGAGACGGTGCGTTACTTCGCCGCCGGCATCCCCGACGAGGAGATCCCCGAGGTCATCGACTCGCCGCACTCCGGGCTTCCCGCGGGGCGCGACAAGGACAACCCCCCGACCCTCGCGAAGACCGAGCCGTACAAGACGCACCTCGCGTACGTGAAGGAGCGGCGCACCGAGCAGGAGGCCGAGGCCCTCCTCGGCGACGCGCTGCAGCAGCTGCGCGACCGTCGCGGCCAGGGCTGAGTCGCAGCCGCATCAACGCGGCTTCGCCGCATCAAACGCGGATCCGGCTCGACTCAAAATTCCTGGTCGATGAGTTCGACGGGAACGTTCGTGGCGGCATCCTCGTCGACGAAGAACACCGTGTGACGGCGCCCTTTGGCGCCCGCCGCAGGCACCGTCTCGTAGCTCGCCCCCGCGAGCGCGAGGCCGAGCGCGGCCGCCTTGTCGACACCCGACAACACGAGCCACACGCACCGTGACGAGTTGATGACCGGGCGGGTGAGCGTCAGGCGGACGGGCGGGGGCTTGGGGGAGTCGTGCACCGCGACGACGGCGCGATCGGTGATCTGGATTTCACCACGGTCCGGGAACAGCGACGCGATGTGGCCGTCAGGCCCCACGCCGAGGAAGGTCAGGTAGAACGGCGGCCAGGGCTGGTCGTCGTCGCCGAACCGGGCGAGCTCGGCGGCGTAGGCATCGGCGGCCGCCTCGGCATCCGACGCGTCGCCCTCGCTGGCCATCGCGTGCACGTTCTCGGCGGGGATGCCGATGTGCTCGATGAACGCGCCGTGCGCGGCGGTGTCGTTTCGGTCCTCGTGGCCCGCGGGCAGGAAACGCTCATCGCCCCACCACAGGTGCACGGTCGACCAGTCGACCCGCTCACGGAGCGGGTGAGCGCCCGCGACGCGTAGCACCTCGGTGCCGATGCCGCCGCCGGTGAGCGCGAGGTGCGAGACTTTGCCGGCCGCCGAGCGGCGGACGAGGCGAGAGAGCAGCCGGTCGGCGACGGCGGATGCCAGCGCACCCGCATCCGGGCTGATCACGACCCGCTTCTCGGTCCACAGCTGCGCCATTGGAACTCCTACGCCCCGGAGGTGGTCGGGGGCCCGAGCAGCTCCCAGCCTTCCGTGATCACTCGACCATACAGGACGTCGGGATCGAGCCGTCGGAGCTCTTCGGCGAGGCACTCGCGGAGCGTCCGGCGCGGCAGCACGATGTCGTGCGACGGCTGCCCGGGCTGGGTGAGGGTCGCATCGATGTCGTTGCTACGCTCGAGCACGATGTCGCCGCTCGCGCGCGTGAGGCGCACGCGCTGGATGCCGTGCTCCCACTCCTCGGGCGGCGAATAGCGCCAGGTCACCGGGACGTCGAGCTTCAGCCGCAGCCACGCAGCGAGGAGCCCTGTCGAGGGGGAGTTGCCGGCGCCGACGACCTCGACGGCGGTGACCTCTTCGTACGGCGGCTGGTCGAGCACGGCGGCGAGCTGCTCGCGCCAGTGCGTGAGCCGCGTCCAGGCGAGGTCGGTGTCGCCGGGGGAGTACGACGGGCCGAGCTGCGAGAGCCGGTCCTTCGAGTAGGGCTTCGTCGAGGCATCCGTGATGCGCCGCTGCGCCATGCGCCCCACGTCGGACGCCGAGGGCTTCTGCGGCGGATAGTCGGGCCACCAGGCGACGACGGGCGCGTCGGGCAGCAACAGGCCCGTGATGAGGCCCTCCTGGCTCGCCGCGGCCGGTCCGTGCGCGCGCAGAACGATGACCTCGCTCGCGCCCGCGTCGCCGCCGACGCGGATCTGCGCGTCGAGCTTCGCCTCGCCCTCGGGGTCGGCGATCAGCACGATGACGCGCATGGGGTGCTCGCGGGAGGCATCGTTGGCCGCCCCGATCGCCTCTTCTTGCAGGCCGTGGGTCGTGACGATCACGAGCGTCAGCACGCGGCCGAGTGCGACCGCGCCGCCCTCTTCGCGCACGCTCACGAGGGAGCGCGCGATCTTCGACACGGTGGTGTCGGGCAGGTCGACGATCACGGGCGCCTCCAGACGCGGCCGTCGCGGGCCAAGAGCTCATCGGCGGACGGGGGACCCCACGAGCCGGGTGCGTACTGCTCGAGCGAGCCGGACTGTGAGGCCCAGAAATCCTCGACGGGGTCGAGGATCTTCCACGACAGCTCGACCTCTTCGTGCCGCGGGAACAGCGGCGGGTCGCCCAGCAGCACGTCGAGGATCAGTCGTTCGTAGGCCTCCGGGCTCGACTCGGTGAAGGCGTGGCCGTAGCCGAAGTCCATCGTGACGTCGCGCACCTCGTTCGCCGCGCCCGGCACCTTCGAGCCGAACCGGATGGTCACGCCCTCGTCGGGCTGCACGCGGATGACGAGCGCATTCTGGCCGAGTTCGAGGGTCTGATTGCGCTGGAACAGCGTCTGCGGCGCGCGCTTGAAGACGACCGCGATCTCGGTGACCCGCCGGCCCAGACGCTTGCCCGTGCGCAGGTAGAACGGCACCCCCGCCCAGCGGCGCGTCGCGATCTCGAGCTTGATGGCGGCGTAGGTTTCCGTCGTGGATGCCGGGTTCATGCCCTCCTCGTCGAGGAAGGCGGTGACCTCTTCGCCGCCCTGCCAGCCGCCGGCGTACTGACCGCGCGCCGTGGCTTCGGCAAGGTCACTCGGCAGCCGGACGGCCGCGAGCACCTTCTCCTTCTCGGCGCGGAGGTCCCTGGCATCCATCGAGATGGGCTCTTCCATCGCGGTGAGTGCGAGGAGCTGCAACAGGTGGTTCTGGATGACGTCGCGCGCCGCGCCGATGCCGTCGTAGTACCCCGCGCGGCCACCCACGCCGATGTCCTCGGCCATCGTGATCTGCACGTGGTCGACGTAGTTGGCGTTCCAGATCGGCTCGTAGAGCTCGTTGGCGAAGCGCAGCGCCAGGATGTTCTGCACCGTCTCTTTGCCGAGATAGTGGTCGATCCGGAAGATCGAGTCGGCGGGGAAGGCGACCTCGAGCGCCGCGTTGAGCTCGCGGGCACTCTGCAGGTCCGAACCGAAGGGCTTCTCGATCACGACGCGACGCCACGCATCGGGGTTCGACGAGCGGTCGTCGACGAGCCCCGAGTCCTTCAGCTGCTTCGCGACGATCGGGAAGTCCCGCGGCGGAATCGACAGGTAGAACGCGTGGTTTCCCATCGTCCCGCGCTCGATGTCGAGCTTCTCGACGGTCTCGCGCAGGCGCCGGAACGCATCGTCGTCGCCGAACTCGCCGGAGACGAAGCGGATGCCCTGGAGCAGTTGTTTCCATGTCTCTTCGCGGAACGGCGTGCGCGCGTACTGGCGGACCGATTCGTGGACGACCTCGGCGAAGTCCTGGTCCTCCCAGTCGCGGCGCGCGAAGCCCACGAGCGCGAAGCCGGGCGGCAGGAGGCCCCGGTTGGCGAGGTCGTAGACGGCGGGCATGAGCTTCTTGCGCGACAGGTCGCCCGTCACGCCGAAGATCACAAGCGCGCTGGGACCCGCGATGCGGTTGAGGCGCCGGTCGTCGTCGTCGCGCAACGGGTTGTGCCCGCGCGAGATGTCGGCAGTCATTGAGGCTTTACTCCTACTGGGCAGCTTCGAACAACGCGAGCACGTCGGCCTGCGGGTCGGTGAGGGTCAGCGTGACGACGGGGCGCCCGTGCGCGACGAGGACCGCCGCGTCGCCGGCGGCCTGCGAGGCGATCAGGCGCCCGAACGTGAAGGGCTTGCCGGGGATCTCGAGGTCGACGACATCCGCGCCGAGGATCTGCAGGAACACGCCATCCGCCGGGCCGCCCTTGTGGTACTGGCCGGTCGAGTGCAGGAAGCGGGGGCCCCACCCGAACGTCGTCGGGCGACCGCTGTCGGCCGCGACGAGCTCACGCAGGCCCGCAAGCTGCGGGACCGTCGTGCGGTCGACGTACGCCTGGATCGACACGTAGCCGGTGGGGCCGAGTCGAGCCCACAGCGCGTCGAGGACGCCCGCAAGCGTGCCGGAGGCCGCCAGCGCGGCATCCGAGACGCGCACCTCGACGTCGCCCTCGGTGAACGCCGGCGCACCCGTCTCGGGGCCGCCGTCGAGAAGACCACGCGCGGCCGCCTTCGCCGACTCGACGTCGGGCTGGTCGAACGGGTTGATGCCGAGGAGGCGCCCGGCGATCGCGGTCGCGTACTCCCAGACGACGAACTGGGCGCCGAGCGAGCCGCTGATGAGCACCTCGTCGGGGTGCTGCTCGAGGATCTGGAAGTGGACCGCGTCATCCACGATGCGCAGGATCTGCAGGTCGGCGGGCGTCTGGTCGACCTCGGGCGAGACGGGCAGCAGGACAACCGGAAGGATGCCGGTGCCTTCCTTGCCGGTCGATTCGGCGACGAGCTGCTCAATCCAGTCGGGAAGCCCGACGATGTGCGTGCCGTCGCTGACGAGCCCGAGCTTGTCGCGGCGCGGGGTGTCGGTCGTGGCACCGGCGATCGCCGCGGCGAGGACGAGCGCGGGGTTGCGCGGGTCGTCGATCGCGACCTCGAGGAGCGTCGCCTCTGCCTCGTCGAGCAGTTCCGACACGTCGACGCCCGCGAGCCCTGTGGGGACGAGGCCGAAGGCCGTGAGCGCCGAGTAGCGTCCGCCGACGTTCGGGTCGGCCGTGAAGACGCGGTAGCCCGCCTCGCGGGCGGATGCCTCGAGCGGCGAGCCCGGGTCGGTGACCACGACGATCCGCTCCGCCGGGTCGATGCCGAGGTCGCGCCACGCGGCCTCGAACGCGCGTCGAGCCGAGTCGGTCTCGACCGTCGAGCCGGACTTCGACGACACGACGAGAACGGTGCTCTCGAGCCCGCCCGTCTCGGCGGAGCCGTCGATCGCGGCGAGTACCTGACCGGGAGCTGTCGAATCGAGGACGACGAGGGGCACGCCGGCGGTCGCGGCGATGACCTCGGGCGCGAGCGACGAGCCGCCCATACCGGCGAGGACGACCCGCGTGATCCCGCGGGCGACGAGGTCGGCGCGCAGAGCGTCGATCTCGGGCACGAGCGGGCGCGAGACGCTGACCGCGTCGACCCAACCGAGCCTGCGGCTCGCCTCGTCCGCGGCGGCCGGACCCCACAGAGCGGGGTCTCCCGCCGTGATCCCGCTCGCGATCAGCGAGTCGACGAGACCGGGAAGCGTCTGCTCGACGACGTCCTTGACGTGCCCCGAGACGTGGATCTCGAAGCTCACCGCACGCTCTCCGGCGCGTCCGCGAGGGCCGCCGCGACGGTCTGCTTGAGGTCCTGCCACGAGGCGATGAACTTCGCGACGCCCTCGTCCTCGAGCAGCTGCGTGACGTCGGCGATGTCGATGCCGACGGCTGCGAGCGCGTCGAACGTGCGGTGGGCATCGGCGTAGGTGCCGGTGACGGTGTCGCCCGTCACGACGCCGTGGTCGAAGGTCGCCTCGAGCGTCTTCTCGGGCATCGTGTTGACGGTTCCCGGCGCGACGAGCTCGGTGACGTACAGGGTGTCGGGGAGGGCCGGGTCCTTGACCCCGGTCGACGCCCACAGCGGTCGCTGCACGTTTCCGCCCGCGGCGACGAGCTCCTGTGCGCGCGGCTCGGCGAACCGCTTCTCGAACAGCTCGTACGCGAGGCGCGCGTTGGCGAGGCCGGCCTTCGACTTCAGCGCCTCGGCATCCTCGCCACCGAGCGCGGTGAGCCGCTTGTCGACCTCGGTGTCCACGCGCGAGACGAAGAACGACGCGACCGAGTGGATGCTGGCGAGGTCGTGCCCGTTCGCCTTCGCCTGCTCGAGTCCGGCGAGGTACGCGTCGATGACCTCGTCGTAGCGCTCGAGAGAGAAGATCAGCGTCACGTTGACCGAGATGCCCTCGGCGAGCGTCGCCGTGATCGCGGGGAGCCCCGCCTTCGTCGCGGGGATCTTGATGAGCGTGTTCGGCCGGTCGACCTTCGCCCACAGCTTCGTGGCCTCGGCGCTCGTCGCCTCGGTGTCGTGGGCGAGGTCGGGGGAGACCTCGATCGACACGCGGCCGTCGATCCCGCCGGTGGCGTCGTACACGGGGCGGAAGATGTCGGCGGCATCGCGCACATCGGTCGTCGTCAGCTCGAAGATCGCCGCATCGACGTCGGCACCCGCGGATGCCAGCGCGGCGAGCGGAGCGTCGTACGAGTCGTCGTTCTGGTTGCCGATCGCGGCCTGGAAGATCGACGGATTCGTCGTCACACCGGTCACGTTGCGCGTCTCGATCAGCTCGGCGAGGTTGCCCGAGTCGATGCGCGTGCGGGAGAGGTCGTCGAGCCAGATGCTGACTCCGGCATCCGAGAGCTGCTGAGTGGGCGTGGTCATGAGTTCTCCTTGGCGGTTGCGCGTGCTGCGCTCACGGATTCCCGCGCGGCGCTGGCGACATGCTCGGCAGTGACGCCGAACTTCTCGAACAGGGTCTTGTAGTCGGCGGAGGCGCCGAAGTGGTCGATGCCGACCGTGCGTCCGTGGTCGCCGACGACGCCGCGCCACAGCGGCGTCGAGCCGGCTTCGACCGAGACACGGGCCGTGACGGATGCCGGGAGCACCGACTCGCGGTACGCGGCATCCTGCTCTGCGAACCACTCGAGCGAGGGCGCCGAGACGACGCGCGCCTGGATGCCCTCTGCGGCCAGCGTCTCGCGGGCCTGCACCGCCAGCTGCACCTCGGAGCCGGTCGCGATGAGGATGACATCCGGCGTGCCGTCCGTGTCGAGGAGGACGTACGCGCCCTTCGCGACGCCGTCGGTTGTCGCGAATCCGTCGGTGCCGCGCGGGAACGTCGGAACGTTCTGGCGCGTCAGCGCGATGCCGACCGGGCCGCCGCTCGCACGGCGGACGATCTCGAGCCACGCGGCCGAAGTCTCGTTCGCGTCCGCGGGACGCACGACCGTGAAGTTCGGGATGAGGCGGAGCGTCGACAGCTGCTCGATCGGCTGGTGGGTCGGTCCGTCTTCGCCGAGGGCGACCGAGTCGTGCGTCCAGACGAAGATCGACGGGATGTCCATGAGCGCGGCCAGACGCACCGGCGGGCGCATGTAGTCGCTGAAGATCAGGAACGTGCCGCCGAACGGGCGGGTCGGGCCGTGCAGCTTGATGCCGTTGACGATCGCGCCCATCGCGTGCTCGCGGATGCCGAAGTGCAAGACGCGCCCGTACGGGTCGCCCGACCATTCGTGGGTCGACCACTCGGCGGGGATGAAGCTCTTGGCATCCTTGATCGTCGTCAGGTTCGACTCGGCGAGGTCGGCGGAGCCGCCCCACAGCTCGGGGAGCTGCGCGGCGAGGGCGTTGATGACCTGACCCGACGCGGCGCGGGTCGAGACGTCCTTGCCGGCTTCGAACGTCGGAGCCTCGAGGCTCTCGGGGAGCTCGCCCGCCTCGAGTCGGTCGAGGAGCGCCTTGCGCTCGGGGTTCGCAGCCGCCCACGCGTCGAACGACTCCTGCCACGCGGCGCGCGCGGTCTTCGCCCGCTCGCCGAGCTCACGCGTGTGCGCGATGACGTCATCGGCGACGACGAAGCTCTGCTCCGGGTCGAACCCGAGGACCTTCTTCGTCGCGGCGAGCTCGTCGGCGCCGAGGGCGGAGCCGTGGATCTTGCCCGAGTTCTGCTTGCCGGGGCTCGGCCAGCCGATGATCGTCTTCAGGATGATGAGCGACGGCTTGTCGGTCTCGCCCTTGGCGGCTTCGATCGCGGCGTAGAGCTCCGCGACATCCTCGACGTACTCTCCGGTCTTCTTCCAGTCGACCGTCTGCACGTGCCAGCCGTAGGACTCGTAGCGCTTCGCAACATCCTCGGTGAAGGCGACGTTCGTGTCGTCCTCGATCGAGATCTGGTTGGAGTCGTAGATCGCGATCAGGTTGCCGAGCTCCTGGTGGCCCGCGAGGCTCGACGCTTCGCTCGTCACGCCTTCCTGCAGGTCGCCGTCGCCCGCGATCACGTACACGAAGTGGTCGAACGGGCTCTCGCCGGCGGCGGTGTCGGGGTCGAAGAGGCCCCGCTCGTAGCGCGCCGCGTACGCGAAGCCGACGGCCGAGGCGAGACCCTGACCGAGCGGCCCGGTGGTGATCTCGACGCCCTTCGTGTGGCCGTATTCGGGGTGACCGGGGGTGAGCGAGCCCCACGTGCGGAGGGCTTCGAGGTCGCCCAGCTCGAGGCCGAAGCCGCCGAGGTACAGCTGCACGTACTGCGTCAGCGACGAGTGCCCCGCCGACAGGATGAAGCGGTCACGGCCGATCCAGTGCGTGTCGGCCGGGTCGTGGCGCAGGACCCGCTGGTACAGCAGGTACGCGGCCGGTGCGAGGCTCATCGCGGTGCCGGGGTGGCCGTTGCCGACCTTCTCGACGGCATCCGCCGCCAGCACGCGCGCGGTGTCCACCGCACGCCGATCGATCTCGTCCCAGGTCAGTTCCGACACGTGGAGCCCTTTCGAAAGATGGGGGAGTACGCCGCTGTTCGCAGCGGGGGCCGCAATGTCACATCGGGCGGTCGGCGCTCGGCGACGCGTAGGTTTTCAGCTTAGCGAAGCGCCATGCCGAGGGGGCCATGTGAGTCAACGCGGGCGACCGACCTCGACGGCTGCTTTCGCCTACACTGGACGGGGCCGAAGAAGGGGACCGGAAATATGGTGCAGTCGAGCGTCGCCACCGTCGCGCAGCCCGCGACGACGCGCTCGATCGGTCGCACGATCCGCGCCTACGTCTCCCTCACGAAGCCGCGCGTGCTCGAGCTACTGCTCGTGACGACGGTTCCGGTCATGATCCTTGCGCAGGGTGGAATGCCGAGCCTGTGGCTCGTCCTCGCCACGGTCATCGGCGGGTCGCTCAGCGCAGGCTCGGCTGCCGCGTTCAACATGTACCTCGATCGCGACATCGACGCGCACATGCGGCGCACCGAGAACCGCCCGATCGTGACGGGCGAGGTTTCGCCGCGCGGAGCGCTCGTGTTCGCCTGGGTTCTTGCCGTGGCATCCACCGCCTGGTTGCTCGTGACGACGAACTGGCTCGCCGCAGCGCTCAGCGTCGGCGCGATCTTCTTCTACGTCGTGATCTACACGATCATCCTGAAGCGCCGCACGGAGCAGAACATCGTATGGGGCGGGATCGCGGGGTGCTTCCCTGTGCTGATCGGCTGGGCGGCGGTCACGGGGTCGCTCGCCTGGACGCCCTTCATCCTCTTCCTCGTCGTGTTCCTGTGGACTCCTCCGCACTACTGGCCGTTGTCGATGAAGTACAAGGGCGACTATCAAGAGGCCGACGTGCCGATGCTCGGCGCGACGCGCGACGGGCTGCAGGTGGGGCTCCAGGTCATCCTGTACGCGTGGGCGACTGTCGCGGCGTCGCTTCTGCTCGTGCCGGTGGCGGAGATGGGGGTCGTCTACACCGTGTCGGCGCTCGTGTTCGGCGGCTGGTTCATCTTTGAGTCGCACGTGCTTTATCACCGCGCCGCCAGCGGCGAGCAGATCCGCCCGATGCGCGTCTTCCACGCATCCATCACCTATTTGACGCTGCTGTTCGTGGCGATCGCGGTCGACCCGCTGCTGCCCTTCTGACCCGGGCTCGCGCCCCGGCTCGTCGCACAACTGCGGAGATCTGCAGTTCTTCGGACGCCGCAGGGGCATTGGCTCCGAGGTTGTGCAGATCTCCGAGGTTATGCGGGCGGGAGGCGGCGCCGGTGCCGCGACCGCAGCCTCCTCCACAGGGCGCGAGTTCACGGCATCCCTCCACAGATCAGCGCATCCGGGCCCGCGGCCGCGGCGACGCGGTCAGAGTGGGCGGATGCCGGCATCCATTCTCACCTCTCCCACCGCGGTACTGTCCCTGCTCGTAGCTGTCGAGTCGCGGGGCGGCGTCGCGCGGGCGACGACGCTCGTCGCCGCCGGGTCCTCGCGGTACCGGATCGCTCGGGCGATCGACGACGGACGCCTCGTCCGCGTCCGCCGCGACTGGGTGGCGCTCCCCGGCGCGGATGCTGAGCTCGTCTCGGCCGCGCGGTGGGGCGTCGTGCTCTCCTGCGTCACGGCGGCGCGCCGCCTGGGGTTGTGGGTGCCCGCCGAGGACCGCTGCCATGTCGCTGCCGACCCCGCGGCCGCGGGCGGCAAACCCGACCGCGCGACCGTGCACTGGGCGAAGCCGATCGTCCCGCGCCCGCCGGATGCCTTGATCGACGGCATCCAGAACACACTCGCGCTCGTCGCGACGTGCCAGCCGTTCGAGAGCGCGCTCGCGATCTGGGACTCGGCGCTGCGCCTGCGCCTCGTGGATGCCACGGCGCTTCGCCGTCTCGACCTGCCGACCGCGGCGCGGCAGGTGCTGGAGAAGGCGACGCCGTTCGCCGACTCGGGACTCGAGACGCTCTTCCGGTTCAGGCTGCGGTGGCTGCGCGAGCCGATCCGCGCGCAGGTGGTCATCCTCGACCGGCCGGTCGACTTCCTCATCGGCGCGCGGCTCGTCGTGCAGCTCGACGGCGGGCACCACGTCGGCGCGCAACGCGCGGCCGACATCGCGCACGACGCGCAGCTCGCTCTCCGCGGGTATCACGTGCTGCGTTTCACCTACGCGCAGGTGATGGACGACTGGCCCGCCGTGCAGGAAGTCATCATGCACGCCGTGGCGGCGGGGCTGCACCTCGCGCGCTGACGCCGCCCGCACCGCCCCGCGGCATCTGCAGATCCCGCGGCAGCTGCAGATCCCACGGCGCCTGTAGCCCCCGCGCCACTTGCACAAACACGGAGATCTGCAGTTCTTCGGAGCCGCCCGCGGCGGGGCGTCCGAAGAAGTGCAGATCTCCGAAGTTGTGAGAGGCGGATGCCGTGTGGGGTCCGCCGCGGCTCAGCGTGCGGGGGGCGGGGTGACCGCAGTGTCGTCGGCGGGCTGCGCGTCCGCGGCGGGCTGCGCGTCCGCGACGAGCTCTGCGTCCGCGACGGGCTCGCCTGCGTCGAGGTCGGCCGACTCCTCGAGGGGAGCTTCCGCGGCGATCTCGACCTCGTCCTCCCAGGCGGGCTCGCCGTAGACGTCGACCGCGGTGATCTCCACGGCGGGCTTCAGCGAGCTGAGCGCGGCGACCGTCAGCGCGAGCGCAAGACCCACAAGACCCGCCCCGACGATGATCGCACCGGCGGCGCCCCAGACCTGCCCCACGTACAGGTCACTCGCGGTCGCGGTCTGGTCGGTGAGCGCGGTATCCAGCGCGGTCAGCTTCGACTGGATGAGGAACGCGCCGCCCGCGACGGCGACGACGGATCCGCCGACGAGCGCCCAAAACGGGATGCTGTGGCTCAGGCGCGGCGTAGTGGACATGGAGGAGCTCCTTCTGTGACCGCCACCGCACGGCGCGGCGACTCATCGACTATGTGCGAGCCACCAGGGTACGCGCGATGCGTCTCCTATGAGAGAGCTGTGGATGCCGCGGGCGCCTTGAGGTGCATGACCACCGTCGTCATCGCCGCGACGAGCAGCACAGCCAGCACCATGTGGATGTTCACGAGCGCGATCGGCAGCCCGGTCCGTGCCTGCCAGAGGCCGACGGCGATCTGCACGAGCTCGACGGCGAGAAGCAGAAGCGTCCAGCGACGAAGCCCCTGCGCAGGGGGAGTGCGCCACGCGCCCGCGACGACGGCGAGCGTCAGCGCGAGCGTCACATACGCGGGCCAGCTGTGCACGTGCTGCCAGAAGACGGGATCGAGCCCGTTTCGCGCGGCCGCGTCGTCTCCCGCGTGCGGCCCGGCGCCGGTGAGCAGGATGCCGACGACCACCGTCACCGCGACCGCCGCGCTCGTGACGTGGACGAGGATCGCGTAGCCCCGCGACACGGCTCGCACGCGCGGGCCGCCCGGCCCGTACACGCGGCAGACATAGGCAGCGGCGTTCGCGACCAGCGCGGCCGACAGGAGGAAGTGAATGCCCACGAGGCTCGGCGGCAGGTGCAGCCACACGATGACTCCGCCGACGAGGGCCTGCAGGATGATGCCGATGCCGTTGGCGAGGGTGAGCTTCAGCAACTCGGGCCGCTCCGCGCGAACGCGCAGCACCGACAGGAACGCGAGCAGCGCGATGATCACGAGCGCACCCGTGAGTGTGCGGTTGCCGAACTCGATCAGACCGTGGATGCCGAGGGCTTCGGTCGGCACGAGGGAATCCCCCGTGCAGTACGGCCACGTCTCACACCCCATGCCCGACTCGGTGAGGCGCACGAGGCCGCCCGTGCCGACGATGACGACGTTGCTGATGAACACGAGCCACGCGAGCACCCGCGCGCCGCGGCCGACTCGGTCGGGCAGGCGGCGATATGCGGCATCCACCCATCCGTGCGGGCGTTCGTCGAGCGTCGGGGTGGCGGTGTGCGCGTCGGTCATGCCGTTGCCTCCGGGGTGCGCGCTGATCGCGCGCGGCCACGCCCGGGGTGGGGCGTTGCCTGTAGACTTCAGGGGTGGGGCGTCACCGCGCAATGCGCGGCGAGTCGCTCCAAGTCTAGGCGCGGCGCGGCCTCGCCCCGACGCATCACACACGGCCCTGAAAGCGGCATCCCACCCCTCGCCCACTCCCGAGGGCGCGGGAATGCCGGGACGGATGACACCGTTCGGGCACGAAGGAGGCAAAGCGATGTCGGATGTGCTCATCGACCGACCGGAGCTCGAAGGACTCGGCGTCTACGAGTTCGGGTGGCACGACGCGGATGCCGCGGGCGCAAGCGCCAAGCGCGGCCTGTCCGAAGCCGTCGTGCGTGACATCTCGGCGCTCAAGGCCGAGCCGGAATGGATGCTCAAGACGCGCCTGAAGGGCCACCAGCTCTTCGGCCGCAAGCCCATGCCCACGTGGGGCGCAGACCTGTCGGAGATCGACTTCGACAACATCAAGTACTTCGTGCGCTCGACCGAGAAGCAGGCGCAGTCGTGGGAGGACCTCCCCGAGGACATCCGCAACACCTACGAGAAGCTGGGCATCCCCGAGGCTGAGCGCGCGCGCCTGGTCGCGGGTGTCGCCGCGCAGTACGAGTCCGAGGTCGTCTACCACCAGATCAACGAAGAGCTCGAGAAGCAGGGTGTCATCTTCATGGACACCGACACGGCGCTGCGCGAGCACCCCGAGTTCTTCGAGGAGTACTTCGGCACCGTCATCCCCGCCGGAGACAACAAGTTCGCGGCGCTGAACACGGCCGTCTGGTCGGGCGGATCGTTCGTCTACGTGCCGCCGGGCGTGCACGTCGAGATTCCGCTGCAGGCCTACTTCCGCATCAACACCGAGAACATGGGCCAGTTCGAGCGGACGCTCATCATCGCCGACGAGGGCTCGTACGTGCACTACATCGAGGGCTGCACGGCCCCGATCTACAAGTCCGACTCGCTGCACTCGGCAGTCGTCGAGATCATCGTGAAGAAGAACGCGCGCGTTCGGTACACGACGATCCAGAACTGGTCGAACAACGTCTACAACCTCGTCACGAAGCGCGCGGTCGCGCACGAGGGTGCGACGATGGAGTGGATCGACGGCAACATCGGCTCGAAGGTGACGATGAAGTATCCGTCGATCTTCCTCATGGGCGAGCACGCCAAGGGCGAGACGCTCTCGGTCGCGTTCGCGGGCCCCGGCCAGCACCAGGATGCCGGCGCGAAGATGATCCACATGGCGCCGTACACGCAGTCATCGATCGTGTCGAAGTCGATCGCGCGCGGCGGTGGCCGGGCCGGCTACCGCGGCGAGGTGCGCGTCGACGAGAAGGCCCACCACTCGGCGAACACCGTGCGGTGTGATGCCCTGCTCGTCGACACGAAGTCGCGCTCCGACACGTACCCCGCGATCGACATCCGCGTCGACGACGTGCAGCTGGGCCACGAGGCCACGGTGTCGAAGGTGAGCGAGGAGCAGCTGTTCTACCTCATGAGCCGTGGGATGCCGGAGGACGAGGCCATGGCCATGATCGTCCGCGGCTTCATCGAGCCGATCGCGCGGGAGCTCCCGATGGAGTACGCGCTCGAGCTCAACAAGCTCATCGAGATGGGCATGGAAGGATCCGTCGGCTGATGACGAGCACCACCCAGACCCCCGCGCCCGGCAGCACGGAGGGTCATCTCGATCCTGCCGCGTCGCTGACGTCCGGCTTCGTGCCGGTGCAGACGCGCTCCGAGCGCCCCTGGTCGTTCGACCCGGCCGCCTTCGGCGCGCCGACCGGCCACGAGGTCAACTGGAAGCACACGCCCGTCGCGAAGCTCGCGGCGCTGCTGTCGGACGAACCGGCGCCGCACGATGTGATCGGTGTCGAGGTGCAGGCGCCCGAGGGTGTCGAGCAGGCGCGCCTTGCTGTCGGCGAGGCGCCGCGCGGCGAGGTCTTCCGCCCCGAAGACCTGCCGAGCGCGATCGCCTGGTCGCAAGAGGCCGAGGCGCCCCTCATCCGCATCCCCGCGAACGTCGAGCTCGACGAACCGATCATCGTGCGTCTGACCGGCCGCGGCGGCGTCGCGCACGCGCACGTCGTGATCGAGGCGCAGCCGCACTCGCGCGCGACGCTGATCCTTCGCCACGAGGGCACCGCGCAGCAGGCGCAGAACGTCGAGATCATCGTCCGCGACGGCGCCGCGCTCACCGTCGTGTCGGTGCAGCGCTGGGATGACGACGCGATCCACCTGGCATCCCACCAGGCGCGCGTCGACCGCGACGCCTCGCTCACGCACGTCGTCGTGAGCCTCGGCGGCGGCATCGTGCGCGTGAACCCCTCTGTCGAGCTCGCCGGCGCGGGCGCCGACGGCAAACTCTACGGCCTCGCCTTCTCGGATGCCGGGCAGCACCTCGAAAGTCAGGTGTACCTGCACCACAAGGGCCCGCACACGACCGGCGATGTGCTGTACAAGGCGGCGCTGCAGGGCCAGAGCGCCCGCACGGTGTGGATCGGTGACGTGCTCATCGGACCGGATGCCACGGGCACCGACTCGTACGAGGCGAACCGCAACTTGGTGCTGACCGAGGGTGCGCGCGCCGACTCGATCCCGAACCTCGAGATCGAGACCGGTGACATCCTCGGCGCGGGCCACGCGAGCGCGACAGGACGCTTCGACGACGAGCAGCTGTTCTACCTGCAGGCACGCGGCATCTCGGAGGACGAGGCGCGCCGCCTCGTCGTGCTGGGCTTCCTCGCCGAGATCGTGCAGAAGATCGCGCTCGATGACCTGCAGGAGGAGCTCATCGCGGCGATCGAGGCGGAGCTGGCCCTCACTGAATCTCTCACCGAGGCATCCGTATGAGCGCCCAGAAGGTGCTGAGCCTCAGCGAGCTCGAGCAGGACACCGCGGTGCGGGTCGAGGTCGACGGCGTGCCGATGGCGGTCGTGCTCGACTCGAACGGTGAGGTGCACGCGATCGGCGACACCTGCACGCACGGCGACATCTCGCTCTCCGATGGCTTCGTCGAGGGCGAGACGCTCGAGTGCTGGGCGCACGGCTCGGCGTTTTCGCTGCGCACCGGGCGCCCCTTGAACCTGCCGGCGTACGAGCCGGTGCCCGTGTACGAGGTCGTGATCGACGGGGACGACATCCTCATCGACCCGGCCGTCCGCAAAGAAGTGAACTGAAGAAGGTATCTGACATGGCTGTTCTCGAGATCCGCGATCTGCACGTGACCGTCGAGACCGACGCGGGGACCACCCCGATCCTCAACGGCGTCGACCTGACCGTCCGCACCGGCGAGACCCACGCGATCATGGGCCCCAACGGCTCGGGCAAGTCGACCCTCGCCTACACGATCGCCGGGCACCCGAAGTACACCGTCACGGGCGGCACGATCACCCTCGACGGCGAGGATGTCCTTGCGATGTCGGTCGACGAGCGGGCGCGCGCGGGGCTGTTCCTCGCGATGCAGTATCCGGTCGAGATCCCGGGCGTCACGGTGACGAACTTCCTGCGCACGGCCAAGACGGCGATCGACGGCGAGGCGCCCGCGATCCGCGCGTGGACGAAGGATGTCAAGGATGCCATGAAGAACCTCCGCATGGACCCGAAGTTCGCGGCTCGCAACGTCAACGAGGGGTTCTCGGGCGGTGAGAAGAAGCGCCACGAGATCCTGCAGCTGGAGCTCCTGAAGCCTGCGATCGCCGTGCTCGACGAGACCGACTCGGGCCTCGACGTCGACGCGCTCAAGATCGTGTCGGAGGGCGTCAACCGCGCGAAGGAGGCCACCGACCTCGGCGTGCTGCTCATCACGCACTACACCCGCATCCTCCGCTACATCACGCCGCAGTTCGTGCACGTGATGGTCGCCGGTCGCATCGCCGAGGAGGGCGGCCCCGAGCTCGCCGAGCGCCTCGAGAACGAGGGCTACGACCGGTACCTCGATGCCGATGCGCCGATCGAAGCCTAGGATCGACGCATGACGGCCACTCTCAGCCCCGAGAAGTACGACGACGTCACCGAGGCGCTCAAAGACGTCATGGACCCCGAGCTGGGGATCAACGTCGTCGACCTCGGACTCATCTACGACCTCAGCTGGGACGAGGAGAACGACGCACTGGTCATCCATATGACCCTCACGTCGGCAGGATGCCCGCTCACCGACGTCCTGGAAGAGCAGACGGCGCAGGCGCTCGACAACGTCGTGGAGCGGTTCCGCATCAACTGGGTGTGGATGCCGCCGTGGGGCCCTGAGCGGATCACCGACGACGGGCGCGACATGATGCGTGCCCTGGGCTTCGCGATCTGAGTCGAGCCGGAGCAATGCCGCGTAGCGGCGTTGATGCGGCTGCGACTCAGGTTGAGTAGCCGCGCCCCGTGCGCGGCGTATCGAAACCTCTGTCCAGCGATCTCGGTTGGATAGGCTCGACGGGTGAGCATCACCCCCCTCGAAGCCCTGCCGCTCGAGGCGTTGCGGCGCCGATCGAGCACGAAGTGGCGCTCGTACCCCGAAGACGTCATCCCGATGTTCGTCGCCGAGACCGACTTCGCGTTGGCCGAGCCGATCAGCGCTGCGCTCGCCCGCGCCGTCGCCGACGGCGACACCGGGTACACGCCACCCGACCCGGGCATCCGCGCGGCGTTCGCGGATTTCGCGCGCCGCCGGTTCGGCTGGGAGGTCGATCCCGCGTTCGTGCGGTCGACGGGCGACGTCATGATGGGCGTCGTCGAGCTGTTGCGGGCGACGATCACGCCCGGCGACCGTGTTGTGATCACCTCGCCCGTGTATCCGCCGTTCTCGATGTGCATTCCCGAGGCGGGCGGCGTCGTCGAGGACGTTCCGCTCGTCGACACGGGGGAGGGGTGGGAGCTCGACCTCGCGGGCATCGAGAGTGCACTGGCGGGCGGGGCGCGCGCGGTCCTCCTGTGCAACCCGCACAACCCGACCGGCACGGTGCACTCGCGCGAGACGCTTGCGGGGCTCGCTGCGATCGCCCGCCGCCACGGGGCCGTCGTCATCAGCGACGAGATCCACTTCCCGCTGGTGCACCCGGGCGCCCCGTTCACCCCATTCTTGGCGGCATCGGAGGATGCCGCGGAGGTCGGGCTCGCCGTCACGAGCGCGTCGAAGGCCTTCAACCTCGCCGGTCTCAAGTGCGCGCTCATGGTCGCGGCCTCGCCGACGCAGGCCCGGGTTATCCGTGGCCTGTGGCCCGAGGTCGAGTGGCGAACGGGCCTCTTCGGCGCGATCGCCGCGGTCGCGGCCTTCTCGCAGGCATCCGATGCCTGGCTCGATTCCCTGCGGGCGACGCTGGACCGCAACCGCCTGCTGTTGGCGGAGCTTCTCGCCGAGCACCTCCCGCTCGCCCGTTACCGAGTGCCGGATGCCGGATATCTGGCCTGGATCGACGTCTCCGCCTACGGCTGGGGCGAGGACCCGGCGCGCCATATCCTGACGCACGCGAAAGTCGCGCTCCACCACGGACCCTTGTTCGGGCCGAGCGGCGCGGGGCACGTGCGCATGAACTTCGGCTGCAGCCCGGCGGTGCTCACCGAGGCCGTCACGCGCATCGGGGCGCTGACGACCGCGAGCTCGTGAGTTCGCCGGAGACGACCGTCTGGAGTGCGCGCTACGCGTGGGTGACCGCCGGCGCGGTCGCGATGATCTTCCTCGCGGCGATGCAGGCACTCGCGGTGACGACCGTCATGCCGCTCGTGAGCGCGGACCTCGACGGCGATGCGCTCTACGCGGTCGCGTTCGCGGGGACGCTCGCGACGAGCGTCATCGGCATGGTGGCCGTCGGTGCGTGGTGCGACCGCGCAGGCCCCGTCCTCCCGCTCGCGACCTCCGTCGCCCTGTTCGTCGCGGGGCTCCTCATCGCGGGCTTCGCCCCGACGATGCCCGTGCTCGTGCTCGGTCGGCTCCTGCAGGGGCTGGGCACGGGCGGCCAGACGGTCGCGCTGTACGTCGTCGTCGCGCGCGTGTACCCGGCGGCACTGCACGGGCGCGTGTTCGCGGCCTTCTCTGCCGCGTGGGTCGTGCCGTCGCTCGTGGGGCCGTTGCTCGCGGGGTTCGTCGCGGAGCACCTGCACTGGCGCTGGGTTTTCCTGGGGGTCGCCCTCCTCACGATCGTCGCATTCACGGTCGTGTACCTGCGGCTGCACGGCATCCCGCTCGAGGCGGCGGATCCGTCGCGAGAGCCCGTCGCCCGGCGCCTGGCGCTGAGCGTTGTCGTCGCGGCCGGGGCACTCACGCTGAGCCTCGCGGGGGAGGCGGGGCCGTGGACGGTGCCTCTGGTCGCCGTGTCGCTGCTGGTGATCGCGGCGGCGATCCGGCCCCTGCTGCCGCGCGGCACGCTCCTCGCGCGCCGCGGCCTGCCGAGCGTCGTGCTCATGCGCGCCCTCATCGCCGGTGCGCTGTTCGGCGCCGAGATCTACGTGCCCTACCTGCTGATCGACGATTACGGCTACTCCGCGACGGCAGCGGGGCTCGGTCTCACAACGGCTGCGCTCGCGTGGGCCGCGTGCGCGGACATCCAGGGCCGCATCGGAGATCGACTGGGCAATCGGCGCATCACCCTGACCGGAACGGCGCTGCTGCTGGCCGCGACGATCATCGTCGCCGTGGCGGCCGCGCGGCACCTGCCCGCCTGGACGATCATTGCGGGATGGTCGCTCGCGGGCGGCGGCATGGGGCTGATGTACCCTCGGCTCACCGTGCTGACGCTCGCGTATTCGACGCCGGGAGACCAGGGATTCAACTCTGCGGCGTTGTCGATCTCGGATGCCGTCGGCTCCGCCGCATCCATCGCCGTCATGGGGCTGATGTTCATCGCCCTGAGCGCGACCGGCGCGTCGTTCCCCGCGGTCTTCGCCGTCGCGGCGGCACTCGCTGTCGTCGCCGTCGCGCCCGGGCTCCGGCTGGGGCATGCGGCCGAGAATCTGGCGCGGGCATAACACCATCCATTTGAATGGTGAACCAGGTAAGGCTAACCTAAGAGGATGCCACTCGCCGAGACCTCCGTCCGCCCTGCCTACCGGCCGTACCGCATCGAGGTCGCGGCGGTCACGCGGCTCGCCCCGCACTTCGTACGCATCACGTTTACGGGCGAGGAGCTCGAACACTTCGGAACCGCCGGGCTCGACCAGCGCATCAAGGTCGTGTTCCCCGTCGACGGGATCGCGGGTGGATTCTCCGACTTCGGGCAGAACGAGGAAGCCGGCGACTGGTACGACCGCTGGCGCGCACTGCCGGTGGGTTCGCGCAATCCCTTCCGCACCTACACGGTGCGTCGCATCGACCCTGCGGCACGCGAGCTCGACGTCGACTTCGTCGTGCACCACGACGCCGGCCCGGCAGGGTCTTGGGCGGAGGCCGCCGAAGTCGGACAATCGCTCATCGTCGTCGGCCCCGATGAGCGCAGCCCCCACTCGCGGGGCGGCATCGACTGGCACCCGGGAACGGCGCGCCGGATGCTGCTGGCCGGCGACGAGACGGCGGCGCCCGCGATCTGCGGGATTCTCGAGTCGCTCGACCCGCGCTGCGACGTCGACGCCTTCATCGAAGTACCCTCCGCGCTCGACGTGCTCTCACCGGCGATCGCCACGGGAGTGCGACTCACCTGGATCGTGCGCGACGACGCCGAGCACGGGTCTCGTCTCATCGACGCCGTCACCGCGTGGACGACGGCGAACGGCGACGTGCTCGCGCGGGCCGCGTCCCCGCGTCCGCAGGTGCTGGAAGACCTCGACGTCGACCGCGAACTGCTCTGGGACAGCCCGGAAGACGGTGAGGGCGAGTTCTACGCGTGGATGGCGGGTGAGGCGGCGACGGTGAAGACGCTGCGGCGTCTGCTCGTGAGCGGATGCGGCGTGGACCGGCGCCGCGTCGCGTTCATGGGCTATTGGCGGCTCGGGCAGGCAGAGCGCACCGAATGAGCGGACGTCGCACTGCGCGGCGGACTGCGGTGGTCGCGGTGGCGGCCGCCGTCGTGCTGCTCGTGACGGTGGTGCTCTCGCTCGCCATCGGTGCCCGAGCGATCCCGCCCGCGGAGGTCTGGCAGGCGCTGACGCGCCCCGACCTCGGGAACCCCGACCACGTCGTCGTGCTGACCCAACGCGTTCCCCGCACCGTCATCGGGCTGTGCGCGGGCGCGGCCCTGGCGCTCGCGGGCACCGTGATGCAGGGGCTCACCCGCAACCCGTTCGCCGATCCGGGCCTCCTCGGCGTCAACGCGGGCGCCTCACTCGCGGTGCTCGGCGCGATCACGCTGCTCGGGCTGTCGCGCCCGGCATCCTTTGTGTGGTTCGCGTTCGTCGGTGCGGCGCTCGCTGCCATCGTGGTAGCCCTGATCGGCGGACGCGGCGCCGACGGCGGGAATCCCGCAAAGCTCGCCCTGACGGGCGCGGCGGTCACCGCGGGGATCACCGCGGTGACCTTCCTCATCCTGACGACGAACATCTACGCGCTCGACGTGTACCGGTACTGGTCGGTCGGCGGTCTCACCGCGCGCGGGCTCGACTCCGTCGCGCTCGTGCTGCTACCACTGCTCCTCGGCGCTGCCCTCGCCGTCGCATCCGCACGGGGGCTCGACCTCATCGCGCTCGGCGCCGACACGGCATCCGGACTCGGCCATGACGTCGGGCGCAGCCGCGCCCTGGGGATCGTCGCGACGATCCTCCTGTGCGGCGGGGCGACGGCGATCGCCGGGCCGATCGTGTTCCTCGGCCTCCTCGTGCCGCACGTGCTGCGCGCCCTCGTGGGCGGCGGCTACGCGCGGTTGCTGACCATCGGCATGCCCGTGGGCGCGAGCGTGTTGCTTCTCGCGGATGTCATCGGCCGCGTGATCGCGCTTCCGGGTGAGGTGCAGGCGGGAATCGTCGTCGCGTTCCTCGGAGCGCCGATGCTGATCGCGCTCGTCCTCCAACCGCGGCGGGTCACCCTGTGAGCGCGTCGATGCTCGTGCGGCAGACCGCGGCCCGCCGCCGCGTGCGGGTCGTCGCGGTCGTCGCCGTGCTTGCCGTCGTCGCGATCGTCGTGGCGTTGTCGATCGGCGACTACCCGATCGCGCCCGACCGGCTGTGGCAGACGCTCCTGGGCTCGGGGAGTCGCGTCGAGCAGTACGTCGTGTTCCAGGTGCGCGCGCCGCGCGCGGCGATGGCGCTCGTGACGGGCGCGGCCCTCGGCATCGCGGGCGCCCTCCTGCAGTCGTACCTCTCGAACCCGCTCGCGAGCCCCGACCTCCTCGGCATCTCGGGCGGCAGCGGCGTCGCCGCAGTGTTCGCGATCCTTGTGCTCGGAACGACCGGACCGCTGCTCGCCGTCTTCGCGTTCGTCGGGGGAGCGGCCGTCGCGCTCCTGCTCTCGCTCGCGGGTCGGGCGCTCCGCGACGGCGGATTCCGCCTCATCCTCGCCGGCATCGGGATCTCGTTCCTCACAATGTCGATCATCGACTTCCTCATGGTGCGCGCGAAGGTCGAAGAGGCGCGGCTGGCGCTCCTGTGGCTCACGGGAAGCCTCTCGTCGACGCCCTGGTGGCAGGTTCTGACGGTGCTCGGCGTGCTCGTGCTCACGGCGCCGGCCCTCGTCATCGCGGCGCGGCTGTTGCCGATCACGCAGCTTGGCCCCGAGACCGCGAGCGGTCTCGGTGTGCGCGGTGACACGGTGCGATGGCTTGTCGTCGGCTGCGCCGTGCTCCTCACCGCGGTGACGTGCGCTTTCGTCGGACCGATCGGCTTCATCGCCCTGTGCGCACCCGCGATCGCGCGCCCGCTCCTCGGACACGGCGCCGTCGGCATCGGCACGAGCGCGGCGCTCGGCGCGGTGCTACTCGTCGCGGCCGACCTCGTCGCGCAGTTCGCGATCCCGGGGCTGAGCATGCCCGTCGGCGTCGTGACGGGCGCGATCGGCGCGGTGTTCCTCCTCTGGCTCCTGGCCACCTCGAAAGGACGGCAGCTGTGACCTCGGCATCCGACGCACCGCTCCTCGCCGCGCGCGGTCTCACCGTCGGCTACCCGGGACGGACGGTGATCGAGGGCCTCGACCTCGAGATCCGGCCGGGGCGTGTGACGATGATCATCGGCGCGAACGCGTCCGGCAAATCGACCCTTTTGGGTACGCTCGCGCGGCTACGCCCGCCGCTCGTGGGCCGCGTCGAGCTCGATGGCGCCGACGCCGCGGGCATCCCGCGCCGCCGGTTCGCGCAGATCGTGGGGCTCCTGCCGCAGCACCCGACGGCTCCGGAGGGCGTGAGTGTCGCCGAGCTCGTCGGCCGCGGCCGCCATCCGCACCGCGGCATCTTTCAGCGCTGGAGCACGATCGACGCCCAGCGCGTCGACGAGGCGATGGCCTGGACGGGCATCACCGAGCTCGCCGACCGGCCCGTGGGCGACCTGTCGGGCGGCCAGCGCCAGCGCGCGTGGATCGCGATGGCGCTCGCGCAAGACCCCCGCATCCTGCTCCTCGACGAGCCGACGACCTTCCTCGACCTCGCCCACCAGATCGAGGTGCTCGACCTGTTGCGCGCCCTCAACCGCAGCCGCGGCACGACCGTCGTCGCGGTGCTCCACGACCTCAACCTCGCGGCGCGCTACGCCGACGATCTCGTCGTCATGAGCGGGGGAGTGGTCGTCGCCCACGGCTCGCCCGGCGACGTCCTCACCGAGGAGGTCGTGAGGGATGCCTTCGGCCTCCGCGCCGTCGTCACGCCCGATCCGCTCACCGGAACCCCGCTCGTCATCCCTGTCCCGCGCGATGCCGCCGACGGCGGCGCCGCGCTGGCCCACCAAGAACACAGCCACCAAGAAAGGAACGACCCATGACACGACTCCGCGAGGCACTGGGCCTTGTCGCCCTCGCCAGCGCGACGGCCCTAGTGCTGTCGGGCTGCGCCGGCTCGGCCGGCCCCGACGCATCCGGCGGCTCAGACGCCGGCGCCGACGGCGCCTTCCCCGTCACGATCAGCTCCGCCCTCGGCGACACGACGATCGAGCAGAAGCCCGAGCGCATCGCCACGTGGGGCTGGGGAGCGACCGACGCGGTCCTCGCCCTCGGCATCCAGCCTGTCGCGATCCCGTCGGACGACTACTCCGGCGGCGACGACCGCATGCCGCCGTGGATCTCGGATGCCGTCGACGCGCTCGGCGGCGAGCCGCCCGTCATCCTCGACTCGGGTGCCGAGGAGATCCCGCTCGAGGCGCTCCTCGAGGCAGACCCCGATGTGTTGCTCGCGCCGTACTCGGGCCTCACGCAGAAGGAGTTCGACGCCGTGACGGCCGCGGGCATCCCCGTGGTCGCTTACCCCGAGGCCGCGTGGACGACGCCGTGGCGCGACGTGATCGAGATCACCGGCGAGGCCCTTGGGCTCGTCGATGAGGCGAAGACGCTGCTCGCCGATCTCGACGCGCAGGTGTCGGATGCCGCGGCCGCGCACCCCGAGTTCGCGGGCACGACGATCGCGTACGTGGACGACGACGTCGACACGTTCTACCTCTACCTGTCGAGCGACGCGCGCGTCGAGATCCTTGAAGACCTGGGCTTCGTGACGCCGCCGAGCGTCACCGACCTCGACACCGGTGAGGGCACCTTCTACACGACGGTCAGCTACGAAAGCCTCGACAAGATCGATGCGGAGGTTCTCTTCACGCAGGCCGAGGACCAGGCGACCCTCGACGAGTTCCTCGCATCAGACCGCGGAAACCTCATTCCCGCCGTGCGCGCGGGTGCCGTCGCCGCACTCGTCGGCGCCGAGAACGCCTCTGCCATGTCGCCGACGGCGCTCACCCTGCCGTGGGTGCTGCCGACGGTGACCGAGAAGCTCGCAGCCGCCGTCGCCGCGGCGAAGGGCTGAGCCCGCGGCGCAACGACAGAGGCTCCCACCGCGATCGGTGGGAGCCTCTTCGCGTGCGCGGGGTGTCAGCTGCGCTTCGTGCGGTCGGCCTGGCGGACGGCCCACCATGCGGCGGGGATGAGCAGCGCCGCGACTGCCGCCTTGATGAGTCCGCCGACGATGAACGGCCACAGGCCGAACTGCAGGATGTCGGCGAAGCCGTACGTGCCACCGCCGACGACGTTCAGGATGAACGCCATGTAAGGGATGCCGAAAACGAACGGGATCGCGCTCGCCGCGACGAAGCCGACAAAGGCGAGGACGGGCTTGCGATCCCACGCGCGCTCGGCGAACCAGCCCGCGACGAAAGCCGCGAACACGAAGCCGATGATGAAGCCGAACGAGGGCTTCGCGACGGCGGCGATCGATCCCGTGAACCCGGCGAAGACCGGGAGGCCCGCGAGGCCGGCCAGCAGGTAGGTCGTGAGGGCGGCCGCGCCGCGGCGGGCGCCGAGCGCGGCACCCACGACGACGACGCCGAGCGTCTGACCCGTGATCGGCACCGGCTGCAGGGGAATCTCGACCTGCGCGAGCGCGGCGACGAAGAGTGCGCCGGCGACGACAAGTGCGGCATCCAGTGCGAACGCACGGACGCGGTCGCTGGGGCGGGCGATGAGGTCGGCCAGCACGGGGCGGCGGACGGGAACGGCGAGAGTCATGCGTGCTCCTGATGAGTTCGGGGCGTCGTCGATGCCGGCTCAGGGCCGGTGCGACTCAGCCTAGGGCGTTCCACGCCACCGTTTTCGGACGCGGTCTACGAAAGAATCGCGGATCTGATGTAGACGGCATCCCCGCGCGGCGGGTCGAGGCACAGACGACCCCGGTAGACTGGGACGTCGGCCCCGACTCGGGGCACTCTCCCTCACCGCCGAATGAACGGACGTCCGCTGTGCTCGCCGTGCACGACCTCGAGATCCGCGTGGGTGCGCGCACGCTCATGGCGGATGTGTCGTTCCGCGTGTCGGACGGCGACAAGATCGGGCTCGTCGGCCGCAACGGCGCGGGCAAGACGACGCTGACCAAGGTGCTCGCGGGCGACCTCGTGCCCGCTGACGGCAAGGTCGAGCGCTCCGGAGAGCTCGGCTATCTGCCGCAGGACCCGCGCTCGGGCGACCCCGAGATGCTCGCGCGTACCCGCATTCTGGATGCCCGCGGCCTCGGCAGCCTCGCCCTCGAAATGCACGAGGCGTCGCACGCGATGGCGGATGCCGACGAGAAGGTCGCCGCGAAGGCGATGCGCCGCTACGGCAACCTCATGGAGCGATTCGAGTCCCTCGGCGGCTACGCGGCCGAGGCCGAGGCGGCATCCATCGCCCACAACCTGTCGCTGCCCGACCGCATCCTCGACCAGCCGCTGAAGACGCTCTCGGGCGGTCAGCGCCGGCGCATCGAGCTCGCCCGCATCCTCTTCTCGGATGCCCAGACGATGATTCTCGACGAGCCGACGAACCACCTCGACGCCGACAGCGTCGTGTGGCTGCGCGAGTTCCTGAAGAACTACAAGGGCGGCCTGATCGTCATCAGCCACGATGTCGAGCTCGTCGGCGAGACCGTCAACCGCGTCTTCTACCTGGATGCCATGCGCCAGGTCATCGACGTCTACAACATGAACTGGAAGAACTACCTGCGCCAGCGGGTCGCCGATGAGGAGCGTCGCAAGAAGGAGCGCGTCAACATCGAGAAGAAGGCGACCGCACTGCAGCTGCAGGCCGCCCGCTTCGGGGCGAAGGCATCCAAGGCCGCCGCCGCGCACCAGATGGTCGCCCGCGCCGAGAAGATGCTGTCGGGGCTCGAGGAGGTCCGCCAGGAGGATCGCGTCGCCAAACTGCGCTTCCCCAAGCCGGCGCCGTGCGGCAAGACGCCGCTCATGGCGAAGAACCTGTCGAAGTCGTACGGGTCGCTCGAGATCTTCACGGATGTCGACCTCGCGATTGACCGCGGCTCGAAGGTCGTCGTGCTGGGCCTGAACGGTGCCGGAAAGACGACCCTGTTGCGCATTCTCGCCGGCGTCGACCGACCCGACACGGGAGCGCTCGAGCCGGGGCACGGACTCAAGATCGGGTACTACGCGCAGGAGCATGAGAACCTCGACGTGAACCGCTCGGTGCTCGAGAACATGATGTCGGCGGCCCCCGACATCACGGCGACCGAGGCACGCAAGGTGCTGGGATCGTTCCTGTTCACGGGCGACGATGTGCTGAAGCCCGCGGGAGTGCTCTCGGGCGGCGAGAAGACGCGTCTGTCGCTCGCGACCCTCGTCGTGTCGTCGGCCAACATGCTGCTGCTCGACGAGCCGACGAACAACCTCGACCCGGCCTCGCGCGAGGAGATCCTCGGGGCGCTCGCGCACTATGAGGGCGCGGTCGTGCTCGTCTCGCACGACGAGGGCGCGGTCCAGGCGCTCAACCCGGAGAGGGTGCTGATCCTTCCGGACGGCGTCGAGGACATCTGGGGTCGCGACTACGTCGACCTGATTACTCTGGCGTGACGCGGTCAGTCACTGTGACGTGACTCGGCCCGTCACCGCGGCGTGAGTTCGTCGAGGAGCGAGTCTTCGTCCTCCATGTCGCGGTCTCGGCGGCGCGGCGCGGGCGCGCGGGCGTCCTTGACGTGGTGAGCGTCCGCGGCATTCGTGGCGTCCTCGGCATCCTCTTTACGGTGCCGAAGCTCGGTGCGGATCATGTACCAGATGAAGACGAAGCCCATGACGGCGAAGAGGATCCACTGGATCGCGTACGACAGGTGCGGGCCGGGGTCCTGCGAGGGCGCGTCGAGCGGGTTCGGCCGCGTCGCGGGCGCGGGGTCTTCGGACACGAGGAGCCCGTAGGCGCTCGTCACCACGCCATCGAGCCCGGTCGCCTCGGCGATGAGCGGCAGGTTGATCGTCGGCACCTGACCCTCGGGCGCGGACTGGGTCGTGTTGCGCAGCGCCTCACCCGGCATGAGTCGGGCGATGACGGTGACCTCCCCGGCAGGGGGCGCGGGCACCTCGTCCGGCTCGGGCTGGTCGGAGCCGGGAGCCAGCCAGCCGCGGTTGACGACGAACACCTCGCCCGCCTCGGTGCGGAAGGGGACCAGCACCTCGAACGCCGCCGTGCCACCGTGGGCGCGATTGCGCGCGAGCAGCGTGTCGTCGGGAAGGTACTCGCCGACCAGCCGAACCGGCCGCCACTGGTCGTCGCGATCGAAGCCGTCGTCGCCCGGCCCGACGAGGTCCGTCAGGGTTACGGGCGCGGCGTCGTAGTTCGCCGAGACGAGACCGATCTGACGTTCGCGCTCCTCGTTGCGGGTGAACTGCCAGTTCGACAGGTAGGCGCACGCGATCGCGAAGGCGACGGCGACGGCGACGTAGCCCGTCCAGCGCAGCGCCGTGCGGTTCACCGGGCGACCTCGGGTGCCGCGGCATCCGTCAGCGGCGACACCTCAACCGGAAAGTCACGCGCCGCGAGATAGTCGCGCAGATAGTCGACGTGCGCGTCGCAGGCCGTCCACACCTTCCGCCGATCCACCGAGTGGATGCGGGGGTTCCGCCAGATGACCTGCCAGCGGGCATCCGCCCGGCATCCCGCCCGCGAGCACACGACGTCGGCGGCGCTCACGAGTCCTCCCGCGGCGTTCGCCCGACTTCCTGGATGCGGATGACGCCGGTCTGCTCCGTCGGCGCGACGGGCGCGGGGGAGGCCGCGATCGCTCGCTCGGGCGCCACGGCGCGCTCGGCGGGTGCCGTGGCCACATTCGCGATGACGACCGCGATGTACGGCAGAACGATCGCCGCACCCGCGAAGACCCAGGTGTACCAGCCGTAGGGCTGAACGAGGACCATCAGCACGAAGCACACCACACGCACGGCCATCATCCAGAAGTACCTGGTCATACGCTTGTGCGCGTCGTCGCGCGGTGCGCGCGGAAGCGAGGTCGCAGACTGGGCGGAGGAGTTCTTCACGTCCCGTTCAGCCTACGCCGCCGGCGCGTCCTCGGACGCCCGGCGGCCGGCTGCTCAGGAGTAGCGGCTGGTGGTGCTGGCCGCGAAGAGGACGAAGATGAAGAACAGCATCCCGATCACGAAGAGTCCGACCCCCGCCCAGCCGACGATGATGCCGGCCAGTGCCATGCCGCGGCCGTTGTCTCCCGTGCGCTTGATCTGGTTCAGCGAGATGTGCCCCATGATGGCGCCTGCGACCGACCCGACGAACGGGAGAATCCAGAGCAGCCCGACGATCGAGAGGACGAGCGAGGCGATCGAGAGCCCGTTAGTCCGGCGGGCGGACGCGTAGCCACCGCCGTAACCGTAGACCGGCGCTGCGCCAGGCGTCGTCTGCACGGGGTACCCACCGTACGGCGCTGCCGTCGGCTGCTGCGGCGCCGCCGGCTGCGGGGGCGTGGCGCCGTAGCTCGCGGGATACGTCGGCGCCTCGTAAACCGGAGGCGTGTAGACGGGCGGCGCGGGCGGAACGGCGCCTGCGGGGCTGGCCGGCTCCTGGGGTGCTGCGCCTTCGGGGTTCTGTCCGTACGGATCGGTCACGGTGGCTCCTCTCGCCACCCGCCAGCCTAGTGCGAACCGGCCCGCGGACTAGGCTGGTTCGGTCCTCGCGCGAAACGGAGCACCATGACCACCGACAGAGTCGTCCTCGTCACCGGCGGAAACCGCGGCATCGGCCGCGCCATCGCGGAGCGATTCGTGGCCGCGGGATACAAGACCGCCGTCACGGCGCGCTCGGGAGAGGGGCCCGAGGGTACGCTCACGGTCCGCGCCGATGTGACGGATGCCGCATCCCTCGATGCCGCGTTCACCGAGGTCGAGCGCGCCCTGGGCACGGTCGAGATCGTCGTGGCGAACGCCGGCATCACGAAGGACACGCTGCTCCTGCGCATGACGGAGGACGACTTCGACTCTGTGGTCGCGACGAACCTCGGGGGTACCTTCCGGGTCGTCAAGCGGGCATCCAAGGGGATGCTGCGGGCAAAGTGGGGTCGCGTGATCCTCATCTCGAGCGTTGTCGGGCTCTACGGGTCGGCCGGCCAGATCAACTACTCCTCGTCGAAGGCGGCGCTCGTCGGTTTCGCCCGTTCGCTGACGCGTGAGCTCGGTGGACGCGGCATCACCGCGAACGTCGTCGCGCCGGGTTTTATCGAGACCGACATGACCGCCGAGCTTTCCGACGACACGCAGGCCCAGTACAAGCGGAGCATCCCCGCGGGACGCTTCGCGACCGCCGACGAAGTCGCCGGGGTGGTCACGTGGCTGGCATCCGATGATGCCGCTTACATCTCGGGTGCGGTCATCCCAGTTGACGGCGGCCTCGGGATGGGCCACTGACCGAGAAACCACTCCGGACGTGAGAAACCACGACCGCCGTGGTTTCTCGACGCTCAGATGGTTTCTCGCGCTAGGGCAGCAGCGGGATCAGCTCGCGCAGGTCGACGGGGCCGACCACGACGTCCGCGGCCGCACGCACGGCGGGCTTCGCGTTGAACGCGACCCCGAGGCCCGCCGCCGCCATCATGAGCAGGTCGTTCGCGCCGTCGCCCACGGCGATCGTGCGGTGCAGCGGCACGCCGGATGCCTGCGCCCATTCGTGCAGCGCTGCGGCCTTGCCCGCGGCATCCACGATCTCGCCGTCCACCGCACCGGTGAGTGCGCCCTCCGCGGTGGCCAGGCGGTTCGCCCGCCACCGGTCGACGCCGAGCGGCGGCGCCACGACGTCGAGGATCTCGTGGAAGCCGCCCGACACCACCGCGGCGACGCCGCCCCGCGCGTGAATCGCGGCGATCAGCTCGGCCGCGCCCGGCGTCGGTTCGACGCGGGCGAGCACGCGGTCGAACGCCGCGAGCGGCACGCCGCGCAACTGTTCCACCCGCGCGCGCAGGCTCGTCGCGAAGTCGACCTCGCCGCGCATCGCGGCTTCAGTCGCGGCGGCGACTTCCGCGCCGCGACCCGCCTCATCGGCGATCAGCTCGATCACTTCGTTGCGCAACAGCGTCGAGTCGGCGTCGAACACGACGAGGGAGCGGGCGTCAGGCACCCGACAAACCTACCGGTCGATCAGCGGCCGACGCGCGCGTTCTTGCCGACGACGGTGATGCCGCTGTCGGTCACGGTGAACCCGCGCTCGAGATCGAGCGCCCGGTCGACTCCGACTGTCGCGCCGGCATCCAGGACGACGTTCTTGTCGAGGATCGCGCGGTGCACGCGCGCTCCCGCGCCGACGTCGACATGGTCGAACAGTACCGAGTCGGTGATCGTCGATCCTCCCGCGGCGAGTGTCCACGGGCCGACGACCGAACGCTCGAGGTGGGTGCCCGAGAGCACCGACCCGAGCGAGACGATGGAGTCGATCGCGTTGCCCATCCGCCCGACGCCGTCGCGCACGAACTTCGCCGGGGGAGAGTTGACCGACTGCGAGTGGATCGGCCAATCCATGTTGTACAGGTTGAAGATCGGCAGCGTCGAAATGAGGTCCATGTGCGCGTCGAAGAACGAGTCGATCGTTCCCACGTCGCGCCAGTAGTCGCGGTCGCGATCGGTCGAGCCGGGCACGTCGTTGCGCTTGAAGTCGTAGACCGCCGCCTCGCCCCGCTTCACGAAGTAGGGGATGATGTCACCGCCCATGTCGTGGTTCGATCCGGGCAGCTCGCCGTCGGCCTCGACGGCCGCGATGAGAGCGTCGGCGTCGAAGATGTAGTTGCCCATGGATGCCAGCACCTCGTGCGGTGCGTCGGACAGGCCGGTGGGGTTCTGCGGCTTCTCGAGGAACTCGCGGATCGTCACGTTGTCGGTCGGATCGAGGTCGATGACGCCGAACTGGTTCGCGAGCGTGATCGGCTGGCGGATGCCGGCGACCGTCGCCTTCGCACCCGAGGCGATGTGCGCGTCGAGCATCTGCTCGAAGTCCATCCGGTAGACGTGGTCGGCGCCGATGACGACGACGATGTCGGGCTTCTCGTCTTGGATGAGGTTCAGCGACTGTAGGATCGCGTCTGCCGAGCCCGAGAACCAGCGCTTGCCGAGGCGCTGCTGCGCAGGCACCGAGGTGACGTAGGAGTTCAGCAGCGCCGACATCCGCCACGTCTGCGACACGTGCCGGTCGAGCGAGTGCGACTTGTACTGCGTCAGCACGACGATCTGACGCAGCCCCGAGTTGATGAGGTTCGAGATCGCGAAGTCGATCAGGCGGTACTGCCCGCCGAAGGGCACGGCAGGTTTCGCTCGGTCCTCTGTCAAGGGCATGAGGCGCTTGCCCTCGCCTCCGGCGAGGACGATTCCGAAGACCTTCGGCGCTGCAGGCATAGCACCACACTATGCCCCTCCCACGGCTTGTACTAGCGTTCGACACATGCGCGTCGACATCGTCACGAAGGAGTATCCGCCCGAGATCTACGGGGGTGCGGGAGTGCACGTCACCGAGCTCGTGAAGGCCCTGCGCGCGGCGATCGACGTGCGCGTGCGGGCTTTCGGAGCCGACCGCGACGAGGCAGACACGACGTCGTACCGGGCGCCTTCCGAGCTCGCGGCGGCCAATGCCGCGGTGCAGACCCTCGGCGTCGATCTCGAGATCGTCGGAGACGTCGCGGGGGCGGATGTCGTGCACTCGCACACGTGGTACGCGAACTTCGCGGGGCACCTGGCATCCCTTCTCCACGGCATCCCGCACGTCGTGACGGCGCACTCGCTCGAGCCCCTCCGCCCGTGGAAGGCCGAGCAGCTCGGTGGCGGATACGCCGTCTCGAGCTGGATCGAGAAGACCGCGTACGAGAACGCCGCCGCCGTCATCGCCGTCAGCGACGGCATGCGGCGCGACATTCTGCGCAGCTACCCGAGTCTCGATCCCGACAAGGTGCGGGTCATCTACAACGGCATCGACGTCGACGCATGGGGGCCGCGGGAGGATGCCGCGCTGCTGGCGCGCTACGGCATCGACCCGGCACGGCCCTCGGTCGTGTTCGTCGGCCGGATCACGCGGCAGAAGGGGTTGCCGTACTTCCTGCGGGCGGCGGCGCTGCTTCCGCCCGAGGTGCAGGTGATCCTCTGCGCGGGGGCACCCGACACCCCGCAGATCTTCGCCGAGGTGGAAGGGCTCGTGCGTGATCTGCAGGCCGTGCGCGACGGCGTCGTCTGGATCTCGGACTTCCTGCAGCGCGACGAGCTGTGCGCCATCCTGACGGTCGCGACGACGTTCGTCTGCCCGAGCGTGTACGAACCGCTGGGCATCGTGAACCTCGAGGCGATGGCGTGCGGGGCGGCGGTCGTGGGGACGGCGACCGGCGGCATCCCCGAGGTCGTCGTCGACGGCGTCACGGGCAGGCTTGTGCCGATCGAGCAGCTGCAGGACGGCACCGGCACGCCGATCGACCCCGACCGATTCGTCGCCGACCTCGCGGCGACGCTCGCCGAGGTGGTGTCTGATCCCGAGCGCGCGCGGGCCTACGGCGAGGCGGGTCGTGAGCGGGCCGCGTCGGCGTTCAGCTGGCAGGCGATCGCCGACGCCACGGCGGCGCTTTACCGCGAGGTGGCGGGCATCGAGCGATAGGCTGGGGGCATGCCCCAGGTGCTCGAATTCTCCGACGTCGTCGTGCGTCGGAACGCCCGCGACATC
Source organism: Microbacterium sp. (assembly GCA_003248655.1). Classification (GTDB taxonomy): domain Bacteria; phylum Actinomycetota; class Actinomycetes; order Actinomycetales; family Microbacteriaceae; genus Microbacterium. Next base: position 137,096 of record QFPM01000004.1, read on the forward strand.
GTCGACCACGTCGGCTGGAACGTCACGGACGATCAGCGCTGGGTGATCCTCGGCCCCAACGGTGCCGGCAAGACGACGATCCTGCAGTTGGCGGCGACGCTGCTGCACCCGACGTCTGGATCCGTCACGATTTTGGACGAAGTGCTCGGTCGGACGGATGTCTTCGAGCTTCGCCCCCGGATCGGCTTCGCCTCGTCGGCGATGGCGCGGCGCATCCCGCCGGAGGAGACCGTTCTCGATGTCGTCCTGACCGCGGCATACTCGGTGCTCGGCCGCTGGAACGAAGAGTATGAGGCGATCGACGAGAAGCGGGCGCGTCGCGTGCTGGGGGAGTGGAAGCTCGAGCACCTCGCCGAGCGCACGTTCGGCACGCTCTCCGACGGTGAGCAAAAGCGCGTCCAGATCGCGCGCGCCGTCATGACCGACCCCGAGCTGCTGCTGCTCGACGAGCCGACGGCGAGCCTCGACCTCGGCGCGCGCGAAGAGCTGCTGGGGCTCCTCGGCGGCTACGCGCAAGCGCCGTCGACGCCGGCGATGATCATGGTCACCCACCACGTCGAGGAGATTCCCGTCGGGTTCACCCACGTGTTGCTTCTGCGCGACGGTCACGTCGTTGCGGCCGGGCCGATCGGCGCGACGCTGACGGCGGAGAACCTGTCGGAGACCTTCGGGATGCCGATCGCACTCACCTCGGAAGACGGCCGCTTCGCCGCGCGCGCGACCGCTGGTTCCTGATACTGCCCCGAGGCTGGTAAAGTAGCTCTTTGGTGCGCTCGCACCGCAGACTTCCCTCGCCCTGGCAAAATCCAGGGCACCACGTAAGGAACCTCATGAAGACTGACATCCACCCCGAGTACCAGGCGGTCGTGTTCCGCGACCTCGGCTCCGGCGACACGTTCCTGACCCGTTCGACGGTCACGAGCGACAAGACGATCGAGCTCGACGGCGTCACCTATCCCGTCATCGACGTCGAGATCTCGTCGGCCTCGCACCCGTTCTACACGGGCAAGCAGCGCATCATGGACTCGGCCGGCCGCGTCGAGAAGTTCAACCAGCGCTTCAAGAACTTCGGCTCGAAGTAAGTACCCGAGCCGACGAAAGCCCCGCCTCGGCGGGGCTTTCGTCGTTTCGGCGTCGGCCGTTCGAGGGACAGACGGCGCGGAGGGATCGACCTAGACTCGCTCACGTGCACCGCTCCTCCTTCCTCGCGATCGTCCTGGTCGCCCTCGCCCTCGCCCTCGCCGGCTGTGCGGCGCGACCGGATGCCGGTGGCTTCTCGCCGAAGTCCCTGTCCTCTGTTACCCCCACCGCGGCGTGCCCTGAGCAGGAGGGCGTGAGACTTCCCGAGGGCTGCGCGCCGTACGACCCGGAGCAGGGCATGGCCCTTAACGACCTGTACCGTCAGCGCGCCGATCTCACTCCCGAGCAGGCCGCAGCTTCGGACGCGCACGTCGCCGCCGCGCGCGCAACGCTGGAGGCATTGCGTGGTGTCGGATCGTGGCCCGAGGATGACGTCCGCGCGGCGCTCGAGGGCGTCGGTCTGGTCGACGTGCAGACCCGCAGCGGCGCGGGCGACGTGCTCTTCGGTGCGGTGCCGCCCGAGGGAGGCTGTATCTACGGCGCGGTGGAGGCAGAGCAGGTCAGCGTCGACGCGGGCGGCTACATCATGGACGGCGGATGCCTGCCCGCTCAGTGAGCGCTGCGGCCTCGCCGTCGTTGGCGCGACGTCTACGTCGCTAGAAGGGCGGCGGGTCGGCGTCGATGACGTACCCAGATGGGCTGGTCCACCGCAACTGACCCGTCTGTGGGTCGCGATGCAGTTCCCACAGTGTCTCGTCCTTCAGCGTGTGGTGCGGATCGGAAAGAGGCGCGAGGTTGTCTGCCGCCGTGGCGCCGCCATCGGTCCATCGATGTCGATGGTCGATGTCGCACGTGTGCGATGGTCTTTCGCAGCCGGGGAACACGCACGTGGGGTGGCTGATCTCGAGGAACCGTCTGAGATCGGCGGGGACTCGGTAGGCGCGTCGGTCGACGTCCATGACCGTCCCACTCACCGGATGGGTGAGTACTCGAATCCAGCTCGCCGCGCCACCGGCGAGTTGACGCGCGGTGTCGAGGTCGATCGGCCCGTATCCGTCTAGGGTCGCGGGCTCGTCGGAGTGGCCGAGAAGAGTGAGCGCGGGGATGGTGATCCGCACGGTCGGGACGATCCCGGCGGCGCGGGCCTTCGCCGCGTCGCCATCGATCGCACATCCGTCGGATTGGTTCGGCGCGTCGGGCGCCGAGGCGCCCGCGCATCCACATGCGCCAATGGTCCCGGTCAGAAGCAGGTCGCAGAACGCGTCGGCACGCAGCTGAGCATGGGTACGGGACTCGCCGTCTAGCCTGCTGAGGTGGCCAGCGAGGTCGTCGAGGAGTGCGTCAGTAGCCTGAGCCTTGTGGGCGGGAACGATGGCGACCAGCTGTGCCATGCCGTCGAGAAGCGGGTCGAGGTAGACCCGTCGCGCGTCGGCGGCGCGGCGGTGCCGCTCGTGCAACGACTCGCGGTGCGCACGCTCGCGTGCGGCACGGGCGCGCGTGCGGAACCGACCGGGCGCCGTCGTGCTGGCGAACGCGGTCACGGTGTCGTCGAACTCTGCCCACGAGCCCGGGGCATCGTCGGGGAGCGATGACGCGAGATCGACCGCGGTGGCGACGTTCTGCTCCGACACCAGCCCGGCGAGGCACTGCTGCCAGAGGTTTGGGCAACGCGCGGACAGGACGGATGCCCGGTGGGCGCGGTTGCGGACCTGGTTGTCGGTCAGCGACACTCGGACGGCGATGTCGGCGGCTGCTGAGCGAACCGCGAGGCTTCTGCGACGCGACCGCCACGACGCCACCGTGTACCCCGGCGGCGGTGTCCACAGCGGGTCTTCGGTAGGGTCCGGCCCGACCCATGGCACCGGGTCAGCGCCGGCGCGGGTGAGAAGGTGATGAAACGCGGCATCCTGCGCGACCGCGGTCGCTCGAGCCGCACGGACGGTGCCTTCGATATCGACGAGCTCTTCGAACATCCCCTGCGCCTCGGACGAGTCGAGGTCGGGTGGAAGCAGGTGGTCGTCTTCGTCGACGGCGTCGCACTCGTCGTCGAACTGCGCGCACCATGCGTTGAAGTACGCATCGCCGAACGCGTCGTCGCGCCACGCCGCCTCTTGCGGCGGAGTCGACACGAACCTGACTTCCATACCTCTCACGATAGGAGGGGGTTCCGACATCGCCCGCGGAAACGAAGAGGGCTCGGTCAGCGGACGGGCCAGCTGCCGTCGAGCCGGTCGGCGGGGTTGAGCCGCCCGATCCGGATGAAGTACTCGGTCAGGCTCTCGGCCTGCGCGCGCGCCCACGCGATCTGCTGCGTGTGCAGCTCGTGCGCCGGGGTCGTCAGATCGAACCGCCGGGCGAGGGCCTGCGCGACGCGGCCGGCGGCGATGGCATCCGCCGCCGCGTCGTGCGCGCCGACGAGCGAGACCGCGTAGTGCGCCGCGACCACCTCGAGCGTCCGCTTGCCCTTGCGGAAGCGGTCGTGGGCCTTGTCGAGCACGAGCGGGTCGATCACGGGCGCGGGATCGACGATCGGCGGGATGCCGTGGCGCAGAGCCTCGTGCTTGAGCAGCGAGAAGTCGTAGGAGGCGTTGTAGGCGACGACGGGGATACCCGCGGCGAACAGCTCGCGCAGGGCGTCGACGACCTCGGCGACGACCTGGATGGCGGGGCGCCCGTGGGCGCGCGCGTGCGCCGTCGTGATGCCGTGAACCGCCGTCGCACCCTCGGGGATCTCGACACCGGGGTCGGCCAGCCACGAGCGCGACTGCCGGGGAGAGCCGTCGGGACCGAGGAGCCCGACGTGGGCCGTCACGATGCGGTCCGTCGTCACGTCGACCCCGGTCGTCTCGAGGTCGAAGACACCGACGGCATCCGTCCAGCGCGCGGGCGCAGCGGCGCCGACTGCGCCCTCGACCGCCGCCTCGGTGCGCTCGGGCGCAGCGTCATCGCGCTCGTCGCCCCACAGCGGGAGTGGCTGCCCCTGGTCCATGCCTCGACGCTATGGCCTGGCTCCGACATGAGCGTTGACCCACGCCGGGCTGATGTCATCCCAACGACCTACAGCGCGGAGCCGAGTCGGTGTGCAATCGTGGTGCGAGATGTCAACTGATTCCGTGTCGCAGGACGCACCGCGAGCACTGTACTCGGCGGGAGTCCGCCGTCGGCGGGCGCGAGTTCTCGCGCTTGCGTTGGTCATGGGACTCGTGCCGTTGCTCTCCGGTTGTGGAGATCGGCCGTGGAAGGGTGAACGCGAGGAGCGGATCGACGCGGCCGTCGCGAGCATCGACTTCTCGTCGGTCGGCGGCATCGACTGTGACTACCGGGCGCCTTCTCGGGATTGCTGGCGCCGAGAACGGCCAAGCGGTTGTCGACGCGATCATGGCGGCGGGATACACGACCAACGGCCGTGACGATGACATCAGTGATGGCAGCATGTACGTCTCCGACAGTTCCGGCCTCGTGAGTTTCGGGGTGTCCGTCGTGACTGAGGGCGAGAGAAAGTATGCGTTCGGGTACTGCGTCTCCCCGCCCGAAGGTGCAGTGCTTCTCATCGTTAATGGCTAGATGAACGTGGAGCAGGCATGCCTCACTGTCTTCTTGCTGCGATCGTGATCACAACGACACCCGCAGGCCCGTCAAACGTAGACGAAAGTTGGTAGTCGTCGGGGCCAGGGATCTGACGGAATGGGTTCACGGGGCTGAGGGAGTTGCCGGATGAGGTCACGAGGGTGCGGAGGTGCCTCGAGTGCGGTCGTCAGCGTGGGGCAGCAGCGTCATGCCCGACGCGCGGCGGCGACCGTGTTCCTGGCGTTGGCCTGTGTGCCGTTGCTCTCCGGTTGCGGAGATCGGCCGTGGAAGGGTGAACGCGAGGAGCGGATCGACGCGGCCGTCGCGAGCATCGACTTCTCGTCGGTCGGCGGCATCGACTGTGACTACCGGTCATCGGGATCGCTGGCGCCGACAACGGCCAAGCCGTGGTGGATCTGTTGGTCGCAGCCGGGTACGGCACGAACGGCCGAACCGACGACCTCAGTGACGGATACATATCACTGAGCGACAACGCGGGAGTCGTCGAGTTCGCGATCTCGGTGGTGACAGAAGGAGATCGTCGCTATGCGTTCGGGCACTGCACGTCCCCCCCGGACGGAGCTGTGGACGTACGAGTGCTCGGATAACAACCATGTCGATCTGCCTATAGCAAGTTCCCGAAATGTGACCATCAGGGAGATGTGATGCTCGGAATTCGCAAACTCGCTTTGACCGTTCTGGTCATCACCTTGAGTTCAATGGTCGCAGCTCCCGCTCTGGCCGAACAGCCGTTCGCTTGCCCGGACTACCGCATCTACGGAGTTGCGGGAACTAACGGGGTGCAGGCCGATTTGCTAAGCGACGATCCGAAACTGCTGGGCGAAACTACTCGGCAGACGGCGCTCGAGATTCAGCGACTGCTGGAGCTAGAGGATTTCACGGTCGATATGCGCGGTCTCGACTATCCGGCCACGGGTCTCCCCTACTCTGTCGGCGACGGACTCCGCGGACTGTATGAGTTGATCGACGACTTTGTGGAGGACTGTCCGAGTACGTGGCTCATCTTGACGGGATACTCGCAGGGCGGCGACGTTGTCGGTTCCTACGCCCAGACTGAAGTGTCGATACTGAATCTCAAGCGCGACCGTATCGCGGGCGTCGTCCTGCTGGGCGACCCTCGTTTCAACTCGGCAGATGGCTGGGCGAACAGCGGAACATACAGCGAGGAGAGGGGCGGCGACCTCCTGTTCACGGTCGACAATCGTTCGCTCTTCGAACCCCTCGTGGTTGACACTGAGGCTGATCCACCGCTCGACATGGCAGTGGTTTCGATGTGCCGTGCATGGGACAGGTTCTGTCAGGGCTCGAAAGTCCGCCCGTTCCTTTGGGATGACCGGTTCTACGCTCCAGACCGCGACGCGATTACCCGGCACAACCCCCCGGGCAACGAAAACTATGAGCACGAGAGCTACAAGCCGGACGATGTGAAGGCGGCGGCGTGTGAGCTCGTCACGAAGATGGGTTTTGACGTGTGCGACCCGGCCGTTGTGGAGCGGGATCCACTCGATGTTGTGTTTCTCATCGACACGACGGTGGGCGGTTTCGCGAACGTCGAGGAACTGCAGAGCCGGGCCGCGGAGTTCGTCAACGACGCGACCCACGACGCGGCGACGACGCACTATGCGGTGATCTCCTACGGGCAGGGCTCTGTCGTGAATGAGACCGACGGCTTCACAGATGACGACACCCTGGCAGTGGAGAGGATCGAAGAACTGGAGTCGACTGCCGGCACTTATGGGTCGCTCTATAGCGCGATCTCATTGGCGAACGACCTGGACTGGCGCGAGGATGCGAGGAAGGTGACGATGACTTTGTCGACGTCACGCACCTGCCCCTCGCAGTACTGTGCGACCGAGTATGGCGCGCTCGGCGAATCCGCCAGCCTCTTGCTGATGGACGCGGGGTTGGAGGGGCATACCTCTGGCGCCTACACCCGCGACAACGATTGGTTCTTCGAGCGACCCGGCTGGTCATCGGCCTTTTGGGGGGGTGCATCGCGGTTGGGTGGCGCCGCTACCCCGCAAGAGAACATCAATGGCTTGCACGACGTGTATGTCGGCGCTCTGACCGCCGACCTAAGCCCCTCCGACCCCATCGTCGGCAGCGAGTCCCTCGTGGCGGGCCAGTCGGGGACATTCCGCGCGGATAGCATCGTGCCGTTCTATGTCGATTCGCCGCCGCGGCGCTTTGTATGGAGCTTTGAACGCACCGATGACATCGGCCCCCGGAGCGAGACCGGTGCTCCCGGAGGCGGCGGTGGTGTGGAGATCAACATGGTGAGCACCACGGCGGTGGCAGCGGAGTCGGCGCTGAGCGCGCCACCTGCGGCCTTGTCGTCGGCCGAAGGGGAGGAGCCCGCCGAAACGCTTCCTGAGGACCAGGGCCCCGTGTTCCGCCCTGTCTTCGAAGAGCCAGGTGTCTACACGGTCACGGTAACGGCCTATGTAGATGGCGGGACAAGGGAATACTCCCAACTCGTGCGTGTGTATGAGACGCCCACCGTCGCGCCGGCCGCACCTTTGGTCGAGTCGCACGTCGACGGCGACGAGCAGGTCTTCCACTGGTATGCGGGTGACGGCGAGTTCGCTCCTGCGTACGTCTTCTTTGACGAGGACGGAGTCGCGGTCGACTCTACGGATGTGGAGACCACGCTGAGCCAGATTCGGCCGGGTGAGTTCGAGCGACGCGTCGCGCTCCGCGACCCGGCAGACAGGTACACCCTCTCCGCCTGGAACGAGGTCGGGCTGACACCGGCGACGCCGCTTGTGACCGCGACGACCGCGACCTACGCGCACGCCGTACTGGACGACGGAATACCCTCCGGCGGCACCTTGGAGCTGTCAGGTACGTCGTCGGTAGAGATCGCCGCGCTCCTCGAGGACGCCCCGGAGTTCGACGGCGACTACGTCGCCTCGCTGCGGTCGCCGCGCGGTGACGCGGTTGACGTCGACATGCTCACCGCGACAGCTGATGCGACCGACGGCGACGAGTGGGGACTGACGATGCAGCTGCGCGATGCGATGACCCCGGACGGTGGGTCGGTGACCGACATGCTGGAAGACGGGTTCGACGAAGAGCTGCTACTTGGCGGCACCGTGCAGGTCCACGCGGATGGCGTTCCCGTGGACATCCGTATCGATCCCACCGGAGAGATCGACCTGATCGACGAGTACGTGATCGAGGCCGGTGTCACACCCCCCGCCGGCGTCCCGGCGTCGGCGATCACGGTCGACCCGCAGGCGCCGTCCCTTCAGCTGAGCTCCGACGATGCCGACAACCTGCCGTTCGTGGAAGAGTCCACTGACCCGCTCGGCGACTGGAGCCAGGCGACTATCACTGATGTGCGGACCTGGATCGGCACCACCGAAGTCACACACACACTCACCGGTGCGGGTATCTCGGTCACCGGTGCGGGCGGCCCCACCGATGCGGTGATCGATTTCGACGGCCGCGTCGTGGGAGGCAGCGGCAACCTCACCCGCGATTTCCTCCAGAACGGCACGATCTCGTTCGTCGTCAATGGCGCCACTCCGACCGTGCTGACCTTCGCAATGAGCGGGCAGGAGGCGCAGGAGCTGTACCCCGATCTCGATCCACCGCGGCTGGTGGGCCGGTCGACGATCGCACTGACCCAATACCGAGAGGCCGCATCCTGGTCGCCGGTGCTCGACTGGGGCGACGGCGAGGAGGGGGCTGTGACGGTAGAGGGCACGCTTCCCCTTGGTCTGACGTGGGATGAGTGGTCCCACGCGCTCTGGGGAACGGCAGAGGAATCGGGCACCTTCCCCATCCAGTTGACCGCACACGGCGACTATGGTGCGGCGACGAAGTCGTACAACGTCGTCGTCGGGTCGCCGTCGGCAGTGGCGCAGAGCCCCGTTGGACACACTTGGATCTCGGACTACCAAGATGGGGCCGGCATCGATCTGGTCGATGTCTACATCGCCGGCGGCGGGTACTTCCGCGCCGACAATCCGGCATTCTCGACGACCTTTCCGGTGTGGGATGCCTTTCAGCAGAGCGGGCACCTGTTCGGCAACGTCGACGATGTCGCCTTCTACGACCCCGACGGGGAGCCTCTGCCAGTCGATGGCGAAGCGACGCTGGAGATCTGGAGTGGGTCGCCCGACTGGTTCACGATCCAGGCCACCCTGCACCGCACCGATGCGACGGCCGGCGCATTCTCGGACCTGGTTGCCGCGCGAGGTTGGATCACGTTCACGTACGACGGGGGCGCGACCAACACCGTGTCGTTCGTGCCGGCGAACTGATCGACGCGGGGCCTCGTAGACTCGACGGATGACCGTGTCTTCGCCGTACGCCGAACGGCTGGCCGCGATTGCGGTCGAGCGGCGCGAGGTCACGGTGCGCGGCGGCACGACCGCCTACTGGGTGTACGGGCCGGCGGATGCCGAGGTGACGCTCGTCATGGTGCACGGGTATCGGGGAGACCATCACGGGCTCGAGCCCGTCGTCGCCTTCCTCGACGGCATCCGGGTCATCTCACCCGACCTGCCGGGCTTCGGCGAGACGCCGCCCCTCACGGGCACCGCGCATACGCTCGACGCGTATGCAGACTGGCTCACCGACTTCCTGGCTGCCGTCGCCCCCGGCGCGCCGATCCTCGGGCACTCGTTCGGCTCGATCGTCGTCGCGGCGGCCGTCGCGGGGGGGCTTGAGACGCCGCGCGTGATCCTCGTCAACCCGATCGGCGCACCCGCGCTCGAAGGGCCCCGCGGCATCCTGACGCGCCTCGCCGTCTTCTACTACTGGGCGGGGGCGAAGCTGCCGAAGCGGGCCGGCGACGCGCTCCTGCGAAACCCGCTCATCGTGCGGGTCATGAGCGTGTCGATGGCCAAGACCCGCGACAAGGAGTTGCGCGCGTTCATCCACGACCAGCACGACACCTACTTCTCACTCTTCGCCGACCGTGACGTGCTGCACGAGGGCTTCGTCACCTCGGTCTCGAACGACGTGCGCGCGCACGCCGCGAGAGTCGCCCAGCCGGTCCTGCTCGTCGCCGCCGAGAAGGACGACATCACCCCGATCGCCGCGGAGCGGCACCTGCAGACGCTCTTCCCGGATGCCGAGCTCGTCGAGATCCCGGACGTCGGCCACCTCATCCACTACGAGACGCCGGAGCGCGCGGCCCGCGAGATCACGCGTTTTCTTCGGCCTCTTCGGCCTTCCGCCGGCGATACGCCATGACGTTCATGCGGTTGCCGCAGTTGCCCGTGTCGCAGTAGCGCTTCGAGCCGTTCTTCGAGAAGTCGATGTACACCGACTCGCAGTCGTCCGCGCTGCACACGCGCACGCGGTCCCACTGATCCGAACGGATGACGTCCACGAACGCCATCGCCGACTCGACGAGCATGCGCGTCGACAGCGGCGCATCGGGCTCGGTCGCGTGGATGTGCCAGTCGAAGCTGTCGTGGATGACGAGCTGGGGGAGCGCCCTGCCATCGCGGAGCATCGCGTTCACGAGCGGCACGGCACCGTCGCGGTCGACGTTCCACAGTTCACGCAGGCGTGGCCGGTTCGCGCGCACGGCGTCGAGTTCGTCGTCATCGCGGCGGAACGTACCCGTGTAGGCGTACTCGTCGAGATACGCGTCGAAATCGGCCTGCGTCGCGAGGCGATCGACGCCCTCCGTATCCGTGTCGGGGAGCGTGTTGACGAGCGCCGCGGCAGCGCGCAGCGACATCTCCGTGTCATGGATGAAAACCATTTGACTCCTGACGATTGGGGGCGGTACTGTCACCAGTGTAGACAGCCCACACTCATGACAGGACCGCCGGTGACACAGACCGCCTCGCTCGACATCGTCGCACCCGCCGCGTTCGCCCCGCGCGCGAGCGGTGCCGCGCGCCCGAGCGGCACGCGGGCGAGCACGAGCGGCATCGTCATGGCGGTCGTCTCGGCGCTCGCGTTTTCCTCGAGCGGCCCGCTCGTGAAGCCCCTGCTCGAAGCCGGCTGGTCACTTTCGGCGGCGCTCGTCATCCGTATGGGCCTGTCGGGATTTATCCTCGCGCCCGCGCTGATCGCCGCCATCCGTCGCGAGCGCTCGTTCCTGCGGAGGCACTGGCGCTCACTTCTCGCGTTCGGGCTGATCCCGGTCGCCGGCTGCCAGATCCTCTTCTTCTCGGCCATGCAGCGGATGCCGGTGGCCGTCGCACTCCTTATCCAGTATCTCGCGCCGGTGCTCCTTGTCGCCTTCGTCTGGCTGCGTACCCGCCGCGCGCCCTCGCGACTGGTCATCGTCGGATCGATCGTCGCGATCGTCGGGCTCGTGCTCGTCGTCGACATCTCCGGCGCCCGCTTCGACCTGCTCGGCACGATCCTCGCGCTCGGGGCGGCGGTCACGGTGTGTGTCTACTTCGTGATGAGCGAGCGCACGGGCGATGACCTGCCGCCCCTCGCCCTCGCCTCGGGCGGACTCCTCGTCGGCGCCGCCGCGATGGGGATCATCGCGCTGAGCGGTGTGATCCCGTTCGCGGCACCCGACGTGACGGTCGCGTTCCGCGGTGTCGAGGTGCCGGGCATCCTGCCGATCCTCTGGGTGGGCGCCGTCGGCACGACCCTCGGTTACGCGCTCGGGGTCATGGCGGTGCCGCGCGTCGGCTCGCGCCTGGCATCCTTCATCGGTCTGAGCGAAGTGCTCTTCGCGCTCGGGTTCGCGTGGCTGCTGCTCGGCGAGACGCCCGGGCCGATTCAGTTCCTCGGGGGAGCGGTGCTCCTCGCCGGCGTGGTGCTCGTGCGGCTGGATGCCGGCGACGCCAGCCCCGCGGTGGCGGAGGCGGTCACGCTCCCGAGCGACGTTCTGCCGCCTGCGCAGAGTTGAGGATCGGACGCACGCGATAGCCGATGACCTCGCCCATCACGAGCGAGGTCTCGGTGCGCTCGACCCCGTCGATCGCGAGGATGCGGGCGTCGACGTCGAACAGGTGCTGCGTGTCGCGCGCCGCGACGCGCACCAGGAGGTCTACCTGACCGCTGAGTCCGTGCGCCTGGATCACCTCGGGAATCTCGGCGATCTCCTGCGTGATGCGGGGAAGCTCGGCCTGACGGACCACGACGCTCAGCATCGCCTCGATCGGCAGTCCGAGCGCGGCGGGCGACATCGCGCGCTCATACGACTGGAAGACGCCAGCGCGCTCGAGGCGCAGCATCCGCGCCTGCACCGTGTTGCGCGAGAGTCCCAAACGCTCGGCGAGGGCGACGACTGTCGCGCGGTGGTCGTCGGCGAGGGCGCCCAGCAGCTCCAGGTCGACGCGGTCGAGATTTCCCATAGTGCACAACCGTAGCAGGGGTCGCGGTGTCGGCTTGCGCAAGATGATCAACCCGATGGGTGATGCGTGAGCGAGGTGTGATGCCGATGGCGTGGCGAGTAGCGTGGCCCCATGAGCTTCGACCTCGGCCCCGCGCTGCTGTTCTGCCCCGCCGACCGGCCCGAGCGGTTCGCGAAGGCGATGGAGCGGGCGGATGCCGTCATCCTCGACCTGGAGGACGCCGTCGCCCCCGAGAACAAGGTCGCCGCGCGCGGCGCGCTGATCGACGCGCACCTCGACCCGTCGCGCGTCATCGTGCGGGTCGGCGCCGTCGGCTCGATCGATTTCGAGTCGGACCTCGCGACCCTGTCGCAGACCGACTTCCGCACGATCATGATCGCGAAGGCGGAGTCACGGGGGCGGATCGCGCGAATCGACCCGCGGTTCGCGGTCATCGCGCAATGCGAGACGGCGCGCGGCGTCGTCGCTGCGGAGAAGCTCGCCACCGCGCCGAACGTCGTCGCCCTCTCGTGGGGCGCGGAGGATCTCGTGGCGTCGCTCGGCGGCACCTCGAGCCGCAAGTCGAAGGGCGGATATCGCGACATCGCGCGCCACGCGCGCTCGCGTGTTCTGCTTGCCGCCGGCGCGGCGGGGATCGCCGCGATCGATGCGGTGCACGTCGACCTCGCCGATGAGCGGGGTCTGGCCCGCGAGGCGGCGGATGCCGCGGCGTCCGGCTTCACGGCATCCGCCTGCATCCACCCCGCGCAGGTCGAGATCATCCGCTCGGCGTACCGCCCGGATGCCGCGACGGTGGCGTGGGCGCGCGGGGTGCTCGCGGCGGCGGAGGGTCAGGGCGGGGTCTTCCGCTTCGAGGGGCGGATGATCGACGAGCCCGTGCTGCGCCACGCGCGGGTTGTGCTCGCGCGCGCGTAGGCCGCTGCCGCTGCCGCTGCGGCCATCGCCGCCGCCGGCGGCGCCGGCATCCTGCGTCACATCTTCGGAGATCTGCAGTTCTTCGGACGCGTGCGCGCCCCGGCATCCGCAGTTGTGCAGATCTCCGAAGAAACGCGAGGATGCCGTCGCGCAGCGCGCGGCCACTGCGCTCAGCCCGCGGGACCCCCCCGGCGGAGCGCCCCAGGCCGCCCGGAGGCCGCCCTGGCCGCCGGCATCCTGCGTCACATCTTCGGAGATCTGCAGTTCTTCGGATGCCCGGGGCGCGAAGCATCCGCAGAAGTGCAGATCTCCGAGGTTGTGCGGCACACCGAGCGGCCGTGCGGCGTCACGCGACGGGGATCGCCGCGTACGAGAGCACGCTGATCCGGTCGCGCTCGACCCGGAAGGTGTGGATTGACGCGTTCGCGAGCCGCTCGCCGGGGAGGGGTAGCTCGCCCCCGCTCGCATGGCGGATGAGCTCGGCGATGACGCCGCCGTGCGCGACGGCGATCACGGGCACATCGCGCGGCGCGTGCAGGCGACGCGCATCGCGAACGACGCGGCGCACTCCGCTCAGCGCGCGGGCGCGCAGCTGCGGCGAGTCTTCGGCGCCGGGGATGTCGGCGTGCACCCATCCGCCGTAGCGGGCGATGACCTCGGTATCGGTCATGCCCTCGGCCTCGCCGTACGCGCGCTCGCGTAGCTCGAGGTATGTGCGCGGCCCGTCGACGCCGAGGGCATCCGCGATGATCTGTGCCGTCTCCGCCGCCCGCGCCAGGTCGCTTGACACGACGAGCGGGTGTTCGGTCGCGTACTGCTCCACGAGCGCCGCCGCCGTCTCCCGCGCCTGCGCCCGCCCCGTGTCGTTGAGCGGAATGTCGCTCGATCCCTGGATGCGGCGGGCGGCGTTCCAGTCGGTCTCGCCGTGGCGCACGAGCAGCAGAGTCGTCACCGTTCGAGCCTACGCCGCGCCGATGCGGGCGCTCGCCACGGCATCCGTCACGCGGTCAGCGCGGCCCCGAGACGCCGTAGCACCTCGGTCGTGCCGGCGTCGATCTTCACCGTCGCCCGCGGGTCGCCGCGCGTCTCGCCGCGGTTGACGATGACGATCGGGAGCTTCCGTCGCCGCGCCCGCTCCAGCAGGCGGATGCCGGAGTTCACGACCAGGGACGACCCGGCGATCAGTAGCGCGTCGCTCGCCGCGAGGAGTTTCTGCGCCTCGTCGAACCGCCCGATCGGGATGTACTCGCCGAAAAAGACGACATCCGGCTTCAGCATGCCGTCGCACACGCTGCACGTCGGCACGACGAAGCCGTCGCTGGATGCCGGGAGCACGTCTCCGTCGGGGCCGAGCTCGACGGCATCCGGCACCGCGATCCACGGGTTGTCGCGCTCGACGCGCACCGCGAGATCGCGGCGGTCGAACACCTGCCCGCAGTGGGTGCACTGCACGCGGCGCATGGTGCCGTGAAGTTCCACGACGCGACTGGATCCCGCGCGCAGGTGCAGTCCGTCGACGTTCTGCGTGACCACGCCGGTGACGGCGCCCGCGCGTTCGAGGGCGGCGAGGGCTTCGTGCCCGCCGTTCGGCTGCGCGGCCGCGAAGGCGCGCCAGCCCAGGTGAGAGCCCACCCAGTAGCGTCGCCGTGCCGACTCGCTCGAGAGGAACTGCTGCACGGTCATGGGCGTTCGCGCGGGTGCGCCCTTGCCGCGATAGTCGGGGATGCCGGAGTCCGTCGACACGCCAGCGCCCGTGAGGACGGCGATCCGGCGGCCCGCGAGGGCGCCGACCGCGCGGCCGACGGATGCTTCGGTCTGCGCGTCGAGTTCCAGCACGGTGGACATGACACCCCCTCTGCGCCCGACACTACGCCCCTTCGTTTTCGGGGATGTTACGCCAGCGCGGTTCGGGGCTGACAGCATGGGTGCATGCCTGTCGCCCTCGTCGACGACCCGTCGGACCCCCGCCTGTCGGACTACCGCGACCTCACCGATGTCGCCCTGCGGCGGCGCACCGAGCCCGAGGAGGGGCTCTACATCGCCGAGTCCGCGAAGGTCATCGCGCGTGCCGTCGCGGCGGGGCACCGCCCGCGGTCGGTGCTCGTGCAGGAGAAGTGGCTTGCGGATGCCGAGGCGCTCGCCGGTGACGCGCCGATCTACCTCGTGTCGGATGCCGTCGCCGAAAAGCTCACGGGATACGCCGTGCACCGGGGCGCCCTTGCGGCGATGCATCGGCCGGCGCTGCCGCCCGTCGCGGACGTCGTCGCGGGCGCTCGCCTGGTGCTCGTGCTCGAGGACATCGTCGACCACACGAACGTCGGCGCCGCCTTTCGCGCGGCGGCGGGGCTCGGAGCCGATGCCGTACTTGTCACGCCCCGCTGCGCTGACCCGCTGTACCGCCGGAGCGTCCGCGTCAGCATGGGCACGGTCTTCCAGGTTCCGTGGACGCGCATTCCCGACGGGCCGGGCGGCGGCTGGCACGCCGCCCGCGAAGCGCTGCGCGATGCTGGCATCCACGTTGCGGCGCTCGCGCTCGCCGAGGGTGCCGTGCCACTCGACGACTTCGTCGACGGTCGCCCCGAGCGCGTCGCCCTCGTGCTCGGCGCCGAAGGCGACGGCCTGTCGCGCAACGCCCTGGCATCCGCCGACACGATCGTGACGATCCCGATGGCCGGCGGCGTCGACTCGCTCAACGTCGCCTCGGCCGCGGCGGTCGCCCTGTGGGCGCTGCGCGCGCCCTGACCGCCGCCGACGCAACTGCAAGGGATCGCGCCCGACACGCCGATATTCGGTCGGATGCCGCGGCGTGTCGGCCGCGGCGCCTTGCCGTTGGATCGATGCACTGAGCGGGCGAGGGCGCCGGGCGGCGTCAGACGGGCTGGCCGGGGCCGGCCGTGCGGTCTTTCGCAGGGGCTTCCGTGATGACCGGCAGCGCGTCGGGGCGCTTGGCGGTGATGTTGTCGCCCGACGACTGGTGCCGGAGCCGCCGCAACACCCACGGCACGAGGTGCGCGCGCGCCCAGACGAGGTCGTTGCCGCGCGCCTCGCGCCACGTGAGCGTCGGCAGGGGATCGGGCTGCATCGGCTGCAGGGCGTTCGGCACGTTGAGCGCGCGCAGCACCATCCGGGCGACCTCGTGGTGGCCGAGCGCGTTGTAGTGCAGGCGGTCGTCGTCGAAGAAGCGCATGTCCTGCACTTCTTTGAGCGCCCACTGGTCGGCGACGATGCAGTCGTAGCGGTCGGCGATCGCGCGGATGTTCTCGTTGTAGATTGCGACGCGACCCCGGATGCCGCGGAATACGGGCGTGAACGCAGTATCGATGCCGGTGAAGACGACGAGGGTCGCGCCCTGCGAGCTGAGGCGGGCGACGGCATCCTCGAACTGCTGCGCGACCGCGTCGGGGTCGCTGCCGGGACGGATGACGTCGTTGCCGCCCGCCGAGAAGGTGATGAGGTCGGGGTTGAGGGCGAGCGCGGGCTCGACCTGGTCGGCGATGATCTGGCCGATGAGCTTGCCCCGGACGGCCAGGTTCGCGTACGCGAAGTCGTCGACCTGTGCCCCGAGCACTTCGGCGACACGGTCGGCCCAGCCGCGGTGGTCGCCGTCCGAATCGGGGATCGGGTCGCCGATGCCCTCGGTGAAGGAGTCGCCGATCGCGACCATCCGCCGCCACGGATGGGCGCTCTCGTTCGGGACGTACGGGCTACGGTGCGCGTCGGGCGTCGGTTCGTTCTTCGCCATCTGGTCTCCTGACTCGCGGTCCTTCGAGGCTACCGCGCGCCGCCGCCGGCCGGCCCGCGCGGCCGCGTGGGGGTGGCCTCGTTTAGGGTGGTCACTCGTGAGCGAGGCGGAGCAGGTGGACGAGCGGCAGGAGCACTTCGGCTCCTTCGCCGCCGAGCACCTGTCGCCCGCGTTCCCGCAGCGCGCCCCGTGGGGCACGGCGCAGAACCTGCGCGCCTGGCAGGCCGAAGCACTCGAGGCGTACTTCGACGCGGACGGCCCGGACGGGGTCGGCAAGGGTCCGCGCGACTTCCTCGCGGCGGCGACCCCCGGGGCCGGTAAGACGACGTTCGCGCTGCGGCTGGCATCCGAGCTGCTGCGTCGCGGCGTCATCGAGCGCATCGTCGTCGTCGCGCCGACGGAGCACCTGAAGACGCAGTGGGCCGATGCCGCGGCGCGCGTCGGCATCCGTCTCGACCCACGCTTCAGCAACCGGCACCGGATGCACGCGCGGCACTTCCACGGCGTCGCCGTGACCTACGCGCAGGTTGCGGTCAAGGCATCCGTGCACCGCCACCTGACCGACGACGCGCGCACGCTCGTCATCCTCGACGAAGTGCACCACGGCGGCGACGCGCTCAGCTGGGGCGACGCGCTCCGCGAGGCGTATGGCCGTGCGACGCGTCGGCTGCTGCTGAGCGGCACGCCGTTCCGCAGCGATACGGCTCCCATTCCGTTTGTGGAATATCACCCGAACGACAAGGGCATCCGGCTCTCGCGCACCGACTACAACTACGGGTACGGGCGCGCGCTGGCAGACGGCGTCGTGCGCCCGGTGCTCTTCCTCGTGTACGCGGGGAAGATGCGCTGGCGCACGAAGGCGGGCGACGAACTCGAGGCGCACCTCGGGCAGGACAACACGAAGGACGTCACGGCGCAGGCCTGGCGGACCGCGCTCGATCCCGGGGGCGATTGGATTCCCGCCGTACTGCGCAGCGCCGATCGACGCCTCACCGAAGTGCGGCAGGACGTACCGGATGCCGGCGGCCTCGTCATCGCGTCCGATCAGACCGCGGCGCGCGCGTACGCGGCGATCCTGCGCGAGATCACCGGTGAGGCGCCCACAGTGGTGCTCTCGGACGACAAGGCCGCATCGGGCCGCATCGAGACGTTCGCGCAGTCGACGAGCCGGTGGATGGTGGCCGTCCGGATGGTGTCGGAGGGCGTTGACGTGCCGCGTCTGGCCGTCGGCGTCTACGCGACGAGCGCCTCGACGCCGCTCTTTTTCGCGCAGGCGGTCGGCCGGTTCGTGCGGGCGCGTAGGCGGGGTGAGGCTGCGTCGCTGTTCCTGCCGAACGTTCCGGTGCTCCTCGCGCTGGCGGGGGAGCTCGAACGCGAACGCGACCACGCCCTCGACCGCGAGTCGGGCGACGACGACGGGCTCGAAGACACCCTGCTCGCCGAGGCTGAGCGCGAAGAGAAGGCGTCCGACGAGCTCGAGCAGGAGTTCGCGTACCAGGCCCTTGGGTCCATCGCGCACTTCGACCGCGTGCTCTACGACGGTCGCGAGTTCGGCCAGCTCGCCGTGCCCGGCACGCCCGAGGAGGAGGAGTTCTTGGGGCTCCCCGGCCTTCTCGAGCCCGAACACGTGCACGAGCTTCTGATGCAGCGCCAGGCGCGCCAGGGCCGACATCGACGCGCGCGCGAGGAGCGCGAGGGCATCGAGGCAGGGGGCGAAGCGGATGCCGGGGACTCGGGCCTGCCGCCCGCGCTCCACCGCACGCTCCGCGAGCAGCGTCAGGTGCTCAACAGCCTCGTCGGGCTCTACGCGCGCCAGAGCGGCGAACCCCACGGCGCCGTGCATGCCGAGCTGCGGCGGCTCTGCGGCGGTCCGGAGGTCGCGCGCGCGACCGTCGCGCAGCTGCAGGCGCGCATCGAGGTGCTACGGCGCCGCGTGCGTTCCTGACGCGCTCGCGGTCTGCGCAGGGTCTGCCCCGAGAGCCCGCACACACGCGAGCCCGCGCACACCTCCGCGCGCGTACACTCGCCGCCATGCGCCACGACTATGCGTTCGTCTCGCGCTGGCATGTCGCGGCGAGCCCCGACCGCTGCTGGGCCGTGCTCGAGGAGTCTCTGCGTAGCGGCGTCGTGCCCTGGTGGCCGGCGGTCCGGTTCGAGCAGGTCACGGCGGATGCCGGCACCGCGCTGACGCCCGGAGACCCGATCCGGCTCGTTGTGCAGAGCCCCATCGGCTACCGCCTGCGCATCACGCTCACGCTCACGGAGGTCATCGCCGGGCGTGCGCTCGCGGCGACAAGCGCAGGCGACCTGGCCGGACGCGGGCGCCTCGATCTCGCCAGCGCGGATAGCGGCTCCGAACTCACGTGGACGTGGCAGGTCGAGGTGCGCAAGCGCTGGATGCGCGTCGTCGGCCCGGCGGTCCGGCCGGCGTTCGAGGCAGCCCATCGTGCCGTCATGCGCCGCGGCGAGCGGGGCTTGGCGGCGTACGTGAACGACGCCGCGTGAGGCCGCTTCGGATGCCCGAAATGCTGGCAATCCGGGCATCCGGCGCCTCGCGCGCCCCGCACGTCGGTAGCGTTTCTGCGAACCCCGACGCACCCGAGGAGGCCTCGTGACCCCCGCGACACCCGCGACCCCGCGCGAACCCACCGCGGCCGACCGTCGGCGGTGGGCGCGTTACCTCGCCGATGAACGCGCCGAGGCCCAGGTCTACCGGAGTCTCGCCGAGCGCCGCACGGGCGAGGAGCGCGAGATCCTGCTCGCTCTCGCCGAGGCGGAAGGTCGGCACGAGGCGCACTGGCTCGAGCTGCTCGGTGGCGAACCCGCGCGCCTGCCACGGCCCAGCCTCGGATCGCGCGTGCTCGGCTGGATGGCCGCGCGTTTCGGCTCGATCTTCGTGCTCGCGCTCGCGCAGAACGCCGAGGGGCGTTCACCTTATGACAGCGAGCCCTTCGCCACGCCCCGCATGGTCGCCGACGAGAAGATCCATCACGAGGTCGTGCGCGGCCTCGCGGCGCGCGGGCGGCGTCGCCTGTCGGGCACCTTCCGCGCGGCGGTGTTCGGCGCGAACGATGGTCTCGTCTCGAACCTCGCCCTCGTCATGGGCATCGGCGCGACCGGGGTCGCTCCGCAGTTCGTGCTGTTCAGCGGCGTTGCGGGCCTCCTCGCAGGGGCGCTGTCGATGGGGGCGGGCGAGTTCGTCTCGGTGCGCTCGCAGCGCGAGCTGTTGGATGCCACGGAGCCCAGCAACTTCGGGGACGAGGTCCTGCCCGACCTCGATCTCGACGCGAACGAACTCGCGCTCGTCTACCGGACGCGCGGGATGAGCCAGGAGGAGGCTCTCACGGCGGCGCACCTCGTGATCAGCGCCGCCCAGGCATCCGATCGTTCCGTGCCGTATCGCCGGGCGCCCGAGCAGTCGGGGGAGCACGAGACGGTCGGCAGCGCCCTGGGCGCCGCGGGGTCGAGCTTCCTGTTCTTTGCGTCGGGTGCGATCATCCCGGTGCTCCCGTGGATCTTCGGACTGAGCGGGACGCCCGCGGTCATCCTCGCACTCGTCCTCGTGGGCATCGCGCTTCTTGCGACCGGTGCGATGGTCGGCCTGCTGTCCGGCGCGCCGCCGCTGAAGCGGGGGCTCCGCCAGCTCGCGATCGGCTTCGGCGCGGCGGCGATCACGTACGCCCTCGGCCTGCTGTTCGGGGTGTCCGCGGCGTAGCGCGGCCACGCGGGACGCGATTGGTCGTCATCGCGCGCGACGTGGTAATGTCGATCCTCGGTTGCGAAACCGGAGTCATCACTTGCGCGGGTGGCGGAATAGGTAGACGCGCTAGCTTGAGGTGCTAGTGCCCGTATAGGGCGTGGGGGTTCAAGTCCCCCCTCGCGCACAGAACGAAAACAGCCCCTCACCTGGGATTTTATGATCAAGGTGAGGGGCTGTTTCATTGGTAGGGCGCGCGCCCTTGTTCACCCCACCGTGAGATTCGCGATCCGGCTAGTCATCCCGCGATCTGCTCGACCGCATTCTTTTGTGTTCGGGGTGATGCGGAGTAGGATTGAGTCCTATCGGAAGCGAGACTCGATCATGCGCACGACAAAGCAGCTCAGCATCACACTCCCGACGAACATGGCCGAGGCGCTGAAGGAGCGTGTGGCCTCCGGCGCCTACGCGAGCGAGAGCGAGGTCGTCCGCGACGGACTGCGCGCCCTGTTCGCCCGCGACGAAGCCGTCGAATCCTGGTTACGCACCGAGGTCGTCGCCTCCTACGACGAGCTACGCGCCGATTCGTCGCGGGCGATCAGCGCCGCCGACTTGCGCGCCCACCTCGCTGAGCTGCACGCGCAACGGCTCGCGGACCGCGACTCGTGACCCGGAGCGTCGTCTACTCGCCGCGCGCCAGGCAACAGCTCACCGACCTTTACCTATGGATCGCGGAGCAGTCCGGCTTCCCGCACCGTACGGAGGGGTACGTTGCCGAGATTTTCGACTTCTGCGACGGCCTTGCCGAGTTCCCTCTGATCGGCCTGGCCCGGGATGATCTGCGGCCGGGGCTTCGGGTCGTCGGGTTCCGCCACCGCGCCGTCATCGCCTTCGCCGTCCACGAAGCGACGGTTGAGATCCACGGCGTGTACTACGGCGGCCAGGACTACGAAGCCCTCGTCGCGGTGGAGGATGCCTGACGTCTATCCGCTTGGACGCGAGCCGATCGAGTACGACGTGACGGGCGGCACCGGGCATCCGGGTAGCGTGGGGGCATGTCCGAGCCAGACCTTCCCGAGGTGGCGCGCATCGCGCGCGACCTGATCCGATTCGACACGACGAATTACGGGGAGGGCCGCTCGCACGGCGAGCGCGAGGCCGCCGAGTACGTCGGTAGGTTCCTCGAGTCGCTCGGCCTGACTCCCGAGTACTACGAGCCGATCCCGCGCCGCACGAACGTGCTGGCGCGCGTGCCCGGCCGCGACCCGAACAAGCCGGCGCTCGTGCTCCACGGCCACCTCGACGTCGTGCCTGCCGTCGCGGACGACTGGAGCGTCGACCCGTTCGAGGGCGTCGTGAAGGACGGGATGCTGTGGGGCCGCGGCGCCGTCGACATGAAGGACATGGATGCCATGATCCTGGCATCCGTCGCAGAGCTCCTGCGCGCGGGGGAGCAGCCCGAGCGCGACCTCGTGCTCGTCTTCTTCGCCGACGAGGAGAACGGCGGCGTGGAAGGCTCGCAGCTCGTCGTCCGCGATCGCGCGGAGTGGTTCGCAGGCGCGACCGAAGCGATCAGCGAGGTCGGCGGGTACTCCATTGGCGTCGGTGACGGGCGTGCGTACCTGCTGCAGGTGGGCGAGAAGGCGCTCGTCTGGCTGCGGCTGCGCGCCCGCGGCACCGCGGGCCACGGCAGCCGTTTCCATCCCGATAACGCGGTCACCCGGCTCGCCGAGGCGGTCGCCGCGCTCGGCCGCACCTCGTGGCCGATCGAGCTCACCGGCACGACGCGCCAGACGGTCGACGGACTCGCGGCCATCTGCGGGCTCGGCGAGGGCGCCGATCCCGACACCGTCGCCGAGGCGACCGGCCCGGCATCCGGGTTCTTGCGGTCGACCTTCCGCACGACGACGAACCCGACGGGGCTCACGGCGGGCTACAAGCACAACGTCATCCCCGACGCGGCCGTCGCGACGATCGATGTACGCACGCTCCCCGGTCAGGAGGATGCCGTCCTCGCCGAGATCCAGGGCATCGTCGGCGACGACATCGTGATCGACATCTCGCACCGCGACATCGGGCTCGAGGTGCCGTTCGCGGGCGAGCTCGTCGAGGCGATGGTGGGTGCGCTCGGGCGGCACGATCCTGGCGTCCCGGTTGTCCCGTACCTGATGGGCGGCGGCACCGACAACAAGGCGCTCGCCGAGCTCGGCATCGCCGGATACGGCTTCGCGCCGTTGCGGCTTCCGGCAGACCTCGACTTCACGGGTATGTTCCATGGAGTGGATGAGCGCGTCCCGATCGATGCTCTCGTGTTCGGGCAGCGCGTGCTGACCGACCTGCTCCGCACGTACTGAGCCCCACCCTGCATCCGTTCTGAAAGGCCGCGCATGCTGTTCGACGCGATCATCCTCGGCATCGTCCAGGGCCTGACCGAGTTCCTGCCGATCTCCTCGAGCGCGCACCTGCGCATCGTCGGCGAGTTCCTGCCGTCGGCCGAGGACCCCGGTGCGACCTTCACTGCGATCACGCAGATCGGCACCGAGCTGGCGGTGCTTGTCTACTTCTGGAAGAAGATCGTCCGCATCATCGGACGCTGGTTCCGCTCGCTCACCGGCGCGGTTCCGCGCAACGACCCGGATGCACGCATGGGCTGGATCATCATCATCGGCACGCTCCCGATCGTCATCCTCGGGTTCCTCTTCCAGGACGTCATCCGCGATACGTTCCGAAACCTCTGGCTCGTCGCGATCGTGCTGATCGTGTTCGGCCTCATCCTCGGAGCGGCGGATGCCCTCGGCCGCCGCACCCGCGAAGAGCGCGACCTGACCTATCCGCACGGGCTCGCGCTCGGCGCGGCGCAGGCCCTCGCCCTCATCCCCGGCGTCTCCCGCTCGGGCGCGACGACGACGATGGGTCTCGCGCTCGGCTACACGCGGCCTGCCGCCGCCGAGGTCGCGTTCCTGCTCGCCGTGCCAGCGGTGTTCGGCAGTGGGCTCTACGAGCTGTACCACGCGATCAAAGAACCCGGCTCGGCGGTTTTCACGGGCGTCGAGACCCTCGTCGCCACCGTCGTCGCCTTCGCCGTCGGTCTCGCCGTGATCGCGTTCCTCATGCGGTACCTCAAGCGCGGCAGCTTCCTGCCGTTCGTCGTCTACCGCGTCGTTCTCGGCATCGTGCTGATCGCCCTACTCAGCCTCGGGGTGCTCCAGGCCTACTGACCCGCGTGAGAAACCACTGTGCGCCTGAGAAACCACGGCGCGCCTGGTTTCTCAGGCGGCGAGTGGTTTCTCGCGAGACCTGACGCGCGGCGAGTGCGGCGCGCTACGACCGGCGCGGGCCTTCGGGGCCGAAGCCGCCGGGCCCCTTCGATCCGTCGCCGCCGCCGCGGCGGAGGTACCGCTCGAACTCCTGCGCGATCGCATCGCCCGACGCCTCGGGCGAGTCCCCCGTGTCGCGGGTCTGCTCGAGCTGATGGATGTACTCGGTCATCTCCTCGTCATCCGACGCGGCGGCATCGATGGATGCCTCCCACGCGAGCGCCTCGGCGGGCAGCTCTCCGCGCGGGATGACCGCGCCGGTGATCTCCGACAGTCGGTCGACCAGGGCCAGAGTCGCCTTGGGCGAGGGCGTGTGGCCCGCGACGTAATGCGGCACGCTCGCCCAGAGGGCCGCGCACGGGATGCCGGCGGCCTCGGAGGCCGCGGAGAGGATCGTGAGGATGCCGGCCGGCCCCTCGTACGTCGGCTTCTCGAGCCCGAGGGCGGTGCGAAGCGCCTCGTTCTCGCTCCCCGCGAAGACCGAGATGGGCCGCGTGTGCGGCACGTCGGACATCATCGAGCCGAGTGCGACCATGCCCGTGATGTCCTCCTGCAACGCCGCGTCGATGATCTCGCCGACGAACGCCTGCCAGGCCCTGGCCGGCTCGTATCCCGACAGCAGCCAGAGTCGCGTGCCGTCTGGCTCGGGAGAGGCGGGGTGCAGGGGGCGCCAGAGCGTCGCATCGGGCCAAACGATGCTGCGAGCGCCGTCGGCATCCATCCGCACCTGCGGGCGCGTGTACTGGTAGTCGAAGTAGAGCTCGGGATCGACGGCGAACACCTCGCGGTAGGCACCGGACTCGCGGACGTGCGCGACAGCGGCCGAGGCGGCCTCGCCCGCGTCGTTCCACCCGTCGAAGGCGACCACGAGAACCCGCTGACCCAGTTCGTCCACACCGCTCCTCATCGTTCGTGAACCGTTGCCCCCACGATACGCGTCGCGCCGCGGGCGCGGGCGCGACGACGCCGTAGCATGGAGGGATGAGCTCCTCGGCATCCACCTCTGCGATGCCGAAGGCGGTCCTGTGGGACATGGACGGGACCCTCGTCAACACCGAGCGGTACTGGATGGCCGCCGAGACGGCGCTCGTCGAGAGCTTCGGCGGCACGTGGACGCACGAGCAGGCGCTGACTCTCGTCGGCAAAGGTCTCGAGACGTCGGCGGCGATCCTGCAGGATGCCGGCGTGCGCATGAGTTCGCACGAGATTGTCGAGCATCTGACCGCCGAGGTGATGGACGCCCTCGTCGAGCTCGGCCCGCCCCTTCGTCCGGGCGCGCTCGAGTTGCTGACTGCACTGAGGGCCGAAGGTGTGCCGTGCGCTCTCGTCACGATGTCGTTGCGGCGCATGGCCGAGCAGGTCGTGGCCGCGCTGCCGGACGGCACGTTCGACCTCATCGTGTCGGGCGACGACGCGACCCGGCCCAAACCATTCCCTGACGCGTACCTGCAGGCGTGCGCGGGCCTCGGGATCGAGCCGCGCGACGCCGTCGCGATCGAGGACTCGCCGACAGGAGTGCGTTCGGCCGTCACGGCGGGCGTCGCGACGATCGGCGTGCCGCTCATGGTTTCGCTCGAGGGCACCGGCGCGCACGCGCTGTGGCCGACGCTCGAGGGTCGCACCCCTTCCGGCATCGCCGACTTCCACGCGGCGCGCGGCGCGAAAGGCACCGAATGACGACCGACCCGACCGGCGACGCCGCTGTCGACCAGCGCCCGCGCGGCCCGTTCCGCATCGGCGACCGCGTGCAGCTCACCGGCCCCAAGGGTCGCCTGCACACCGTGACGCTCCGCGAGGGCGGCGAGCTGCACACCCACCACGGCGTACTGCGGCACGCGGTGATCGTGGGTCAGCCCGACGGCTCGGTCGTGACCAACTCGGGCGGGCATGAGTACCTGGCGCTGCGCCCGCTGCTGCGCGATTTCGTCATGTCGATGCCGCGCGGGGCGGCGATCGTCTACCCGAAGGATGCCGCGCAGATCCTCGCGGTCGCCGACATCTTCCCCGGCGCGACGGTCGTCGAGGCGGGCGTCGGCTCCGGCGCGCTGTCGCTGTGGCTGCTGCGTGCGATCGGCGTCGAGGGGCGCCTCGTCTCGTTCGAGCGGCGCGCGGAGTTCGCCGAGGTTGCCGCCGCGAACGTCGAGACGTTCCTCGGGCAGGCTCCCGCGAACTGGAGCATCGTCGTCGGCGACCTCGCCGAAGAACTCCCCGGAGCGGCCGAACCCGGCACGGTCGACCGGGTCGTGCTCGACATGCTCGCACCGTGGGAGTGCATCGACGTCGTCGCCGATGCACTCGCTCCCGGCGGCGTCGTCATCTGCTACGTGGCGACAGCGACCCAGCTGAGCCGCGTCGCCGAGTACCTGCGCGGCACGGGCCTGTTCACCGACCCCGAGGCGAGCGAGACGATGGTGCGCGGCTGGCACGTCGAGGGGCTCGCGGTGCGCCCCGATCACCGCATGGTCGCGCACACCGGGTTCCTCGTCTTCGCCCGTCGCCTCGCGCCGGGCGCGGTGCCGCCGGATGTTCGCAAGCGCGCCCTGAAGAAGCCGAGCTACGCCGACGCGGATGTCGAGGCGTGGACTCCGGGTGCTGTCGGTGACCGCGAGATCACCGACAAGAACCTGCGCAAGCGCGTTCGGGAGGCGCAGCGCGCGCAGAGCGGTGCTCGCCTGGCATCCGGTGCCGCCGAAGGAGACGCCGACAGCGCCGTAGACTGATCCGGTGCTTCGGATCCCTGCCGTCATCGCCGTCCTCGGCCTGTCCGCCCTGACTCTCGCGGCGTGCTCGTCTGCCCCCGCAGCCGCGAGCTGCGACCGCGTCGACTCGACGACGTCGGCGCTGGAGCTGATCCAGCCGTCGGGTGCGCAGGGGTCGCCCGAGATCTCCCTCGACGCGCCCGTCTACGTCGACGACACCGTCTTCACCGACGTCACGGTCGGAAACGGTCCGCGTGTCACCAGCGACGCGCAGGATGTCGTGTTCACCGTCGCCATCGCGAACGGCGCCACGGGCAAGTCGATCCTGACGTCGGGAACCCAGGTGCAGCCGCTGTCGAGCTGGCGCGAGAACTACGCCGGGCTCGCGAAGCTCATGATGTGCGCAACCGAGGGCTCGCGCATCGTCGGTGCCATTCCAGCGAGCGACCTGTCCGCCGATGCCGCGCAGAACTTCGGGGTCGCCGAGGATCAGTCGATCGCCGTGACCCTCGACCTCGACCACGTGTACCTGGCCGCCGCGGACGGCGTGCCGCAGTACAACGACCGCAGGGGAATGCCGTCGGTCGTGCTCGCGCCGGGCGGCCGCCCGGGCATCACGATCCCCGATGCGACGCCGCCCTCCGAGCTGGCGGTGGAGCTGCTGAAGAAGGGCACGGGCGCCGCGAGCACGGACGACGACACCGTGCGCGTGCACTACACGAGCGTGTCGTGGGACACCCGCAAGGTCATCGATTCGACCTGGGAGAGCGGCGCGTCGACCGCGGTGACGCCCTCGGACTCGATCCCGTTCGCCCCCGAGCTGATCGGCGCGACCGTCGGGTCGCAGCTGCTGGTCGTCGTGCCCGGGGCATCCGAGGGCGAATCCGCGACCGTCTACGTCGTCGACATCCTCGGCATCGACCCGCCCGCGGCCGCGACGACACAGTGACGTCGCGCGGCGACTGCCGCACAGCATCCGCCTAGGATGGGCGGGTGTCCACTGAGACGTCCCGCATCGCGCCGGAGGAGCGCCTGGTGAACCTCGTCGTCGCCCTGATGGCGACCGAGCAGGGTCTCACGAAGGACACGATCCTCTCGTCGGTCTCCGGCTACCGGGAGCAGAGCTCCGGCGGTGCATCGAAGGATGCCCTGGAGAAGATGTTCGAACGCGACAAGCAGACGCTGCGCTCCCTCGGCATTCAGGTCGAGACGATCGGCGACTATGCCGACCCGGACGATCTCCGCGAAGCGCGGTACCGCATTCCGACGGCGGAATACGAGCTGCCCGCAGACATCAACTTCACGCCCGCCGAACTCGCGGTGCTCAACCTCGCCGGCGCCGTGTGGAGCGAGAGCTCGATGTCGGCCGACGCTCGCCGAGGTCTGCGCAAGATCCGTGCGCTCGGCATCGACGTCGATGAGCCGATCATCGGCTACGCGCCCCGTATCAGCCTGCGCGAGCCGTCGTTCGCGCCGCTGCAGCGGGCGATCGAGCAGGGGCGCGTCGTGCGGTTCTCGTACCTGAAGGCCGGTGAGGATGCCGCGCGTCAGCGCACCTTCCGGCCGCTCGCCCTCGTCGAGTACGAGGCGCGCTGGCACGTGTACGGCTTCGATCTCGGTCAGGACGACACCCGGACGTTCCTGCTGTCGCGGATCGCGTCGGACGTCGAGATCACGACGACGTCGTTCGATCTCGCCGAACGCGACCACGCGGGAGAGCGGGCGCTCGCCGGGCTCGCAGCCCTCGCCGCGCGCCAGCAGGCCCTTCTCGAGGTGGCACCGGGAACCGAGGCTGCGCTGCGGCTGAGCCGGCGGGCGACGCCCGCGGAGCAGGGCATCCACGTGCCGTACGTCGACGTGCACATTTTCGCCGACGAGCTCGCGTCGTACGGCCCCGAGGTGCGGGTGGTCGAACCGGAATCCCTGCGTGATCAGGTGATCGCGCGACTTGAGCGCGTGCTGGCGCTGCACTCCGATCAGACCGAGGATGCCGCGTGAGCGCCGCGAAGCCGCTCCTCGCGACCGAGCGTGCGGCGCTCATCCTGCAGCTGGTTCCGTACCTGGTGGGCAAGGGCGAGGTGTCGCTCGCCGAGGCCGCCGACGAGTTCGAGGTGACCGCCGAGCAGATGCGGAGCATGGTCGAGAAGCTGACGGTCATCGGCCTGCCGGGCGACGGCGGCTTCTGGCAGATGGCCAACGACCTGTTCGACATCGACTGGGACCTGCTCGACGAGCGCGACCTCATCGTCATCACGAACGCCGTTGGTCTCGAGCGCACGCCGCGGCTCACCGCGCGTGAAGCGGCGGCCCTGCTGGCGGGGCTGCAGCTCGCGGCATCCCTCCCCGGCGTCGGCGACGCGGGAGTCGTACCGAACCTGCTCGCAAAGCTCGCGCGGGGTGCGTCGAGCGCTCCCGCCGACGTCATCGTGGCGCCGCAGGCCGTGGATGCCGTGCGAGTCGCCGTGACCGAGGCGCTTCGGCGCGGCGTCGCGGTCTCGTTCGACTACCGCGCTCCCGACGCGCCCGTCACGACGCGGACGGTCGATCCGGTCAAGGTGCACATTGCGGGCGGCGAGTGGTACCTGCAGGGGTGGTGTCATCTGCGGGGGGCCATGCGCACCTTCCACCTCGACCGGGTCTCGGACGTGCGGCTCACCGACATCGCGACGACGCATTCCGCCGATGCGGTGCCCGAGCTGTTCGAGCCCGCGGCATCCGACGTCGAAGTCGACGTGCGCTACCGCGCGGGGGCGGCGCCGCTCCTCGCGGACTACGTGGTCGCCGACCGCGAGGAGCAAGACGGCATCCGCACGGCGAGCATGCGCCTCGGCGACCCGCGCAGCCTCAAACGTCTCGCGGCGCGCCTCGGCGGCGATCTCGAGGTGCGCGGCCCCGGCGACGCGCGTGACGCGGCGGCCGCGTGGGCACGGGCCGGCCTCGACCAGTACCGCTGACTCGGCGGGGCGCGCCGACGCGCCCGGTGCCCGTTCAGACGCCAGCAGGTAGACTGAGCGCACGCTTCTGACAAGGGGATGCAATGGGAAACCTGTTCGCCGGTCCGCACCTGTGGATCCTGCTCATCGTCATCCTGCTGCTCTTCGGCGCAGCCAAGCTCCCCGCGCTCGCGAAGAGCATGGGCCAGTCCGCCCGCATCTTCAAGGGTGAGATGAAGGCGATGAAGGACGACGACGCGCCCGCCGCGACGGCGCAGTCCACTGCCGCCGAGCAGACGCTGCTGCCCCCGCCCGCTGCGCCCGCGGACACCACGCCGCCGCCGGCAGCGCCCGACGCCAGATCCTGACCGTTCGTGGCTACGGCCGAACACCCGCCGCTCGGAGCCCCCGGGGCTGACGACCTTCCGCGTCGCGACAAGCGGATGTCGCTGGGGCAGCACCTGATCGAGTTGCGCAAGCGCGTCGTGATCGGCCTCATCGGGCTGGTCGTCGGCATGGTCGTCGCCTACCTCCTGACGGACTGGATCATCTGGGCGATGACCGAGCCCATCCGGATGGTCGCCGAACAGCGCGGTGAGGGCTCCGCGGTGAGCCTCATGTACTCGACGATCACGGGGCCGTTCGATCTGCGGCTGCGGATCTCTTTCGCCGTCGGCATCATCCTCTCCGCCCCGATCTGGCTCTGGCAGCTGTGGGCCTTCCTCATGCCCGGCCTCACGCGCAAAGAGGTCCGCTACACGATCGGCTTCGTGGGTGCTGCCGTGCCGCTGTTCTTCGCCGGCTGCTTCGTCGGCTGGTGGGTCATGCCGCACATCGTCGAGATCATGGCGACCTTCTCCGCCGAAGGCGCCGACAACCTCTACGAGGCCAAGTTCTACTACGACTTCGTCTTCAAGCTCGTCCTCGTCGTCGGCGTCTCGTTCGTCGTCCCCGTGTTCCTCGTCGCCCTGAACCTCGCCGGGATCATGTCGGGGCGGGCGATCCTGAAGTCGTGGCGCGTCGCCGTCCTCATCGCGGTCGGCTTCGCCGGGCTCGCCACCCCCGCAGCCGACATCGTCAGCATGCTGCTGCTCGCCGGCATCCTCGTGGTGCTGTTCTTCGCCGCCGCGGGCCTGTCGATGCTGTTCGACCGGCGGCGCGCGAAGCGCGTGGCCGCCGAGCTCGGCCCGCTCGCATGACCGACGCCGCCACCCGGTACGCGCAGGCGCAGGCGCAGCGGGCGCACCCCGTGACCGCCGCATTCGCGGCATCCCAGCGCTTCGATCTCGACCCCTTCCAGATCGCGGGATGCCAGGCGCTGGAGGACGGCCAGAGCGTTCTCGTCGCGGCTCCCACCGGTGCGGGCAAGACGATCGTGGGCGAGTTCGCCATCCATCTCGCGATGCTGACGGCGGACGAGAAGGCGTTCTACACGACGCCCATGAAGGCGCTGTCGAACCAGAAGTTCCGCGAGTTGCAGGAGGTGTACGGCGAGAGCGAGGTGGGGCTTCTCACCGGCGATACCAACATCAACGGAAACGCCCGGGTCGTCGTCATGACGACCGAGGTGCTGCGGAACATGCTCTACGCGGGCTCGCCGGCGCTTCGGGGGCTCCGCTACGTCGTGATGGACGAGGTGCATTACCTCGCCGACCGGTTCCGCGGGGCGGTGTGGGAAGAGGTGATCATCCACCTGCCGCAGGACGTGCGGCTCGTGTCGCTATCGGCGACGGTGTCGAACGCCGAGGAGTTCGGCGACTGGCTCGGCACCGTGCGCGGCGATACCCAGATCATCGTCTCGGAGACCCGGCCGGTGCCGCTCGAGCAGCACGTGCTCGTTCGCGGCGACCTTCTGCCGCTCTTCGACGACCGCGCCGGCATCGCGACGGCGCAGGTCAACCAGGAGCTGATGCGCATCCGCGGCGGCAGCGGATCGCGCTACGAGAACAACCGCGATGCGCAGGCGTACCGCTCGGCGGGCGGGCGCGAGAGCGGCCAGCGGCGGCCCAATCGCGGCGGGCGGCGTCCCGTGCGATCGGCGAACGTCCAGCGCATCGAGCGGCTCGATCGCCCACACGTCGTGCAGCTGCTCGAGCGGGCGAACCTGCTGCCCGCGATCTTCTTCATCTTCAGTCGCGCCGGTTGCGACGGGGCCGTGCAGCAGTTGCGGCGCTCAGGGCTGCGGCTGACGACGCGCGAGGAGCGCGACGAGATCCGCCGCGTCGTCGACGAGCGCGCACGCACTCTCGCCGACGACGATCTGCAGGTGCTCGGATACTGGGAGTGGCGCGAGAACCTCGAGCGCGGCGTCGCGGCGCACCACGCGGGGCTGCTGCCCGCGTTCAAGGAGGTCGTCGAAGAGCTCTTCCGACGCAAGCTCGTCAAGGTCGTTTTCGCGACGGAGACCCTCGCGCTCGGCATCAACATGCCCGCACGCACCGTCGTGCTCGAAAAGCTCGAGAAGTTCAACGGCGAAGCGCGCGTCGCGATCACGTCGGGGGAGTACACCCAGCTCACCGGGCGCGCGGGGCGGCGCGGGATCGACGTCGAGGGACACGCTGTCATCCAGTGGACCGAGGCCCTCGATCCGCAGGCGGTGGCGGCCCTGGCATCCCGCCGCACCTATCCGCTGAACTCGAGCTTCCGACCCACCTACAACATGGCCGTGAACCTCATCGACCGGTTCGGTCGCGAGCAGGCGCGCGAGATCCTTGAGTCGTCCTTCGCGCAGTTCCAGGCCGATCGCGCGGTCGTCTCGCTCGCGCGCGAGGTGAAGGATGCCGAGGAGTCGCTCGCCGGCTACGCCTCCGCGATGGCGTGCGATCGCGGCGACTTCGTCGAGTACGCGGGGATGCGGCGGGAGCTCAGCGACCTTGAGAAGCTGAATCGCGCCGACCGAACCGCGCCGGCCCGTATCCGCGACAAGCGTCAGCAGGAGATCCAGTCCCTCCGAAGGCGACTCCAGCGGCATTCGTGTCACACGTGCCCCGACCGCGAGGCGCACGCGCGTTGGGGCGAGCGGTACGCGAAGCTGCAGAGCCGGGTCGAGAAGATCCGTCGCCAGATCGACGCGCGCACCGGCACGGTCGCGCGGATCTTCGACCGTGTCGTCGAGGTGCTCGCCGCGCTCGACTACGTGCGCCTGGGCGACGACGGCGCGGCGCGCATCACACCCGCCGGCGCCACGATGAAGCGGATCTACGGCGAACGCGACCTGCTCGTCGCGGAGGCGCTACGCCAGGGACTGTGGACCTCACTGGATGCCGCCGGGCTCGCCGCGCTGGCATCCTGTCTCGTCTATGAGCCGAGGCGCGACGAGGCCGGGCCGGGGGAGCACGGACTGCCGCGCGGGCCGTTCCGGCAGGCGCTGACGGCGACGCAGGAGCTGTGGTCGCGTCTCGACGACCTCGAGCAGGAGCACCGGCTGCCGGGGAGCGAACCGGTCGCGACGGGGCTTGCGACAGCGATGCACTCGTGGGCGCGGGGGGCGACGCTGGACCGCGTGCTGGACGAGGCAGACCTCGCCGCCGGTGACTTCGTCCGCTGGACGAAGCAGACGATCGACCTGCTCGACCAGCTGTCGATGGTGGCCGACCCGCCGGTCGCGACGACCGCACGCGCCGCGCTGGAGTCCGTCCGCCGCGGCATCATCGTTTACGGCTCCCTCTGACCCCGCGAGACCCGGTCTGTGCGTCGAGACCAGCGTTCACGAACGTACATCTCGACGCACAAACGCGGTCTCGCGGGGGATGGGGGCAACGCAACGCAGAAGGCCCGCCCCGAGACGGGGGCGGGCCTTCGTGCGGCGTGCGGCGGCTCAGAGAGCGGCGACCTGCTTCGCGATGGCCGACTTGCGGTTCGCGGCCTGGTTCTCGTGGATGACGCCCTTGCTCACGGCCTTGTCGAGCTTCTTGGTCGCGGTCGCGAGCGCCTTCTCGGCGGCGGCCTTGTCGCCCGCGGCGACGGCCTCGCGGGTGCGACGCACCTCGGTCTTCAGCTCGCTCTTGACGGCCTTGTTGCGCTCGCGCGCCTTCTCGTTGGTCTTGTTGCGCTTGATCTGCGACTTGATGTTCGCCACGTTCGACGGCTCTTTCGTTCGGAGTTTTCGTTGGATGTGCCGGAACAGCGGTAGAGGGGCGCTTCCGGCGACGCGCGGGGTGGGACCCGCACGCAAGCCAATCACTGAGTCTATCAGCTATCGAGTGTCGCCACCGCGACGTCCAGCAGGGCGTTGAACACGTCCGGCCGCATGGCGGTGACCAGGTGGCTCGTGCGCGGTACGACGATGAGCTCTGCGTGCGGCACGAGCGAGGTGAACAGCCGCTCGTTGACGCGCAGCTGATCGAACTGCCCGTTGATGAACCATGTCGGCACCTCGATGCGTCGGAGCGCGGCAAGCAGATCGAGCACCGACAGCGAGCGCAGCGCGACATCCTGCGCGTCGAGCGCGTAGCCACCGGCGCCGAAGTCGGCGCGGGTGTGGTCAGGGAGAGTCCGGTCGAGCACCCACTCCGAGATCGCCGCGCCGCGGCCGGGCAGCCGGTCGAAGCCGCGCGCGAGCGTGCGGTAGGTCGCGAGGCTGACACCGCGGGGGATCGCGGTGCAGGATGCCGCGATGAAGGCATCCACCGGCGGTGGGTCCTCCCGGCCGACGTATTCGATCGACAACAGCCCGCCCATCGAATGCGCCGCAAGGATGACTCGGCCGCGCGCCGCGGCATCCCGAACGGCTCCGTCGATCGTCGCGAAAGCGCCGTCGAGCGTGAACGCCTCCGCCATGCGGCTGCCGTGGCCGGGCAGGTCCACCGCGACGCAGTCGACGCCGCGCTCCTCGAGATGGGCGACCTGCGATCGCCACATCGTCGCGGACGTGCGGATGCCGTGCACCATCACCACCGTCGTCATCGTCTCAGCCTAGGCACCGAAACGCCGCGGCGGCGGGAGCTCCCCAGAGCCCCACGCCGCCGCAGTCGATCACAGCGGTCAGAACAGCACGACCACCCGCGTCGTACCGCTCTGCGATCCCGTCGCGACCTTGGGGTCGGCGGGAACGAAGGTGGCCGTGTACGCGTGCGTACCGCGGCTCAGGCGACCGAGCGTGTAGCTGGCGACGCCACGGCCGTTGACGGGAACCGTCGCGATCAGCGTCGCACCCTCACGGATCTCGACCGTGCCGACCGCCGCCTTGCCATCGTCCTGGCGAACGGTCGCGACGAGAGTCGACGGCAGCAACCGGTTGATGTGCACCGGCAGGATCGCCGTCAGGCGCGTCGTCGTCTTCGCGGGCTGTACGGCCGCCTCGACCGCGATCGGCACCTGGACGACGGTTCCGGATGCCGGCGCCGTGAGGGTCAGCGTCGCCGTCCCCGTGGGCAGGTTTGCCGGGAGGGTCACCGTCACTGTCGCAGCGCCCGCGGTCACGGGCACCTCGCCGAGCGACGTTCCGCCGAGCGAGACCTGCAGCGAGGTGTTCTCGGGCGCTCCGCGGCTCGTGAGGTTGAGACCCGCGACCGAGAAGGTCACCGCGGTGCCCGCTGTGGTGAGCGCCGGAACGCCCGTCACCTCGACAGCGTGCTTCGCGAAGGACGGCGCGAGCGGCGAGCCGTCGGCGATGTAGTCCATCCACGCCTCGTAGTCGAGCAGGCCCGTGTCGACGTAGTCCGCACCCTCCTTGAAGACCCGGAAGTTGTCGCCACCGGTCGCAAGGAACGAGAAGGTTCCGACACGGTAGCTCGCCGCCGAGTCGATCGGCGCGCCGTTGATCGTGATCGACGTAATGCGGTCACCCTCGGGGCGAGTCGAATCGAAGGTGTAGGTCACGTTGTCCGAGAGTCCCAGCTGCAGGTAGGGACGCGACGGCACCGTGCCGTCGGCCAGACGCTGCCACTGCTGCTCGAGCATCGTCTTGAACTGCGCACCGGTGAGGCTCACGAGCGCGAGCGTGTTGTTGAACGGCAGCACCGCGTTCGCCTGCGAGAACGAGATCGTCCCGTCGGCAAGGCCCGGCACGGCGGCCGCGCCGAACTCGGCCTGCGTGTCCCACAGCTCGGCGCGCAGGCCCCCCGGGTTCGTCACGCCGATGACCGCACCGTTCGGCAGACCCGACAGGCTGTCGCGCAGCATGTTGCCGACCTCGTTGCCGAGGGTCGACTCGCTCGCGCGGTCGTCGCGCGTGCCGCCGGTCCAGACGCCGTTCACGAACGATCCGCCCGCGAAGGCGGTCGTGATGTCGGCCGCGACCTCGCCGACCGCGGTGTTGCCCACCTCGGCCGCCGCAGCGATCGCCTGCTTCACGATCGCGTCGACCTCGGCGACCTTCGGGAAGGTCGCGATGAGCTCCGCCGCCGGAGTCGTCGTGCGCTTGACGATCGTCTCGGTGTGCGCGGTGACCGCGCCCGTCGAGCCGTCGACGGTCAGCGTGATCCGGCCGAGGTTCGCGCCGTACGAGCCGGTCTGCACGACGGGGCGCGTGCGGTCGGTGCCGGGGATCTCGGCCGACCAGGCGTACTCCTTGTGCGTGTGGCCGGTGAAGATCGCGGCGACCTTTGGGTCGGTGTCGTTCACGATCGAGGCGAACGCGCCGCCCGCGGCGAGCTCCTGCTCGAGCGTCGCTCCGTCGGGCGTTCCCGCGCCGGCGCCCTCGTGGTAGAGGGCGACGAGCACGTCGGCCTCGCCGTTTGCGGGGTCGCCGTCCGTGAGCTGCGCCGCGACGCGGTTGACGGCGGCGACTGGGTCGCCGAAGTCGAGCGTCTCGACGCCGGCGGGCGACACGAGGGTCGGAGTCTCCTCGGTGACGGCGCCGATGACACCGACCGTGAGCGAACCGGCCTCGAGCAGCTGGTACTCGGGGAGCGCCGGCGTGGTCGTGCCCTTGAGGTACACGTTCGCACCGAGCTGGGGGTAGTCGGATGCCGTGCTCACACGCCCGGACAGGTCGTCGAACCCGCGGTCGAACTCGTGATTGCCGACCGCGGAGGCCTGCAGCCCGAGGGCGTTCAGCACGTCGATCGTGGGCTTGTCCTGGGCGACCGACGATGCGAACAGCGACGCGCCGATGTTGTCACCCGCCGAGAGGAACAGGGTCGGACCCGTGGCCAGCGCCCGCTGCTGCTCGACCGTCCCCGCGAACGCGACGGTGTTGCCGTCGATGCGTCCGTGGAAATCGTTGATCCCGAGCAGGGTCAGCTCGACCGGTGGCGCCTCGGCTGCGAGGCCGACGACCACGGGGTCGTGGTCGCTCGAGCGGTAGGCATCCGGAGCGTAGAACTCGGTGCCGTGGCTGCGGAAGCGGCTGTACTCGAGAGCCACCGACTCGCCAGAGTTGATGTTCCAGATGTCCGCTCCCGTCGCGCGCGCCTTCGCGGCGCCGCTCAGCAGGATGTGATCGAGCGAGCCCGACAGCCCCGAGAAGCTGTACGACGAGGTGTCGACACCGAACGCCTGCGCGGCGTCGACGTAACCCGCGCTGTAGAGCACCTGCAGCGGGTCCTCCTGCGTGTACGAGTTGAAATCGCCCGCGAGGGCCACGGTGTCGACACCGCCGCGGATGCCCTCGACCCAGTCGCGCAGGGCTGTCGCCTGACGCACGCGCGACTCGTTGGACGTGCCTTGGCCGTCACCGGCATCCGCGTCTCCCGGCCAGGGGCCGGCCGAGCCCTTCGACTTGAAGTGGTTGACGACGAACAGGAACGGCTCGCCACCGCCCGCTGGCTCGAAGACCTGGGCGATCGGCTCGCGGGCGTTCTGGAACGCCTCGCCGTCGTCGCTCTGGTCGCCGAGGGCGCGCGAGGCGCCTTCGGTGGTCACGGCGCTCGTGCGGTAGATGATCGCGTTCGTGATGACATCCTGCTCGGATGCCGGCGGCAGCTCCGACGACGACGGGACGAACGCCCACGTGCCGGGGCCTGCGGCCGCGTTGAGGGCCGCGACGAGGGTCGAGGTCGCCTCGTCGGCGGTCTCGCCGAGCGCGGCGGAGTTCTCGATCTCCATGAGGCCGACCACATCGGCATCCAGAGCGTTGATCGCGGCCACGATCTTGTCCTGCTGACGCTTCAGGTCGGCGGCATCCCACGCGCCGCGCTGCGGGCAGCCGTCGCGGACGGTCACGCCGTCGCCGAAGCGGTCGGTGTAGGCGACGCACGAGGGGTTCTGGTTGCCGAGGGTCGTGAAGTAGTTGAGCACGTTGAACGACGCGAGCTTCACGTCGCCGCCGACGGCCTCGGGGGCCGCCGTGCGCGGGTCCGCGAAGGCGACGCCGTCGGTGCCAGTGCCGTCACCGGCGAGCGGGGCGGTGGGGTTGAGCTTCCACGCGTTGTTGCGATAGTCGACGATCACGGGGGCCGTGAAGGTGACGGAGGCGCCGACGATGATGGGCTCGGTGAGCGAGACGTAGGCGGGCGTGAGCGCGCTGTTGGCGGCCGAGAGGTAGTTGATGCTCGTGCCGTCGTCGAGGGTCACGGCGCGCGCCGCGTTGTCGGCGGCGACCGCGGCGGCCTCCGCCGAGCGCGCGGGTGCGGCGTCGGTGGGCTGGCGCAGCGGCGTCGTGCCGGCGGCGAGGCCGACCTCGCCGTACTGGTTGGTCGAGTAGGTGTTCGAGACCGTGAACGCGCCCTGCGGTGCGACGAGCATCGACTCGAGCGCTTCGCGCTGCGCGGCGTCGGCGGGCCACGTGACCGTCGCGGGCGTCGGCGCGGGCTGGGCCGCGATGCGGGCCGCGCCACCGGCGGCGACCGTGATCTCGGTCAGGCCGTTGAACTCGGAGACGGCGCCCGTGACGCGCACGGTGTCGCCGAGTGAGACCTCGCCGACCGCGCCCGGCGCGTAGACGAAGATCGCGTCGGATGCCGTGTGGTCGGCGGCGAGCGCGCCGCCCGTTCCCGCGGTCTGGATGACGTAGCCGTTGAAGCCGCCGGTCGGGTAGTACGCCGTCACGACGCCCTCCGTGGTGACTGTCGTGCCGACGAGCGGGGAGGCGTCGCCGGTGCCCTGGATCGCGCGAATCGCGGTGACGACCGGGTCGGTGGGTGGGTCTGTCGGGTCCGTCGGATCGGTGGGGTCCGTGGGCCCGGCGGGGAGGCCGGTCGGGGTCGGCGCGCCGACGGTGAAGTCGGCCGCGTTGTTCGCCGTGTTCGCGAAGGTCGCCGAGCGCGACACGCTCGTGGCGTTGGCCGTCGCGGGCGCCGCCGCGGTGCCGGCGAAGTGGTTCGCGTTGCCCCATCCGACGAAGTCGACGACCTGCGGGAGGTCGACGATGCCCGTCGCGCCGACGAGCGCCGTCTGGTTCGACACAAGAGCGACCTTGCCCGCCGTCCCGGACATCGGGATCGTGCCCTCGACGTCGGGGGTGAAGCCGGTGAGGGTCGTGTTGGAGCCGGTCGCCTCTCCGATCAGCACCTGGCCGCCTGCGGGGACCGTGATGCCGGTGAGCGCGGTCACCTGCCACGCTGTGCCGGTCGCCGACGCGTACTGCACGCTGTACGCAGACAGGTCGACCGGGGCGCTCGACACGTTCGCCAGCTCGATGAAGTCGCGGTTGAGAGGAGCGCCGTTGTTGCCGCCCCCGCCGTACACCTCCGAGATCACCACGGGTGCCGTGGCCGACACCGCAGCCTGGGCCGCGGCGGGAGTCAGCGCGACGCCCGCGAGAGCCGTCGCGAGCGCGGTGGCCAGGGCCAGACCGCGACGGGAGGACAGGGGCGATGGATCCAAGTGCGCGTGCGTCACGATCGTCTCTCCGAGTGCGGTCCGCGCGCGTCTGGGGGTTTCGCGCAGGGAACGGCCGCCAGATTGAGCATTCTTTGCCGGAGACGCCCCTGACAAGCAACAGACCGGTTAACTCTTTCTCACCGCAGGGTTTCCTTGCGTGTCTGTGCAGAGGCGGGTTAGGGTTCGCCCCGCCAGGCCGCAGTAGTGCCCGGCGTTCCGGCATCCGCGGTTCGCACAGCACCGCGCCGGTAGACTCGACGAGACATGTCACCCCGTGCCCTGAAGCCTCTCGAGCCGTCTGCGACCCCTCCTGAGCTGATCCGCAACTTCTGCATCATCGCCCACATCGACCACGGCAAGTCGACGCTGGCCGACCGCATGCTGCAGATCACCGGCGTGGTCGCCGATCGCGACATGCGTGCGCAGTACCTCGACCGGATGGACATCGAGCGCGAGCGCGGCATCACGATCAAGTCGCAGGCGGTGCGGATGCCGTGGCAGACGGATGCCGGGACGTTCGCGCTGAACATGATCGACACCCCCGGCCACGTCGACTTCACCTACGAGGTGTCGCGCTCGCTCGCCGCGTGCGAGGGGGCGATCCTGCTCGTCGACGCGGCGCAGGGGATCGAGGCGCAGACCCTCGCGAACCTGTATCTCGCGCTCGAGAACGACCTGCAGATCATCCCCGTGCTCAACAAGATCGACCTTCCGGCTGCCGACCCGGAAAAGTACGCGGCCGAGCTTGCGAACCTCATCGGCGGTTCGCCCGATGAGGTGCTGCGCGTCTCGGGCAAGACCGGCATGGGCGTCGAGGAGCTGCTCGACCGGATCGTCGAGCGCATCCCGGCGCCCGTCGGCGACCCGACGGCGCCCGCGCGCGCGATGATCTTCGACTCGGTCTACGACTCGTACCGCGGCGTCGTGACATACGTGCGCATGGTCGACGGCAAGCTCGAGCCGCGCGAGCGCATCCAGATGATGTCGACGCGCGCGAAGCACGATCTGCTGGAGATCGGGGTGTCGAGCCCCGAGCCGATTCCGACGAAGGGACTCGGTGTCGGCGAGGTCGGCTACCTCATCACGGGCGTCAAGGACGTGCGCCAGTCGAAGGTCGGCGACACGATCACGAACGAGCGTAAGCCCGCGACCGAGGCACTCGCCGGCTACACCGACCCGAAGCCGATGGTGTTCTCGGGCATCTACCCG
The DNA here is from genome assembly GCA_003248655.1 of Microbacterium sp. GTDB lineage: Bacteria > Actinomycetota > Actinomycetes > Actinomycetales > Microbacteriaceae > Microbacterium. The sequence continues at coordinate 177,270 of QFPM01000004.1, forward strand.
ATCGACGGGAGCGACTATGCGGACCTGCGCGAAGCGCTCGACAAGCTGAAGCTCTCGGATGCGTCGCTGCAGTACGAGCCGGAGACCTCGGTCGCGCTCGGCTTCGGCTTCCGCGCGGGGTTCCTGGGGCTCCTGCACCTCGAGATCATCACCGAGCGCCTCAGCCGCGAGTTCGACCTCGACCTCATCACGACGGCGCCCTCGGTGACGTACGAGGTCACGACCGACACGGGAGAGACGGTCGTCGTCACGAACCCGAGCGAGTACCCGGATGGCCGCGTGGCATCCGTGTCCGAACCGGTCGTGAAAGTCGGCATCCTGCTGCCGAAGGACTACGTGGGCACCGTCATGGAGCTGTGCCAGCAGCGCCGCGGGAGCCTCCTCGGGATGGACTACCTGTCGGAAGACCGCGTCGAGCTTCGCTACAACATGCCGCTCGGTGAGATCGTCTTCGACTTCTTCGACCAGCTGAAGTCGAAGACCCAGGGCTACGCGTCGCTCGACTACGAGCCGGCCGGGTCGCAGACCGCCGATCTCGTGAAGGTCGACATCCTGCTGCAGGGCGAGAAGGTGGATGCCTTCTCCTCGATCGTGCACCGTGAGAAGGCGTACGGCTACGGGACGATGATGACCGAGCGGCTGCGTAAGCTCATCCCGCGCCAGCAGTTCGAGGTGCCGATCCAGGCGGCGATCGGCGCGCGGATCATCGCGCGCGAGAACATTCGGGCCATCCGCAAAGACGTGCTTGCGAAGTGCTACGGCGGTGACATCACTCGCAAGCGCAAGCTCCTCGAGAAGCAGAAAGAGGGCAAGAAGCGCATGAAGATGGTCGGCCGCGTCGAAGTCCCGCAGGAGGCGTTCATCGCCGCGCTGTCGGGAGATGTCGAGACGAAGAAGTAAGCCATGCGCCGCGGGAACTTTCAGGACGGCACGGTCGACTACGCGGCCGTGGGCGCGACGCACGCGCCCGACCTGATGACGTATCCGCCCGAGCAGAGCGTGCCGGCTGAGGCATCGTGGCGGCTGGGGAGCGGGCAGGCGCGCTTCGAGTCGTCCGCTGACGCGCTGCTGTCGTGGGCGGCACTGCGCGGCGCGGGGCTCACGATCACCGATGTGCGGCCGGCCGCGGGCCCGATGTACTCGGGCGTCGGCTACGACGCGGAGGGGACGCCGGTCGCGCCCAGTCGTCTCGAGGCCGACCAGCGGTTCGACTCCGACGGCACGCCGTACGTCGCCGCCGGTACCACCGTGCGCGTCCGCGGCCGTGTGAAGGGGCACAACGCCGAGGGCGAGCTGCGTGTCATCTCGGCCTTCGAAGAGCCGCGCCGCGTCGGCTTCGCGCTCGGCACGGTGGGCGGATCGGTCGTCAGCGGCGAGGAGTCGTTCACGATCGAATGGGATGACAGCGACGAAGTGCGCTTCATCGTGCGGGCTTTCGATCGCCCCGTTTCGCTGCTCTACCGCGCGATCCCGCAACTCGTGAAGCGCCGCCGCCGCGAGCTGTTCCAGGGGTATCTGCGGGCGATCTCGCCGCTGTTCGCGACGCCGGCCTGATGGGCTCGGCTCTTCCGCTCGGCGACCCCGCGCCCGCGGACGGCGCTCTGCCCGGCGACCTCGAGATCGACTCCGCGCGCGACTTCGGCGTGTATCTGCACGTGCCCTTCTGCCGGGTGCGGTGCGGATACTGCGACTTCAACACCTACACCGCGAGCGAGCTGCGCGGCGCTCGTCAGGACGCCTACGCCGACGAGGTGCTACGCGAGGTCGCACTCTCGCGCGAGGTGCTCGGCGCGCGCGGGCGGCCGCGCCCGGCATCCACCGTCTTCTTCGGCGGCGGGACGCCGACGCTCCTCCCGGCGGGTGACCTCGTGCGCATGCTCGACGGCATCCGCGAGGCGTTCGGTCTGATGCCGGATGCCGAGGTCACAGTCGAGGCGAACCCCGACACGATGACGGACGCGCTCGCGCGCGAGCTGGCGGATGCCGGGGTGACGCGCCTGTCGATCGGCATGCAGTCGGCGGTGTCGCACGTGCTCGCGGCCCTCGATCGCACGCACGACCCCGCGAACGTGGCGACGGCGGTCGCGGCGGCGCGGGGCGCGGGGCTCGGGGTGAGCCTCGACCTGATCTACGGGGCGCCGGGGGAGTCGCTCGCCGACTGGGAGGCGTCGCTGCGCGCCGCGATCGCCCTCGCGCCCGACCACGTCTCGGCGTACGCGCTGATCGTCGAGGAAGGCACGCAGCTCGCGCGGCAGATCCGCCGTGGCGAGGTGCCCGCGCCCGACGACGACCTGCAGGCCGACATGTACGAGCTGGCCGACGCGCTCCTGGGGGCGGCCGGCTTCGCGTGGTACGAAGTGTCGAACTGGGCGACCGCGACAGACCACCGCTCGCGCCACAACCTCGCGTACTGGCGGGGGAGCGACTGGTGGGGCTACGGGCCGGGCGCGCACAGCCACGTCGCGGGGCTACGCTGGTGGAACGTGAAGCATCCCGCCGCGTACGCGCAGCGGCTGGCGGCTGGCGAGTCGCCCGCCGCCGCGCGCGAGCGACCGGATGCCGCGGCGCGCAGGCTCGAAGACGTACTGCTGCGCTCGCGGATCGCCGAAGGGCTCGCCGTCTCCGAACTCGAGGGATCGGGGCGCCACGCCGTGGCATCCCTCATCGCCGACGGCTTGATCGACGGGGCGGCCGCCGTGCGCGGACGTATCGTGCTGACGCTCCGCGGCCGCCTGCTCGCCGATGCCGTCGTCCGCACCCTGACCGCCTGAACGGCGGGCGCACGGTAAGATTGGCACTCGACAGCCGGGAGTGCCAGAACCGGCGCGCACTGTGCTCGTGAGCTCGTGAGGAGGAGCGATGGTCTCGGAACGCGGCCTGCAGGTGCTCCGCGCGATCGTGCAGGACTACGTCGACACGAACGAGCCGGTGGGCAGCAAGGCGATCGTCGAGCGGCACCAGTTCGGTGTGTCGGCGGCGACGATTCGCAACGACATGGCGCTCCTCGAAGACGAGCAACTGATCGCCGCCCCGCATACGTCGTCGGGACGCGTGCCGACCGACAAGGGCTATCGCGTCTTCGTCGACCACCTCGCCGAGCTTCGGCCCCTCTCGGGCGCGCAGCGCTCCGCGATCTCGACCTTCCTCGCCGACCCCGTCGACCTCGATGACCTCCTCACCCGCACGGTGCGCGCACTCACCCGGCTCACGGGTCAGGTCGCGGTCGTGCAGTATCCGTCGTTCGCGCGCGCGAGCGTCTCGCACGTGGAGTTCGTACACCTCGGCGGCGCTCGCATCGTCGTGATCGTCGTGACCGACACGGGGCGTGTATCGCAACGCCTCGCGTTCCTGCGCGAAGAACTCGACGAGGATGCCGCGGCGCAGGTCAAACGCGAACTTGCGGACCTCGTCACCGGCAAGCCCGTCGCCGAGGCGGCCCAGGCGATCGCCGACCTGCTGGCGGCGGCTCCGGTCACGCGCGTCGACGAGGCCATGCGCACCGTCGCACGCATCGTCGCGGAGGAGCTCGACGAGTTCCGTCAGGACAGACTCGTGATGGCGGGAAGCGCGACGCTCGCGCGGCGCGAGGGCGATTTCCGCGGCAGCATCTATCCGCTTCTCGAGGCCATCGAAGAGCAGGTGACGCTCCTGCGCCTCATGGGCGAGATGGTCGCCGACGAGCAGGGCCTCGCCGCGAGCATCGGCAGCGAGAACGAGCCGTTCGGTCTCGCCGAGGCATCCGTCGTCACGAGCGACTACGACGGCACCGGAACGCGCGCCCGCGTCGGCGTGCTCGGGCCGACGCGCATGGACTATCCGACCAACCTCGCGGCGGTTCGCGCCGTCGCGCACTACCTCAGCCGGTTGCTCGACGACGACGAATCGTCGCGTTGAGCCGACCGCACGAACGACACAACCGCGCCCGCACGGGCAGGAAAGGCGATTTGTGGCCGACCACTACGAAGTCCTCGGGGTCTCGCGTGACGCGACTCCCGACGAGATCAAGAAGGCGTACCGGCGTCTCGCGCGTGAGCTGCACCCCGATGTGAATCCCGGTGAAGAGGCATCCGAGCGGTTCAAGCTCGTCACGCACGCGTATGACGTGCTGAGCGACCCCGAGCAGCGCCAGCGCTACGACCTCGGCGGCGACGGCTCGCCCTTTGGCGGCGCCGGGAACTTCGGCGGATTCTCGGACATCTTCGAGACGTTCTTCGGCGGCGGCGCGGGAGGCCGTGCCGGTCGGCCCCGGTCGCGTCGCGAACGCGGACAGGACGCCCTCGTGCGTGTCACGCTCGACCTCAAGGACGTCGTGTTCGGCACGCACCGTGAGCTCGAGGTCGACACGGCGGTCCTCTGCGAGTCGTGCCAGGGTTCGTGCTGCCAGCCGGGTACGCAGCCCGTCACATGCGACATCTGCCACGGATCGGGGCAGGTGCAGCGAACGGTCCGGAGCCTCCTCGGCAACGTCGTCACCTCACAGCCGTGCACGGCCTGCCAGGGATACGGCACGACGATCCCGTACCCCTGCGCGAGCTGTCAGGGCCAGGGGCGCGTGCGCGCGCGGCGCACGGTGTCCGTCGACATCCCCGCGGGCGTCGAGACGGGGCTGCGCCTGCAGCTGCCCGGGTCGGGCGAGGTCGGCCCGGCCGGTGGTCCGAACGGCGACCTCTACCTCGAGGTCACGATCGCGCACGACGACGTCTTCAGCCGCGACGGTGACGATCTACTCGCGACGCTCGAGGTCTCGATGCCCGACGCGATTCTGGGGGCGACGACGACGATCACGTCGCTCGACGGCGACGTCGAGCTCGAGGTGCGCCCCGGCATCCAATCGGGTGATGTCCTGACGATCAAGGGCCGCGGCATCACGCCGCTGCGTGGCGGCACTCGCGGCGACCTGCGCGTGGGTGTCCACGTCGTGACGCCTACGAAGCTGGATGCCCGCTCGCGCGCCCTCATCGAGGACTTCGCGAAGAAGACCAAGGCGCCCGCACCGCAGCTCGCGCAGTTCCAGCAGGGGCTGTTCTCCAAGCTGCGCGACCGGTTCCGCGGCTGAGGCGGGCCCGCGGTGGCGCTGCACTTTCTCGTCGACGGCGCGCTCGCCGAACACGTCGCGCGCGCGGAGGTCGGCGACCATGTCGCGCTGACCGGCGCCGAGGCGCATCACGCCGCGGTCGTGCGTCGCGTGCGCGTCGGCGAGGAGGTCACGGTCGGTGACGGCGCGGGAGTGTGGCTGACGGGGTCGGTCTCGGACGCTGCGCCGCAGCGCGTCGTGGTGCGCGTGGTCGCTCGGCGGTCGGTGCCGGCGGCCGCGCCGCGGCTCGTTCTCGTGCAAGCGCTCGCAAAGGGGGATCGCGACGAACTGGCGATCCAGGCGGCGACGGAGCTCGGCGCGGACGAGATCGTGCCGTGGCAGGCCGCGCGGAGCGTGTCGCGGTGGTCGGGCGACAAGATCGCCAAGGGCGTGACGCGGTGGAAGTCGATCGTGCGCGAGGCTGCGAAGCAAGCGCATCGCGCGTGGGTGCCGGACGTTTCGGGGCCGGTGACGACCAGGGACCTCACGGCGCGCGCGTCGGACGCGCTCGTGCTGGTGCTGGAGCCGACGGCATCCGTGGCGCTGGCGGCGCTCGATGTGGCCGACGCGCGCGAGATCGTGCTCGTCGTCGGCCCCGAGGGCGGGATCGCGCCCGAGGAGCTGACCGCGATGGCGGATGCCGGGGCGCAGCTCGTGCGCCTCGGCGACACCGTGCTGCGCACGTCGACCGCCGGCCCCGCCGCCCTCGCCGTGCTCAACGCCCGCCTCGCCCGCTGGTGAGCTGCTTCTCCACCCCTCCGGCGCTCGACCCTGCTTCGGTGGTTGAGTAGCCGCGCGTAGCGCGGCGTATCGAAACCACGCCCGGACGGTCGGGGGTCGGGGATGGTCTCGATACACCCGCGGCTGCGCCGCGGGCACTCGACCACCGATAAGCGCGCCGCCGGCGCTTGACCACCGATAAGGGCGCCGCGGGCGCTTGACCCTTCTTCGGTGGTTGAGTAGCCCGGCGTAGCCGGGCGTATCGAAACCACAGCATGCTTTCCGGGGCTCACGTGCGGGTGACGAGCTTTCTGAGTCGTATCGGGGAGGTTGTGACGGCCCGCCATCTCTGGTCGGTGTCGTGCCAGGGGGGTGGCTTCACTTCGGGGATGCCGTTGTTCATGCGGATCTTCCAGCCGATGCGGTCGAGGAACCTATGGTGGTACCAGCAGAGCAGGACGCCGTTGTCGGTGTGGGTGGGGCCGCCGCCTGCGTACTCGGTGACGTGGTGGATTTCGGTCCAGGCTGCGGGGACCCCGCATCCGGGGATGATGCTCCCCACGGCTACCCCACACGCCGCTGCGCGGCGCGCTGGGCCCCTCGCCGCGGGGGCCCACCGCCGTCGCGGAGAGCGATGGCGCGGCGTTGGTGGCGATTGAAGACGCGTTCTTCGGTTCCGATGCGGATGATGCGCCCGTCGGGGCGGCTGGTGATGCGTTGAATGACACCGGCGCAGGCGATGTGGCGGGCGGTCGCGACGCTGATCGCGCGGTCGCAGCCTTGCGCGTGGGCGTGTCCGGTGCCGGTGTCGAGGTCTTCCGCGGTGACGGAGACGATCAGGGTCGGCGCGTGCCCGCCGAGGGTCGGCAGCAACCCCGACGAGGCCGCGACGCCGAGGGTGGCGGCGAGGGCGTCGTGTTGCTTCTGTGCGCGGGTGCGGTCATCGATCGCTGGCAGCGGGAGCGGGTCACCGTTCTCATCGGTTCTGAACGGGTCGTCGAACTGCACGGTGGGCGCGAGCTGCGCGTCGAAGATGGTCTGCAGCTGCGCGGCGACTTCGGGCAGCAGCATCCCACGGGCGGGGATGCCGTGTGGGGTCGGGGTGCCGAGGGTGAAGGAGCGTTTGCGTTCCATGAGACGTTCGCGGGGTTCCGCACCGTCTTGGTCGAGAGCGAGCGCCCACGCCTGTGCGTGCACCTTCAACAGCCCCGCGCACGCGGGCGGGGCACCGTCTGGACCCTCACCACGCGCCTCGGCGACCACCACATCGGCCGCCTCGGCCCGGGCGGCCGCGCTCACGCGGGGTGCGGTCTGTTGGAGGGGTTCGGTGATCGCGAGGATGCCGTCGACCCCGATGATCCCGTCGAGCATCGCCGCCCGGACCGACGGGAACACGGGCGACAACAGTTCGCCCGTGGTGTCGGACACGGTCGGGCGGACGGCGCGGGCCGCTTTCTGTAGCCGCGTCGCGGTGGGCACCGCGACACGGGTGAGGGTTTCGAGGAGTTCGGTGACGTCCCGGCATCCGAGGTGGGAGGTCATCCGGTCATCGCGCACCGCGTTCTCGGAGCGGCGCATGACCTCACCGGTCGCGTCGACCAGCAGGGCCTCGAGGACCCGGCCGATTTCTGCGATCGCGGAGACCTGGGCGGCGAGTTCGCGCTCGCTCGCCCGCTCGAAGGCCCTGCCCGTGGACGCGTCACTCAGCACCGTGGCGGCCTGCGCACGCAGGTCGGCAAGGGTGGGGGTGAGGAGGTCCATACCCGTCATCTTCCTCGGGGGTTCCGACATTCGTCCCCCGGAAAACCGCAGTTTGCGCCGGATAAACCGACACGTGGGGTGAGAGTTCTCTCACCGTTTGGGTGGTCTCGATACACCCGCGGCTCCGCCGCGGGCACTCGACCCCCGATGAGGGCGCCGCGGGCACTCGACCACCGATCGGGGCGCCGCGGGCACTCGACCATTCTTTCCGGTGGTTGAGTAGCCGCGCGGAGCGCGGCGTATCGAAACCACAGTCCCCTGCTGCGGGTCGGGGTGGTCTCGATACACCCGCGGCTCCGCCGCGGGCACGGTGAGGGCGCCGCGGGCACTCACCGGTAGGGGCGCCGCGGGCGCTCGACCACAGAGCGGCGAGCGGCAGGAGCGGGTCGGACGGCACCCGGCAGAGCGTCGGTACCGCGCCGTAGACTGAAGGGCATGAGCGAGCCGTCGATCTTCACCCGCATCCTTCAGGGCGAGATCCCGTCCGAGATCATCGCCGAGACGGAGAACGCGTTCGCGATTCGCGATATCGCTCCGAAGGCGCCCGTGCACCTGCTGGTCATTCCGAAGACGCAGGAGTACCGCAACGTCGTCGAGCTCGCCGCCGGCGACCCCGCACTCCTCGCCGAGGTCGTCGGACTCGCGAACTCGGTCGCTGCCGAGCACTCCGACGGCGACTTCCGCCTCGTCTTCAACACCGGTGAAGGCGCGGGTCAGACAGTCTTCCACGTGCACGCGCACGTGCTCGCGGGCGGCCTCACCGAGGGGAGCCTGGGTGGCTGACCGCGCGGAGAACGCCGACAACGCGGACAACGCAAGCCCCGCGAACGAGGGCGACACCATCGTCGAGACCATCTACGCCGACGGCGTCGCGATGGTTCAGCTCCTCGGCCCGCAAGACCGGCTGCTCCGCGTCGTCGAACGCGAGCATCGCGACGTGCAGGTGCACGTGCGCGGCAACGAGATCACGCTCGCAGGCGAGAAGGATGCCGTGGCGCGTGCCCGCGCTCTCGTCGAGGAGCTCATCGCCCTCTCGCGCACGGGTCACGGCCTCGACCCCGCCGACGTCGTCTCGAGCGACCGCATCCTGCGCGCGGAGACCGGGCAGCGCCCGTCCGAGGTGCTCGGCGAGGCGATCCTGACCTCGCGCGGGCGCATCATCCGCCCGAAGACCCTCGGCCAGAAGGCGTACGTCGACGCGATCGACGAGAACACGATCACGTTCGGCATCGGCCCCGCCGGCACGGGCAAGACGTACCTCGCGATGGCGAAGGCCGTGCAGGCGCTGCAGCGCAAAGAGGTCAGCCGCATCATCCTGAGTCGCCCCGCGATCGAAGCGGGGGAGCGGCTCGGGTTCCTCCCCGGCACCCTCACCGACAAGATCGACCCGTACCTGCGGCCTCTCTACGACGCGCTCAACGAGATGATGGACCCCGAGATCGTGCCAAAGCTCATGGCATCCGGCACGATCGAGGTCGCCCCCCTGGCGTATATGCGTGGGCGTACGTTGAACGACTCGTTCGTCGTGCTCGACGAGGCGCAGAACACGACGCCCGAGCAGATGAAGATGTTCCTCACGCGCCTCGGTTTCGGCACGCGGATGGTCGTCACAGGCGACATCACGCAGATCGACCTGCCGCAGGGCGCGTCGGGCTTGCGTCTCGTGACGCGCGTGCTGAAGGACATCGACGACATCGAGTTCAGCTACCTCACGAGCGACGACGTCGTGCGGCACACCCTCGTCGGGCGGATCGTCGACGCCTACACCGAGTACGACGAGCGCCGCCTCGCCGACCGGCGGGAGCGTGACGAGGCATCCGCCTTCATCGACTCGCAGAAACCCGAGAACCGGGCGCAGCGCCGCGCCGCGCAGTCCCGCCCCGGCGGCCCCCGGGATCATCTCCCCAAGCGAGGCATGTCATGACGATCGAGATCACGAACGAGTCGGGTGTCGAGGTCGACGAGCGGGTCCTGTTGCGCCTCACCGAGCACAACCTCGCCGAACTGCACGTGAGCCCGGATGCCGACGTCGCGATCCTCCTCGTCGACGAGGGTGCGATGGAAGCCCTGCACGTGCAGTGGATGGACGAGCCCGGCCCGACCGACGTGCTCAGCTTTCCGATGGACGAGCTGCGCCCCGGGACGCAGGAACAGCCGACGCCTCCGGGGCTCCTGGGCGACATCGTGCTGTGCCCGCAGGTCGCCGAGACGCAGGCACAGGCGGCGAAGCACTCGACGCTCGACGAGCTCATCCTGCTGACGACGCACGGGACGCTGCACCTCCTCGGCTTCGACCACGCCGAGCCCGCCGAGGAACGTGAGATGTTCGGTCTGCAGCGCGAGCTCATCGCGTCGTTCCAGGCATCGGAGCGTCGCAAGCGCGCATGACCGAGATCCTCCTTCTCGTCGCGGCGGTCCTGCTCGTCGCCCTCGGTGGCCTCATGGCGGCGCTCGACGCGGCGCTCAGTGTCACCTCGCGCGCCGAACTGCTCGACCTCGCCGTCGGGGCCCGCAGCGGCACGTCGCTCACGCGGATCGCGGCCGATCCCGAAGCGCATGCCAACTCTGTCGTGTTCATCCGCATCCTCGCCGAGACGACGGCTGCCGTCATCGTCACGGTCGCCTTCACGCTCGCCTTCGACAGCATCTGGTGGGCGATGCTCGCCGCGGCGATCCTCATGACGGTGGTCTCGTTCGTCCTCGTCGGCGCGAGCCCGCGCGCCGTCGGCCGCCAGCACGCGCGCGGTTTGCTGCGCTCGAGCGCGTGGCTCGTGCGCGCCGCGCGCGTCATCCTCGGCCCGCTCGCGCACCTGCTCGTGGTCGTCGGCAACCGCGTGACGCCGGGTGTTCCGCGCGGTACCTCGTTCGCGAGCGAGGAGCAGCTCCTGTCGATGGTCGACGAGGCGGCATCCCAAGATCTCATCGAAGAGGACGATCGCGAGCTCATCCACTCGGTGTTCGACTTCACCGACACGTTCGTGCGCGCCGTCATGGTGCCGCGCACCGACATGGTGACGATGGATGCCGCGGCCACGACGCAGCAAGCGATGCAGCTCTTCCTCGACAAGGGCGTCTCGCGGGTGCCGGTCGCCGACGGCGAGGCCGACGACATCACCGGCGTCGTGTACCTGAAAGACCTGGTGCAGTTCGCGTTCCGCGACGAATCGGCGTGGCGCGATGCGCCGGTCGCGCAGATCGCGCGGCCCGCCGTGTTCGTACCCGAGTCGATGAAGGCCGAGACGCTACTGCAGCAGATGAAGCGGGATGCCGTGCACGTCTGCCTCGTCGTCGACGAGTACGGGGGCGTGTCGGGGCTCGTGACCCTCGAGGACCTCATCGAAGAGCTCGTGGGCGAGATCGCCGACGAGTACGACCCGCGCTCGAGCGAGATCGTCGACCTTGGCGACGGACGCTACCGCGTGAGCGCCAGACTCGGCCTCGACGAGGTCGGTGAGCTGTTCGGCATCGAGCTCGAGGACGAAGACGTCGACTCGATCGGCGGACTCCTGGGCAAGCAGCTCGGCCGGGTACCCCTGCCGGGAGCGACGGCCGAGTACGGCGGCATCGTCATGACGGGCGGCACCTCGCGTGGCCGCGGCCGCGGCCTTGCGACCGTCTTCGTCGAGGCGTCCGAGGCTCTGGATGCCGCAGACGCCGCGTTCGGCGGCAAGGCGCCCCGCACGGGCAGCGTGCCCGTGCAGAAGCCGTCGTCGCCGAAGCCGTCGTCGCCGAAGGCTTCGCAGAAGGAGGATGCCCGATGACCGAGCTCCGCTCCGGGTTCGTGACGTTCGTCGGGCGTCCGAACGTCGGCAAGTCGACCCTGACGAACGCCCTCGTGGGGGAGAAAGTCGCGATCACCTCCGACAAGCCCCAGACGACGCGCCGCGCGATCCGCGGCATCCTGAACCGCCCCGGCGGGCAGCTGGTCATCGTCGACACCCCCGGCATCCATAAGCCGCGCACCCTCCTCGGTCAGCGCCTCAACGACCTCGTCGAGCAGGTGCTCGGTGATGTCGACGCGATCGGGTTCCTCGTGCCGGCGACCGAGAAGGTGGGGCCGGGCGATCGCCGCATCGCGGCATCCCTCGACGGCTACGCGCGGGCGAAGAAGGTTGCGATCGTCACGAAGACCGATGCCGCGTCGCGCGAGCAGATCACCGAGCGGCTCATGGAGGTCGACAGCCTGCGCGAAGACTGGGATGCCGTCATCCCGCTCTCGGCCGTCGCGGGCGAGCAGCTCGACGTGCTCGCCGACGAGCTGCTGTCGCTCATGCCGCTCGGTCCCGCGCTCTACGAGGAGGGCGTCGTCACCGACGAGTCGCTGGAAGATCGCATCGCCGAGATCATCCGCGAGGCGGCGCTCGAGGGCGTGCGCGACGAGCTGCCGCACTCGATCGCCGTGACGATCGAGGACATGTCGCGGCGCGAGACCGGTTCGATGACCGACATCCATGCCAACCTCGTCGTCGAGCGCGACAGCCAGAAGGCCATCATCATCGGCCACAAGGGCTCGCGCCTGCGCGACGTGGGCGCCCGCGCACGCGCGCAGATCGAGCCTCTTGTCGGCACGAATGTGTTCCTGAAGCTGCACGTCCGCGTCGCGAAGGAATGGCAGCGCGACCCGAAGCAGCTCGGCCGCCTGGGATTCTGAGGACGGGCGCAGCGCCGCGCGGGTGTACGATCTCTCCATGCGCTTCGGCCAGCTTCTCCTTAGCTGCCGCGACGAGGCCTCGATCTAGGGCCTTCCTCGTCGCGGAGCTTTCGTTGGCCCATCCACTCCCGACGAGACAGAAGCGACCATCATGAAGAACACCCAGAAGCCCTCCGGCATGCCGGTGCACCGCTACCGCCCGTACCACGAGCAGCTCCGTGTCGAGTTGCCCGACCGCACGTGGCCGGATGCCCGCATCACGACCGCGCCGCGATGGTGCGCCGTCGACCTCCGCGACGGAAACCAGGCCCTCATCGACCCGATGAGCCCCGAGCGCAAGCGCATCATGTTCCAGCTGCTCGTCGACATGGGCTACAAGGAGATCGAGGTCGGGTTTCCGAGCGCGAGCCAGACGGACTTCGACTTCGTCCGTCAGCTCATCGAAGAGAACCTCATTCCCGACGACGTGACGATCCAGGTGCTGACGCAGGCGCGCGAGCACCTCATCGAGCGCACGTACGAGTCGATCGCGGGCGCCAAGCAGGCGATCGTCCACCTCTACAACTCGACGAGCGTGCTGCAGCGCGAGGTCGTGTTCCGCACCGACAAGCAGGGCATCGTCGACATCGCGCTCGAGGGCGCGCGCCTGTGCCGCGAGTTCGAGAAGCGCATCCCCGAGACGAAGGTCTACTACGAGTACTCACCGGAGTCGTACACCGGCACCGAGCTCGAGTTCGCGGTCGACGTCTGCAACCAGGTCATCGAGATCTTTGAGCCGACGCCCGACCGCAAGGTCATCATCAACCTGCCCGCGACCGTCGAGATGGCGACGCCCAACGTCTACGCCGATTCGATCGAGTGGATGGGTCGTCACCTGAACCACCGCGAGAACATCATCATCTCGCTGCATCCGCACAACGACCGCGGTACGGCGATCGCGGCCGCCGAGCTCGGCTACCTGGCCGGTGCGGATCGCATCGAAGGATGCCTGTTCGGCAATGGCGAGCGCACCGGCAACGTCGACCTCGTCGCTCTGGGCGTGAACCTCCTGACGCAGGGCATCGACCCGCAGATCGACTTCAGCGACATCGACAGTGTCAAGCGCACGGCCGAGTACTGCAACCAGCTGCCCGTGCCCGAGCGTAGCCCTTGGGCGGGCGACCTCGTCTTCACGGCGTTCTCGGGATCGCACCAGGACGCCATCAAGAAGGGCTTCGAGGCGATGGATGCCAAGGCGCAAGCCGACGGTGTCACGGTCGACGAGATCGAGTGGGCTGTCCCGTACCTGCCGATCGACCCGAAGGATCTCGGCCGCTCCTACGAGGCCGTCATCCGCGTCAACTCGCAGTCGGGCAAGGGTGGGGTCGCTTACCTGCTGAAGACCGACCACGCGCTGGATCTGCCGCGCAAGCTCCAGATCGAGTTCTCGGGCGTCGTGCAGGCCAAGACGGATGCCGAGGGCGGCGAGGTCTCGAGCGACGAGATCTGGGCGGTCTTCACCGACGAGTACCTGCCGGCGGAGGACGTCGCCGAGAAGTGGGGGCGCTTCGAGCTGCTGTCGACCCGCACGCAGAGCGACATGTCGGGCGAGGTCTCGCTCGAGGTGACGCTCCGCGACGGCGACAGTGAGGTGGCGACCCGCGGCGTCGGCAACGGCCCCGTCTCGGCGTTCCTCGAGGTCGTGCGCGAGCAGGGCTTCGACATCACGCTGTACGACTACGTCGAGCACACGCTCTCGGCGGGAGGCGATGCGCAGGCCGCGGCCTACGTCGAGTTGCAGGTCGACGGCGAGCGCCTGTGGGGTGTCGGCATCGACGGCGACATCTCGACGGCATCGCTCAAGGCGATCGTGTCGGGCGTGAACCGGGCAATCCGCACGCGGTCGCGCTCGGGCGAGCTCGCGGCCGTCTGAGCTCGCATCCGCCCGTCAGCCGGCGGGCGGGCGGATGATCGGGATCGCGCTCGTCTCCAGCGCCACCTTCCGGCGGTGCAGGGCCCGCTGCTCGGGCAGCGAGATGTCGAAGATCACCGCGAGCAGGCGGATGACAGTGGTCACGATGACACCCGTGACCGCCGCGGCGGCGAGCGGCGCGCCGAGTGCGCTCGCGCCCGCCAGCACGGCGCAGCCCGCGGCGGCCGCGACGGCGTAGAGCGACCCGACGTGCATGACCGCGACCGGAAGCCCCACGAAGACATCGCGCAGGATGCCGCCGCCCACCGCCGCGCAGACGCCGACGAAGACGGCGGGCACGACCGGCAGTCCCAGGACGAGCGCCTTTGCGGTGCCGAAGGCTCCGAAGAGGCCGATCACGACGGCATCCAATGCGACGATGACGCCGTTCAGGCGGTGGAAGATCCCGGCCAGGAGCATCCCGACGAGCGCGGCGCCCGTTGCGGTGAGCAGGTACCAGTTGCTCTGCAGTGTCGTCGGCGTGAGGCCGAGCAGCAGATCGCGGATGAGACCACCGCCCATGCCCATGACGATGCCGATGATCGCGACGCCCAACAGGTCGAGGCGGCGCTGACCGACGAAGCCCGACGCGAACAGTGCACCCTGGATGCCGCCGAGTCCGACGGCGAGAAGGTCCGCCCACAGGGGGATCACGAAGAGCGGCTCGGTCACCCGTCCATTCTCGGGCGTGGACGGCGCGCGGCGGCCGCACCTCCGGCCCGTGTCGCATGCCGCGGGGATAATGGACGGGTGCCCACCTACCGCGACGAAGTCGTGGTCCTGCGTACCCACAAGCTCGGGGAGGCGGACCGCATCGTGACGATGCTCAGCCGCCGTCACGGCAAAGTGCGCGCGGTCGCGAAGGGCGTGCGCCGCACATCGTCGCGGTTCGGGGCGCGGCTCGAGCCCTTCATGGTCGCCGACGTGCAGCTGTACCAGGGCCGCACGCTCGACATCGTGCAGCAGGCCGAGTCGCTCGGGTCGTACGGTGCGCCGATCGCCGCCGACTACGAGCGCTACACCGCCGCGCACGCGATGGTCGAAACCGCCGACCGGCTGAACGAGGCAGAGGCGACCCCGCAGCAGTACCTGCTGCTCGTCGGGGGCCTGCGTACGCTGTCGCAGGGCGCACACGCGGCGCGCTCGGTGCTCGATTCGTACCTCCTCCGCGCGATGGCACTGTCCGGCTGGGCGCCGGCGCTCGATGAGTGCGCCCGCTGCGGCGCTGTCGGCCCGCACGACTGGTTCGTCGCGCAGCTGGGCGGCAGCATCTGCGGAGATTGCGCGCCCGCGGGATCGGCCCGCGTACGCCCCGAGACGCGCGACCTGCTCCGTTCCCTCATCGCAGGAGAGTGGGATGCCGTGGATGCCGCGGGCGACGGCGCCGCGTCCTCGGCATCCGGCCTCGTCGCCGCGTACACGCAGTATCACCTCGAGCGCGGCATCCGCTCGCTCTCCCAGCTGGAGGGCCGCCGGTGAGCCCCAAGCCCTACACGCACCGCGACGCCGTCCCTTACCGGCCGCTCGATTGGACCGGCATCCACCCGCCTGCCTTTCCGAAGGGGTCGGTGCCCGCGCACGTCGCGATCGTCATGGACGGCAACGGCCGCTGGGCGAACAAGCGCGGCCTGACGCGCATCGAAGGCCACCGTGCGGGTGAAGAGGTGCTGCTCGATGTCGTCGCGGGGGCGATCCAGGCGGGCGTTAAGCACCTGAGCGTGTACGCGTTCTCGACCGAGAACTGGGCGCGCTCACCCGACGAGGTGCGCTTTCTCATGGGCTACAACCGCGACGTCTTGCACCGCCGTCGTGATCAACTGAACGAATGGGGCGTGCGCATCCGCTGGGCGGGCCGCAAGCCTCGCCTGTGGGGCTCGGTCATCAAGGAACTGCAGTACGCCGAGCAGCTCACCCGCGACAACGACACGATGACCCTCACGATGTGCGTCAACTACGGTGGGCGCCACGAGATCATCGACGCGATGCGGGCGATGGGCGACGAGATCGCCGCGGGCCGGCTCAAGCCTTCCGCGATCACCGAGAAGACGCTTCGCCGCCACCTCTACGTGCCGGATATGCCCGACGTCGACCTGTTCGTGCGATCGAGCGGCGAACAGCGCACGTCGAACTTCCTGCTGTGGGAGTCGGCGTACGCCGAGATGGTCTTCCTCGATACGCTGTGGCCCGACTTCTCGCGCACCGACCTGTGGCACGCGATCGACCTGTACCTCGGCCGCAGCCGGCGGTTCGGCGGCGCCGTCGACGCCCCGACGGACGCCGGGGAATAGGCCGCACGGTTGTCGTGGTTGCATCCCATGTGACGGATGCCATCAGAATCGACGTGTGGAGTGACATCGCCTGCCCCTGGTGCTACATCGGCAAGCGCAACCTCGAGAGCGGACTGGCGGAGACGGCCTCCGATGCCGACGCGCCCGAGGTCGAGGTCGTGTTCCACTCGTTCGAGCTGTCGCCCGACACGCCCGTCGACTTCGACGGCGACGAGCTCGACTTCCTGTCGGGGCACAAGGGCATGCCGCGTGAGCGCGTGCAGGAGATGCTCGACACCGTCACCGGCGTCGCCGCGAACTCGGGCCTCGAGTACCGTTTCGACCTGCTGCAGCACACCAACACGGTCAAGGCGCACGAGCTGCTGCACTTCGCGAAGGCGCGGGGCGCGCAGCACGCGATGGCTGAGCGGCTGATGTCGGCGTACTTCACCGAGGGTCGCCACGTGGGCCGCATTGATGATCTCGTCGCGCTCGCTGCCGAGGCGGGGCTCGATGCGGATGCCGCGCGCGACGCGCTCGAATCGAACCGCTACCTCGCCGACGTCCGCGCCGACCAGGCGCAGGCGCAGGCCTACGGCATCCAGGGGGTGCCGTTCTTCGTCATCGACGGCAAGTACGGTGTCAGCGGCGCCCAGCCGCCGGAGGCGTTCGCGCAGATCGCGCGCCAGGTCTGGGGCGAACGGCAGAACGCCTGAGGCGCGCTCAGTCGGGCAGCGACGCTTCGATCGCCGCGACGACCTCGGGTGCGTCGGGCTTCGTCTGCGGGCGGAAGCGGTGCACCGCGCCATCCGACGTCACGAGGAACTTCTCGAAGTTCCACATGACGGGGCCCTTGGCGCCCTCGGCGTTCTTCGCCTTCTTCAGCGCCTTGTACAGGGGAGCGGCGTGCGATCCGTTCACGCGGATCTTCTCCGCGATCGGGAAGGTGACGCCGTAGGTCACCGAGCAGTACTCGAGGATCTCCTCCATCGATCCCGGCTCCTGTCCCATGAACTGGTTGCACGGAAAGCCGATCACCTGCAGTCCACGCTCGCCGTACGTCTTCTGCAGCTGTTCGAGCTGCTCGTACTGGGGCGTGAGGCCGCACTTGGACGCGACGTTGACGATGAGCAGGGCCTTGTCGCCGAACTCCGACAGGGTGTGCTCGGCGCCGTCAGCGCCCTGGTACGGGATGTCGCGGATATCCACAGTCAGCGTGTCTGCCATGTTGTCCACGATAAGCCCACCGCGAGCGACCGGGAACGACGGAGTCTGGGAGAATGGACAGGATGTCTTCCACCACCGCGACCGCCGCTCCGGCGCTGCGCATCGGGCCGATCGCGCTCGATGCGCCGGTCGTGCTCGCGCCGATGGCGGGCATTACCAACACGGCCTTCCGGCGGCTGTGCCGTGAGTACGGCGCCGGGCTCTACGTGAGCGAGATGATCACGACGCGCGCGCTTGTCGAGCGCAACGCCACGACGATGCGCCTTATCACCCACCACGAGTCCGAGTCGCCGCGCTCGATCCAGCTGTACGGCGTCGATCCCGCGACGACCGAGGCGGCGGTGCGGCTGCTCGTCGACGAAGATCGCGCCGACCACATCGACCTGAACTTCGGATGCCCGGTGCCGAAAGTCACCCGCAAGGGCGGGGGAGCGGCGCTCCCGTGGAAGACGGGCCTGTTCCGCGAGATCGTCACGCGCGCCGCGCGCGCGGCGGGCCATGTTCCGCTGACGGTCAAGATGCGCAAGGGCATCGACCACGACCACCTCACGTTCCTCGATGCGGGACGCATCGCCGAGGACGCCGGGGTGGCTGCGGTCGCGCTCCATGCCCGCACCGCGGCCGAGTTCTACTCGGGCAACGCCGACTGGACGGCGATCGCGGCCCTCAAGCAGGCGGTCACGAGCATCCCGGTGCTCGGCAACGGCGACATCTGGTCGGCGGAGGACGCCGTGCGGATGATGGCCGAGACCGGCTGCGACGGCGTCGTCGTCGGGCGCGGGTGCCTCGGCCGCCCGTGGCTGTTCGGCGACCTCGCCGCCGCCTTTGGGGCACCCGGAGTGCAGGTCGACGCGACGCTCGCGTTCGTGGCCGCGGCGTTCCGCAGGCACGCCGAGCTACTCGTCGAGTTCTTCGAAGACGAGGGGCGCGGATGCCGTGACATCCGCAAGCACGTCGCGTGGTACTTCAAGGGGTATCCGGTCGGGGGCGAGGCGCGTGCGGCGCTTGCGACGGTGTCGACCCTCGCCGAGATCGACGACCTGCTCGCGACCCTCGACCTCGACGCTCCGTACCCGGGGTCCGCGGCCGAAGGTCAGCGCGGACGCGCCGGCACGCCCAAGCGGCCGGCGCTGCCCGACGGCTGGCTCGCGAGCCGTGACCTGTCGGGCGAGGCGTCGCGCACCCTCGCCGACGCAGAACTGGACACCAGTGGCGGGTGAGGGCGCCGCCGTCGGCGCGGTGGCCGGACGACCGACGGGCTACGACGATCACGACGCCGAGCGCTTCCTCGCCGAGACCCACCGCTCGCAGCGCGACAGCTTCGCGCGCGACCGGGCGCGCGTGCTGCACTCCGCGGCGCTGCGGCGCCTGGCATCCAAGACCCAGGTCCTGAGCCCCGCGAGCCCCGCCGACTTCGCGCGCAATCGCCTGACGCACTCGCTCGAGGTCGCGCAGGTCGGGCGCGAGCTCGCGATCGCGCTCGAGCTGTCGCCCGACGTCGTCGACACGGCGTGCCTGAGCCATGACATCGGGCATCCGCCGTTCGGTCACAACGGCGAGCGCGCGCTCAACGAGTGGGCCGCCGACATCGGCGGGTTCGAGGGGAACGCGCAGACCCTGCGCATCCTCTCCCGCCTTGAACCGAAGGTGATCGCGCCGGACGGATCGAGCGTCGGGCTCAACCTCACGCGCGCGAGTCTCGACGCCACGTGCAAGTACCCGTGGACGGTCGAGCACGCGGTGCCCGACCCCGGCGGGCGCGACAAGTTCGGCGTCTACCCCGAAGACGAGCACGTGTTCCGGTGGATGCGCGAGGGCGCGCCCGGGCGACTGCGCTGCATCGAGGCGGAGGTCATGGATCTCGCCGACGACATCGCGTACTCGGTGCACGACTTCGAAGACGCCGTCCTCAACGGCTACCTCAACCCGGTGCGCCTTGCCGACGCGCGCGAGCGCGAAGCGCTGCTCACCGCCATCCAGAGCTGGGTCGGCTACGGTTTCGCGCGCGACGAGCTCGCCGACGCGCTGTACCGGCTCTCGCTCCTGCCCGAGTGGCTGACGTCGTTCGGCGGCGACCGGGCATCCGTCTCGCGCCTGAAGAACCTGACATCCGATCTGATCGGCCGCTTCGCGCGCGCCGCGACGACGGCGACCCGCGAGCACTACACGGGCTCCTCGCTCACCCGATACGGTGGCCGCGTGGTCGTCCCGCGGGTCATCGAGGCCGAGATGGCGGTGCTCAAGGGCATCATCGGCGCCTTCGTCGTGTCGATCGACGGCCGCCGCGGGCTCTACAAGGAGCAACGGCGGGTGCTCAAACGCCTCGCGACGGCGATCTGGGAGCGCCCCGAACACCTCGACGGGCTCCACGCCGAGGACTTTGCGACCGCCGACACGGATGCCGCGCGCAAGCGCGTCGTCGTGGATCAGGTTGCGACCTTGACCGACCGGTTCGCGATCGAGTGGCACGCCCGCCTCATCGGCCCCGTCGACCTACGCGAGCTCGGCCTGTGGTCGAGCGACGGCCGGGTGACCGTGCACGCCGGGTTCGCCCTCCCCGAGCCGATCTCGGGCCTGTGGCCCACCGAGGGGGCCTGATGCCTCGGATCGCGCAGGCAGACGTCGACGAGGTCAAGGCGCGCACGAACATCGCCGACATCGTGGGGGAGCGCGTCGCGCTGAAGTCGGCGGGCGTCGGCTCGCTTAAGGGCCTGTGCCCCTTCCACGACGAGCGCAGCCCGAGCTTCCACGTGCGACCGCAGGTCGGCTACTACCACTGCTTCGGGTGCGGGGAGTCGGGCGACGTGTACTCCTTCCTGCGCGCGATGGATCACCTCTCGTTCACCGAAGCGGTCGAGCGCCTCGCGGGCCGCATCGGCTACACCCTGCATTACGAAGACGGCGGCTCCGCACCCGAGACGAGCGGCCGGACGCGCCTCTATCAGGCGAACACCGCTGCCGCGGAGTGGTTCCGCGGTCAGCTTTCGACCGCTGAGGCAGAGACCGGCCGCCGCTTCCTCGGCGAGCGCGGCTTCGATGCGGGCGCGGCCGCGCATTTCGGGGTCGGCTACGCGCCGAAGGGCTGGAACGGGCTGCGCGACGCGCTGAAAGCCCAGGGATTCACCGACGACGAGATGCTGGCGGCGGGACTCTTGTCGCAGGGCCAGCGCGGCGCGTACGACCGGTTCCGCGGACGACTGATCTGGCCGATCCGCGACGTGACGGGCCAGACGATCGGGTTCGGGGCGCGAAAGCTGTACGACGACGACCAGGGCCCGAAGTACCTCAACACGCCCGAGACACCGATCTACAAGAAGGCGCAGGTTCTCTACGGGCTCGACCTCGCGAAGAAGCAGATCTCGCGCGAGCATCGCGTTGTCGTCGTCGAGGGGTACACCGACGTCATGGCGTGCCATCTCGCGGGGGTCGAGACAGCGGTCGCGACGTGCGGCACCGCGTTCGGCTCCGACCACATGGGCGTCGTGGGCCGGATTGTCGGCAATGAGGCCGCGGGCGAGGTCGTGTTCACCTTCGATCCGGATGCCGCCGGGCAGAAGGCCGCGGTCCGCGCCTTCGCCGAGGCGCGAACCTCGACGCTGCAGAGCTACGTCGCGGCGGGCCCGGAGGGACTCGACCCGTGCGATCTTCGGCTCAACCGAGGGGATGCCGCGGTGCGCTCGATGATCGAGGCGAAAGCGCCCCTGTTCGAGTTCGTCATCGATCAGCGCATCGCCGGGCACGACCTCGGCTCGGTGGAGGGACGCGTGGCGGCACTCCACGCCGCCGCGCCGATCGTCGCGGAGATCCGAGACGCCGGCATCCGCGGGCGTTACGAGCATGTCCTCGCGCGGCGGCTCGGCGAAGACCTGCCCGAGGTGCACCGCGCCGTCCTCCGCGCCGCGCAACGCGTCGATCGCACTGAGCGCCCGGACCGTGCGTCCACGCCATCTCCCGAGGTGACCGATGATGCGCCCCCCGCAGAGGTCCGCGCGACGATCGCGTCACTTCCGCGCACCGCCGACGCGGCGCTCGAGCGGGATGCGCTCATGGGCATCCTGCAGTACGGGCATCTCGTCGACGCGGCGGAGCTCGACGCGGCACTCGCGGTGCCGATGGTCGTCCCGGCGCTGGATGCCGTGCGGCAGAGCATGCAGAACCAGCCCGACCGTTCGCGCATCGGGTGGGCGGTCGAGGCTGCCGAGTCGGTACGCGAGCCCTATCGTTCGCTCGCGGTCGAGCTTCTCACCGCGGCCTTCCCTGCGCTCACCGAGAACGAGGCGCAGCTGTCGACGCGTTCGCTCGCGCGGCGACTTCGCGTGCGCGCCGTCGATCGCGAGAAGCGCGACCTTCTCGGGGCGATCCAGCGGGTGCCCGCAGACTCCGACGCGGGGCGCGAGGTGCGTCTGCGCCTGCGCGACCTCGACGCGTTGCGTGCGACGCTCACCGACGCATCCTGACGCGAAGCCTCGCGACGCGCGGCCTGCGTCATAGCGGGCGCGCCGAGAACGAGGCAGGATGAGACGCATGCCGCGCCGCGCGAACAGTGATCTGGCCATCGAGTGCGACGACCTGTCGATCGCACGCGGTGGCGTGCGCGTCGCGGAGGGGATCACCTTTCGGCTCGCGCCCGGCGGCGCGTTCGCGCTCATGGGGGCGACGGGTGCGGGCAAATCGAGCATCGTCGGCATCCTCGCCGGTGCCGACGAAGCCTCGCTCAGCGTCGCTGGCGGGTCGGCATCCGTTGCCGGCATTCCGGTGCGAAAGCGTGGGAGAGCGCAGCGTCAGCGCGCGTACGCTACCGGATACCTCGCCCAGAGCGCGGGGAGCGACCTGCCCGCGAGGCTCACGGTGGCGGAGGTGATCGGCGAGCCCGTCACCTCGCGCGACCGCCGGGTCAACCGGCGCGCGCTGTCGATGCGGATCGCCGCGCTCCTCGACGAGCTGCAGCTGCCTCTCGGTGCCGCCGCGAAGTACCCGTACGAACTGAGTTCGGGCATGCGTCAGCGGGTCGCGCTGGCGCGCGCATTCGTGCTGCAGCCGAAGGTGTTCATCGGCGACGAGCCCTACGCGAACCTCGACCTCGACGTGCGCCGCGCCGCGCGCGATGCGCTGCTGCGCCGCCGTCGCGATGGCATGGCGGTGCTCGTCGTCACCAATGACGCCGAATCCGTGCGTGAGCTCGACGCCGACGTGCTCGTCCTGCGGGCGGGCCAGCCGATCGGCTTCGGGCACGGCCCGTCGGACGTGCTCTGGACACCCGACGGCGGCACTCGCGTCGCATCCTGACCCGTGCCGTGTTGCGTGAGCGGGCGATCGGCTTTGCTAGTATGTACGGGTTGCCTGCACGCAGGTGACTGATCCTCGGTAGCTCAATTGGCAGAGCAGCCGGCTGTTAACCGGCAGGTTCTTGGTTCGAGTCCAAGCCGGGGAGCGAACGGCCCCAGACTCCACTCTGGGGCCGTTCTTCGTTTCTCCCGGGCTCCTATTGGCGCGGCGACTGCAGGAACTTCGTGACCTGCGCCGCCCAGTCCTCGAGTCGGTCGAGCCGATCCTCCAGATGCGTGTCGGAGGTCGGGTTTCGGCGCGTCGCGGCCTCCTTGCGGAGGGCGTCGATCTCGGCGTTCAGGGCCTTGATGCGCTTGGAGTTCTTGTTGAGCGTCAGCAGGATCGTGAAGAGAACGAGAAGCCAGAAGGCGGCGACCGCGAGTTGCACGAGGAGGAGGACGAGGTCGGGGGTCATGCGTTCAGGCTAGTGGCGCCGACGATCGCGCGACGGGAGCCCCGCGGTCATCACCTCACGCGTCGACGTCGTCGACGCCCGGCATCCACGAGGCGCCGGGCTTTCCCCAGCCGCGCTTGCGGGCGATCTTCTGCACCGTCTTCCAGTCGCCGTCGTCAAGCCGGTCGATGTAGAGGATGCCGTCGAGATGGTCGAACTCGTGCTGCATGATGCGGGCGCGCCAGCCGTCGACCTCGATGCGCACGGGTGCGCCCTCCAGGTCGGTGCCGGTGACGAGCACACGGTCGGACCGACGCAACGGGAATCGTTCCCCGGGGAATGACAGGCAGCCCTCCGACTCCTCGTCGGGGTCGGGTGCGCCGGGCGTCGGCGGCGACATCCACAGCTCCGGGTTGAGGATCACGCCGCGCCAGGGCTCACCGTCGTCATCGGCGTACGAGTACGTGTAGATCCGGAGTCCTACGCCGACCTGAGGTGCCGCGAGGCCCACGCCTGGCGCGGCATCCATCGTCTCGAACATGTCGGCGACGAGCTCGCGGATGTCGTCGGTGATCTCGCCGACAGGCGCGGCGGGGGCGTGCAGGACAGGATCGCCCATGATGCGAATCGGAAGAACGGCCACGTCCTGAGCCTACCGAGAGCGCGGGTCCGGCTAGGGTCGAGGGGTGGATGCCTGGATGACCAACCTCGGGGATGTGACCGAGGACCTCGTCGGCATCTTCAAGGACCCGCGTATCCTCATCGGGATTCCGCTGGCGCTGCTTGGTGCGATCTTCATGTCCTTCGGTGCGCAGTACCAGCACCGCGGCGTGCAGAAGGTCGAACTGCTGACCGCGACTGACGGGGGATCGGGCCTCACCGGCGGCCAGATGTGGAACCTGCTGCGGCGCCCGTCGTGGGTTCTCGGTACCGTCATGCTCGGCCTCGCGATCGTCTGTCAGCTCGCGGCGCTGTCGTTCGCGCCCCTCATCCTCGTGCAGCCGCTCGGTGCGGTGTCGCTCGTCATCACGACGCTCCTGAACGCTCGCATCAGCGGACACAAGCCGACCGGTCGCTCTCTGACCGCGATCGCGCTGTGCGTCGGCGGCATCCTGCTGTTCGTGACGATCGCCGCGATCTACGCGACCGAGACGCCGATCTCGAACGGGCAGATCGTGACGATCCTGATCATCCTGCTGGTCCTCGCCGCGGGCCTCACGGGGCTGTGGTTGTGGCTGCGTCGCTGGCGCATCGGCGCGCTCTTCTACATCGTCGCGGCCGGCGTCATGTACGGTTTCGTCGCGACGCTCGCGAAGGTCGTGATCAGCCGCATCGGCAGCGGTGACTTCGACTGGCTCACGGTGCTCTGCGCCGTGGCGCTCCTCACCGGAACCGCGATCGGCGCGTATTTCGTGCAGACGGCGTACGCCTCGGGCCCGCCCGATCTCGTCATCGCGGGCCTGACGGTGATCGATCCGATCGTCGCCGTCCTCATCGGACTCATCGTGCTGCGCGAAGCGGAGCACGCCCCGTGGCTCGCATACGTCGGCTTCGCCGCGGCGGGCGCGCTCGCGATCGCCGGTGTCTTCCAGCTCGCCCGCTATCACCCGCAGGTCATCAGCGACAGCCAGGAGCTGCCGATCACGCGCGGCAGCGACCGAGCACCGGGGGAGTCGCGCACGAGCTCCGAGCGACTGACGGATGCCGTCTCAAAGGTGTGGCCAGAACCGCCCGTGCGTGACCGCGAACCGCGACCGCCCCGCTAAACTCGACACGCCGGAGCGATCCGGCGAGGGGCGGTGGCCAAGCTGGTCAAGGCAGCGGGCTCATAACCCGACGATCGCGGGTTCAAGTCCCGCCCGCCCTACTCGATTCAGCTGTCAGTCGCGATGATCGGCGGCAATCATCCAGCGGTCTCGCATCCGGAACGCGGGGAGCGTCTGGCGTTTCGCGCGGTTCGCCGCGACGGTGCCGCGCATGCCCACGATCCCGGCCCACTGCGAAAGCGGGAGGATCTCTGGACTCGTGAGGATCGCCATCCGCTTATGCATCGCCTCGAGCACCAGCAGCGCAAGCAGCCTCGTCATCTCGTCGTGTCGGTCGGTGCGCGAGTAGGCGTCGAGCGCCGGGTAGTACTCGGCGTGCTTTCCGCGCGCGCGAACGATCACCGGCGGCAGTCCCGCTGCCATCAGCTGCTGGTTCATCAGCACCCGGCCGATGCGACCATTGCCGTCGACGAACGGATGGATCACCTCGAACTCGCAGTGAAACCACGCGATCCGTTCGATGGCGTTCGCCGGTAGGCCCGTCCGGTAGCGCTCGAGTGCGCGCTCGATCATCTCGCGGACGAACAGCGGATTCGCGCCGAGGTGAGAGCCGACCCGCACCCACTCGTCGCCGCGTCGGAATCGTCCCGCTACATCATCGCGGATGCCGGTGAGCAGCGCGCTGTGCCACAGGAGGATCTGGCCGACGGTCAGCGGCTCGGCTGCCTTCGTGTGCGCGGCGGTCAGCAGATCCTCGGTCACCCTCGCGAGGTTGCTCGCCTCGAAGACTTCGCGCAACTCGTGCGATGCGGCGGGCAACCCACCAGCGAGGATCCGCTCGGTCTCCTCCAGAGTCAGAGTCGAGTTCTCGATCGCGTTGGACTGATGCACCGACTCGGCGATCTCACTCAGCGCGATCTTTGCTAGCGCCTCGCGGTGGTGACGGGCGAGTTCGCCATAGCGCTCCCTCAGCGCATCGAGGCGGTCGATGGTCACTCGGTTGATCATGCGCGCCCTCCGGACATCAACTTACCGTGAATCCCTGTGCCTACGAGCAATCAATCACGCAGAGTTGGAGGGGAGGGCTATCGGACCCCTTCGTAGACCGACACCCGAAATCACACGGTTGTGATTTTGCCAGGGCATCCGTCATAATCGGCATATAACCGCATAGCCGCCGCACTCGGCATCCGACGTTCAGGTCGTAGGGGAAGACGTACCTGAAGAAACGGAGAATCCGATGGCGACATCACTGGCGCGTGGAGTTGTCTTCGTACACTCCGCGCCACGTGCGTTGTGCCCGCACCTCGAGTGGGCGGTAGGGCGAACCCTCGGTCGCGCGGTCAATTTCGACTGGACCGACCAGCCCGTGCTCGCGGGCAGTCGCCGCGCCGAGTTCTACTGGGAGGGCCCGGCCGGAACTGGCGCCGCGCTCGCGACGGCGATCCGCGGGTGGGAGCACCTGCGTTTCGAGGTGAGCGAAGACCCGACTCCGCGCTCGGATGGCGGACGATGGATGCACACGCCCGGTCTCGGCATCCACTTCGCGCAGACAGATACGGCGGGCAACGTCGTCATCGGCGAGGACCGCGTGCGCTACGCGATGGAGATCGCCGCCGGCGACCCGTTCGAACTGCAGCGCGAACTGCAGGTCGCGCTCGGCAGCGCCTGGGACGAAGAGCTCGAGCCGTTCCGGCACGCGAGCGATGACGCGCCCGTCGTGTGGCTCCACAAGGTGGGCTGACAAAGCCCGCGGTTAGTCAGACCGAGGCGAACGCGGCGACCGCGTTGTGCCCGCCGAACCCGAACGAGTTGCTGATCGCGAGCTGATCGCCGGCGCCGAGCGGTTGCGCCTCGCCCGAGAGGCGGAAGGGGACGGCGGGGTCCTGCTCGGTGAGGTTGATCGTCGGCGGTGCGACGCGGTCGCGCAACGCCAGCACGGTGAAGATCGCCTCGAGCGCGCCAGTACCGCCGAGGAGGTGTCCCGTGGATGCCTTGGTGCCCGACACCGGGATCTCCTCGACCCGCGAACCGAACACGGTCTTGAGCGCCGTGTACTCGTTCGGGTCGCCGACCGGGGTCGAGGTCAGGTGCGCGTTGATGTGCGTGACGTCGTCGGGTGAGGCGCCCGCCGCCTCGAGCGCGAGACGGACCGCGCGCGCCGCGCCGGCCCCTTCAGGGTCGTTGGCCGTGATGTGGTACGAGTCGGCTGTGACACCGCCACCGACGACGGCGGCGTAGATCTTCGCGCCGCGCGCCTTCGCGTGCTCCTCGGTCTCGAGGATGAGCACTCCCGCCCCTTCGCCCATGACGAAGCCGTCGCGGTCGATCGAGCCGGGCCGCGAGGCCGTCTCGGGGGAGTCGTTGCGCTTCGACAGCGCCTGCATCGACGAGAACGACGCGATCGTCACGGGGTGGATGACCGACTCGGTGCCACCCGCGATCACGACGTCCGCGAGCCCGCCTTGCAGGTGCTCGATCGCGTTGACGATGGACTCGGTGCTCGACGCGCAGGCGCTCGCGACCGTCCGCGCGTAGGCGCGGGCGTTGAAGTGCAGCGAGAGGTTGCCCGCTGCGGCGTTCGGCATGAGCATGGGGACGGTCATCGGCAGTACCCGCCGCGGACCCTTCTCGCGAAGCGTGTCCCACGCGTCGAGGAGCGTCCACAGGCCGCCGATGCCCGTCGCGAAGTCGACGCCGAGGCGTTCGGGTTCGACGTCGGGGCTGCCGGCATCCGCCCACGCCTCCATCGCCGCGACGAGTGCGAACTGCGACGACGGGTCGAGACGCTTTGCCACGGGGCGCTCGAGCACCGTGTCGGGGCGTACCGCGGCCTGCGCCGCGAACGTCACCGGCAGGTTGTACTGCTCGACCCAGTCGTACTCGAGAGTGCTCGCGCCCGACGCGCCTTCCAGGAGCGCCGACCAGCTCTCGGGGGCCGTGCCGCCGATGGGGCTCGATGCGCCGATTCCAGTGACGACGATTCGGGAGTTGCTCATGGTGTCCTCGTGGGTGTGGTGGTGCGCTCCGGTGGGGGCGATGCCCCCACCGGTTCAGGGGTCAGGCCTGGCCTGCGGTGATGAACGAGACGGCGTCGCCGACGGTCTTCAGGTTCTTGACCTCTTCGTCGGGGATCGTGACGCCGAACTTCTCCTCGGCGTTGACGACGATCGTCATCATCGAGATCGAGTCGATGTCGAGGTCGTCGGTGAACGACTTCTCCAGGGCGACCTCGTCGGCCGAGATGCCCGTCTCGTCGGTGATGAGCTCGGCGAGTCCGGCGAGGACCTCGTCGTTGCTGAATGCCATGGGATTCTCCTTGTTGTCGGAATGGGGTGGGATGCGACCCGGCCGGGTCGCCGTTCAGTCTAGGTGCGCACGAGCGCCCGTCACGGGAGCACGACCACCTGTGCGCCGAAGACGAGTCCGGCGCCGAAGCCGATCTGCAGCGCCAAGCCGCCGGAAAGCTCCGGGTGCTCCTCGAGCAGGCGGTGCGTCGCGAGGGGAATGGATGCCGCGGACGTGTTGCCCGTCGTCTCGATGTCGCGGCCGATCACGACCGACTCGGGCAGCTTCAGCTGCTTGGCGAACTCGTCGATGATGCGCATGTTCGCCTGGTGCGGCACGAAGGCGGCGAGGTCGGATGCCTCGACACCCGCGGCTTCGAGGGCCTGGCGGGCGACCTTGACCATCTCCCACACGGCCCAGCGGAAGACCGTCGGGCCCTCCTGCCGCAGCGTCGGCCACGGTGCGAGGCCGTCGCGGAACTCCACGAGCGTGTGGTTCATGCCGACGGCATCCGCCTTCGAGCCGTCCGACCCCCAGATCGTCGGCCCGATGCCGGGGAAATCGCTCGGGCCGATGACGACGGCGCCCGCGCCGTCGCCCAGCAGGAACGAGATCGAGCGGTCGGTCGGGTCGACGACGTCGCTGAGCTTCTCGGCCCCGACGACGACGGCGTAGTGGGCGGCACCGGCGCGGATGAGGGCGTCTGCCTGCGCGACGCCGTACGCGAAGCCCGCGCAGGCCGCGTTCATGTCGTACGCGGCGGCCGGGTTCGCGCCGACGCGGTCGGCGACGATGGCCGCGACGGACGGTGTCTGCTTGGGGTTGGAGATCGTCGCGATGATGACGGCGTCGATCTGGTCCGCCGGCACGCCCGACCGTGCGATCGCCTCGGCCGCGGCATCCGAGGCGAGGTCGATTGCGGTCGTATCGTGGTCCGCGCGCATGCGCGTGACAATGCCGGTGCGCTGACGGATCCACTCGTCGCTCGAGTCGATGGGGCCGACGAGGTCGTCGTTGGGCACCGCGTTCTCGCCGCGTGCCGCGCCGTACGCGTAGATGCGCGTGTAGGCGGGCCCGGTGGTCTGGTTCAGGGTGATGCTCACGAACCTTCTCCTGTCAGCAGAGCGGCCGCGGCCGCGAGGTCGTCGGGTGTCTTGACCGCGACGGTCGGAACGCCCCGAAGCGCGCGCTTGGCGAGTCCGACGAGTGTTCCGGCGGGTGCCAGCTCGATGATGCCGGTGACCTCGTGCGCCGCGAACGAGTCCATGCACAGATCCCAGCGGACGGGCGAGGCGACCTGTTCGACGAGCAGGTCGAGCGCCTGGCGACCGGTGCCGACGACCGAGCCGTCGCGGTTCGTCCAGAGCGTGAGGGTGGGGTCGGATGCCTGGAGCTCGGCTGCTGCCCCCCGAAGCGTGTCGACGGCGGGCGCCATGAAGCGCGTGTGGAACGCGCCCGCGACCTGCAGCGGGATGACGCGACTGGCAGCCACCGGCGCCTCGGCGAGCGCTGCGAGCGGCTCGAGGGCCCCTGCCGCGACGATCTGACCCGCTCCGTTGTGGTTCGCAGGCGTGAGGTCGAGCTCGTCGAGGCGCGCCAGCACGGCGTCGCGGTCGCCGCCGAGAATCGCGCTCATGCCGGTCTGCTCGGCCGCCGCGGCCTCGGCCATCGCGCGGCCGCGAAGCCCCACGAGCCGCATGCCCTCGACGTCCGTGAGGACGCCCGCAGCCACGAGCGCTGCGATCTCGCCGACCGAGTGCCCCGCCACACCGCCGGGCTGGATGCCCGCGGCATCCGTCAGTGCGAGATACGACACGAGGCTCGCGGCGACGATGAGCGGCTGTGCGACCTGCGTGTCGCGGATGCGATCGGCGTCCCATTCGGTGCCCGCCGCGATGAGGTCGACGCCGCTCGCGTCCGAGTAGCGCTCGAGCCGCTCACGGATGCCGTCGAGGGCCAGCCACGGCTCGAGGAATCCCGGGGTCTGCGATCCCTGGCCGGGAAAGACGGTGATGATCACTGCTCTATCCTGTCAATATCTGGGCGCGCCCGCTGGGGCTGATCTCACAAGAAAGCGCCGATGCTTTGTGCGCGTCTTACATCACGTGGGTCGGCGGGTGCCCATCGATCGGCGCCGCGTGACCTCGGTGCCGATCGATCCGATGATGAGCGCCATCTGCAGCGTGAGCGCTTCGCGAGGGCCCGTGGCATCCCATCCGATGACCTCCGAGACGCGCTTGAGTCGGTAGCGGACGGTGTTCGGGTGGACGAACAGCTCACGCGCCGTCGCTTCGAGCGAGCGGCCGTTGTCGAGGTAGCTCCACAGGGTCGTGACGAGATCGGACGAATGCGCCTGCAGCGGGCGGTAGATCCGCTCGACGAGCGTCGCCTTCGCCGCCGAGTCTCCGGCGAGGGCGCGTTCGGGGAGCAGATCGTCGGCCTCGACGGGCCGGGGAGCGCCGCGCCAGGCGGCGGCGACCGCGAAGCCCGCGAGAGCCGCCCGCGCGCTCTGGCTGGCATCGACGAGCGCGGGAACCGTCGGGCCGAGGACGAGGTGACCGACACCGAACCCCGGCTCGAGCCGCGTCGCGATCTCGGTGAAGGTGAGCTCCGCGACAGTCTCGTCGCGCGGGGGCACGTCGGCTCGGCCGATGACCACCACGAGGCGCGACCCCTGCACACCGATCAGCACGTCGACGCCGAGCTTGCGCGCGAGCCGGCGCAGCTGATCGACGTCGAACTGTGGGGGAGTCGTGCCCACGAGCACCGCGACCTCGCCGTGACCGTGCCAGCCGAGCGCCGCGATGCGACTCGGGAGCTCTTCGTCGGCCTCACCCGTGAGGATCGAGTCGACGACGAGAGCTTCGAGACGGGCATCCCAGAGCCCTCTCGCCTCCGCCGCGCGGGCGTAGACGTCGGCCGACGCGAACGCGACTTCGCGTGAGAAGAGCAGGATGCTCTCGCGAAGGTCCTCGGCCCGCCCCGCGACCCGCTCCTCGGTCACGGCGACCGTCACGCGGATCAGCTGCAGCGTCTGTGTCAGGCTGACGCTGCGCAGAAGCTCACGCGGCGCGGCGGCGAAGATGTCCGCCGCGATCCACGGGGTCGAGCGGGGATCTTCGTACCACTGGATGAACGAGGCGATGCCCGCCTGCGCGACGAGCCCCACCGACGACCGACGCGCGGGCGGCATGTCGGCGTACCACGGGAGCGAGTCCTCGAGGCGCTTGATGGTCGCCGTCGCGAGGTCCCCGGAGATCCGCCGGAGCCAGGCGAGTGTCTCCGCCTTCTCTTGCGGGGTGGGGCTGGCGGGCATCGACGCGGTCAGCTCTCGCCGCCGGCGTTCCCGCTCGTGCCGGCGGTCACGTCGTAGAGGCGGTACTTCTCGATCGCCTGAGCCGAGAGGGAGCGGTCGACCACGCCCTCGTCGGCGAGCGCCTGCAGCGCACGCACGACGACCGACGGTCCGTCGATCTTGAAGAACCGGCGGGCCGCGGCGCGGGTGTCGGAGAATCCGAACCCGTCGGCGCCGAGCGTCGCGTAGCGCGCCGGAACCCACGGGCGGATCTGGTCCTGCACCGCCTGCATGTAATCGCTCACGGCAACGACGGGGCCTTGGCTACCGCGCAGCTTCTCGGTGAGGTACGCGGTGCGCGGCTCGTCGGTGGGGTGCAGGAAGTTGTGCTCGTCGGCGGCGAGGCCGTCGCGACGCAACTCCGTCCAGCTCGTGACCGACCACACGTCGGCCGCGATGCCCCAGTCGTCGCGCAGCAGCTGCTGTGCCTCGAGTACCCACGGCACGCCGACGCCCGACGCGAGAAGCTGCACGCGGTGGCCGCCGTCCTGACCCTCGTTGAACCAGCCCTCCGAGATGCGGTGGATGCCGTGGACGATGCCGTCGGCATCCACGTTCTCCGGCTCAGCAGGCTGGACGAGCGGTTCGTTGTAGAGCGTGATGTAGTACATGACGTTCGGGTCGGGGTGGTTGCCGCCGTACATCCGATCGAGGCCCGAACGCACGATGTTCGCGATCTCGTAGCCGTAGGCGGGGTCGTAGGACACCGTCGCCGGGTTCGTCGACGCGAGCAGGTGCGAGTGGCCGTCGGCGTGTTGCAGGCCCTCGCCGGTCAGCGTCGTACGACCTGCCGTGGCGCCCATGATGAAACCGCGCGCCATCTGGTCGCCCGCCGCCCACTGGGCGTCGCCTGTGCGCTGGAAGCCGAACATCGAGTAGAAGATATACACCGGGATCAGCGGCTCGCCGTGCGTTGAGTACGACGTGCCGGTTCCGGTGAACGCCGCGAGGGCGCCCGCCTCGTTGATGCCGACGTGCATGATCTGGCCTTGCGGGCTCTCTTTGTAAGCCAGCAGCAGATCGCGGTCGACGGAGGTGTAGTTCTGCCCGTGCGGGTTGTAGATCTTCGCCGTCGGGAAGAACGCGTCGAGGCCGAACGTGCGCGCCTCGTCGGGGATGATCGGGACGATCCGGTTGCCGAAGTCCTTCGAGCGCAGCAGGTCCTTCAGCAGGCGCACGAACGCCATCGTGGTGGCGACCTCCTGCGTACCCGAGCCCTTCTTCGGAAGCGCGTAGGCGCTGTCGTCGGGGAGGGTGATCGGCACGTGGTGCGTCCGGCGCTCGGGCAGGAACCCGCCCAGGGCGCGACGCTTCTCGACCATGTACTGGATCGTCTCGTCCTCGAGGCCCGGGTTGAAGTACGGCGGCGCGTACGGGTTCTCTTCGAGCTGGGCGTCCGTGACCGGAATCCGCATCGAGTCGCGGAAGTGCTTGAGGTCCTCGAGGGTCATCTTCTTCATCTGGTGGGTCGCGTTGCGGCCCTCGAAGTGGTGGCCGAGGCCGTAGCCCTTGATGGTCTTCGCGAGGATGACGGTGGGCCGGCCCTTGTGCTCGACGGCGGCCTTGTAGGCGGCGTAGAGCTTCTGGTAGTCGAGGCCGCCGCGGCGGAGCTTGCCCCAGATGTCGTCGTCGGACCAGTCCTTGACCATCGCGGCGGTGCGCTCGTCGCGACCGAAGAAGTGGTCTCGGATGAACTTGCCGTCCTCGGCCCGATAGGTCTGGAAGTCGCCGTCCGGCGTCGTGTTCATGAGGCGCACGAGCGCGCCGTCGGTGTCGACCTGCAGCAGCTCGTCCCAGCCGCGGCCCCAGACGACCTTGATGACGTTCCAGCCGGCGCCGCGGAAGAACGCCTCGAGCTCCTGGATGATCTTGCCGTTGCCGCGGACCGGGCCGTCGAGGCGCTGCAGGTTGCAGTTGACGACGAACGTGAGGTTGTCGAGGCCTTCGTTCGCCGCGACCTGCAGCTGACCGCGCGACTCGACCTCGTCCATCTCGCCGTCGCCGAGGAATGCCCAGACGTGCGAGTTCGAGAGGTCCTTGACGCCCCGGTTCGTGAGGTACTTGTTGGTCATCGCCTGGTAGATCGCGTTGATCGGGCCAAGGCCCATCGACACCGTCGGGAACTGCCAGTAGTCCGGCATGAGTCGCGGGTGCGGATACGAGGGGATGCCGAGGGGCGCCTTCGACTTCTCCTGGCGGAACCCGTCGAGCTGGTCCTCCGACAGGCGTCCCTCGAGGAACGAGCGCGCGTAGATGCCGGGGGAGGCGTGCCCCTGGATGAAGATCTGGTCGCCGCCGGACGGGTCGTCAAGGCCGCGGAAGAAGTGGTTGAAGCCCACTTCATAGAGGGATGCCGACGAGGCATACGTCGAGATGTGGCCGCCGACGCCGATGCCCGGTCGCTGTGCGCGGTGCACCGTCACGGCGGCATTCCAGCGGATCCAGCGGCGGTAGCGGCGCTCGAGCTCTTCGTCGCCCGGGAAGTCGGGCTCGTTCTCGGGCGCGATCGTGTTGATGTAGTCGGTGACCGGCACCTGCGGGACGTTCAGCTGCAGCTCGTGCGACTTGTTGAGCAGGCTCAGCATGATCTCGCGACCGCGACCGGCGCCCTTGGCATCCACCAGCTGCTGCAGTGACTCCTGCCACTCGCTGGTCTCGTCCGGATCGCTGTCCTGCGGGCCCTGCGAGTACGGATCCTGATCGTTGACAGTCACGAGTCACCTTTCGTCATCTGGCAGGTCGTGCCAGGGATGCGGCTTCGGATGCCTGTGGCCGACGGTACGCGGTGTTTTGTACAGCGGCCACAAGGCATCGTGGATCAGCCTAGTCACTTCTAGACGACGCAGACCAACATGAGACGGTGGGCCCTGCCGGGATCGAACCGACGACATCCACGGTGTAAACGTGGCGCTCTACCAGCTGAGCTAAAGGCCCTGACCACACCAGTCTAGGAGTTCCGGGGCGCAGCGTCGGAGGGGAGCGATAGGTTGGACGGGTGAAAGCACGCCCCGCCGACCAGCTCCTCCTCATCGAGGTAGCGCGTCTCGACGAAGCCATCCGGTCCGCCGACCACGCGCGGCGAAACCCCGCGCAGACCGCGCGGGTCAACGAACTGATCGCGAGGCGGCTGACCGAATCGGCGACGCTGACGCGGCTCCTCGGCGAGCGTGACGACGTGCAGGCCGAGATCGCGCGGCTCGAGTCCGACGTCGCGCTCGTCGATGCGCGCACGGCGCGCGACACCGAGCGGCTCGCGGCGACCTCGAACGTGAAAGAGGCGCAGGGGTTCGAGCATGAGCTCGCCTCGCTCGCCAAGCGCAAGAGCGACCTCGAGGATGCGGAGCTCGAGCTCATGGAACGGCTCGAAACGGCCGATGCCGCCGTCGCGGCGCAAGAGGCCGTGATCGCCGCCATCAACGACGAGGGCGCACGCCTGAGCGCCGAGGGCAAAGCCGCCGTCGCCGAGGCAACCGCCGCGGGAGAGGCGGCGACCCGCGACCGCGCTGCCGTCGCGGCAACCGTCCCCGCAGACCTGCTCGCGCTCTACGAACGGCTCGCCGCGCGCGGGGTCGGGGCGGGGCTTCTGCGCCGCAAGACCTGCGAGGGCTGCCACATGGTGCTCTCCGGCACCGATCTGCAGACGCTGCGGCAGGCGGCGGAGGACGACGTCGTGATGTGCCCGGAGTGCGGCGGCATCCTCGTGCGCAGCGACGAATCCGGACTGTGAGCCGGAGGCGGCCGTGACCGCCCGGTGGAACGTCGTCGGTCGCGAGGGCGCGAGCGTCGTGGTGGTGTCGCTCGACGCCGACTGCCGGGAACTCGGCCGCGTGACCCACACCGCGGCCGAGTGGCCGCACGCGGCATCGGCAGCCGATCCCTCCGTGCGCTGGGTGTGGAGCGATGCACCCCGCTGGTACCCCACGCTTCTGGATGCCGGGGTTTACGTTTCGCGCTGCCACGACCTGCGCCTGTGTCACGCGATCCTTCGGAGCAGCGCCTTCGTGACCAGCCACGCTCCGCTCGTCGACGCGGC
Organism: Microbacterium sp.; assembly: GCA_003248655.1. Classification (GTDB taxonomy): domain Bacteria; phylum Actinomycetota; class Actinomycetes; order Actinomycetales; family Microbacteriaceae; genus Microbacterium. The sequence goes on from QFPM01000004.1 coordinate 213,082, forward strand.
CGAGTGGGATGCCGGGGCAGCCATCGAGGCATCCGAGTCTCCGGAGACACTCTTCGACTTTGACGACGAGAGCGAGCGCAGGTCGGGCGTGCCCGACGGAATTGAGGCGACGCTCGAGGAGTTCCGCCGCCAGCAGGTCGCCGTGGGCGACGCGACGGATGCCGCGCGCTTGCGCCTGCTGCTCGCCGCCGAGTCGGCGGGAGCACTCCTGGCCGTCGAGCTCCATGTCGCGGGCGTTCCGTGGAGCCGCGCCGTGCACGAAGGCATCCTCGAAGCCACGCTCGGGGCGCGGCCGGCGGTTGGCGCTCCCGCGCCGCGCGTGCGCGAGGCGGGTGAGATCGTCCGGCGGGCGCTGGGGGACCCCACAGCGAGCCTCGACTCGCAGCCGAAGCTCTTGCGGAGCCTTCACCGTGTCGGCGTGCTCGCCCAGTCGACGAGTCGCTGGGAGCTCGCGGAGTACGACCACCCCGCCATCGCGCCGCTCCTCGAGTACAAGAAGCTCACCCGCCTTGTGAGCGCGAACGGGTGGACCTGGCTCGACGAGTGGGCGCCGGACGGCAGGTTCCGCCCGGTTTACGTCCCCGGTGGCGTCGTCACGGGGCGCTGGGCGTCCTCCGGCGGCGCCCTTCAGTTACCTCGGCAGCTCCGGCCCGCGGTGGTGGCGGATGCGGGGTGGACGCTCGTCGTCGCCGACGTCGCGCAACTCGAACCGCGGATCCTTGCCGCGATGGCGAGTGACCGCGCGCTCGCGGGCGCTGCCCGAGGTCAGGACCTCTACGACGGCATCGTCGCGGGGGGAGCGGTCGGCACCCGTCAAGATGCGAAGATCGCCATGCTCGGCGCGATGTACGGCGCAACGACGGGCGACAGCGGGCGCCTCGTCCCCGCACTGCGGCGGGCCTACCCGCGGGCGATGGGTCTCGTCGACGATGCCGCGCGCACGGGTGCGGAAGGCGGCATCGTCAGCACCTGGCTCGGGCGGTCGTCACCCCCGCCGTCGGAGGGTTGGCGCGCCGCGCAGGACCGCGCCGGAGCCCCGGATGCCACCGAAGCCGATCGTGCCCGGGCGCGCAGGACTGCCGGCGATCGCGGCCGATTCACCCGCAACTTCGTCGTCCAGGGGACGGCGGCCGAGTGGGCGCTCGCATGGCTCGCGGATCTTCGCGGCGAGCTGCGAGCGCTCCCCGAGACGGGGCGTTTCGCCTCGGCATCCGGCGGAGTGTTCGCGCGCCGCGCTCATCTGTGCTTCTTCCTGCACGATGAGATCATCGTGCACACCCCGGTAGAACTGGCCGATCGGGTCGCTGACCTCGTGCGGGCGGCCGCTGATCGCGCCACCCGACTACTATTCGGTGACTTTCCGATCGACGTGCCGCTTGACCTTCGCATCGCCTCGGATGCGTCGAAAGCCTGAGTGCGGTCAGTCGCAGGGAAGCGTTTCGCCGGATTTCACCCCGACCGGGTTCAGTAACGGCGTGTGCACGACGGCGGGTGCAGGTTCAGCGCCGTCGAGGTCGGCGAGCAGGTGGAAGGTCACCGTCTGGGACTGGCCGGGCGCCACCACCACGCGCGTCCGCGTCTGTGCATGGTCGCCGTCGGCGACATCGGTTGACGGGTTCAGCGCCCCGTTGATCTCCGCGCCGTTGGTAAACCAGCCCGCCGGGGCCTCCACGGTCACGTCGGTGGTGAGGTCACCCGGCTGGCTGGGGTTGTCACCACCGGTCATCCAGAGCGGGAAGTGACGTGCCGCTTCCGGTGCCGTGCTCGTCAGAGTGGTCGCCACGGTCACCTCGGCGACGCCATCTTCGCGGCACACGCGTTCGCCGACGGCGATGTCGAGGTGCAGGAAGGTGCCGAGCTTGCCGGTGCTCGCGTCGTTGAGATAGACGCCGATAGCTTGGTCGCCGGCCGCGACGTACCGAGCGAGTGTGCCACCGAACGGTCCATGCGCGAGGGCATCCTGCTCGTTCGCGCGCGCGCTCCACATCGAGATCCGCCCGTCCTCGACGGGATCGGCAAGAGCGTCCGCCCACGCGGAGACATCGAGCGGTTCGTTGATGAGTCGGTCGAAGAGGCGCATCGTGAGGTCGGATTGGACCGCCGTCTGTCCCTCCTGCGAGTCCTCGAGGTACGGACGCACCAGAATGCGCTCGGTCACCGTGGTGGCATCGACCGACCCACCGTCTGCGAGGGTGATCGGGCCGGTGATCTTCAGCAGCGCGGCGAGGACGACCGGATCGATCGAGATCACGGTATCCGGCGCGGGGTGCCCGAGCTTTTGCCACCACGCCGAGGCAAGTCGCGCGCTCAGGTCGAAGTCGGCCGTCATCGTGGTGTTGGTAACGAACCTGCCCACTTTGTCGTCGTAGAGTGCGGTCGTCGTGGCCGGAATCGGCAGGATGTCGGCGCTCTGCTCGTCGAAATCGGTCGAGTCGGCGGTGTTGCCGAACTCGATCTTTCCCTTGGATGCCCGGAGCTCGACGAACGAGCCGGTGATCCCCCCGCCGGTGCGAGCCTCAGCGGTGTTCTGCACCATGATCAGGATTGAGCGCGGGTCGTCCGCGCCCAGGATCTCGGGCAATACGCTCGCTACAGTAGCCGCATCGGAGAGCGGGGCCGCGGCGCCGTCTATCGTCGAGTTGAGATCGACGACCGCGTCGCGTAGCGGGGGAAGGAGCGCGCCGGAGTCGAGCGCGGACAGGTTCGCTCGCGCCGTTTCGACGGCGCGTGACGTCGCCGCGAGCGGGTCGGCGAACTCTCCGACGAGGGAGATGTCGAGCCCGCTGCTCGAGCTCGCCGCTGCCGCCCTGTCGAAGAGAGGCTGGGCTGCGCCCGTGACGTCGCGCACGCTCTCTGCGGCGACGCGAAGCGCGGCGGCGTTCGCACCCCAGAACGGGAGTGCTTCGCTCATACGCCAGACCGGATCCGACGTGAGGCTCGCGGCTGTGGCGGCACGCGAGTTCGCGGTGGATACGGAGGATTCGAGCGCCTGCGCGTCGCCGTCCCGGACGGCCGTCGAGAACGAGTCTTTCAGCGTCTCGATCTGTTCCAGCTCACCCTTTGCAAGCCAGCCTCGAACGCCGATCCACACGGCTACGCCGATCAGTAGGACCGCGACGACACCGACGACCAACAGGGCTCGGCGTTGCCGCGCGGGCCCTGCGGTCGCGGTATCGTCAGCGGCTTCAGCCACGCGAGCGGCGTGCCCGACGTACGAGCAACAGCGCGCTTCCTCCGGTCACGAGTGCGCCCGCGGCCCAGAGAAGCGGCACGACAGCGGCGGAGTCGCCGCCCGTGATCGCAAGCGCAGGGGCTGCGACGGCGGTGGCAGCGGCGGTGGCGGTGACGCCAGCGACGGTCGCGCCCGCCCCTCCTTGCGGGTCGACGACGTTCTCGCCGCCGACAGAGCCTTCCGCTGCGCAGTTCGGGAACCGAAGCGGAAGCTGAATCGACGGGTTGGCTTCAATGGTCGCCGTGAGGTCGCCGCGCGTCCAGCTGACGTCCGGCCACGCGACACTCCCGCTGAGCCGGCCGTCTTCGAGCGCACCCACGTTGTAGACGAGGCTCTGCGATCCGTTCGAAAGAACCAAACGGACGTCCTCGGAGTGCTCACCGCCGGCCGGATCGGTCAGGACGACCGTGTAGTTGATCACGGGGCGCTCAGAAGAGCACGAACCGACGACGGACGAGCCCGCGAGAGTGGGATCCGTGCCCGGATCTGTCGGTCCGTACGTGTCAGATTCGACAGCTACGTCGGATTCGACAGCGAACGCCGCACTCGAAGAGCCAAGGATGAACATTGTCGCGCACGCGACAGAGATGATGATTTTACGCATGTAAGTTGCCCCCCCGGCAACCGAACCCAACCCCCCAGCTGGCGTTCGCTCTGAAACGCTAACACGTCTGAGCGGGCCGAACAATCGTGATGACGAATCAGTAGACTCTCGTACACGAATGGGTCGGCTGGACGGTCGCGTGGCGGGGTACCCGCACCGAGGAACGTCCGGGCTCCGCAGGGCAGGGCGGTGGGTAACACCCACCCGGAGCAATCCGCGAGACAGTGCCACAGAGAGCAGACCGCCGGTCGCCGTGAGGCGATCGGTAAGGGTGAAAGGGTGGTGCAAGAGACCACCGGGGTCGTGGTGACACGACTCGCACGGCAAACCTCGCCCGGAGCAAGGTCAGACAGGGGATGTTGACGCGGCCCGCCGAGTCCCCGGGTAGACCGCTGGAGCGGCACGGCAACGTGTCGCCGAGAGAGATGACCGTCCACGGGGCATCAGCCCCCGGACAGAACCCGGCGTACAGGCCGGCCCATTCGCATAACACCGCCTGACCTGGACTTTTACGCGGAGCCCTCCGCGCGAGTCCGCACAGCGTCCGCAGAACCGAGCACGGAGTCCACCGCGTCCCGCGTGCGATCGTCCGAGTCCGCCCACATGTGCCCATACGTGTCGAGCGTTTCCGTCGCCGACCGATGCCCGAGCCGGTCCTGCACCGTCTTCACCGACTCGCCGTAACGGATCAGCAGACTCGCGTAGTAGTGGCGGAGCGCGTGCATCCCCGTGCCCGTCGCCTCGGTCAGTCCCGCAGCCGCCGCCGCGGGTCGCCATGCGTGCCCGAACCTCTGCCGAGTGATGCCCTTGCCGCGCATCGTGAACAGCAGCCCGTCGTCGGGAACGTCGAAGATCGCGAGGTGCTCATTCAGCGCCGCGACGACGACGCGGGGGAGCGGGATCGTGCGACGTGACGCTGGCGTCTTCGGAGGACCGAACCGGGTCTGCCCGCCCGACGTCGTCACGAGCTGACGGTCGATCGTCACGGCCGGATTCTTCCCGAGCAAGCGCAGCCGGTCGCGAGTCAGCCCGAGCACTTCACCCTGACGCATCCCCGTGCCGGCCGCGAGGATCACCGCGGCGCGCAGCTCGAGCGGCACCATCTCCGCGAGCACGTCGACCTGAGCCGTCGTCAGCGGCGTCACGCGCGTCTTGGTGACCTCGGGAAGGGCGATCCCATCACACGGGGTCACCATGAGTTTCCGGTCCCGCACAGCGGCACGGAACACCGACGCAACGACCGTGTACACGACCCCGACCGTCGCGGGCGCGAGCGCAGACCGGCCACCCTCGACGTCGAGAGTCAGACCCTTCACCCACCCCTGCACCGTCGTGGGGAGCACACTCGCGAGCGGGACGGAACCGAACACCGGATAGGCGTGCCGCTCGAGGTGGCCCCGGTACAGGTCCGCCGTCGACGCACGATGCACCTGAGCGTCAAGCCACGCCTCTGCGTACTCGCGGAACGTGATGCGCGCGGCCCGCGGGTCGACGTACTGACCCGTCACGAGCGACGTCGCGACCTCGTCGAGCCACCTCTGAGCGTCCCGCTTCAACTTGAAGTGGCGTGCGTGCTCTCTGCCAGCGTCGTCCCGGTAGCGCGCCCGCCAGACGCCGTCAGACCTCTGCTTGATGCTCGCCACTAGTCACCGTCGCGCAGTCTGTCCGTGAGATCTTCCTCAGCGATCTGTAGTTTCGCCGCCAATGTTCCGTTGCCCTTGCGCTCAGCGCGCTGGCGCGCTCTGCGCACGTCCTCCAGCTGCGATGTAACCGAACGCGCCTCGCTGTAGCTCGCATCTGCCGCGGCCGCCCGAGCCAATGCGGCCTCGTACTCCCGCTCCGCCGATTGCATCGCGTGCTGGGCGCGCATGACCTCTGCTGCGCGCAAGTCGCGCACGATCTGAAGTTCCCGAAGATTGTCTTCCCGCGGCAACAGTTTCTCGAGCGGCACACCGATCACGTCTGCCAGCGCGATTGCCTCTCCGATCGTCACGCGGCGCAAACCGTTCTCGATCTTGTACACGGTCTGCTGCGCGAAGTTGAATCCGAGCTCATTCATCGCATCCACGACCTGCGGGTGCGTCATCCCCCGCGCGCTCCGCGCTGTCTTGAACCCCTCGGCGAAAAGCCGGTCGCCGTCGCCCATCTTGCCCCGAGTAGCCATGCCCCCACCCTAACGGACAATCACCCGCACGGACTAGTCACGCGCCACTTGACATCTCTCGCCGCAGATGTACTGTGTAGGGAGAGCCAAACGTGCTCGGTACTCACCACACAGAGAGAGGGGCAGCGCGACATGGAGCGACTGCTATTCATCCCCGAGGTCGCCGAGATGCTGCGGCGGTCGCCCGCCCAGCTGCGGTGGATGGTCACCCAGGGCAGCGCGCCCAAGAGCGCGGTCATCGCTGGCCGTCGCTGCTTCCGGCAGAGCGACGTCGAAGCGTTCATCGACGCCGCCTTCGCTGAGGCGTCCTGACCGATGCCCGCCAAAGAGAACGCCCCCAGCAGAGGTACCAGCTCGGCTGAGGGCAACGACCGAAACCCATCGAAAGGAACGATCATGAACGACGCTACCAGCGTACCAAGCTCCGCCGACATTGAGCGGGGGCTGTTCAGGGCGCACGGGGAGAGATACGCGGCCCTCGTCTGGAACCACGCCAACGACCTCGAGTTCGTAGACCAGGTTCTCGCCGACATGGTCGACGACGACGCGCGTGTGTCCGAGCGTCACCTCCACCACGTCTTCCGGTTCGCCCTCATGCGCCTCGCCGACGAGCTACGCCTCACGTTCCCGACGCGCCCCGAGTTCCCCGAGGTGACCAAGTGATCGTCGATGCCCGGTTCGCGGGCGGCTCGATCACCGTCGATGACCAGAGCAGCGTTCTCGACGACGGAACCCGCATGGTCACGATCGACGCACCCGGATGGGACGCGGCGCTGTTCCCCCACGAAGCCCGAGCCCTGGCCGCGGCACTCATCGAAGCCGCCGCGAAAGCCGAGAGTCGCGCTGAGCGCCTCCGCCGCCGACCCGACGTCGACGACCATCTGCGCGAGCTGGACGACTGACGGCGGTGGGGACCGCGGGTGCGGGCGGCCCCCATCGCTCCCGAAACAAGGAGCCAGAACGTGAGAAGCGAAGATCTCGTCTGGTGGGCTCTCACCCTCCGCATACCTGACACCGATGCGCGCATCGGCAGCGATCGACTGAGCCGGACCCTCGCGGTCCTCGCCGCGTACGCGAACGCCGACGGCGTCGCATGGCCGTCAGCAGAACGCCTTGCGCAGGACCTCGGCATCGACCGCAGGACCGTGAGAGGCGCCCTCGCAGCGCTCGAGTCCGCCGGCCTCATCTCACGCGTACCCGTGCAACGCACACGGTCGACCGCGTGGACATTCGCACCCGTCACCGCAGGAGACATGGCGGGCATCCCCGCCAACCCTGCACTTATCCACAGGGCGGGCATCCCCGCCAGTCAAGTGGCGGGGGAAGTGGCGGGGGAAGTGGCGGGGAACATGGCGGGCATCCCCGCCACGAAGAGAAGAGAAGGGAATAACAAGATCGCAACAACCACCATGAACACCGTGCAACCCGGAGCGCGATGCGCCCCCGGACACCACCGCCTCGTCGCCGACGGAACCTGCATGAACTGCGACATGCGCACCGAGGACGCCGCATGACCCTCAAGCTCTGCGTCGAATGCGGCGAACCCTGCACCGACGGCCGCTGCGACCAGCACCGACCCAAGCAACCCACCAAGCCCAGCGCACGCGCACGCGGCTACAACACCGCATGGGACAAGCTGAGCGCCCGAGCACGCGCCCTGCAGCCCTGGTGCAGCGACTGCGGCACCAAGACCGACCTCACCGCCGACCACCTCACCTGGCCCGCCCGCACCCTCCACGACGTCAGTGTTGTCTGCCGCAAATGCAACACCCTCCGCGGGGAAACACCACGCGACGGACGGCGCCACGACGAACGCACGGGACGAGGGGCTCACCGAACTCACCGGGACCCACGGGGGAAGGCAAATCAATCCACACAATCCGATACCGGGTATGCAAATAGGGGGTCTGATCGTGGTTAGGGCGGGCGCGAAGGGCGCGATCGTCGCTGAGCCGCTGTCCTGGGAGGGCTGGCCTGAGCCGGGTTGGGAGCGTGTCGTCCGGTTCGCTGCTGAGTACGTGACGATGCCGAAGGGTGTCGGGGCGGGGGAGCCGTTCGAGCTGCGGCCGTGGCAGGTCGAGATCGTCAAGGGTCTGTTCCCCGTTGTGGGTCGCCCGCGGACGGGGCTGGTGTCCCTGCCTCGAGGGAACGGGAAGACGACGCTCGCGGCGCTGCTGGCCCTGTATGAGCTGTTCGCGTCGGGCACGATCTCCCCGCAGGTGATGGTCGTCGCCGGGACGGAGCAGGTCGCCCGTCACACGTTGAAGATCGCGGCGCGGATGATCGAGTTGTCGCCGGTCCTCGCTGAGCGCGCGCATCTGCTGCAGGCGTCGATCAAGGTTCCGCATACGGGCGGCGAGTTGGTGACGGCCGCGTCGACGGTCGCGGCGCTGCAGGGTTTCGACCCGTCCCTGCTGATCGTCGATGAGTTGCACACGGTCACGACGGTCGATTGGGAGGCGGCGACGTCGGTCGCGGGCAAGCGTCCGCAGTCGCTGACTCTCGCGATCTCGACGCCGTCGGACTCGCAGGAGTCGGTCATGTGGGAGCTGGTCCGGTACGGGCGCACGCAGGACGACCCGCAGTTCTACTTCCGGGAGTTCGCGGCCCCGGACGGCTGCGACGTGTTCGACGAGGATGCGTGGGCGACCGCGAACCCGGCCCTCGGCGACTTCCTCACCGCGGACGGGATGCTGTCCGTCGCGAAGACGATGCGTGAGGCCGCGTTCCGCCGCTACCGGCTCGGCCAGTGGGTCGGCGCTCAGGACTCGTGGCTCCCGTTCGGTGTGTGGGACCGGCGCGCGACGGACCGGGTCCTCGAGCCGGGGGAGAAGGTGGTCCTCGGGTTCGACGGGTCCGCGTCGGGCGACTCGACCGCGCTCGTCGCGTGCACGATGGACGGCTTCGTCGCCCCGATCAAGGTGTGGAACAACCCGAACGAACCCGGCTGGCGTGTCCCTCGAGCTGAGGTCACCGACACCGTCGCATGGTGCTTCGACAAGTACGACGTCGTCGAGCTGGCGTGCGACCCGTGGGGTTGGCGCAGCGAGATCGAGCAGTGGGCGAAGACGCACGGCGAACGACGCATCGTCGAGTACAACACGGGCTTCAGGAACCGGATGGGGCCGGCGACGGATCGTCTGTACGCGGCCGTCGTCGACGGCGCGATGACCCACAACGGGGACCCGATCCTCGCCCTGCACGTCGCGCAGACCGTCGCGACTCAGACCCCCGTCGGCGCGATCGTCTCCAAAGACCGCCGCAACAGTCCCCGCAAGATCGACGCCGCGGTCGCCGCGATCGTCGCTTTCGACCGTGCCGCGTGGCACAACAACCGCAAGAAGAAAGGTCGTGTCGTCTCATGGTGAATGACATGCTCGAGTCCCTGTCCGCCCGCCTCGACGAGGCACAAGCGCCCCTGGCCCGACTGGACGCGTACTACGAGGGCCGGCAGCCCGCAGCGTTCCTGTCGGGCAAGTCGAAGGATGCCCTCGACGGGCGCCTGAAAGCCCTGTCCGTGAACGTCCCCCGACTGCTGGTCAACAGTGTCGCGGAGCGACTGCAGGTCACCGGCTTCCGCGGCATCGGCCAGGAGGCCGCGGACCCGGCCCTGTGGGCCGTGTGGGAGCGTAACGACCTGTCGACGCAGTCCCGCCTCGCTCACGTCGATTCCCTCGCCTACGGGCGGTCCTACGTCATCGTGTGGGCCGGCCCCGACGGTGCGCCGCTCGTGACGGTCGAGTCCGCCCGCCAGGTCATCACGGCGCACGACCCCGCCACAGGCGTCGTGACGGCCGCTGTGAAGCGCTGGGAGGACGACAAACGCCACTACGCGGTCCTGTACCTGCCCGACGAGATCATCCGCTACCAGGGCAAGGAGAACGCGCTGCATGTGGTCGAAACGATCCCGAACCCCCTGGGGGAGGTGCCCGTCGTGCCGATCGTGAACCGGTCCCGCCTGCTGGACGTGTACGGCTCGAGCGAGATGACCGACATTCTCGACCTGTCCGACGCGCTCAACAAGGTCATGGCCGACGCGATGGTGACGTCCGAGTTCTTCGCCCGTCCCCGCCGATGGGTCACCGGCCTCGAGGTCGCTGAGGACGAGGACGGGAACCCGATCAACCCTTTCAGCTCCGAACAGGACCGCGTGTGGCAGTCGGAGAACCCCGACACGAAGTTCGGCCAGTTCGACGCGGCCCGCCTCGACGGGTACGGCGACCTGTCCGCGGTCCTCACGCAGCAGATCGGCGCGATCTCCGGTCTGCCGCCGCACTACCTCGGCCTGAACGGGGATCAGCCGCCGTCCGCCGACGCGATCCGTTCCGCCGAGGCGTCCCTCGTCGCGAAGGTCACCGGCAAGCAGCGCATGTACGGGCGGGCATGGGCGAAAGTCGCCGACCTGATCCTGAAGGTCCGCGACGGTCGCAACGACCGCGACGTCGAGACGCTGTGGGCATCCCCGGAGACCCGGACACCCGGACAGCTCGCCGACGCGGCCCTGAAGCTCTCCCAGATGGGCGTCCCCCTCGCGGCGCTGCTCTCCAACCCCCTCGGCTACAGCCCCGCAGAGATCGCGCAGATCACCGCCCAGCGGCGCGCTGAAGCCCTCGACAAGATCGGCGCGGACCTCTCCGCGTTCCTCGTGGAAGACCCCGCCCAGTGAGCGGGTATCAGTCCCTCGTCGGGCGCATCCGGGAGGACACGAAACGGAAGGTCATGGCAGCGTGGCGCATGTACGGGACCGGGCAGGTCACGCGGGCACAGTTCCAGCAGCTCGCCGCCGCGATCCTCGGCCAGGCGGGCGCGAAAGCCGCAGCCGCCGCCGACCTGTCCGTCAGCCTCGAGCTGTCGGCGCTGAACCGTCGCCTCGAGGCAACGTCCGGGGTCCTCCCCAAGCGGCGCACGTACATGGACGCGATCGTCACGATCCTCGACGACACCGACCACGACACGGTCATGCAGCTCGAACGCCTCGCCCTGAACGCGCCCCTCGAGGCCGCGCAGACCGCCGCGTCGACGGCGATCGGCCAGTCGGGCGCGTCGGGATGGGTCCGGCAGATGGACCCCGACCCGTGCCAGTTGTGCCGCTGGTGGTGGCGTGAGGGCCGCGTGTGGCCCCTCGACCATGCCATGCCCACCCATCCGGGCTGTGAGTGCGTGGCACGGCCTGTGAACGTCGACTACAAGGTCAGAGAGGTCACCTACTGATGAGCATCACGCGACACGTTCAGGACGGCCGGCGCGCAGCCGAGCAGATCATGACGAGCACCGTCACCGTCACGACGCCGGGGGAGCAGACGTGGAACCCCGACACTCTCCAGTACGAGGCCGGCCCGCCCGTCGTCCACTACGCCGGCAAAGCGCGCATCCGTCTCCGCGGGTCCGCTGTCCGCGACGTCGAAGCCGCGGGGCAGCTCGCCGCCGTGCAGGAGCTGATCCTGTCCCTGCCGTTCGCCGGGACCGACACCGTCACCAACGGGCAGACGGTCACCGTCACCGCGAACCCGTCAGACCCGGCCCTCGTCGGCCGGCGCTTCACCATCCAAGGGACCGCCGCGCAAACCGACGCGACGGCCCGCCGTTTCACCATCGAAGGGACAAGCTAATGACCGACCAGACCCCAACCGAGCCCGAACCCACCGACGAGGTGGTACCACCGGTACCACCTGCTGAGCCGGATGCAGGTGATGCAAATGCAACACCTGAGGTTGACGACGCGGAGACGTTCCCCCGCGACTACGTGCTGAAGCTCCGCGACGAGAACGCGAAGTACCGGCAGCGCGCCGCCGACCGCGACGAGATCGCCGCGAAGCTCCACACGGCCCTCGTCCGCGCCACAGGGCGCCTGCAGGACGCCGACGACCTCCCGTTCGACCAGACGCACCTCGACGACCCCGACGCGCTCACAGCGGCCCTGGACGCGCTGCTGACCGCGAAGCCGCACCTCGCTACCCGCAAGCCGATGGGGAGCATCGGGCAGGGCGTGTCGGGAGCGTCCGATACGTTCAGCCTCGCCGGGGCACTCCGGTCCAACGCACGATAAGGGAAACGATCATGGCGCGACTCAAAGACAACGACGACAACGACTACGTCAAGGCGTGGGACAAGCTGGCCGAAGTGATTGGCACTGCGTCGGGGCACTCAAGCGGGTACTACTTCGACACGGGACACATGACGATCGATCAGCAGCTGAAGGTGGCCGAGATCGGCGCGCTGCTGTCCATTTCACAGGAGATCAACCACCTCCGACACGCGATCAACGACGAGGACTTCGATAAGTAGTTTTCGGGTATACACTTAGGGGCAGGTCCTGGCGACCTGCCCCTTCGTGTGGGACTGACTCCCAACGTGATCCGAGTACACCTCTCACGTTTGGAGCCAACATGGCCATTTCCACCGCTAACGCATCCGAGCTGACCGCCGAGCAGGTCCAGCACATCCTCGTCAAGCCCCTCGAGGCCGCGTCCGTGTTCCTGTCGGCCGGTCCCCGCATCTTCGACACCGACGGCAGCCCCGTCCGCGTCCCGAAGCTCGGAGCAGCCACCAACCCCGCCTGGTACGGGGAGAACGAGCAGATCGTCGACCAGGACGTCGACTTCGACGAGGTCACGCTGCTCCCCTCGACGATCAAGTCGGTCAAGTCCCTCACCCGCTTCAGCAACGAGCTGGCCCGCCAGTCTGTCGTGTCCCTCGACGCGGCGATCAAGGACCGCCTCGTCACCGACGTCGCCACGAAGCTCGACACCGCGTTCATCGCCGGCACGGGCGACAGCGGCACGACCCCCAAGGGCATCCTCAACTACACCGGGACGCAGGAGATCACCGCCGTCGGCGCACCCGGCCTCGACGCGGTCCTCGACGCGTGGGGCAAGCTGCTCGCCGCGAACGTCAACACCGCGTCGACCAAGTGGCTGATGCGTCCCGAGACGTTCGTCGCGCTCCGCAAGGTCAAGCAGGCGACCGGGTCGAACGGCTACGTGCTCACCCCCGACCCCACCCAGGACGGCGTGTTCCGCCTGTTCGGTTCGCAGGTCATCATCACCAACCGCATCCCCGTCGTCGGGACCACGACGAAGACGACCCAGGCCGTCCTCGCCGACTTCTCCCAGATCGCCGTGGCACGCGACCAGGCCCCGACCGTCAAGATCCTCGACCAGACGTTCGGCGACTACGACCAGCAGGCGATCCGCGTGACCGCCCGCTACGACGCGGCCCCCCTGAACGCTGAGGCCGTCGTGATCCTCAAGGGCATCACGGTCTGATGCTCTACGTGGACGGCGCGGCCGTCGCCGAGTACCTCGGCCGGGGCGATGAGGCTGACCTCGTCGCCCTGGCCGGCGCTCACGTGCCGATCGTGACGGAATGGGTCAAGGCGTACACGCGCGGCATCGGCTTCGACGAGTACGGCCAGCCCGCCGAAGCGATCGCTGCTGTCATCATCTCCGCGACGGCCCGCCTGACCAACAACCCGGACGGGACCATCACGGTCGCCGTCGACGACTACCAGACCCGCAAGACCGTGTTCGAGGGGTTCACCCTCATCGAACGCGCGGTCCTCGACGGGTATCGCCGCAAGTCGGCGTGACACTTGGCGTCAACCTCACCGCGCGGTCAAAGTCCCCAGGGTACGGCCAGCCGCGAGAACGGAAAGGATGGGCGGCGAGGGTCCCTTTTACCCAGTGACCCGCCCAGCGCCAACACCTTCTGACCCCCGCCAGGATCGAGCAGGTGAAAGACTTCTTTCACCTCGGGAGACGGTCCGAGCGGGGGTCAGTCACGTCGGCGAGTCCGCAGATAGTCCGCAGAAATCCCCGCAGACCCCCATTTCGCTCAATCATGCCCATTCACCGGATAGGGCGCCTGACCAGGGAATAACAGGCGAGCCAATCACAGCCCATCATCCCCAATATCCCCAGGTTCAATACCCGGCGTACAGGCCGGCCCATTCACCCCCTCACGACTCCAACAGGACGAGCTGCCGCGTCGCGCGCGTCATCGCGACGTAGCGGTCTACCGCTCCCGTGACCCCGTCGCCGAAGCGTTCCGGATCGACGAGCACCACAAGGTCGAACTCGAGCCCCTTCACGAGGCCCGGGGTCAGCACCTGCACGCGATCGGTCGGGGCGAGTGTGTCGTCGCCGATCACGACCACGGTGCCCTCGTCGTTCTCACGCAGCCACTCCGACACGATGGCGGACAGGTCTTCGCGCCTACCGCGACGGACGGGCAGGTGCGACCGACGGATGGCGGTCGGCACGTTCGCATCCGGAAGGGCCGTGCGGATGACGGGAGCGGCGACATCCATGACCTCCTGCGGGGTGCGGTAGTTGATCGTCAGCGTCGCGACCTCCGACTGGGGGATGCCGACGCGTTCCAGGCGCTCCGCCCACGACTCCGCAAATCCGGCGCGCGCCTGCGCGCGATCGCCGACGATCGTGAAGCTGCGCGACGGGCAGCGGCGCACGAGCATTGCCCACTGGGCATCGGTGAGCTCCTGCGCCTCGTCGACGACGATGTGCGCGAACGGCCCCGTGAGCACATCGACCGGGCTGTCGACCCGCGTCGCCAGGGTCTGCCGCAGATCCTGCCCGCGGAGCATCGACATGAGGTGCAGGTCGCCGTCGTCGGCGGCGATCAGGTGCGTCACGACGTCGGACATCACCTCGCGGTCGGCGGCGGCCTCGGCGCGGGCGCGACGCTGCCGAAGCTCGAGCTCCGGGGCGCCCACGCGCTGCCGTGCGGCGTCGATGAGTGGAAGGTCGGCGTCGGTCCATGGTGCCGAATCCGGCGCCGTCGCGGATTCGGATGCCGGCGGGGATGCCGTGAGGATCGCGATCTGCGCTGCCGATAGCCAGGGCGCACAGGTTCGCAACAGTTGGGGATCCTTCCACAGCCCGCGCACCACGGCATCCGGATCGAGCAACGGCCAAGCGGCGTCGAACAGGGCGTGGAGGTCCTCGTCGGTCTCGAGCACGGCACGGGTGGGGCCGTCGTCATCCTCGAGGCCGTACGCATCGAAGTCGCCCTCCGCGGCGATCGCGTCGAGCGAATCTTCCGCGAGACTCGCGTCGCCCCACCCCTCCGTCCATCGACGATCGTCAACCTCTCCGCCGTGTGGGGCGCGGAGCGTCGTGTCGACCCGCTCCGACAGCAGGTCGAGCAGTCGCTCCCACGCGTCGAGTCGGACCTCGTTGTGGGTCAGAGCGTCCTCGGCACTTCGGAAGATCTCGCTCCACTCCGCCGCGGTGATCGCGACCTGGCCCCACGCCGTGTCGATGGGTGTCCGTCGCCGCGGCGGGTGCTCCCACAAGCGGACGGCGGCATCCACGGCAAGAGCGAGGCGCGCGTCAGCCTTCTCGCGTCGTACATCGGCGTCGGCTTCGATCCGCGCCCCGGCGCCGCCCGCCACGAGGTCGGTCGGGGTGACGACGAGAACTCCGTCCTCGCCGAGGCTCGGCAGCACGTGGTCGACGTAGTCGACATACGGGCGATGCGGACCGACGAAAAGCAAACCGCCGCGTCCACCCCGCAGGTGGGGATCGGAGTACAGCAGGTACGCAGCGCGGTGCAGGGCGACGACGGTCTTTCCCGTACCGGGCCCGCCGTCGACGACGAGTGCGCCGTGGGATCCGGCTCGGATGATGGCATCCTGGTCCTCTTGGATCGTCGCGAGCACGTCCCGCATCCGCGGCGAGCGGCTCGCTCCGAGGCTCGCGATGAAGGCGGACTGGTCATCGAGAGCGGCCGAGTGGTCGATACCGTCTGGCGAGAAGACCTCGTCCCAGTAGTCGACGATGCGCCCTGCCGACCACCGATAACGACGCCGACTGCTCAGGCCCATGGGGTCGGCATGGCTGGCGGCGAAGAAGGGCGCGGCCGCGGGAGCGCGCCAGTCGATCAGCAGTCGTTCTCCGTCGCTGCCGCCGAGCCCGAACCGGCCGAGGTACAGGTGCTCGCCGGTCGAGGTCACCATTCGGCCGATGCAGACGTCCAACCCGAAGCGGGCCAGAAGCCGGCCCCGCGCGCTCAGGCGTTGAATCTCGAGGTCGCGCTCCAGCGCCTGCTCACCCGCTCGCCCCGGTGCTCGCTGCGCTCGTACAAGGCGATCCTCGGTGTCGCTCGCGGCAGATTGCAGCGCGAGCCGGATGCCGGCGAACGCCCGTTGGTCGGCCGCGATGAGCTCGGGAGCCGCCTTCGCGCGCAGGCGCGGCGGGAGATCGAACGGCTCGCAGTCGTGGGATGAAACGGCCATGGCATCCTCTCGATCGCGCGCGGAAATATCGCGCGACCAGCGATTCTGCCCCAACGAGGGGGCCTTGCCGCAAGGCCCCCTCAGTGCGGGATAATGGAAGGGGAGAGATCACGCGGTCGTGTCGACCAGCCCCGTCGCGACGTCATCGCCGGGAGCTTGCACGTCATGCGCGAGCGCGAGAGCAGCCGCCCCGATGATTCCCGCATTGTTTCGGTGCACGGCGGGCACGATTGGCGTTTTCAGATCGAGCAGCGGCAGAAACTCGTCGGCGTGCTTCGAGACGCCACCGCCCACGATGAACAGGTCGGGGCTGAGCAGGAACTCGAGGTGTGAGTAGTACCACTGCAGGCGCTTCGCCCACTTCTCCCAGCTCAGTTCCTCTCGCTCCATCGCGGAGTACGCGGCCCAGGCCTCGGCATCCTTCTTGCTGTCCGAGCGCTGCAGGTGGCCGAGCTCGGCGTTGGGGATGAGGTGGCCGTCGTAGAGCATGGCGGTGCCGATTCCGGTGCCGAGCGTCGTGAGGATCGTCAGGCCCTCCGCGCCGACGGCGGCGCCGTAGCGCGCCTCGGCGACGCCAGCGACATCGGCGTCGTTGGCGAAGTGGATTTCGCGACCGAGACCGTCTTCGAAGAACTTCTCGGCCTCGAACCCGATCCACGTGTCAGCGACGTTCGCGGCCGACAGGGTGCGCCCGTGCTTCACGATCGCGGGGAAGGCGACTCCCAGCGGGACGTCGGCATCCGTTACGCCGAGGGTGTCGAGAACGCTGTGCACCGCGGCCAGGACGTCATCGGGCTCGGCCCCGGCCGGCGTCGCGACCTTGATCCGGTCGCTCAGCAGCGCGCCCGCCGCCAAGTCCACGAGGGCACCCTTGATGCCGGTTCCGCCGATGTCCACTCCGACCGCACGGGCCGTCTTCGTCGTCATCCCGACAGCCTATCCAGCGTGGGGGACGCTCTCGTTAGGATCGAAGCATCCACGGAAGGAGCCCGCGATGTCCGCAGGTGAAGACAAGTACTGGTACAACCTCACGACCGGCGCCGTGGAGCGCGGATTCGAATCTCCCGCGATCGATCGTGCAGGTCCGTTCGACACCGAGGAAGAGGCGGCGAACGCCCCGAAGCTCCTCGCCGAGCGCTCGCGCGCCTGGGCCGAAGAGGATGCCGCCGAAGGCGCGTGAGCGCACTGCCCGGCGGTGCCTCGATCGCCGCGCCGGGCCGATAGTCTGGGCACAGATCGGTGCCGTTTGGCGAGAGCCGTAGATCTCCGGCACCGCACCTGAGAGGACGCGATGGACAAGCAGCGGGACTTCGTACTGCGCACGATCGAGGAGCGGGGCGTCAAGTTCGTCCGCCTCTGGTTCACCGATGTGATCGGCACCTTGAAGTCGGTCGCGATCGCGCCTGCCGAGGTGGAGGGCGCCTTCAGCGAGGGGCTCGGGTTCGACGGCTCGGCGATCGAGGGCCTCACTCGCTCGTACGAGTCCGACCTGCTCGCGCATCCCGACCCGACGACGTTCCAGACGCTTCCGTGGCGGGGTGAGATCGACCCCACCGCGCGCATGTTCTGCGACATCACGACCCCCGATGGGCAGCCCGCGGTCGCCGACCCGCGCCACGTGCTCAAGCGCACGCTCGCGAAGGCGGCGGATGCCGGGTTCACGTTCTACACGCATCCCGAGATCGAGTTCTACCTGCTGAAGTCGTCGTCGTTCGGGCCGGACGGCCCCGAGCCGGTCGACTCGGCCGGCTACTTCGACAACGTCCCCGGCGGCACGGCGCACGACTTCCGGCGCCGTAGCGTCCGCATGCTCGAGGACCTCGGCATTTCGGTCGAGTACAGCCACCACGAGGGCGGCCCGGGCCAGAACGAGATCGATCTGCGCTACGCCGACGCACTCGCGACGGCCGACAACATCATGACCTTCCGCACGGTCGTCAAAGAGGTCGCGATCGAGCAGGGCGTCTACGCGACGTTCATGCCGAAGCCTCTCTCGGGCAGGCCGGGCAGCGGCATGCACACCCACATGTCGCTGTTCGAGGGCGACCAGAACGCGTTCTACGAAGAGGGTGCGCAGTACCAGCTCTCCAAGACCGGGCGTCAGTTCATTGCGGGCCTCCTGACGCACGCGAAGGAGATCTCGGCGGTCACGAACCAGTTCGTGAACTCCTACAAGCGCCTGTGGGGCGGCGACGAGGCGCCGAGCTTCATCTGCTGGGGCCACAACAACCGCTCTGCGCTCGTGCGCGTGCCGATGTACAAGCCGAACAAGGGCCAGTCGACGCGCGTCGAGTACCGTGCGCTCGACTCGGCCGCGAACCCGTACCTCGCCTTCGCGCTCATGCTCGCCGCGGGCCTCAAGGGCATCGAAGAGGGGTACGAGTTGCCGCCGGAGGCCGAAGACAACGTCTGGTCGCTGACGGATTCCGAGCGCCGCGCCCTCGGCTACGCGCAGCTTCCGGCGAGCCTCGACCACGCCCTCGAGTACATGGAGGACTCCGAGCTCGTGGCAGAGACGCTGGGCGAGCAGGTGTTCAACTACGTGCTGCTCAACAAGCGTCGCGAATGGCAGGAGTACCGCTCGCAGGTGACGCCGTTCGAGCTGACCAGCAACCTGGAGATGCTCTAGGCCGCGATGTCTTCGGCGACATCCGGCGGGGAGCGCACCTCGGTTCGCACCGAGCTGGCGCGAGACGGCTTCGGTGAGATCGGCGACGCGGATGAGCTTCTCACTGAGATCGCCGGCCTCACCGGCATCCCCCGTCGCGATGTCCTCATCGGGGCGGGGGGTGCCGCCGATCCGGATGCCGCGCTCGCGGGCCTCGCTCGGATCGCGCGGCGGAACGCGCAGGCGGTCACCTCGGCGCTGACGCGCGAACCCCAGGTCGTCTGGCGGTTGCTCGGCGCGTCGCAGGGGTTTTGCGACTTCTACCTGCGCCGCCCGGAGGAGCTCGCGCATCTGCCCGGCCCCGACGATCGCCTGCCGCGCGTCGAGGAGCTGGTCGCCGACCTGCTGGATGCCGTCGGCGCGGATGCCGAGGGCTTCGCCTCGTCGGGCGACGAGAGCATGTGGGTGGCTCTGCGCGTGCGCTACCGGCGGCTGCTCGCCCGCATCGCCGCGTACGACCTCGGCGCGCCCGACCCCGTCGAGGTGCTGCCGGCCGTCGCCGCCGCGCTCGCGGATGCCGCGGGTGCCGCACTCGAGGCCTCTCTCGCTGTCGCGCGCACGCGGGTCGCCGGCGGGGGACCGGGCATGCGGCTCTTCCCGCGTGGGCAGGTCGCCGCGACGAAACTCGCGATCATCGGGATGGGCAAGACCGGCGCCCGGGAGCTCAACTACGTCAGCGACGTCGACGTCATCTTCGTCGGCGGCGGCACCGATGAGCTCACCGAAGAGGTGGGGGAGAGCCGCGTCATCGACATTGCGACGCGGCTCGCCGTGCAGACGATGCGCGGGATCTCCGGCGTCGAGGTCGAGCCACCGCTCTGGGAGGTCGATGCCAACCTGCGCCCCGAAGGCAAGCAGGGTGCCCTCGTGCGCAGCCTCGACTCGCACCTGTCCTACTACGAGCGGTGGGCGAAGAGCTGGGAGTTTCAGGCACTGCTCAAGGCCCGCCCCCTCGCCGGCGACCGAGAGCTGGGCGAGGCCTACGTCGCCGCCGTGCAACCGAAGGTGTGGACGAGCGCCGCGCGCGAGAACTTCGTCGACAGCGTGCAGCGCATGCGCGAGCGGGTGACGGAGCACATCCCGGCATCCGATGTGCCCTATCAGCTGAAGCTCGGCCCCGGCGGCATCCGAGACATCGAGTTCACGGTCCAGTTGCTGCAGCTCGTCCACGGGCTGGCGGATGACCGCATCCGCCAGCGCGGAACCCTCGACGCGCTCGAGGCGCTCGTCGTCGAGGGGTACATCGGTCGAGCGGATGCCGCGACGTTCGCCCGCGACTACCGCGTGCTGCGGGTGCTCGAGCACCGTGTGCAACTGCGAGACCTTCGTCGTACGCACCTCATGCCGCAGACGCCCGAGGGGCTGCGCGTGCTCGCGCGCGCCTCGCACCTCGCGCCCGACGGTCCCGGTGTGTGGAGTCTGTGGGAAGGGATCAAGCGCGAGGTGCGCGAGATCCACGTGCGGCTGTTCTACCGTCCGCTGCTGTCTGCGGTCGCGGCCCTCCCCGCCGAAGAGCAGCAGCTTTCCACCGCACAGGCGCACGACCGGCTCGCAGCGATCGGCTTCCGCGATCCCGCGGGAGCGCTCCGGCACATCGGCGCGCTGACCGGCGGATTGAGCCGCAAGGCGACGATCCAGCGTCACCTCATGCCGGTCATGATTCGCTGGTTCGCCGACGGCGTCGACCCCGATTACGGGCTGCTGTCTTTCCGGCGCGTGAGTGAGCGCCTCGGCGACACGCCCTGGTTCCTGCGGATGCTGCGCGACTCGGCCGGCGCCGCGGAGCGGTTGACGCGCGCGCTGTCGGGATCGCGCTACATCGGCGAGCTCATGGAGTGGATTCCCGAGTCGGTCGCGTGGCTTGACTCGGAAGACCAGCTGCGACCGCGCTCGGGCGTCGCCCTGCAGGAGGAAGCGCGGGCCATCCAGACCCGTCACGAGACGATCGGCGAGGCGATGAGCGCCGTGCGGGCGCTTCGTCGTCGTGAGATGCTGCGGCTCGCGTTCGCGTCGATCCTCGGCACGCTCACGATCGAAGAGCTCGCCGAGGGACTCACGACCGTGAGCGAAGTGACGATTCAGGCGACGCTGCGCGCCGTTCGACGTGAGATCGTGCCGGCGGAGGACTCCGCGCTCGACTTCTCGGTGATCGCGATGGGACGCTTCGGCGGGGGAGAGCTCGGCTTCGGCTCGGATGCCGACATCCTCTACGTCTACGACGCGAACGGGCTCGACCCGCAGCGTGCGCATGAGCTGGCGCTGCAGATCGTCGCGGGCCTTCGCACCTACTCGGAGGACCACCGGCTGCCGCTCGACCTCGACGCGGACCTGCGGCCGGAGGGGCGCAACGGGCCGCTCGTGCGCTCGATCGAATCGTACGCCGAGTACTACCGGCGATGGTCGCTGTCGTGGGAGGCGCAGGCGCTGCTTCGGGCGCGCGGCGTCGCCGGCAGTGTGAAGCTCATCCGGCGTTTCATCGCCCTCGCCGACGACGTGCGGTATCCGGCTCAGGTCGCGATCCGGGACCTCCGCGAGATCAAGCGCATCAAGGCACGGGTCGAGAACGAGCGGCTGCCGCAGGGAGTCGACCGCGCACGGCACCTCAAGCTCGGGCCCGGCGGGCTGAGCGATGTCGAGTGGCTCGTGCAGGTGCTGCAGCACGAGCACGCGCACGCCATCCCCGCCCTTCGTACGACGTCGACGCTGGGTGCACTCGAGGCTGCGCGTGAGGCGGGTCTTGTGCCGGATGCCGCGGCCGAGCGCCTCCGCGAGGCGTGGCGTCTCGCCAGTCGCCTCCGCTCGGCCAACACGCTGCTGTCGGGCCAGACGAGTGACGTTCTGCCGACCGATCGGGGCAAGCTCGACGGCATCGGGCGCCTGCTCGAATACCCACCGCGCTCGGCGACGCTCGTCGAGGAGGAGTGGCTCCGCGCAGCCCGCCGCGCCCGCCGCGACTTCGAGCGCCTCTTCTACGGCTGACCGGCGGGTGCTTCGCTCGGCGCAATTGCAAGGCTTCGCGCGCGGCGCGCCGGCATTCAGCTTCCGTCCGCGGCGTGTCGCGCTTGTTCCCTTGCAGTGAGGTGCCGCATCGCGGACGCCGCAACGGCGAAGGCCCCGGCATCCTGATACGGATGCCGGAGCCTTCGATCGATCGGGTCAGACGCCGAAGTACAGCTCGGCTTGAGGATCTGAGAACCGGAGGGTGTTCCACAGGATCATACTCCCCTGCAAATACAGGGAAGTGCGATGTTGAGCATGGAGTTGGTCGCTACTGCGGCTGTCCGAGAACCCGTCCGTTTACTCGATTCTTGGCCGTCCTACGGGGTTCGCTGGAGGTCTGCGGGTGGTGCCGCCTACCTCATTGGTATGAGCGACGACCGCCCCCGCCTCTGGACTCCGCAGGAGCTTGCGGAGTACACGGGCATCCCGATCAGGACGCTCGCTGACTGGCGCACAGAGCGTGCGCGCAGCCGAGGTCTCGGGTTGCCGTTCGTCGCACTCTCGTCGCACAACGTTCGCTACCGCGATGAGGATGTCGAGGCGTTCATCGCTGGGCGGATCGTGGCCCCGACGGATAGGGCGGGCGACTGATGGCGCGGCCGAAGCGCGCACTCGGCGAACTCGGCAAGGTGACCTACACGGTCGAGCCGAGCGGACTGGTCATCGCGCGAGCGCGGGTCTATGACGGCCAGGGGCAGGAGCGTCGTCCCAGCGGCAGCGGAGCGACCGAGGCTGAGGCGCTGACGGCGTTGCAGGAAGCTGCTGATGTCGCTGTCGGTCGAGTGCTGGCGCGACGAGCACAGGTCATGACTGTCGCTGAGCTGGCGAAGGCGTGGCTGAAGACGGCGTATCACGACGATGATCCGCGGGTGCTGCGCCAGCGCCGCGAGCAGACCGTCGATGGCTACGCATCGGTTGTTCGCGCGCATGTCGTCCCGCGCGCCGGTGCCATCCCCATTGCCGACATCACCGCCGACCGTGCTGATGGGCTGCTCATGGACGTAGCACGGGAGAAGTCGGTAACGACCGCGAACAAGGTTCGGAACGTGATGTCGCTCATGTTCGACTGGGCGATCCAGCAGGGGCACTTCTCGGCTGCCGGGTCGATCCAGAACACACGGTACGGAGCGGTCGTCATGGCGAACCCGATCCGTGCGACCAGGCGAGCGGACGAGCCGGACACGGTGTACTTCGAACTCGACGCGGTGCAGGTCAAGTACATCCTCCACCTCATCCGCGAGGTGTGGCCCGAGCGGCACCGGAAGCGGTATCCGGTGGGCCGACGGCCCAACTACAAGCTGCTCGCCGACTACATCCTCATCACGCTCGGCACCTCCGAGAGGACGGCAGAACCGATTGCGATCCGGTTCCAGGACGTGCGGTTCGAGGCGGTGGAACAACCGGATGGAAGCCTCACGATGGAGGCGCTCGTCTGGGTCGGCGGGACGATGGTTCGCACCAAGTCCCGCGGCCTGTTTCGCCAGGACTCGCCCAAAGCGGAGCGGCAGAAGCGTTGGGTTCGCGTGCCGAAGTTCGCAGCGAAGGTACTGAGCGAACTCGTGGCGAGCCACGTTCCCGACCCCGAACGGAATCCAGACGACGTGCTGTTCACGACCGAGCGCGGCCGTCCGCGCGACCCCAGCGCCGTCGGCGAGTTGCTCCGGATGTTCCGCCGCGAGTTCGAGCCGGAACTGCTGGCTATCGGGGTCGACGCCGAGCATCTCACCTTCCGCAGTCTCCGCAAGGCGGTCGCGGCCGCGGTATCGGACACGGCTGGCGTCGAGGTCGCACGCGACCTGCTCGGGCACAGCAGTACCGACATCACGGAAGGGCACTACGCGAAGCGTCCCGACCTCATCGTCGAGGTCGCGGCTGACGCGCTCGACGAGGCGTTCGCGGGCATCGACGCATGAACTGTAAGGCTCAAGAAGGGGATGCCGTATGAACACTTGTATTGTCCAGAGTGTGCAGATGGAGGTAGGATGGGGTCATGACCATGACGAGCTTGACGATCAACCCGGAGGATGTGCGCTCCAGCGCCGGGGCGCGCCCGGCTTGGCTGGAGCAGGTCGCCGCATATGTGCAGCAGGCGGCAGCCGATGGGGAGACGGTGACGCTGACGGCGAAGCGCCGCATGATGACCCCCGAGCAGGTCGCCGACGCGATGGGCGTGTCTCGTCCCACCATCTCGCGGAAGATCAAGGCGGGGGAGATTCGCGCGGTCAAGGTCGGCAATCGCAATCGCATCCCCTACGAGGAGTTCGCGCGGTACTGGCGCAAGACGATGGGCGACCTCGTGGAGCTGACGCGCGATGAACTCCGCGACGACCTCTTCGGCGATCAGTGAGCTGACGCGCGTTCTCCTGGACGCGAACATCATCGCTAAGCCCGTCACTCGGACTCTGCTGGTCGTCGGCGGGGTGCCGAGCGGCTTCCGCGCCTTCTGGAGCCGGGCTGCCGAGCGGGAGGCCCAGGTGCACATGCGCCCGAGGGCGTTGCCGCCGTCGAGTGTCCGGGAGCGATTCGACGTCTTGCTCGGGCCGACCGGCACGGGTGCGGAACATTTCGGAGGCACGAAGGGCGCGGATCGGCAGATCCTTGCCGATGCTGCGGCCGCGGGCGCACGCTTCCTGGTCACCGAGGATGTGGACGACTACGGGCTGGACGATCTTGCTAGCGTCGGCATCTCGGCGGCGAACCCCGATCTGTTCCTCGCCGCGCGGCTCACCCGCGATGCCTATTCGACGGTGATCGACCTGTTCGTCGAGCGTCAGCTCAACCCGCCGACCACGCCCGCGCAATTCCACGCCGCCATCGCCAAGAACCACCCGCGCCTGTTCGCCGCACACGCGGACCTCTACGAGGTCGAACCCGAACACGGCATCCACGGCGAACCGGAGGTGATCTTTCGCGGCGCGCGCTGCCTGCGCTGCGAGCAGATCATCGCCGACCCGGCCACGATCGTCGACGGGCTCGGCCCGGAGTGCCGCTGAGCTACAGCCGCTGGGCGTTGCCCGGCGGCGCGGCCGGAGGCGTCACGGGGACGAACGGGGTCGCGGGCTCACGACCCGCACCCTCCCACGACCCGAGGTTCGGTTCGTAGGCGCGCACTGCTTCGATGGTCAGCTCGACGCGCTCGGACTCTGGCGCGGCGGGCTCGGGTGCCGGTTCGTCCTGCATCGCGGCGAGCTGGGACTCGACGCGGGCGAGGTCTTCCTCGGCGTCGGCGAGGGTCTGTGCGTGGCGGAAGGGCTGGCCGAGGCGCTGCTGGGTATCGGTGACGGTCTGCTCGGCTTCTTCCAGGTCTTCGCGGGCCTGGTCGAGGAGGGAGGGGATGCCGCTGACACGGTTCTCGATGCGCTGCACGAGCCCGAGCCCGGCCTCCAGGAACGACTCCTTCGACATCGTGAATCCCGAGCGGGGCACCTCGGGCAGGGAGAGGGTCACATCGAGAGCGGCGAGCCCGGAGCGGGCCTCGACGTGGATGTCGAAGCCTGAGATGCGGCCGATGATCCCGAAGTCCTTGTGCCCGTACCGAGGCAGCCACTTCAGGCCGGAGTCGCTCATCCATGCGGCGAGGGCGTGGGCGGCTTCGGAGCGGGAGTCGTAGTCGCGCGCGCCGAGCGTGATGCGGAACCTGTCGCCGCTCGTGTCGATCATCCGCGGGGCAGCGGCTTCCAGCCCGCGAATGTCCGCGGCGGCGCGCTCGGCGGCTGACCGGGCGCGGTTTCCGGTGTGGACGAGCATGTCCTCGGTGCGCTCGTGCGCGCGCTGGAGGCGGCGGAGCCGGTTCACCTCGCCCTGGATGACGGAGTGCTCCAGCAGGAGCGGATTGCCGGAGGCGATTGCCTTGGCCTCTGCTGCGGACAACGCGGAGGTGTCGATCTCCTCGATCTCTCGGGCGTTGATCTTGCCGCGCAGGAGCTGCGCGAACGACGCGGCCTTCCGCTCGACGGTCTGCCACATGTAGGAGTCGAAGGAACGCTCGGTGACGTAGCGGACGATCGCCACTTCCTCGTTCTGGTTGCCCTGCCGCATGATGCGACCGTCGCGCTGCGCGATGTCGGAGGGCCGCCACGGGCAGTCCAGATGGTGCAGCGCGATGGCGCGGGCCTGGACGTTCGTGCCGACACCCATCTTCTCCGTCGATCCGAGGAGCACGGCGACGTGGCCGGCACGGGCTGCGGCGAACAGGCGGGCCTTCTCCACGTCGGTCTTCGCCTCGTGCATGTATCTGACCTGCTCGGCGGGGATGCCGCGCTGCACGAGCTGCTGCCGCAGCTCGTCGTAGGCGTTCCACCTGTCCTGGTTCGGGGTGCCGATATCGGAGAACACGAGCTGGAGCGACCCGCGCACCGTGGAGGGTTGCCCGGTCACCGTGTCGAGGTACTCGTTGTCGCGGGTGCGCTCCCAGATGCGGTGGATCGCGTCGGCGGCGACGTCGACCTTGCTCGGCCCGGACGGGTCGCGGGAGATGACCATGCGGATGTCGAGCGCGGCCTTGCGTCCGTCGGTGGCGATCAGGAGCATGTTGTCTTCGTCGGGCCGCACCTGGCGGGTGGCGACCTTCTCGGCGCGCTCGGCGAGGGATGCGACGTACTGTTCCAGCTCGACGGTCGGCTGCACCGGCACGGTGGAGGGCGCGCGGCTGCCGTCGTCGCGCTGCACGAGCGCGGGCACGGGCAGGTCGAGGTCTTCAGCGGTCTTCACGTCGGCGAACACCGACCACATCCGGAGCAGCTCCTGCCCGTTCTGGAACCGGGCGAAGCGGGTCTTCATTCGGAAGGTACTGCCGGTCGGCGAGATCTCCATCTGCGTGACCAGCTCGCCGAACGTTGCCGCCCACGCATCGAACGCGCCGACACCCGCCGACTCCAGCACGTCGGGCCGCAGGTATCGCTGCATGACATAGGTTTCGGTGATCGAGTTCGAGATGGGCGTCGCGGTCGCGGCGGTCACGACCCGCTCGCGCCCCGCGGAGCGGAGGTATTCGAGCTTCATGTGCAGGTCGCTCGCGCGATCCGAGCCCTCGATGGCCGCGTCCCTGATGTTCGACTCGGTGGCGAGATTCTTGTACATATGCATCTCGTCGACGATGACGTAATCAATGCCGGTGTCCTCGAAGCAGACGCCGCGGTCGCGGTCGGAGTCGAGCCGATCCTTGAGCTTGTTCTCCATCGCCAGGAGCTTCCGCTGGATGCGCTTGACGCTCATCCGCTGCTCGCCGGTCGCCTTGCCCAGCACTCGCCGCACGTCGTCTACCTGCCCGCGGATGTACTCCTGCTGCGTCTCGGCGCGCAGCGGGATCTTGGCGAACGCCCCCTGCGTGAGGATGATCGCGTCCCACTCGTTCGCGGCAGCGCGGGCGACGAACAGCCGCCGCTTGTCTGCCGTGAGGTCGAGGCTCGACGCCGCGAGCACGCGGGCGCGCGGGTAGATCTGGAGCCACTCGCGCCCGAACTGCTCCAGCATGTGATTCGGCACGACCACGACGGGCTTGCCGATGAGCCCCATCCGGCGCATCTCCATCGCGCCCATAATCATTTCCGCGGTCTTGCCCGCGCCGACCTCGTGGAACAGGCCCGCGGCGGGCTCGGACACCATGCGCGCGACAGCGGCTCGCTGGTGCGTGCGCGGCTCGAAGTTCGACGCCAGGCCGGGCAACGACAGATATGCCCCGGCATCCGTGTAGTCACGGAGCACGATGGAGTTGAAGCGCCGGTTGTACTCGTCCACGAGCGCCTGCGCGCGTGCCGGGTCTTCCCACACCCACTCGCTGAACCGCTCTTGGAGGCCGTCGGCCTTCTCCTGCGCTGCGGCGGTCTCGACGGGGTTGAGCACGCGACGCACCTTGCCGTCGATGTCCTTCTCCTCGTCGTAAACGAGCATCGTCCGCTGCTCCATGACGGCCTGTGCGATGTCCGGCGCGGGGCGGCGGGGCGTGCCCCATTCCGAGGTGGAGGGCAGCCCCTGCCGACCGCCGCGAATCTCCCACATGCCTGGCAGCGGGTTCTCCACGCGAACGTCGGGCGCGCGCAGAGTGCTACGCAGGAACTGCTCGTGCACGTCGGCGCTGATCCAGACGGCGCCGAGCTTCGCGTGGATGTCCTGGATGCCCAGCGGCGCGGGCAACACCTCAGCGAGCGCATCGACGTTGACCTGGAACTCCGGGTCGTCCTCGGCGCGGAGCCGTGCCGCTTCGAGCTTGACCCGCACGTCGCCCGACAGATACTCCGGCGCGTGGGTGAGCTGGTTCGTGACCGGATCGGCGAACACGAGCGTTCCCAGCGCCGCGCGCGCCTCGCGGTCGTTCATGCCGAGCAGATCGGCGACGAGGGTGATGTCGATGCGGCCGGTGCGGTCGAGGCTGACCGCTATGGCGTCGGCCGGGCTGTCGACACCCTGCACCTCGGCGCGCGGCACCACCACACGGTGGCTCATGATCGCGGCAGGCGACGCGGACTGATCCTCGTCGTCGAACTGCTCCAGCGCGAGCACCAGGGGACCGAACGGGTCGGAGCGCAGCAGCCGGATCGGTGTCGGCACGATGCGCGCGAAGGTCTCCTCGCCGTCCTCGTTCGTGCGCCCGGTGGGGCGCAGCGTGTAGCGGTTCAGCGCCCCGTAGGTGCCGACGTACTTCAGGTAGTCGCGGCGCAGCGTCGTGCGGGTGAGCACGATGTCAGGCGTGTCGTCCACGCTCGCCGCTTCCGCGGTCAGCAGGCGGGATGCCCCGTCGCGCAGACGCAGCAGTGCGCGTAGCTCGCGCTCGGCGGACTTCGGCACCGCAAGCGGCTCCAGCGAGCCGGAGACAACGGTGCGGAAGCCGCCGGTCTCGCTCGCCACGATGCTGCCGTCCCATAGCTCCGGCGCCGACGGGGTGAACGCTGCCCGGCGCGCCTGCTGCTCGGCGGTGCGCTCGGTCATCGTCAGCCCGGCCCGGCGCGCGGAGAACACGATCTGGTCGACGGCGACCGCGAGTTCCGCCTCCAAGTCAGCCAGATCGGTCGTGATGGTGAGCGTGGCCGCGTCGTACATCCCGTGGCCGACGCCGACCTCCCCGAGCATCTGCTCCGGGTGCTCGTCGAAGTAGCGGTTGATCCGCATCGGCACGCCGTCGATGGGCACCTGCGCGACCGTCTCCCAGGCGTCGTCGCGCATCTGCTCGCCCTCCGGTCGCCGCCGGAACACGAGCAGGTCGGTCACCACCTCCGTCCCTGCGGCGCGGCGGTGCGCCCCGGTGGGCAGGCGGATCGCGCCCACGAGGTCGGCCAGCTCGTTCATCTCCCGCCGCGCGCCGGGGTTCTGCGCGTCCATCGTGAAGTGCGAGGTCAGCACCGCGACGATTCCGCCGGGCCGGGTCAGGCGCAGCGACTTGATGATGAAGTGGTTGTGCATCGACTGCCGGGTCGCGTTGTGCAGCGGGTCGTGCAGAGCGACGCTGCTGAACGGCACGTTGCCGATGGCTGCGTCGAAGTGTCCTTCAGGCAGTCGGGTGTCGGCGAAGGACTCGGCGCGGACGGTCGCGTGCGGGTACAACTCGGCGCAGATCGCCGCCGTCAGTGGATCGAGTTCCACCCCGGTCATCTGCGCCAACGCCGGCGCGAGGCCGATGAACGTACCCGCGCCGGAACCGGGCTCCAGCACCGCGCCGCCGCGGAACCCCAGCCCGTCCAGCAGCCGCCACACCTGCCGGGCGATCATCGGGTCGGTGTAGTGCGCGTTGATCGTCGTGCGCGCGGCGGCATCCCACTCGTCGTCGCTCAGCAGCTCGCGCAGCTCAGCGCGCTCGGCATCCCATTCGGGCTTCAGATCATCGAAGACCTCGGGGATCGCGCCCCAGCTCGACCAGCGGGCGAGCACGCGCTGACCCTCTGGAGACGCGGGGCGACCCGTCGAGTTCAGATCGTGGATGAGGTGGATCGCCTCCACGTTCGCCCGATAGCGTGCCTTCGCGCCCGAGGGGCCAAGGTCGTCCTGCGAGGCGGGAACGAACCGAGGCGCTACCGCAGCTCGCGGAAGAAGCGGATCGTCGCCGCCTCGGCGAGCGTCGCCCGGTTCGCCCGCATGTACTCCCGTGGGGGCTCCGTCGCCACGAGCTCCAGCAGGAACTCGACCGGCAGCGCCCACGTCTTCGCCATCTCCTCCAACTCCACGGAGGAGGGCATCGAATCCGGGCAGTCCTGCATCCGCTCGGCCCAGAGGACCAGGTTCTCGTCGGAGGGACGGGTCTGCTCCCATTCCTCCCGTGCCTGATCCAGCGGCAGGCTCGGGTCGGTGACCCACGCCAGTTGCGACATCACGACCTCCTCCGCCTGTCTCCGGGCCGCTGTCAGCCGGGCGACCTTCTGCAAGAAAGTCTCCCCCTGCCGGTCGCTGCCCGCCAGCATCGACGCGAGGTTCGTCACCTGCGCCTGCATCTCCAGGCCCAGCGTCTCGAAGAACGTCGCCGGATCGCTCAGCTCCGCCACTCGGCTCGGAGCTGTCGCCTGCCAGTGCTCCAGCGCCATCTGCCCGTACTTGTTCATCGCCTGCCCCGGTTTCGCGAGCGGTGGCGAGCGCGGTGTCGGCGGCGGGCTCGTCGAGCCCCCACAGGTCGAACTCCAGTTGCCCCGGCCAGGGCTTCCGGGATCGCTGCCGCGCCATTCGCCGTCACCGCCCGCGCCCTACTGCTCCGCCGCGAGATGGGCGTAGAACTCGTCCTCGATGGCCTGCCTGCGAGCCACGTCGTCCTTGACGAACTGCGTGAAGTCGGCATCCCGGTCGGGGATCACCGTCTCCACCAGCATGGGATGCTCGTCCTCGCCCGGCCACACCGCCTGCCGCGTCGGACGGTCGGTGTTGAGCTTCGTGCCGCACGCGGTCACCGCGTCCCGAAGCTGCGGCACGAACGCCCAGAAGTCGCGCCACCAGCCGAACGGTGCCGAGCCGTGCTGCTTCTTGTCGTAGGCGTTGAGGTAGTGCTGCCGCAGCGCCGACAGCGGCCACACCAGCTCCGGGTGCCGATGCCAGAACGGCGGCACGACGTTCACGCTCAGGCCGAACTCGTGACGCAGCCAGTTCACGAAGGCGTTCAGCTCCAGCCACTCCACCTGCGCCTCGGCCGCGGTCAGGATGTTCCAGTTGACGGGGCGCGGCGGCTCCGGCGTGTCCTTCGCCTCGGCGTCCGGCTCCTTGGCCGGCCTCGGCGAAGGTGTCACCGGCTCGGGCTCCGGTTCCTCGAGCGGAGGCACATCGAAGTCGGGGTCATCGGGCGGGAACAGCGTCTCGTCGGTGGTCATGACGCGGCCTCACAGCGTCATCGGACGGGGTGACGGTTGCTGGGGGATGGTCGGGTCTGGCGCTTCGATGGCTGCGCTCTCGACGTGCTGCGTGCGCGAGCGGCCGCGATCGACGGCGTAGCTCGTGCGGGCGGCATCGGGGCCGATGTGCGTGGCGATGAACTCCTCGCCGCTGATCGTCTCGCCGTTCTTCTCGTAGCTGAACTTCTGGACGTGCCCGCTGGCGACGAAGGTGTCGCCGCGCGCGAACTTCTCGTAGGCGTGCTCCGCGGTCTTCCGGAACATCTTGAACGGGTAGAACTTCGTCTCGCCCTGGGTGAACGAGCCGTCCGGGTTGCGCTCGAACTGCTCCTGACCGATCCAGGCGAACAGTCGCGCCTCTCCTTTCTCGTTGAAGGACAGTTGCGGGTCGCTGGCGAAGAAGCCCCACAGGGACTCTTTGGTTCGCATCGGGATGCTCCTAACTTCTCCTGCCGAGAGAGGACTGCTACCCGATAGGTGCGCAAGCTCGACCGTCCGCGCCCCGGGCTACTGTGATGACATGGCTGAGAGGCGAGCGTCGCCTGGGCAGAGAACGCTGTAGGGACTCTTCGGAAATGTCCATTTCGTGGAGGAAATGTCCACGAGATGTCTATCCGGGACATCTTCCGGGAGGATCGCGGGTCGAAGAGCGAAGGTGCAAGCGCGAGACCGAGTACAGCCACTGATGTATAGTCAGCATGTGCTGACTATTGCCGATCGACTCGATGTGATGAACCGGCTCGGCCGAGCTATGGCCGACCCGACCCGCTCTCGGATCCTCCTGACCCTCTTGACCGGCCCGAGTTATCCGGCGGTGCTGTCTCGTGATTTGGGGCTGTCCCGCTCGAACGTGTCGAACCATCTGACGTGTCTGCGCGGGTGCGGGATCGTGGTGGCTGAGCCCGAGGGCCGGCAGACCCGGTACGAGGTCGCAGACCCGCACCTCGCGCGCGCGCTGACGGCGCTGGTTGATGTGACGCTCGCGGTCGACGAGAGCGTGCCATGCATGGACCCGGACTGCGGGGTCGAGGGCTGCGTGGCGGGGGAGGTTCGGGCGTGAGCGCGGTCACGGGCTCGCAAGCCGAACACGTCGACCTCGACGACGATGATGACGATCACCGGCCGTGGTATCGGAGCCCGAGCGTTCTGATCCCGATCGCCTCCGGCGTCGCGTTCGCCGCCGGTCTGGTGTGCGAGTGGACCGGCGCGGAGACCGCGGGTCTGGTGTTGTTCTGGATCGGTCTGCTGCTGGGCGCGTACACGTTCGTGCCGGGCGCGCTGCGCAAACTGTTCACCAAGGGCAAGCTCGGTATCGGCCTGCTCATGACGATCAGCGCCACCGGGGCGGTGATCCTCGGCTACGTCGAGGAGGCCGCCGCACTCGCGTTCTTGTACTCCATCGCGGAGGCGCTGGAAGACAAGGCCATGGACCGCGCCCGCGCAGGGCTGCGGGCACTGTTGAAGCTCGTGCCCGACACCGCACTCGTCAAGGGCGGCGACGCCACCACGGAGGTGGAGGCGAAGGAACTGCGTGTCGGCGATGTGCTCGTTGTCCGGCCGGGCGAACGGATCGCGACAGACGGCATCGTGCGTGCCGGGCGGAGCAGCCTGGACACGTCCGCGATCACAGGCGAGTCGATCCCGGTCGAGGTCGAGCCCGGCATTGACGTGTCGGCCGGGTCGATCAACACCACCGGCGTCCTCGAGGTCGAGGCCACCGCCGCTGGCACCGACAACTCGCTCACCACGATTGTGGAACTGGTCGAGCAGGCGCAGGCCGAGAAGGGCGACCGCGCCCGCCTGGCCGACCGCATCGCCCGCCCCCTCGTTCCCGGCGTGATGATCCTCGCCGTGCTGGTCGGCGTGCTCGGGTCGCTGCTGAGCGGCGACCCCGGGGTGTGGATCACCCGTGCTCTGGTCGTGCTGGTCGCAGCGTCGCCGTGTGCTCTGGCGATCGCTGTCCCGGTCACCGTCGTATCTGCCATCGGCGCCGCGTCAAAGTTCGGTGTGGTTGTGAAGTCCGGTGCCGCGTTCGAGCGATTCGGTGGCATCCGCCACCTCGCCGTCGACAAGACCGGCACTCTGACCCGCAACAAGCCCACTGTTACCCATGTCGTCACCACCGGCGCGACCCAGGATGGTGTGCTGGCATGGGCAGCGAGCCTGGAAGGCCACAGCACGCATCCCCTCGCCGCAGCGATCACCAACGCGGTTCCCGGCGCTCCGGCCGCTACAGACGTCCGCGAGACCGCCGGCCACGGCATTGTCGGCACCCTCGACGGAGCTCGTCTCGCCGTAGGGAGTCCACGTTGGCTAGACGCTGGCACGCTGGCCGACGAAGTGCAGGCGATGGAGTCCGAGGGGATGACCGTTGTCATCATCCACCGCAACGACCAGCCAGTCGGCGCGATCGGGGTGCGGGACGAGCTGCGTCCTGAGGTTCCTGAGGTCATCGCCACGCTGAACCGGCGCGGGATCGGGGTGACGATGCTCACCGGCGACAATGCCCGCACCGCCGCGGCCCTCGCCGTACAGGCCGGCATCAGCGACGTGCGCGCCGAACTGCGTCCCGAGGACAAGGCCGCCGCTGTCGCGGAAATGTCGAAGTCGCAGCCCACCGCGATGATCGGGGACGGCATCAACGACGCCCCCGCTCTCGCGGCCGCGGACCTGGGGATCGCGATGGGGGCCAAGGGCGCGGATGCTGCGATCGAGTCCGCCGACGTCGCGTTCACCGGCCACGACCTGCGTCTCATCCCGCAGGCTCTCGCTCACGCCCGTCGCGGCCGCAGCATCATCAACCAGAACGTTGTGCTGTCCATCGCGATCATCGCAATCCTGCTGCCGCTGGCGATCACCGGCATTCTGGGCCTCGCCGCCGTGGTGCTGGTGCACGAAGTCGCGGAGGTCATTGTGATCCTCAACGGGCTCCGCGCGGCGCGGCGCACGAAGGCATGACCGGTCTCGTTCATGGCCTCGCGCAGGGAAGGGCGGATGCCGTGAAAATGAATTCCGCCGGCCCTATTGGCTCGCGCGTCCGACCACGTCTATTCCTGATCGCGTGCGCCGTCGCTGCCGGGGCGGTGCTGATCGACCAGGGAACCAAAGCACTCGCCCTTTCACGGCTCAGCGAACAAGCCCGCATCCCACTCCTCGGAGACTGGCTCGGCTTGCAGCTCGCGTTCAACCCCGGCACCGTCATGTCCCTCGGATCCGGCTCAACCTGGCTGCTCACCATCATCGCGGCCGCGGCATCCGTGGCTCTGCTCATCGCCGCCACGCGCGCCCGCACCGCCGGGTGGGCGGTCGCGATTGGCCTGCTATGGGGCGGCGCGGTCGGCAACCTCCTGGACCGCCTGCTCGCCCCACCCGGATTCGGTCGCGGCCACGTCACCGACTTCCTCGCCTACGGCAACCTGTTCATCGGCAACCTTGCCGACGTCATCCTCGGTGTCGGCGTCGCCCTCGGCATACTCCTCTACGTCTCGCAGTCGAAGGGCAGAAGGTCGAGTCATCAGCCCGACGAGCACAGATCGACTCCGAAAGACATCTAGAAGCATGCTCGCGGCGGCTTTCGAGGACATTCCGCCTGTCACTTCCGCGTCCTGCCGCTGCGAAGATGGACATTTCTGAGCGGTCCCTACAAACGCGAGAGGTAGGTCGTCCAGTGTCGTTCGTGAACAACTCGACCGGCGAAGAGTTCGAGGATGAAGACGAGTACCTGCGTTCGATGAAGCAGGATGACTCCTACCAGTTCTCATACGACTATGAGTACGTCGCCGACAGATTCGGCGACGGTGATGACGACGTGAAACTGGAGAACGCGAGGCTCAACGTCTCGCTGACTTGGGACGACTACTCGGCTCCGGGATACGTCGTCTCGTATACCGTCGATTCGCCGACCCCGATTCCAAACGACTGGACGGGCGACGCCGACCAGATCTTCAATGACTTGTGGCTTGCCGTTACCGCGGACCTGAGTTCGCTTGGTATCGGCTCGCAGCTGCACAAAGACTGGCCGATCTCGCCTCCTCACAGTCAGTCGTCGGTGACTGTTGCCTCACCTATCCCTGCGGTGCCCGGCCGCATGATCGCCTCGACCTCGGCGCGCTGGGCGAGCAGCGTCTCGGCTTCCGGCCGATGGAGCCAGTAACGCATGGTCGTGATGATCGGCGGCGCGGAGCGCAGCAACACGAGCGAGGTGCCCTGGGGCAGGGTGCGGATGTCTTCGACCTTCATGATCGGGACGCGGCGGATCGAGCGTTGGTTCGAGCGCAAGCCGCGCTCCCCGATGGTCACGGAGTCAGTCGTCTCGTCGCGTTCGCCGATCAGTGTGGAGATGTCCTGGAGGTGCCGTGTGTCCGTCCCGCCGCCGAGGACGATCTTGGTGATGCTCGCATCCCACATCGCGGTCGCGGCGTCGTCGCCCCAGCGACCTCGCGCCTGGGCGAGCGACTGGAACACGGGCATCACCGTGAGCCCGGTGCCGCCGCCCTCCGCCATGAGGACCGGAAGCGAAGGCAGAGGCGCGAGGTTCCCGATCTCGTCGAGCGCGAGCAGCACAGGCGGATCGAGCCGCGCGCCCGGCGAGCGCGCGGCGATGCGCCGAGCCGTCTCTACGAGGTCTTCGATGAACGCCGCGACGAGCGACGAGGACGCCCCCGCTCCGGCTCCTGTCGCCAGCAGGTAAAGCGTGCCGGACCCGCGCAGGAACGCCTCGGGGTCGAACTGCTCGTCCTCGCTGGGGCTGACCGCCTCCAGCACCCGTGGGTCGGCGAGCGAAGCGAGGGAGAGCGAGACGCCCTGCCAAATGGAGTCGCGGGTGCGAGGGTCGGATTGCAGCATCCCGTCGAGCGACTCGGCCCATCCGGTCGCGGCGTGGGGGTGCGACGCGAGAATGGAGACGGCATCCGCCGCAGCCGCAGGGTCGAGCGTCCAGCGGAATAGCTCGGCGGGTTGCCGGTGATCGAGCGCCGCGGCGTGCAGAAGCGCCTGTAGCGCCGTGCGCGTCTTGCCTTCCCAGAATCCGCCGTTCTCGACAGAGGGGCCGGAGAGCCCGGTTCCCGCGGCGAGACCTGTGCCGCGGATCATCGCGGTCAGGGGCACCTCGCACCCGCGGATCGGTGACCACCGCAGACCCGCGGGCACGCCCTCGGCGAGGTGCTGGGGATCGAACACGGAGACTGGGCCGCCGTGCGACTGGCGGGCGCGGAGCGTCGCCGTGAGGTTGTCTGGCCGGGTCGAGGTCGTGATGACCGCACCGGGCGCGTCGAGGATGGTGTTGATGACGATGTTCGCGCCCTTGCCGGATCTCGGCGGGCCGATCAGCAGGATCGAGTCCTCCACGGATGTCCACACGCGCTTGCCGCGCGAAGTGCCGAGGAGGTAGCCGACCTGCTCGGGTTTCGGGTCGGTGAGCGAGGGGCGCAGGGTCTTCGCTCGACGCAGGAGGTCGCGTTCGGATGCGGCCCGCTGCACATCGCGCCCCTCGGCGATTCCCTCGATCCGGTTCGGGTCGGCCTTGGTCCGCTTGCCCAGCTCGCGCACCCATCGCCAGATGAACCACGTCGCCGTTCCGACGGCAGTGAGCAGGAGTGCGACGGTGATCCAGTAGGCGACCGGGCTGAGTGACGCGGAGCCGAGTGCCGAGCCGGGGTCATCGGGGTGGAAGACCACGCCGACTCCCGCTTCGAGACCTGCCGCAGGCTGGGGCGCAACTGTGACGAACGCAGCGATGCTCCCGGCCAAGCGCAGCGCACCGGCCAGCAGCATCGCACCGATGAGCGCGCCGAGGGCGAGGTTCGTCAGCTCGTCGCCGAACGCCCTGGCTCGCGGTGACGAACTGGTCATGCCGGGTGTCCGATGACGCAGGTGCCCGAGACGCGGCCGAGCAGGATGACCTCGTGCGTGGGGCTCAGATCGAGCAGACCCGGCTCGATCTGAGCCCTTGCCGCTCCGTCGCCGCTTGCCGCGGCGTGCCGGACGATGACCGCTACGGCCACATCCTCGCCTGGTACGAAGCCCTCGCCATTCTGGAGTGCGCGCGGGTGCGAAGGCTCCGTCGCATCCCGCGCGGAGTCGCCATCCTCGACCGAGGCCCGCGGTCCTGCGGGCGGGGACTGGTCGAGGGACACGGGGTGCAGTGGAGCGGTCACGATATCCGTGTAGACGGTGCCATCGAGTTCGTGCACCACGACGCGGACTGGGGAGCGGCGCTGCTCGATCACTTCGCTGATGATCTGCGCGAACGAGTGCCGCTGCCACGGCGGAGCGAACGTCGGCGGACCGAACAGCTTCCCGTCGACCACGACGCGCAGCGTCGCGTCCGCCTGCACGGTCATCGTCACGACCGGCAGCACGGGCGGCACGTTGGCTGAGTCCTCCTGCTCGGCGCTCTCTGAGCGAGCGCGGCGTCGCCGCGAAAGGGTGATGGACATTTCACGCTCCTCTGGCCTTCTGACCTGTCTCGTACATCGCAAGTTCGGCAGGGTGGAGCTGGTGCTGGACGACGAACGAGCGGTTCTTGATCCTCCAGAGCCCCTGCCCGGTGCCGAGGCCGGGCAGCAATCCCTGCTCAGTTCCGGTGAGTCCGAGGGCCTGCGCAGTCGCTCCGAGCTGATCGCTCTCCTGCCTGTAGATCACCCGTGTCTCGGCGTTGGCGAGCAGGGACGAGGCGAGTGCGCGCATCGCCGAGCCCTGGTCGCCTACGTTGTCGAGGTCGCTGAGCTTGTGGAAAATGAGCAGGTTGGCGATGCCGTAGTGCCGCGCGAGCCGCCACTGTGCATCCATCCGGCGCAGCAGCGCCGGATGCGACATGAGCCGCCACGCCTCGTCGTACACGACCCAGCGCGGGCCGCCCGCCGGGTCGAGCAGCGCCGACTCCATCCACGCCGACGAACACGTCATGAGCACGGAGATGAGCGTCGAGTTCTCCGCAACCCGCGACAGGTCTAGCGACACCATCGGCAGCGACGGGTCGAAGCGCACGGTGCTCGGGCCGTCGAACAGTCCCGCCAAGTCACCGGCCACGAGTCTCCGAAGCGCGTGTCCGACGAGTCGGCCGTCCTCGGCGAGCCTGCCATCGTCGTTCTCGGCGTTCGGAGCGAGGATGCGGTCGACCACCATCGGAAGGATCGGCACATCGGCCGAGCGCACCGCATCGGCGAGCGCGATGTCGACGGCGGTGTGCTCCAGCGGGGTGAGGCCGCGGTCGAGGACGGTCTCGGCGAGCGCGCCGATCAGGTCGCGTCGCCGTGAGGTGACCTGGCTCTGCCACTCGGCATCGCTGAGGCCCGAAGGCCGGTGCCCTTCATCGAGGGGATTCAGCCGCGTAGACATCCCGTGCCCCAGCATGATCGCCCGACCGCCGACCGCCTCAGCGACGGCCGTGTGCTCGCCTTTCGGATCGCCGGGGACGTACACCCTCCGACCGAATGGGATTGACCGTGTATAGAGACTCTTGGCGAGCGAGGACTTGCCGGAGCCGACGATCCCCGCGAGCACGATGTTCGGTGCGGTGATGATGCCCTGCGCGTAGAGCACCCACGGGTCGTAGACGAACGAAGCCCCGCTGTAGAGATCCTGGCCGACGAACACGCCAGCGGAGCCGAGCCCGCCCTCGGCGAGGAACGGATACGCCCCTGCCAGCGTCGCGCTTGTGTCCTGGTGGCGCGGCAGCCGAAAACGGCCGGGCGTGCGGAGTGCTGCGGGCCGCGTCTCGCCGGACGGTGGCAGGTAGGTCGTCGCCCGCCTTGCCTCGCGTTCGGCCTCCCATGTCGCCCGCGCCCGCTCCTGCTGAGCCTTGCGGTCGGCGGTCTCGATCTTGCTCGCCGCTCGCCGTCGCGCCTTCCGCGCGGCGCGGCGCTCGCCTGCCGGGTCGAGCAGGACCGCGGTGTGCAGGCGCTCGCGGTCGCCGGGGCTCATAGTGATAATCCTCGCCGGGAGCTGACCGGGAGTGCCTCGAACGGGTCGCGGGAGAACGGGTCCAACTCAGGTCGACTGGCGACAGGTGCCGGGTGCCACGCGATGTAGCTCGAATGCTGCGACGCCTGATCGACGGCGGTCTCGGC
>QFPM01000005.1 GCA_003248655.1 Microbacterium sp.
GTCGGTGTCGCAGTCGAACATCGGGGGTCCGTCACCGTTCTGGCAGCAGTATGCGTATGACAGCGTCGGGAACCGGACGCAGAAGATCGTGCGCACGGCGGCGGGTGCGACGACGACCGTGAACACGTTCGGTGGGGTCGCGTCGGGTCCGCACCGACGAGTGCAGTCGCAGACCACGTCACCATCCGGCGCGGTGGTCACGAACGGGTTCTCGTTCGATGGTGCAGGCAACCAGACGTCCACGATGGTCGGAGCCGACCAGAAAACCCTCGGATGGGATGCCGAGGGTGAGCTGGTGTCGGTCTCGGGTGGCTCGACGGCGGAGAGCAGTGTGTATGACGCGTCGGGGAACCGGCTGATCCGCACGGATGCGGCCGGGTCGACGGTGTTCCTGCCCGGCGGGATGGAAGTGAAAGTCACTCCCGCGAATGTCGTGTCGGCAACTCGCTGGTACACGTTCGGGGGCAGGACCGTCGCCTACCGGAACGCGTCCGGGGTCGCGGCGATGGTCGTGGTCATTCCCGACCATCAGGGCACCCCCGCAGGCACTGTCGCGCAGTCGAACTGGGCGGCCGGGGTTACCCGGACCCGCACAGACCCATTCGGCGCGGCACGCTCCACGGCGACGGGGACGAACGGGCGAGGGTTCCTCGCCGCAACCGTCGACACCACCGGACTCGTCGCCCTCGGAGCGCGCTACTACGACCCGGCCGCGGGGGTGTTCGTGAGCGTCGATCCGGTGCTCGATAACCGGAACACGGCGCAGTTCAACGCGTACGTGTACTCCGGCAACAACCCCATCACCTGGTCCGATCCCTCCGGTCTTGCCTGGGTGAACCCGATCATGCGACCCGACGGCGGCGGGTCAACGAAGTACAAATATCGGCCCGGCGTCATCCCGAAGGCTAGTCCTAAGGCGGAGGCGGATCCCGCACCAGACGATCGCATTGAGAAGATTGCGCGCGGGATATACAAGTGGCCGTTGTACTTTGCGTTCGGTCCCTTCGTGGAGCCTGCTACAGCGATGACCGAGATCATGCAAGACGCACCCATTGCGCGCAAGATCGTTAACGGTCCCGCCACTTTCATAGGTCGCCTCATCGCAAAGGCGTTGGGCGCGAGTTGCAGTACCGCCGACAACGGGCTGGTGGTCTGCACGAGTGCACGACTCAACCCAGGCGGGGGTGGAACGACGGTGGGTGAGGTCTTCATAACAACCATGGACGAGGAGACCGTGATGTCGCGAGACGGGCTGCTTGAGCACGAGCAACGGCACTCTGCGCAGTGGGCGGGATGGGGTGGCGGGCTCTTGTACCCCGCAGCGTATGCATACGCCAGCGCGCTCTCGACGGTCGCGACTGGCGAGTACTGGAAATGGAACTTCTTCGAGTGGGATGCAGGTCTCGTGAAAGGCCGCTACGTTAAGTTGCCAAGCGCGCCACAAAGCAAAGGTGAGAGGCGGCGTTAGCGTGAACTGGGTACGTGGACGCAGATGCTCGGGGCTGGTAGTAGCGATCGCCGCTGTGCTCGCGCTGTGCGCGTGTGTTCCGACGCGGCCGAATGTCCTTCCCTTCCAACTCTCCGTGTCCGATGGGGAGGTGCGGTTTCGTTGGTGTGGTCGAGAGGACATTAGCGCGGGCTTTGTCCGGACCTATTTCCGTGTCGTCGGCGAGGATGCTGTGACCGCTCTCGAGGCGGACGGTGACATCCTCATCGCTGTGGGTGAGCCTGTGATCGAGGCGACGCCTATTCCTCTGGCTCAGACCCGGTCTTTCGTGTTCGTGACGACGGGTGAGTCCTCGTCGCATCGGGATGGCCCAGACGCGATCTTCGAGGTGGGTTCGTTGGCTGACCTGGAGGGCAAGGGGTGGATCGGCACCGACGGGAAGCCCGCCGAGGGGCCGTGCGGGGGTGGGGGATGAGGTCGGTCTGGCCGATTGTGGGCGCGATCGCGACGTTGCCCGTGCTGGTGACGAGCTGCCAGGGGCGGATGGCGTTCGATTGGTGGCCTGAGCGGGCTTCGGTGGAACCATGACCGGGCGTGCGTCAAGAGGTCCGCGGAACGCGACCGATTTTCTTCGTGAGCTTGCGTAGGACGCCGAGTATCAGCAGCGTGCCAAAGACGTCGAGAGCCAGCTGCTTGCGCGGCGTGCCATGCTTCGTGCGGCGGAAGCTCCGATCATTCGTGACCTGGGGGCCGCGGGTGTGAGTGTGTCGTCGGTGTGGGATCTCGTGAACACCTCCGAGCCCTACCCTGATGCCTTGCCCGTTCTGATATCGCACCTGGAGCGGGGCGGATATCCGGATCGTGTCATGGAGAGCGTCGGGCGGGCGCTCGCTGTCAAGCCCGCAGTGATCTTCTGGGAGCGCCTGCGATCGCTGTATCTGCGCGCTCGAGAAGAGGGTGAACGAACGGGACTGGCGGTAGCGCTGGCCGCTTCGGCGACCTCGGCGCACGCGGCTGGTCTGTTGGATCTGGTTCGCAGACCCGAGTTAGGGGAGTCGCGGATACTTCTGCTGAGCGCCCTGAAAAGGGCGCGTGGTCGTCAGGGTAAGGAGTGCTTGGCGGAGTTCGCCGACGATCCGGTGCTTGGCCGTGAGGCGAGGTCATTGCTGAAAACGCGTACGACGCGCGATGCTTCAGGCACGGCACGCTCGCCGGGTACGGAGCGCGACGGATGAGGCGCCGGCGGAGCACGCGACAATGGTGGCTGGGCGGAGTTGGCGCAGTCGTCGTCCTGGCGCTGACGGCGCGGCTATGGATTGCGATGTCGGATCGGCCCGGGGTGGAACTGTCACCCTTCGAACTTGTTCTGATTGCGTTCGCTCCGGGTATTGTGATCGTCTTCGGGGTGCTCGCGTGGTTCGCGGGACGGATCGCGGGTGGTGTCGTTCGCGCCCGCGAGAGGCACCCGGGCAGCGAGGTGTTCGCGGCGACCGTCCGGGTTGACGACGCCGACGAGTTCTCCGCACTGCTCGGCGTTCCCGTACGGCCCGGGTACGTCGTGTTCGTCGTCGACCGCACTGTGCTCCGTGTTCTTGCGCTCAGGGGACTGAAACTTGTTGCCACGATCCCGGTTGACGGCATCCGCTTCAGTGAGCGCAGAACTGCCACTCCGATCGGTGATGTGCTCGGCATCGTCATCCACCGGGGGGAAGCGCATCAGGGCGTCGTTTTCCCGCTTGTGTCGGGTGCGGGACTTGTTCCGCGGAGTTTGGCTGAGAGCGATGCTCACGAGCTCGCGGAGAGACTCACTCAGCTCGCGCGCGCGGCAGGGTCCGCGCCGAGCGGTGATGTGGATGGGAGGGCCTTGCCGTGACGCCGTGGAGACCATCGCCGCGCTCCCTGAGCCTGCGCCAAGGCTCGGGGCTGGTGATCGCGGTCGCGGCACTACTCGCGTTGTGTGAATCGCCCTGGGTTTGGTTCCTAGGGGTCGTCACCCCTCCCGCCCTTCCGCCCGAGTTTCGTGAGCGGGTCATCGCCGAAGCGGTACCCGCGTGAGCACTCATCGGCGCGCAATGCCGTAGCCCATGGCTACTTTGCAATTGACCTGGGCATCCTCTGGTCAACGGTGCGACTCGACATTCCACTCCTCGCATAGACAGTCTCGGCGCTACTCAGAGAGTCGCCGGATGTCGACAGGGGGAAGTGAGTGGATTCCGCACCGCGCGAGGTCCGCGCGATCGTGGGGCGCGGGGCTACGATCTGATCGGTGGACGGCAACTCATCGGCGAAAGACCGCGTGCGCGGCGCGCTTCCTGCGCCCATCGGCGTCGCCGTCGAATGGATGCGGCAGCGGCCGGTGTCGATCGGGTTCGCGCTCGTCGCGATCATCGGTGCGATCTTCGCTGCGACCCCGCTGGGTTCCGCAGTTCCGCTCGCTGTCGGCGTGCCGCAGCTGCTCGGCGCGCAGGCGCCCTGGACGGTCATCACGGCGCTTCTGGTGCCGTCCTCGCCCCTCGCGGCGCTCGTCGTCGTCGCCCTGAGCCTCACGCTCCTCGCCGCGGCCGAGGCGACGATCGGGTCGCTGCGGACCCTCGTCGCGCTGATCGGGCTGAGCGCCGTCTCGCTCGTGGCTGCCGTCGTCGCGCACGCCGCGCTCTGGACCGTCGCGGGCCTGCGCCCGTTCGAGGCGCCGCCCGCGCCGGTGCAGGACCCCGTGATCGCGATCGCCTGCGCCGTCATGTTCGCCTCTGCGGCAGCGCCCGCCCTCTGGCGTCGACGCGTGCGGCTCGTGG
Source organism: Microbacterium sp. (assembly GCA_003248655.1). Lineage (GTDB taxonomy): Bacteria > Actinomycetota > Actinomycetes > Actinomycetales > Microbacteriaceae > Microbacterium. The sequence continues at coordinate 4,240 of QFPM01000005.1, forward strand.
GCCTCGGCATCCTCGCGATGTTCGCGCTCTACGCGGGCGACGCCGACTCGTGGTACCGCCTCACGGCGGCGGGCATCGGACTCGCCGCGGGGGGCCTGCTGCTGCGCAGCGGCGAGACGCACGCGTGGCACCGCAGCTCCATCCGCGAGACGCGGTCGCTGCTCGCGATGATCGTCGCGGTGGTCGCGGTCGGCCCCTTCACCGCGCTGCTCGCCGACGGGGGTCGCGGCCCGCTGGCGCGCGTCTCCGACCTGTTCGACCAGGTCGACCAGCACCTCGTGGATGCCTGCGCCCGCCACTACTTCGCCGAGTGCGACCAGGTGTCGGTGGCGGTCATCACCCGCGGCACGGGCCCCGCCCTCCTCGCGCTCGTGCCCCTCGCGCTCCTGCTCGTCGCCGCGTGGGGCCTGCGGTCGGGGCGCCGCGCCGGATGGCTCCTCGCCCTCATCGTGCTCGCCGGGATCGCCGTCGAGAGCCTCATCGGCATGCTCAGCGGGCGGGATGCCCGCGAGTACGGGGATGCCCTGGATGTCACCCTCGCCGTCCTCGGTGACCTGATCCTGCCCGCGGCGCTCGCCGTCGCGCTCCTGCTGTCGAAGCGGGCGTTCTCGGTGCGCGCCGATCGGCGCACGGCCATCTCGGCGGCGGTGACCGTCGGCGTGGCCGCGGTTCTGGCGATCGGGGCGTACGCCACGATCGCCGTCGCCTTCCCGCGCGACTTCGACCATCCACTGGGACCGGCGAGCGAATGGGGCGATGCGCTGCTCACCGCGATCCGGCGGCTGCTCCCCACCGGCATGGGTGTCGACCCGCACGTGCTGGCCTATCCCGAGCGAGGCCCCGCGCTGCTGGCGTACCAGTGGGTGGGCGTCGCCTTCTGGTTCGTCGTGATCGTCATGCTCCTGCGAGTGCTGCGCTCGCGCAGGAAGCTGCCCGACAGCGACGGCACCCTGTTCCGCGCCCTGCTGCGCCGGGGCGGCAGCAGTGTCTCGTGGTGGGGCACGTGGGAGGGCAATCGCTACTGGTACTCCGACGACCTGCAGAGCGCGGTCGCGTACCGCCTCGTCGGTGATGTCGCACTGGCGATCGGCGGACCGGTGGGCGACGCGGTCGGAGATGCCGCGCCGCAGGCGATCGACGGGTTCGTCGCCATGTGCGCGGTGCGCAACTGGACGCCGGCGTTCTACAGCGTCGAAGACGAGCTCCTCCCCGCGTTCGACGAGCGTGGGTGGGAGCACCTGCCGGTCGCGGAGGAGACCGTCCTCGACCTGGCGACCTTCGATCTCGCCGGCAAGGCGTGGCAGAAGGTGCGTCAGCCCCTCACCCGCGCGGAGCGCGAGGGGATGCAGGCGCTGTGGACGACGTGGGCAGAGCTCCCCGCGGGTGTCACGGCGCAGATCGTCGAACTGAGCGAGGCGTGGGTGTCGGAGAAAGCCCTCCCCGAGATGCGCTTCACCCTCGGATCCCTCGCCGAGGCATCCGACCCCGACGTCGCCGTCACGGTCGCGATCGACGCGGCGGGTGTCGTGCAGGCCGTCACGAGCTGGATGCCGGTGTGGCGAGACGGTGTTCTCGTCGGCCGCACGCTCGACTTCATGCGTCGCAGACCCGACGGCCCGAACGGCGTGATGGAGTACGTCATCGCGCGCACCGCGCTCATCTGCCGCGAGGCGGGGATGGAGTTCGTGAGCCTGTCGGGCGCGCCGCTCGCGATCCGCGACACGGCCGGCGAGGGCGCCGAGAGCGCGCTCGGGCTCTTCCTCGCGTGGCTCGCGAGCGCACTCGAGCCTGTTTACGGGTTCGCCTCGCTGTTCCGCTTCAAGGCGAAGTTCCGCCCCCGCTACGTCGGCGTGCATCTCGCGTACGCCGATCCGCTGGCGCTCCCGCGCATCGGCGTGGCGATCGCACGCGCGTACCTGCCTGATGCGCGCCCCCGCGACGTGCTCGCCGTCGCGCGCGGCGGCCGCACCCGCCCGGCCCCGTCCGGCGGCGCGAGGGTCGAAGCGTCCGCGGGAGCGGAATCGGCGCAGGGATCGACCGAGCGGTGACGCACTGGCTGCTCTCGCTCGAGCTCATCGACAACCCGTGGCTCGCGATCGTGCCGCGCGTGCTGCTGGTCGTGCTGCTCGTCGCGGTCGCCGCGATCCGCCCCGCTCGAGCGCGACGGGTCGCCATCGCGGGCCTTGTCGGGGGAGTCGCGGTCGCGGCCACCGGGTTCGTGCTGCAGCAGCTGCAGGTGTTCGACGGCCCGTTGCCGGGACTCGCCCTGTTCTGGGGCGCGTGCGCCGGTGTCGGTCTCGGGGCGGGCATCGTCGGCCTGGTCTCGGCGCCGGCCGCGCGCCGCGTCGCGGCCGTGCTGCTGATCCTGGCATCCCTCGTCACGGGCTTCATCGGCGTCAACCGGGCCTACGGCATCACGCACAACCTCGCCGCGCTGCTCGGCGTGCAGGCGTGGGATGTGCAGCCGCTTCCGCCGGTCACGGACGACGCGAACGACGATGACGCGCCGCTGTACACGACGTGGCAGGCCCCCGCCGGGATGCCTGCCCAGGGGCGCGTCAGCGCGCTCAGCGGCGCGCAGCGGATCCCCGTCGGGGCGTTCCCCTCGGCCCGCGACGGCGCGCTCTACCTGCCGCCCGCGGCACTCGTCGCCGATCCGCCGCCGCTGCCGCTGCTGGTGTTCATGATGGGTCAGCCCGGCTCGCCCGACCCGGGGCCCCTTTCCCATGCGCTCGACCGCTTCGCCGCCACGCACGACGGGCTCGCGCCGATCGCGCTCATCGTCGATCAGCTCGGAGCGCCTGAGCGCGACCCCGCCTGCGCCGACTCGACCACGTTCGGAGCGGTGTCGACGTACATCAACGAGCTCGTTCCGGCGTATGCGGAGAAGAACCTCAACATCGCGTCGGACCACTCGCTGTGGACGATCGGCGGATACTCCAACGGGGGATCGTGCGCGTTCGCGTATGCGGCCGGTGATCCGACCCTCTGGGGAAACCTGCTCAACATCTCGGGCAACGAATACCCCGGGTCTGAGCACGTCGCCGAGACCGTCCGCGACGTGTTCGGCGGCGACCAGAAGGCGTTCGACGCGGCCGTACCCACCGCCGTCCTGCAACGCCACCCCGGCGCCTACGCCGGGCACACCGCCGTGTTTACGTGGGGGAGCGAAGACAGCGTCTTCGGGCCCGGTCAGCAGCGCAACGCGGCGGCGGCGCGCGCCGCGGGATTCGACGTGTTCACGACCGAGATCGCCGGCGCAGGTCACGTCGGAGCCGCACTCGACTCGGGCCTCGACGCCGGCATCGCTCAGCTCGCACCCGCCCTCGGGCTCGCGCCGCCGGCATCCTGAGCGACGAGCCGGATCACCGCGCGCGGAAGACGCGCAACGCGGCGGGGACGACCTCGACCGACAGCGGCAGCAGGCCGAGGGGGTCACCGTCGGCGTAGGCGGTCACGCCTGGCGACGCCAGGCGCACGGCGCGCACGCGATAGGTCGAGACCTCGGGCACCGACGTATGCGTTCCCCGGTATACGCGGGGGAGGAGGCGCAGCAGGCGCAGTCGACCCGCCGGGCGCACCAGGACGGCATCGAGCAGACCATCGTCGAGGCGGGCGTCCGGGCAGATCGGGATGCCGCCGCCGTACGTGCGCCCGTTGCCGACGGTCGCCATCACGAGGTCGCCCGTCACGCGCCGGGTCGTGCCGTCGTCGAGGGTCAGCTCGACATCGAACGGGATACCGCGCAGCCGCAGGAACTCCACGAGGATCGCGATGTTGTAGCGGGCCGCGCCGCGCGGCCACCGCATGCGGTTCGCGCGGTCGTTGACCTTCGAGTCGAATCCGCTCGCGAGCACCGTGCCGAACAGCGTCGACGTCCCATCCGGACGCGTCACCCGCGCGAGATCGATCGTGCGCGTGCGGCCGCCGATCACGGCATCCGCCGCAGCGCCGACGTCGAGATCGTGCAACCCGAGCGACGTCGCGAGGTCGTTCCCCGTGCCCGACGGGATGATCCCGAGCGGTACGTCACCGCCCGCGAGCTCCTGCAGGGCGAGCCCGACCGTGCCATCGCCGCCCGCCACGACGATCGCGTCGGCGCCGAGGTCGAGGGCCATGCGCAGCAGGCTCGTCGACTCGGCCGCGCTGCCGCCCGAGATCACGCTGACGTGCAGCCCGGCCGCACGCATGCGCTCAGCGGCATGCAGGGCGGCGCCGGTGTGTGCGCCCGACCGCGCAGCGGGGTTGCTGAGCAGCGCGACATCCATGTCGTCCTCCTCGGGTGGCGACCTCAACTCCGCAGAATACGACGAACTCCGCACCGACGCGGCGGTCCGGTGCGGAGTTCGTGCGGATCTGCGGAGCTCGTGGGCGCCCCGCGGGCATCCGGCTAGAGCGTGAGCGCCTTCTCGAGGATCGCGGCCTGCTCGCGCGCGTGGACCTTCGGCGACCCGGTCGCGGTCGAGGCAGCCGCCGAGCGCGACACACGACGGATCGTGCGACCGTGCAGGTGCTTGACGACCTCGAGCGCGATGAACGGCCACGCGCCCTGGTTCTCGGGCTCGTCCTGAACCCAGACCAGCTGCGCGTTCGGGTAGCTGTCGATCACGCGGTTGAGCGCGTCGATCGGCGCCGGGTACAGCTGCTCGAGGCGCACGAGCGCGATCTCGGGGTTCGGCTTCTTCTCGAGCTCTGCCTTGAGATCCCAGTGGATCTTGCCCGAGTGCAGCAGCACGCGCTTCACGGATGCCTTGTCGACGCCGCGATCGTCATCGAGCACCGGCTCGAACCGACCCGTCGTGACGTCGGCGACGCTCGAGGTCGCACCGCGCAGACGCAGCATCGCCTTCGGCGTGAACACGACCAGCGGACGCCGCGGACGCGCATACGCCTGCCGGCGCAGCAGGTGGAAGTGGGATGCCGGGGTCGACGGCCGCGCGATCGTCATGTTGTCCTGCGCGCATAGCTGCAGGTAGCGCTCGATGCGTGCAGACGAGTGGTCGGGCCCCTGGCCCTCGTAGCCGTGCGGCAGCAGCAGCACGACGCTCGACTGCTGGCCCCACTTCTGGTCTGCGGCCGAGATGTACTCGTCGATGACCGACTGCGCTCCGTTGGCGAAGTCGCCGAACTGCGCCTCCCACAGCGTGAGGGTGTCGGGGCGTTCGACGGAGTATCCGTACTCGAACGCCATCGCCGCGTACTCGCTCAGCAGCGAGTCGTAGACGTAGAAGCGGCCCTGGCTCTCGGACAGGTTCGCGAGCGGCAGCCACTCCTGACCGTTCGCGCGGTCGTGCAGCACCGAGTGGCGCTGCACGAAGGTGCCGCGGCGCGAGTCCTGACCGGCGAGGCGCACGTTCGTGCCCTCCATCAGGAGCGACCCGAAGGCCAGCAGCTCGCCGAAGCCCCAGTCGATGCTGCCGTTGCGGCTCATGTCGAAACGCTTGTCGAGTAGCTGCTGCAGCTTCGCGTGCACCGTGAAGCCCTCGGGCTTGTTGATGAATGCGTCGCCGATCTGGCTGACGACCTCGACCGCGACGCCCGTCGTCTCGGGCTCGCCGACGACCTGCTCGATGGTGCCGCTGGCGGGCGACACGATGCCCGTCGCGCCCGTCTCGGCCGCGTGGGTCTCGGCGAAGGCGACCTCGAGGCGGTTCTGGAAGTCCTGCTTGGCCTGGTCGTACTCTTCCTCGGTGATGTCACCGCGGCCGACGAGCGCCTCGGTGTACAGGCGACGCACCGAGCGCTTGGCCTCGATGAGGTTCGTCATGAGCGGCTGCGTCATCGACGGGTCGTCGCCCTCGTTGTGGCCACGGCGGCGGTAACAGACGAGGTCGATGACGACATCGCGGTTGAACTCCTGGCGGTACGCGACCGCGAGCTCGGCGACCCGCACGACAGCCTCGGGGTCGTCGCCGTTGACGTGGAAGATCGGCGCCTGGATCGTCTTGGCGACATCCGTCGAGTACACCGACGTGCGTCCGTCGAGGGGGAGCGTCGTGAAGCCCACCTGGTTGTTGACGACGACGTGCACGGTGCCGCCCGTGCGGTACCCGCGCAGCTGCGACATCTGCAGCGTCTCGACGACGACACCCTGACCCGCGAAGGCCGCGTCGCCGTGCACGAGGATCGGCAACCACGTGAAGGTGCCGATCGGCATCCTGTCCTGCTTGGCGCGGACGATGCCCTCGAGCACGCCGTCGACGGTCTCGAGGTGCGACGGGTTCGCGGCGAGGTAGACGGGGATCTCCTCGCCGGCATCCGACACGAACGTGCCCTCGGTGCCGAGGTGGTACTTGACGTCGCCCGAGCCCGACTTCGAGCCGATTGCGACCGAGCCCTCGAACTCGCGGAAGATCTGGCTGTAGGTCTTGCCGGCGATGTTCGTCAGCACGTTGAGGCGGCCGCGGTGGGCCATGCCGATCGCGGCACCGTCGAGGTTCGCGGCGGCCGCGCCCTGCAGGATCTCATCGAGGAGCGGGATGAGCGACTCGCCGCCCTCGAGCGAGAAGCGCTTCTGACCGACATATTTGGTCTGCAGGAACGTCTCGAACGCCTCGGCCTGGTTCAGCTTGTCGAGGATGCGCAGCTGCTCGTCGTGGCTCGGCTTCTGGTACTTGACCTCGACGTTGTCCTGGAACCACTTGCGCTGTGCCGGGTCCTGGATGTGCATGTACTCGACGCCGAGCGTGCGGCAGTACGAGTCGCGCAGGACACCCAGAATCTCGCGGAGCTTCATCGTGCGCTTGCCGCCGAATCCGCCCGTCACGAACTCACGGTCGAGGTCCCAGAAGGTGAGGCCGTGCTGCTCGATCTCGAGGTCGGGGTGCGTGCGCTGCACGTACTGGAGCGGATCGATGTCGGCCATCAGGTGACCGCGCACGCGGTAGGAGTTGATGAGCTCCTGCACGCGCGCCTGCTTGTCGACCCGCTCGGCGAGGTCGACGTTGATGTCGCTCGACCAGTGGATCGGCGCGTAGGGGATGCGGAGGGCCGCGAAGATGCCCTCGTAAAAGCCGCGCTGGCCGATCAGCAGCTCGTGCACGATCTTGAGGAACTCGCCCGAACCGGCACCCTGGATGACGCGGTGGTCGTAGGTGCTCGTGAGGGTGATCGTCTTGCCGATGCCGAGCTCGACGAGGGTCTTCTCGCTCGAGCCCTGGAACTCGGCGGGGTACTCGAGCGCGCCGGCGCCGACGATGCAGCCCTGGCCCTTCATGAGACGCGGCACCGAGTGCACCGTGCCGATGCCGCCGGGGTTGGTCAGCGAGACCGTCGTGCCCTGGAAGTCGGCCGCGGTCAGCTTGTTGCCACGGGCGCGCTTGACGAGGTCTTCGTACGCGGCGAGGTACTCGCCGAAGGTCAGCGACTCGGCCTGCTTAATGCTCGGCACCATGAGCGCGCGCGTGCCGTCGGGCTTGGGCAAGTCGATCGCGATGCCGAGGTTGATGTGCGCGGGCGCGACGACCGACGGCTTTCCGTCGATCTCGGCGTACGACACGTTCTGGCTCGGGAAGGCCTTCAGCGCCTGGATGAGCGCCCAACCGATCAGGTGCGTGAAGCTCACCTTGCCGCCGCGCGTGCGCGACATGTGGTTGTTGATCACGATCCGGTTGTCGATCATGAGCTTCGCGGGGACCGTCCGCACGCTCGTCGCGGTCGGGACCGTCAGCGACTCGTCCATGTTGGCCGCGAGGGTCTTCGGCATGCCGCGCAGCGGCGTCACGACGTCTTCGCCCGTCTCGCCCGGAGTCGCCACCTCGGATGCCGGTGCCTGAGCCGGCACGGGCTGCGGCGCGGCGGGGCGGGTCGTCGTCTTGGCGACCGGCTGCGCGCCAACGACGGGGATCGGCGCCGTCATCGGGCGCGGCTCGCCGGCATCCGTCGTGTCCGCGACGCGCTGGGTCGCGGGGGCGGGGGCTGCGGCGGGGGCTGCGGCGGCGGGCTGCGCGGGGGCCGCGGCGCCGGCATCCCGCTGCGTCTTCTCATAGGCCTCGAGGACCGGCCACCACGACTGATCGACGGAGTTGCGGTCTCTCGCGAACTGGTCGTACATCTCGGCGACGAGCCACTCGTTGGCTCCGAAATCGTCGTCGTTGGAAGTACCCACGCCGGTCACTTGACTGGACACGGTATGCGGCCTGCTTTCGTCGGTGAAGTTCACAAGGCGCGCGGCATGTGTCGCCCGCACGCACACATCTGTCAAGGGTATCCCAGTATTCGAGTCGGTACCGTGGAACCATGCATTTCTCAGGGGCCCAGCCCACGGTCGATCTGACGTACTCCGACGTGTTCCTCGTGCCGCGGCGCTCGGGGGTGACGAGCCGGCTCGACGTCGACCTGTCGCCCGGCGACGGGACGAGCGCGACGATCCCGATCGTGTCGTCGAACATGAACTCGGTCACGGGGCCGCGGCTCGCGGCATCCCTCGCCCGGCGCGGCGGGCTCGGCGTGCTGCCGCAGGACATGCCCCTGCAGGACCTCGACGCCGCGATCCGGTGGGTCAAGGACCAGCCCGTGCCGTGGGACACGCCCGTCGTGCTGCCCGCCGACGCGACCGTCGCCGAGGCGGCGGCGCTGCTGCCCGCGACGCCCGGGCACGGGATCGTCGTGGTGGGCGCCCCGGGTGCGCGGGTGCACGTCGACGACATCCTGGGTGTCGTATCGGCGTCGCGGCTCGGCACGGCCCTTCCCGACGCGCGGCTCGGCGACCTCGCGCGCGGGCGAACGCCCTCGATCGACGCGGATGACGTGCAGGATGCCCGGCACGCGTTCGACCTGCTCGAGGCGGTGGATGCCGAGACCGTCTGCGTCCTGCACCACGGATACCTCGTCGGCACGCTGTCGCAGCGCACCGCCCTGCGCGGCTCGCTCTACCGCCCGGCGGTCGACGCCGACGGGCGCCTGATCGTCGCGGCGGCGGTCGGGATCAACGGCGACGTGGCCGCGAAGGCGCGGGCGTTGGCCGCCGCCGGCGTCGACGTGCTCGTCGTCGACACGGCGCACGGGCACCAGGAGGGGATGCTCCGCGCGCTGCAGGTCGTGTCGGGCCTGGGCCTTGGCATCCCCATTGCGGCGGGCAACATCGTGACCGCCGACGGCGCACGCGACCTCGTCGGGGCGGGGGCGTCGATCCTGAAGGTCGGCGTGGGCCCGGGCGCGATGTGCACGACCCGCATGATGACCGCCGTCGGGCGCCCGCAGTTCTCGGCCGTGCTCGAGACCGCGCAGGCCGCCGCCGAGCTCGGCGCGCACGTGTGGGCCGACGGGGGAGTGCGTTACCCGCGCGACGTCGCCCTCGCGCTCGCCGCCGGCGCGGCATCCGTCATGATCGGCTCGTGGTTTGCGGGGACGATCGAGGCGCCGGGGGAGCTGCAGGTGGACGCTTCCGGGCGCGTGTACAAGGAGTCGTGGGGCATGGCGTCGACGAAGGCCGTGCACGGCCGCTTCGGCAGGTTGGATGCCTACGACCGAGCCCGCAAGGAGCTTTTCGCCGAGGGCATCTCGTCGTCGAAGATCTACCTCGACCCCCTGCGCCCCTCGATCGAGGACCTGCTCGACATGATCACCTCGGGCGTGCGCTCGTCGTTCACCTACGCCGGGGCATCCACGGTCGCGCAGTTCCACGACCGCGCGACCGTCGGCCTGCAGTCCGCCGCCGGCTACGAAGAGGGCAAGGCCCTGCCGGTCAGCTGGTAGCGGGGTCGGTTCGTCCGGCGTTTCGGGCGGTGCGGTTCGGCCGGTGCGTCCGGCATCCCTTCGTCCGGCATCCCTTCCACGCGGGCGCCACTTCGCTGTTCGGGCGCCAGTTTCCTGAGCTCGCCTCTCCGCGGGCGCTACTTCGTTGCGCGGGCGCCACAGATCTGAAGCGCCGGAGCAGCAAAGTGGCGCCCGCGAGGGGGAGGCGTCTGTAACCGTCGGGCGCGGCAGCGCGGTACGACCGGGGGCGGATGCTCGCATCCGATAGAAGGGGTCGGTGCTGCGCGCTGAGTTTTCCACAGGGCGCGATTATGCGAATCTGTCCACGGATGCCGGGGTTCGCGCCCCACGGGCGGCGCCCGGCATCCATGGTGAACTCATGCAAGAGCGCACGGAACCTTCTGTCGAGACCCATCGGCGACGCGAGCGTGAGGGGGCGCCGATCAACGATCGGCGGCTGGCGCGCGCCATCGAAGCGGGCGAGTTCGTGCGCATCGCGCCCGGATCCTTCGTCCGCTCAGCGGACTGGCGCAGCCTGACACCGATCGACCGCCACTACTTGCGAGTGCTCGAGGCTATTGACCGCGTGCAGGGGCCGGTCACCCTGATGGGAGCGGCCGCGGCGGCGGTGCACGGCATCGACCAGCTTTCGCCTTGGCCAGATCGCATCGACATCGCCGCACCGCGCCGCGGGGGCGGTCGATCGACCGGCCTCATTCGGCGGCACACCTTCAGCGATCTCGACCTCGAGGTTGTGCCCTGGCGCACTCACTTCATCACCACGCCCGCCCAGACTGCTATCGATCTCGCCCGAGAGCGTGGATTCGGCGCGGGCGTCGTCGCCTTCGACCAGGTGCTGTGGGCGAAGCGCCGCGGCGGGGCACTCGCGACCACTGCTGACGTCCACGGCATCCTCGCTCACTGCCGTCCTCGACGAGGTCATCCTCGCGCCGAACGTGCGCTTGCGTTCGCGACGCCGCTTGCCGACTCCGTGCGCGAGAGCGAAAGTCGGGTCCTCATACGGATGCTGGGATTCCCGCAGCCCGAACTGCAGAAGCGCTTCGTCCTGCGACAGGGGCAGATCGTGTACACCGACTTCTGGTGGGAGGCCTTCGGCCACGTGGGCGAGTTCGACGGTGTCGGCAAGTACCTCGATCCAGAGCTACTTGCCGGGCGAACGCCCGAGGAGGCACTCCTCGCCGAGAAGGACCGCGGCGACGAGCTGAGGCGGATGACCCGCGCCCTATCGCGGTGGCGCACGCCCGATCTGCGCGACGCGCGTCGGCTGTACGACATCCTTGTGGGCGATGGTCTGCCCTCGTCTCGCCCGCGCCCGCCCGCGGGTCTGCTGCTCGGGCTTTCGTGACCCTCGCGCGGTTGACTCACTTTCCTGCGCTTTCCCCGCGGCGCCAGTTTCCTGCGCGGGCGCTACAGATCTGTGGCGCCCGCGCAGGGATGTGGCGCCGTCGCAAGGCCGGGCACAGGAAAGTGGCGCCCGTGCAGTGAAGTGGCGCCCGCGCAAAGCGTCGCGCGCCGGCGGGGAGGGGGCCCGGCGCACGGGGAGGGGACGCCCAGGCGCGGGGCGCGGGGCGCGGGGCGCCAGGCGCGGGGCGCGGGGCGCGGGGGTGCCGTAAACTCGATTGCACCATGGACGACCCTCCTAGTTGCAGACGATCGCCCCACCGACCCTCCCCGATGCTGATCGGGGGTGACGTGTGATGGATTACGTCATGTTGGGCGTGGGGCTTCTGCTCACCATCGGAACCGGTCTGTTCGTCGCGAGCGAGTTCGCGCTCGTCAACCTCGACCGCGCTGACCTCGAGGCCCGTCAGGCCGCCGGCGAGAGCCGCCTGTCGCTGACGATCTCGGCCCTCAAGATCACCTCGACGCACCTGTCGAGCGCCCAGTTGGGCATCACGCTGACGACGCTGCTCACCGGTTACACGATGGAACCCGCGCTGTCGAACCTCCTTGGCCCCGTCTTCTCATCGTGGGGGATCCCGGATGCCGCGATCCGCCCCGTATCCGCCATCGTCGCCATCACGATCGCGACGATGTTCTCGATGATCCTCGGCGAGCTCGTGCCGAAGAACTTCGCCCTCGCGGTGCCGCGGCAGACGGCGAAACTCGTCATGCCGTTCCAGGTCGGGTTCACGACGGTCTTCCGCCCCGCGATCGCGGTGCTCAACGGCAGCGCGAACGGGATCCTCCGCAGCATGGGGATCGAGCCGAAGGAGGAGCTCTCCGGCGCCCGCACCGCCGATGAGCTCTCGAGCCTCGTGCGCCGCTCGGCGAGCGCCGGCGTGCTCGAGCAGGACACGGCATCCCTCCTCAATCGCACCTTGACCTTCGCGCGCCTGACGACGGCCGACGTGATGACCCCGCGCCCCTCAATCCACGCGGTCGCGGCCGGCGACAGCGTCGAGGAGATCATCCAGCTCGCGCGACGCACGGGCCACAGCCGCTTCCCCGTGTACGACGAGTCGATGGACGACATCACGGGCATCGCCCACCTCAAGCAGGCCGTCAGCGTGCCGCGCGAGCGCCGCTCCGAGGTACCGGCGGCCGCGATCGCGGAAGAGCCGCTGCGCGTGCCCGAAGCGGTTCACCTGGATGCCGTCATGTCAGAGCTGCGCGCCAAGGGCTACCAGATGGCGGTGGTCGTCGACGAGTACGGCGGAACCGCGGGCGTCGTGACGCTCGAAGACCTCGTCGAGGAGATCGTCGGCGAAGTGCTCGACGAGCACGACCGCAGTCGCGCCGGTGTCGTGCGACTTGCCGACGGCGTCGTCTTCCCGGGCGAGCTGCGGCCCGACGAGCTGCTCGATCGCACCGGCATCCGTGTTCCCGAAGGCGAGGTCTACGACACGGTCGGCGGTTTCGTGATGTCGACGCTCGAGCGCATCCCCGTCGTGGGCGATGTCGTCGAGGTCGAAGACGGCACCCTCGAAGTGCAGCGCATGGACGGTCGCCGCGTCGACCGGGTGAGGTTCACGCCGCGTCCGCTGCCGGACGGGGCGGAGACGGAGGGAGGTGACCAGCGATGAGCGACTGGGCGGGAATCGCATGGCTTGTCATCCTGCTGGCCTTCAACGCCTTCTTCGTCGGGGCGGAGTTCGCGGTCATCTCCGCGCGCCGCTCGCAGATCGAGCCGCTCGCCGAGCGCGGTTCGAAGACGGCGCAGACCGCGCTGTACGCGATGGAGCACGCCACCCTCATGCTCGCGACGTGCCAGCTCGGCATCACGATCTGCTCGTTGCTGATCCTGAACGTGTCCGAGCCGGCCATCCACCACCTGCTGGAAGGCCCGCTCGGTCTCACAGGCTGGAGCGAGGCCGTGATCGGCGGCGTCGCGTTCGCGATCGCGCTGATCCTCGTGTCGTACCTGCACGTCGTGTTCGGCGAGATGGTGCCGAAGAACCTGGCGTTCTCGCTGCCGGACCGCGCCGTGCTGCTGCTGGCGACGCCGCTCGTGTGGTGCTCGAAGCTCTTCTACCCGGTCATCGCGGTGCTCAACTGGATCGCGAACCACACCGTGCGCCTGTTCCGGGTCGAGCCGAAGAACGAGGCGGCGTCGACGTTCACGCTCGACGAGGTCGCGACGATCGTCGCGCAGTCGCGCATCGAGGGCGTGCTCGACGACGCGTCGGGCGCTGTGACGGCGGCTCTCGAGTTCACCGACAAGAAGGCGCGGGATGTCGCCGTGCCGCTGTCGGACCTCGTGACGCTTCCCGAGGTGACGACACCCGACGAGATCGAGCGCGCCGTCGCGAAGCACGGGTTCTCGCGCTATGTGATTGTGGATGCCGCCGGCATCCCGGTGGGATACGTGCACCTGAAGGACGTGCTGCGCGCGGCCGAAGGCTCGGATGCCGCGAACCGCATCGACGCGCCGATCAAGGCCAAGCGCATCCATCACATGGTGCCGATCGCCGAGTCGACCGACCTCGAAGACGCGCTCGCGCTCATGCGTCGCTCGAGCCGGCACCTCGCCCAGGTGCGGGATGCCGAGGGTCACACCACCGGCGTGCTCTTCCTCGAGGACATCATCGAAGAGCTCGTCGGCGAAGTGCACGACGCGACCCGCCGACGCGTGTAGACGCGGGCCGGGTCAGCCGCGGGGGCGGGCGCGCAGGTACTGCGCGGGCCAGGGCGCGGCGGCCGGCTCGCCGAGCTCGGTCGCGGCGCGCAGGGCGAAGTGCGGGTCGCGCAGCCACTCGCGCGCGGCGAGGATGACGTCGGCATCGCCCGCCTGCAGGATGGCCTCGGCCTGCGGGCCCGACGTGATCTCGCCGACCGCACCGACGACGACGCCGGCGGATGCCCGGACCTCTGCCGCCAGCGGCACCTGATAGCCGGGGCCGACGACGATCTGCTGGTGGGCGACGAGACCGCCGCTCGAGATGTCGAAGAACACGGCGCCGTGCTCGGCGCTCCAGCCCGCGACGGTCGCGGTCTGAGCCGCATCCCAGCCGCCCTCGGCCCAGTCGGTCGCCGAGAAGCGCACGGTCACCGCCGCGCCCGGCGCGGCAGCCACGACGGCGTCGACGACGCGCAGCAGTAGCCGCGCGCGGTTCTCGAGCGATCCGCCGTACTCGTCATCGCGCAGATTCGACAGCGGCGAGAGGAACTGGTGCAGCAGGTATCCGTGTGCCGCGTGGATCTCGAGCAGCTCGAACCCGGCCGCCACCGCGCGCTCCGCGGCGGCGGCGAACGCGTCGACGATCCGGTCGATGCCCGCGGCATCCAACGCGGTCGGCTCGGCGAACCCCTCGAAGGCGATCGCCGACGGCGCGACCGTCTGCCAGCCGCCGTCGGCCGCAGCGACCGACCCACGGTGCCCCGCGAACGGCGACCACGTCGAGGCCTTGCGACCGGCATGCGCGAGCTGGACGCCGGGCACCGCGCCCCGCGCGCGGATCGCCGCCGCGATGGGCGCCCAGGCATCCCGCTGCGCGTCGTTCCACAGGCCCACATCCTCGGGCGAGATGCGCCCCTCGGGGACGACGGCGGTCGCCTCGGCGATGACGACTCCCGCGCCGCCCGACGCGAACTGCGCGAGATGCACGTGGTGCCAGTCGTTCGGCATGCCGTCTGTTGCCGAGTACTGGCACATCGGCGCGACCCACAGGCGGTTGCGGACGGTCAGGCCGCCGAGCTCCATCGGCGTGAACAGCAGGGACACGAGATCCTCCAGAAGTGTGCGGGGCGCGCGGGTAGGGTGACGCCATGACGCACGAGTGGACGGCGCGCGACGCGGCAGCGGTACTTCGGATGCCAACGGCCGCCGACGACAAGTATTCCCGCGGCGTGCTCGGCGTACGAACCGGCTCCGACCGCTATCCCGGCGCGGCGGTGCTCGGCGTCGAGGCGGCGCACCGCACGGGAGTCGGCATGGTGCGCTATCTCGGCCCGGAGCGGCCCACGTCGCTCGTGCTCGCACAGCGCCCCGAGACGGTCGCCGCGGAGGGGCGCGTGCAGGCGTGGCTCATCGGCTCGGGCACCGACGCCACCGAGCGGCCTGCCGCTGAGACGCATGCGCTGCGCCGGCTGCTCGACGGCGACGTGCCGGTCGTGGTGGATGCCGGGGCGCTCGACCTCGTGCCCGGCCGGGCCGGTGCGGCGCCGGTCGTCGCGACGCCGCACGATCGCGAGCATGCGCGCCTGCGCGCCGCTGCGGGGCTCGAACCGGTCGGCGCGGACGACCCCCGCGCCGCCGCCTCGACCGCCGCCGCCTTGGGGGTCGCGGTGCTGCTGAAGGGTCATCGCACGGTCGTCGCGACGCCCGCCGGCGCGATCCGCACCGTCACGGCGCCGACCGCCTGGCTCGCGACGGCGGGCACGGGGGATGTGCTCGCCGGCATCCTCGGCGCCCTCGTCGCGGCCGCGCGACCGACGGATGCCGAGGAGCTCGGCCCGCTCGCGGCGACCGCGGCGCTCGTCCACGGCCGCGCGGCGCTCGCCGCGTCGGCGGCCCGGTCGGGCGGCCCGGTGACGGCGCTCGATGTCGCGGGCGCCGTGGCATCCGTCGTCGGAGACCTGCTTGCGGGGCGCGCGCACTGACCCCGGCGGCCGCGCCGAGCCGCGCCGTCACGAGCCCGCGGGCCGCGCGACCCGCTCCGTAGGATGGGAAGGGTGTCGAGGCGGGCTGTGCTGTGGATCGCGTTCGCGGTCGTGCACGTGGGCGTCGCGTGGCTCGGCTTTCTCATGCCGAACGAGCCGATGGGCGACGTGTACCGCGTCTACGAGCCGTGGTCGACGCAGGCACTCGAGGGCGGCGGAATCGTCGGCATCACGGAACCGTGGGTGTACCCGCAGCTCGCGCTCGTGCCGATGATCCTGGCGCACGCGTTCGCGTGGATCGCGGGATACACCGTCGCGTGGGCGATCCTCGTGACGCTCGTGGATGCCGTCGCCTTCGCGATGCTCGTCGGCCGCGGCCACTCCACGGGCCGCACGACCGCGGCCTGGTTCTGGCTCACGTATCTCGCGATGCTCGGCCCCGTTGCGATCTACCGGATCGACGGGATCACCGTGCCGATGGCGATCATCGGATGCCTGTGGCTCGTCGGCCGGCCGTGGGCGGCATCCCTGCTTCTCGCCGCCGCGACGTGGATGAAGGTGTGGCCGGCGGCGCTCCTCGCGGCTGCGGTCGTCGCGGTCCGTCGGCGGGGCGCGATCGTCGGCGGAGCGCTCGCCGTCAGCGCCCTCACGATCGGCGCGGTCGTCGCTGCGGGCGGCGGTGCGCACGTCTTCGGGTTCCTGACCGAGCAGACCTCGCGCGGCATCCAGGTCGAGGCGCCCGTGGCTGCGCCGTACCTGTGGGGTGCGCTGCTGGGCATCCCCGGCTTCGAGGTCTACTACTCGCAGGAGCTGCTGACCTTCCAGGTGCGGGGCGCGGGGATCGACGCGGTCGTCGCCGCGATGACCCCGGTGCTTGTCGTCGTGATCGCCGCGATCGTCGTCGTCGGCGCGTTCAAGGCCGCGCGCGGCGTGCGGTTCGTGGCGCTACTGCCCGTCCTGGCGTTCGCGCTCGTGCTCGGATTCATCGTGTGCAACAAGGTCGGATCGCCGCAGTACCTCGTGTGGCTCGTGCCGCCGCTCGTCATCGGGCTCGTCATCGCCCGCGGCGCGTGGGTCGGGCCCGCGACCGCCGCCCTCGGCGCGGCGCTGCTCACACAGCTCGTCTACCCCCTGCTCTACAACGGCATCCTGTACCCGGCGCCGGTCGCCGTCACGATCCTCACCGTCCGCAACCTCGCCCTCGTCGTCCTGTTCGTCTGGATGACCGTCCGCCTCATCCGCCTGCCCATCCCTGCCACTGTCACTGGCACCGTCCCCGGAGGTCCCCATGCTGATCGCCTTCTCCGTCGCCCCCAGCGGAACCCCGAGCGGAACCCCGAGCGCCCCGCAGACGAGTACGTCGGCTGAGGATGCCGCGGCCGGATCCGTCCACGACGCCGTCGCGGCCGCCGTCGCGGTCGTCCGCGCCTCCGGACTGCCGCACCGCACGACCTCGATGTTCACCGAGCTCGAAGGCGAGTGGGACGAGGTCTTCGCCGTGGTGAAAGCGGCGACCGAGGCCGTCCTCCCGTTCGGCTCGCGCGTCTCGCTCGTGCTCAAGGCCGACATCCGCCCCGGTCGTACGGGCGAGATCGACGGCAAGATCGAGCGGCTCGAGCGCGCGATCGACGCGATCTCGGATGACGGTGCCCCGGCATCCTGAGCGCCACTAGCATTGCGGGGTGACCTCCTCGACACTCTCGAGGGGGGCGGCGACGGCGGCGCTCCTTTCCCTCGCCATCGGCTCGTTCGGCATCGGCATGGGCGAGTTCGTCATCATGGGGCTGCTGCCGCAGGTGTCGACCGACCTGCTGCCGGCGCTCAGCGCCGCTGCCGCTGCCCTCGATCGCGAAGGCGGGCTGGCTGATCTCGCTCTATGCGCTCGGCGTGGTGATCGGCGCGCCGACGATCGCGGGGTCGGTGGCGAAGTATCCGCGGCACCGCGTGATGCTCGTGCTCGCGGTCGCATTGACGGTGTTCAACCTGTTCACCGTTCTGGCGCCGACCTTCGAGCTCGTCGCGGTCTCGCGCTTGCTCTCGGGGCTGCCCCACGGCGCGTACTTCGGGATCGGTGCGCTCATGGCATCCGATGTCCTCGGCCCGGGCACGCGCGCGAAGGGCGCCGCGTTCGTGCTCACCGGACTCACGGTCGCGAACGTCGTCGGCGTGCCGCTGGGCACATTCCTCGGGCAGCAGATCGGCTGGCGGATCGCCTTCGCGATCGTCGCCGCGATCTTCGCGCTCACCGCCGTCATGATCGCCCTCTTCGCGCCGCCGCACGCGGGCGACGCGGCCCGGACTCTCCGCGCCGAGCTCGGTGTCTTCCGGATGCCACAGGTCTGGTTCGCGCTCGGCATCGGCGCGATCGGATTCGGCGGGTTCTTCGCGATGTACAGCTACATCGCGCCGCTCGTGACCGAGGTCGCGGGCTCGCCCGCCTGGGCCGTGCCTGTCGTTCTCGTCGTGACAGGGATCGGGATGACCGTCGGCAACCTGGTCGGCGGGCATCTCGCCGACCGGGACCTCCGTCGCATGCTCCTCGGCGGCCTCGCTGCGCTCGTCGGGGTGCAGGTGCTGCTCGCCCTCACGGCGCAGTGGATCTACGTCCTGTGCTTCTTCGTGTTCCTCGTCGGCGTCGTGTCGGCGGCGATCAGCCCGACGATCCAGTCGAGACTCATGAGCGTCGCCGGCGACAACCAGTCGATCGCGGCCGCGCTCAACCACTCGGCGCTCAACGTCGGAAACTCCCTCGGTGCATTCCTCGGCGGACTCGTGATCGCAGCGGGCCTCGGGTTCGCGGCGCCGACGTGGGTCGGCGCGATCCTGGCTGCGGCGGGCCTGCTCCTCGCATTCGCGAGCTTCCGGGCGGAGACGCGCCAGAAAGCGGCACGCGCGGTCGTTCTTTCATAGGCGCGGGCCGCTTTCGACAGCGCGAGCGGCGCCGCACCCCCGTCAGCTCGCGAGCAGGCGGCGCAGGTGGGGCGCCACGGCATCCGTCTCGATGAGGAAACCGTCGTGGCCGAAGTCGCTCGAAAGGACGACGAGGTGGTCGTCGATCGTCGACCGGATGCCGCGGAAGATCCGCTCCTGCCCGTCGACGGGGAAGAGCCGGTCGCTGTCGATGCCGAGGACAAGCGTGCGCGCCGTCACCTGCGCCAGCGCGTCTTCGACGCCGCCGCGGTCCCGGCCGACGTCGTGCGAGTTCATCGCCTCGACCAGGGTCAGATAGCTGTTCGCGTCGAAGCGTCGCGTGAACTTGTTGCCGTGGAAGTCGAGGTAGCTCTCGACCGCGAAGCGGCCGCCGCCACCGAGCGGGCTCACGCCCGATTGCCAGGACCGCTGAAACCTGAGGTTCAGCTCGACGGGGCTGCGGTAGTTCAGCAGAGCCATGCGGCGCGCGAGCGCGAGCCCGCGATGCGGTCCCTCGCCGTCGGCCTCGTCGTAGTACTCGCCGCCCGCGAAGCGCGGGTCGATGCGGATCGCCTCGAGCTGCACCGAGTTCAGCGCCACCTGGTCGGCGGTCGTCGTCGGGGGAGCGGCGAGGACTGCGAGCCGCTCGACGCGGCCCGGGTACGAGATGCCCCACTCGAGCGCCTGCATCCCGCCCATCGACCCGCCGATGACCGCGGCCCACCGACGGATGCCGAGGGCATCCGCGAGCGCCGCCTGCGCGGCGACCTGGTCGCGGATCGTCAGGTACGGAAACCGCGGTCCCCACTCGCGCCCATCCGGGCCGATCGAGGCGGGGCCGGTCGAACCCTGGCATCCGCCGAGCATGTTCGGGGCGACGACGAACCAGCGGTCGGTGTCGATCGCGGCGCCCGGGCCGACGATGTCGTGCCACCAGCCGTCGGTCGGATGCCCGGGGCCCGCGTCTCCGCGGACGTGACTGTCGCCCGTCAGGGCGTGGAGCACGAGCACGGCGTTGTCGGCGGCGCCGCTCAGCTCACCCCACGACTCGTACGCGATGCGCGCGAACGGGAGGGTCCGCCCGTTCTCGGTGTGGAACTGCCCGAGCGGGGCGAACTGCCGCCCTCCGGCGGGATCGCCGTCGCGCCACGCGCCGCTCGTCGGCGGGCGGGCGCGCAAGAGCCGTGCGTCGGCCTCGGAGATCGGAGCCGACGGCACGGTGTCTTCCGACGCCTGCCAGTCCATGGCATCCATTCTCGTGGCTGGTGCGGGCGGCGCGACGTGTGTTACGTGCGCCGCCCGCAGCCACTGCCCGGCGTTATGCGCGGGCGGCCTCTGAGACCCGGCGGGCCGCGGTGAGCGCCTGCTCGAGGTCGGCCTTGAGGTCGTCGATGTTCTCGAGCCCGACCGAGAGGCGCACGAGGCCGGGCGTCACGCCCGCCGTCAGCTGCTGCTCGGGCGTGAGCTGCGAGTGGGTGGTGGATGCCGGGTGGATGACGAGCGAGCGCACGTCGCCGATGTTGGCGAGGTGGCTGAACAGCGACAGCGAGTTGACGAACTCGCGGCCCGCCTGGACGCCGCCCTTGAGCTCGAACGACAGCACCGCGCCGACGCCCTTGGGCGCGTAGCGGTTGGCCGCGGCGTACCACGGCGAGGTGGGCAGGCCCGAGTAGTTCACCGAGGCGATGTCGTCGTGGTTCTCGAGCCACTCGGCGATCTCCTGCGCGTTCTGCACGTGGCGCTCGATGCGCAGCGACAGCGTCTCGATGCCCTGGATCAGCAGCCACGCGCTCTGCGGCGAAATCGCCGAGCCGAGGTCGCGCAGCAGCTGCACGCGCGCCTTGATGACGTACGCCAGCGCGTCGCCGACGGCCTGCGTGTAGACGGCGCCGTGGTACGAGGGGTCGGGGGTCGTGAGGCCCGGGAAGCGGTCCGCGTGCTCCGACCACGGGAACGTGCCGCCGTCGACGATGACGCCGCCGATGACTGTGCCGTGCCCGCCGAGGAACTTCGTCGCCGAGTGCACGACGATGTCGGCACCGTGCTCGAACGGTCGGATGAGGTACGGCGTCGCGATCGTGTTGTCGACGATGAGCGGAACACCCGCCTCGTGCGCGACGTCGGAGACCGTGCGGATGTCGAGGACGTTGATCTTCGGGTTGCCGATCGTCTCGGCGAAGAAGAGCTTCGTGTTGGGGCGGACGGCGCGGCGCCACTCTTCGGGGTCATCCTGGTTCTCGACGAACGTCGTCTCGATGCCGAGCTTCGCGAGGGTGTACTTGAAGAGGTTGTACGTGCCGCCGTAGATCGAGCTGGACGAGACGATGTGGTCGCCGGCCTCGGCGATGTTCAGCACCGCGAAGGTCTCGGCCGCCTGGCCGGACGCGACGAGAAGGGCGCCCGAGCCGCCCTCGAGCGCCGCGACGCGCTGCTCGACGACATCCTGCGTGGGGTTCTGGATGCGGGTGTAGATGTTGCCGAACTCCGCGAGTGCGAACAGGTTCGCGGCGTGGTCGGCGTTGTCGAAGACGTAGGACGTCGTCTGGTAGATGGGGGTGGCGCGAGCCTTCGTGACCGGGTCGGGAGCTGCGCCCGCGTGGATCTGCGTGGTCTCGAAGCGCCAGGCGTCGGATGCGGACATGTCGTACTCCTGCGGGTGTTCGGTGGCGTGTGGCCGTTGGCTCGCAGCGGGCGCCGCGACCCCACCGACAGTACGTTTCCGCTCCGTTGTCAACAACGGCTGGGAAATGTGACGTAACGAACCGGGCGGTAGCGTGGATGCCATGACGACGCGACGCGCTGTGGTGACAGGGGCAAGTTCCGGCATCGGCGAGGCGACGGTGCGCGCGTTGCGCGCGAGCGGATGGGATGTCGTCGGTGTCGCCCGGCGCGCCGACCGCCTGGCCGCGCTGGATGCCGAGGTGGGATCGGCATCCTTCGCTGCCGACCTCAGCCGCGAGGCGGATGTCGACGCGCTCGCCGAGCACCTCGCGGCGACCGGCGCGGTGCACGCGCTCGTGCACGTCGCCGGCGGCGCCCGAGGCACGGACCGCATCGAAGACGGCAAGCCGGACGACTGGCGCTGGATGTTCGAGGTCAACGTCCTGTCGGCGCAACTCGTGACCGCGGCGCTCCTGCCGTTGCTGCGCGCCGCGGCATCCGACTCGCACGCCGACACGCTCTACGTCACCTCGACCGCGGCGCAGACCGCGTATCCGGGCGGGGCGGGCTACAACGCGGCGAAAGCGGGCGAGTCGATGCTCGTGCACGCGCTGCGGCTGGAGCTGAACGGCGAGCCGATCCGCGTCACCGAGATCGCGCCCGGCATGGTCTACACGCCCGAGTTCACGCTCAACCGCCTCGGTGGCGATCAGGCCGGCGCCGAGAAGGTCTACGACGGCGTCGAGAACCCGCTCGTCGCCTCGGATGTCGCGGACGTCATCGCCTACGCCTTGAACGCGCCCGGCCACGTGAACCTCGACCTCGTGACGATGCGCCCCGTCGCCCAGTCGGCGCAGCACCTGCTCGCGCGCGGTCCGTTGCGCCCCCGCGCCTGACCCCCGACCTCGATCGGGCGGGGTGTTGCGCCGGGCATCCGAGTCTGCGCTGGTCACACCGCCTCGTAGCCGACCCACGACACTTCGAAAACGTCATTGAACTTCCCGTTCACACGACTGGGCCCGTTTCGGGGTCGCGGCGACGGCGTTGAGGGTCGCCCGGGGTCACGACGGGTCGTGTGAGGTCCGCGTGCCGGTCGCATGGGGCGTGGGGCTGGTGTACACGCACGTTGCGGGCGGGGTGCCTCCGGGGTCTTCGCCCGTGCGACCGGGTCGCCACCGCCCGCCGACCGCGCCGCCGGACGTGCGGCGGCCGCGCTGCGGACGACAGCGCGCGGAGCATGCGGCGCCGGTGAGCGGCGGGGTCAGGCGGGCGGGGCGTCGGCGAAGGCCACCTTCGGGACGAAGAAGAGCAGCGCGGCGGCCAGGAAGCCGCCGGCGGCGCAGATCGCCCACACGGTCATGTAGCCGCCGAGGGATGCCGCGGTCTCGCTCGCGACCGCTCCGACGCCCGCCGCGAGCACGACGCCGAACACCGCGGACGAGAACGTGCCGCCGATCGTCTTCGTCGTGTTGGTCAGGGCCGACGCGATCCCGGTCTGCCCGGTGGGTGCGGCGGCTGCGGCCGCGGCGGGCATCGCGCCGACGAGCGCTCCGCAGCCGAGGCCCGCGATCGACAGGTTCAGCAGCACCTGCCACAGCTCCAGGTGGAACGGCAGGAACAGCGCGTACCCGATACCGACGAGGAGGGCGGCGACGATCAGCACGATCCGCGGGCTCGCGCGCCGCGAGGTCACGGCGAACAGGACCGCTCCCACGATGAGCGACACGAGGTAGACGCCGATCAGGTTCGAGCGCTCCGTGGCATCCAGCCCCAGGCCGTACCCGAGCGACCGATCGGTCCCCGCATACGTCGACAGCGGCCCCTGCGCGCCGAGCAGGCTGATCCCGACGAGGAACGCGGTCGCCTGCACCGGCCACATCTCCGGCCGCCGGAGCACGCGGATGTCGATCGCCGGGTCCTTCTGGCGAAGCTCGTACCGCACGAACCAGACGAACACCGCGATGCCGGCAACGACCGACGCGACGACCCACCACCAGGCGCCCGCGCCGAGGTCGAGCTCGCCGATCATCCGCATCCACGCGAGGCCGCCGGTGATCAGCAGCAGCCCCCACGCGAGGATCACGAAGCCCCACGTGTCGAGCGTGCGGCCGGGCTCGGGGGTCGACTCGGGCACGCCGAGCCAGATCACGAACACGATCGCCGTGACCGCGATGGCGGGCACGAACATCGTCGTCGTGAGGTCGGCGGTCGCCGCGAAGATGCGGCCCGCGGCGAGGGCGCCGATGATGGCTCCCGCCTGCAGGCCGACGACGAGGAGGCCCGCCGCGCGCCGCGTCGTCGAGACGCCGCGCTGCTGGCGCCGTCCGCGCTCGAAGATCAGGGCGATCTCGAGCGGCAGCCACACGACGTAGAAGCCCTGCAGCGCCCACGCGATCAGGAAGGTCCAGAACGTCGCCGCGAACGCAAGCCACCACGTCGCCCCGGCGGTGAGGATCGCCGCGATCAGCAAGATCCGCTTGTGGCCGTACATGTCGCCGAGCTTCGCGAGCACCGGCACGACGAGTGCCGACAGCAACAGCTGCGCGGCTTCGAACCAGTTGACGTCGGAATCATGGATGCCCAGGTGCACGACGATGTCGCTGAACAGCGGCACGTAGTAGCCCTGGATGATCCCGCTGACGATCTCGACGAGGATGAACCAGCCGATGAGGCCCGCGGTCACGCCCACGGCAGACGCGCGCAACGACGCACTGGCGGATGCTGCGGGACCGGATGTCGGCATCGATGACACGGCGATCAGTCTAGGTTGGAACCGTGACGCACGACGAGGCAAAATCAGACCGCGAGATCCTCACCTGGCAAGGCTTCGGCGACGCGACCCGGGAACTGTCCCGCGCGATCGTCGCCGACGGGTTCGTTCCGGAGGTGGTCGTGGCGATCGCCCGCGGCGGCCTCCTGCCTGCGGGCGCGGTCGCGTACGGGCTCGGGGTGAAGAGCTGCGGCGCCCTGAACGTCGAGTTCTACACCGGCATCGGCACCGTCCTCGACGCGCCGGCGCTGCTGCCGCCCGACCTCGACATGGGGTACCTCCCCGGCAAGCGCGTGCTCCTCGTCGACGACGTCGCCGACAGCGGACGCACCCTCAAGCTCGCCGTCGAGATGCTGAAGGATGCCGGCGCCGACGTCCGCTCGGCGTGCATCTACACGAAGCCGGGCACCGTGGCATCCCCCGACTACTCCTGGCGCGAGACCGACCGGTGGATCGATTTCCCCTGGTCGGCGCGCGGAACGGTCGTCGAAGAGGATGCCGGCGCCGACTCGCACACCGGCGCGAGCGCCTGACGCCCGCGACGCCGTGAGCGCATGACCGCCGGGAGCATCCGATGGCGATGAGCCTGGACGAGCTCGCCGCCGCCGGGCTCATCGACGCGGACTGGGCCGCCGCCCTCGCCCCCGTCGGGCCCGACATCGCCGCTCTCGGCGAGCGGCTGCGCGCCGAGACCGCCGCCGGCCGGCACTACCTGCCCGCGGGAGACCGGGTGCTGCGGGCGTTCGCGCGGCCGCTGGCCGCGGTGAAGGTGCTCATTGTCGGGCAGGACCCCTACCCGACCCCCGGGCATCCGATCGGCCTCTCGTTCGCGGTCGACCAGCACGTGCGGCCGCTGCCGCGAAGCCTCGCGAACATCTACCGCGAGCTCGCCGACGACCTCGGCATCGCGCCCGCGCCGCACGGCGACCTGTCGGCGTGGAGCGACCAGGGCGTCATGCTCCTCAACAGGGTGCTGACGGTCGCGCCGGGCGCCCCGGCATCCCACCGCGGCTGGGGGTGGGAGAAGGTGACCGAGCACGCGATCCGCACCCTGGTCGGCCGCGAAGCCCCGCTCGTCGCGATCCTGTGGGGGAGGGATGCCGCGAACCTCCGGCCCCTCCTCGGCGCGACGCCGATCATCGAGTCGGCGCATCCGTCGCCGCTGTCGGCACACCGCGGGTTCTTCGGCTCGAAGCCGTTCTCGCGCGCGAACGACCTCCTCGTGCGGCAGGGCGCGGACCCGGTCGACTGGCGCGTAGGCTGACGCTCATGCTGGAGGAGGAGTACGAGAAGACGCGTCGGCGCCTGCCGCTGCACCTGCGCCGGGCCGAGGAGGAGCGCCCCTTCTCGTACGAGATCCGGCCCGTGCAGGATGCCGACGTGCCCGACATCCGCGAGATCTACAACCACTACGTGACGAACTCGGTCGTGACCTTCGACGAGAAAAAGTGGTCGCTCGCCAAATGGCGCGAAAAGATCGCGCACCTGCGCAAGCACAGCATGCCCTTCCTCGTTGCAGTGGCGCCGTCGGGGCAGATCCTCGGGTACGCGCTCGTGCAGCCGATGTCGGCGAAGTCGGGCTACCGCTATAGCGTCGAGAACTCGATCTATCTCGGCCAGGCCGCGACCGGCAAGGGCCTCGGCCGGGCGCTGCTCGAGGCGCTCATCGACGCGAGCGAGGATGCCGGCATCCACCAGATGGTCGCCGTGATCAGCGACAAGGGCGCCGAGGCGTCGGTCGCGCTGCACGAGAAGCTCGGTTTCGTCGAGGTCGGGCGCATGGGCCGCGTCGGCTTCAAGTTCGGTCGGTGGCTCGGCACGATCTACCTGCAGAAGCAGCTCAAACCCAAAAAGCGCAAGCGCGGCCTGTTCGGGCGGTGAGCCGCGCCCCCTCGGTCGCGAGTCCAAAGTGGGGGCGCTTGTGGTGGCATCCATTGCGTGGAGCGGGCACCTGGCGACCCCGAGTTGGTGGGAGGGGGGGAGTACCCCGCGACTCAGCTGCGGTCCGGGTCGATGACGGGGATGGATGCCAGGAGGCGCCTCGTGTACGCGACCTGCGGCTGCAGGAGCACCTTCTCTGTCGGCCCCTCTTCGACGATGCGCCCGTCTTTCATGACGATGACCTCGTCGCACAGGTTCTGCACGACGCCGATGTCGTGCGAGACCATCACGAGGGTGAACCCCTGCGTGCGGCGCACCTCCCGCAGCAGCTTGAGCACCTGCGCGCGTACCGTGACATCGAGCGCCGACAGCGGCTCGTCGCCGACCAGCAGGCGCGGCCGGTGCACGAGGGCGCGGGCGAGGGCGATCCGCTGACGCTGGCCGCCGGAGAACTCGTGCGGGTAGCGGTCCGCCATGTCGGCTTCGAGCCCGACCTGCTCGAGCACCTCGCGCACGCGCGCGCGGCGCGCGTCGCCGGCATCCAACACTCCGAGCGCCCACAGCGGCTCTCCGACGATCCGCCCGACGCTCATGCGCGGGTCGAGTGAGGCGTACGGGTCTTGGAAGACGATCCCGGTCTCGCGCCGCAGCCAGCGCAGCGACCGGGCGCCCGCGCCCGCGTCGATCGGACGTCCGTCGAAGGTCACTGTCCCCGCGGTCGGCGCGTCAAGGCCGAGGAGGATGCGCATGAGCGTCGTCTTGCCCGAGCCCGACTCGCCGATGATCCCGACGGCCGAGCCCTCGTCGATGTCGATGTCGGCGTCGTCGAGGGCCGTCGTGAAGCGCGCGCGCTCGAAGACGGTCGTGCCCCGCTGGCGGAACCGGCGCGTGAGGCCGCGCGCCTGCAGAAGGGCGGTCATGTGATCCCTCCCGGCTTCCACAGTGTCGCGGTCGCGTCGCGCAGGAGCCCTTGCGTGATGGGGGATGCCGGCGCCGTCAGCAGCCGCGACAGCGGACCCGACTCGACGACCTTGCCGTCTTCGAGGACGACGGCATCCGTCGCGATCTGCGAGAGCACCGCGAGGTCGTGCGTGATGAAGACGAGCGACATCCCATCGCGCTCGACGAGGCCGCCGAGCAGGTCCAGGATCTCGGCCTGGATCGTCACGTCGAGGGCTGTTGTCGGCTCGTCCGCGATGAGCAGGCGCGGCCGGCACGCGAGTGCCATCGCGATCGCGACGCGCTGGCGCTGGCCGCCGGAGAGCTGGTGCGGGTAGCGGCGCACGAGCTGGGCCGGATCGGGGAGGCGCACGCGCTCGGCCTCGGCGACGGCGCGCGCCGCCGCCTCGCGTCGCCCGAGTCCCTCGTGGATGCGCACGGACTCGGCGATCTGCCGCCCCACGGTGCGGATGGGGTTGAGGGCCGTGCGGGGCTCTTGGAAGACGATCCCGATCTCGTCGCCGCGGAGCTCCGCGAGCGCGCGGTCGGAGAGGCCGATGAGCTCGCGACCGTCCCAGCGAATGCTGCCCGACGCGCTCGCTCCCTCGGGGAGGAGCCCCAGCACCGCGAGCGCGGTGAGCGACTTGCCCGACCCGGACTCGCCGATGAGGCCCACCCGGGCGCCGTCGGGGACGTTGAACGAGACGCCGTCGACGACGCGGCGCCCGTCGATCTCGACGACGAGATCCCGCACCTCGAGGCTCACGAGATCACCGCCGGCTGGGGACTTGCGGACGCCGCAGAGCGACCGCGGCGTCGCGACAGCGTCGGGTCGGTCGCCTCGCGGAGCCCGTCGCCGAGGAGGTTCAGACCGAGCACGGTGACGGTGATCGCGAGCCCCGGCCAGATGACCGTGAGCGGATGGGCGGCGATGTAGGTCTGCAGCTCCTTTAGTAGCAGCCCCCAGCTGGGCTCGGTCGGGGGAGCCCCGAACCCCAGGTAGCTGAGGCCGGCCTCGGCGAGGACGGCGACCGCCATGCCCCACGACAGCTGCACGATGAAAACCGGCGCGACGTTCGGCAGCAGGTGCCGCCACAGGTTCTGGAACGGGGTGAGCCCCGACGCGCGCCCGGCGAGCACGAAGTCGCTGTGCAGGACGCGGCGCAGCTCCGGCCGGGTCACGCGGGCGATGTTGACGCCGAAGCCGATCCCGACCGAGATGATCACGACCCACAGCGACCCGCCCCACACCGACGAGATCATCATCGCGATCAGCAGCACCGGGAACGCGATCAGGATGTCGACGAGCACGGCGACGCTCTCGCGCACCCACCGCGCGGTGAGCGCGCCGAGCGCGGCGAGGAAGAGCCCGAGCAGCGTCGCGACGACCCCGGCGCCGAGCGCGACCCAGACGGTCGTGCGCGCTCCCGCCATGAGCAGGCTCAGGATGTCGCGGCCGGAGTTGTCGGTACCGAGCAGGTGCGGGATGCCGGGGTTCGCCCACCGGTTCTCGATGTCGACGCGTTGCGGGTCGAAGGGCGTCCAGAAGCTCGCGACGAGCGCTGTGACGCCGATCACGATCACGACGATGATCCCGAACCGCCCGGTCGAGAGCGACCAGAGCCTTCTCAGCCACGGCATCCTCATCACTCCGCCTCCCGCTGCCTCGGGTCGATGACACGATGCACGAGGTCGACGACGAAGCCGACCACCAGGACGAACCCGGTGAGGATGAGGAGCTCACCCTGCACCTTCGGCAGATCGCGGCTGCCGACGTCGGCGACGAGCATGCGGCCGATGCCGGGCAGGTTGAACAGCTGCTCGATGACGACCGCGCCGACGATGATGCCGGCGACCTGCAGGCCCAGCACCGTGATGATCGAGAGCCCGACGGTCGGCAGGCCGTGCCGGATGAGCGCCTGATCGCGCGTGAGGCCCTTCGCGGCGGCCGTGCGGACGAAGTCCTGCCCGACCGCCTGCAGCGTCGCCGAGCGGACGAATCGCATGAGCATCGCGCCCTCGATGACGCCGATCGTGATGGCGGGCAGCAGCAGCGAGTGGAACGCGGATGCCGGGTCGCCCCATCCCGAGCGCGGGAATCCCTGCGCGGGCAGCCAGCCGAGCCACACCGCGAAGACGAGGACGAGCATCATGCCAGCCCACACGACCGGCACGGCTGCGATCGCCTGCGCGCCCACGCTCAGCGCCGTGCCGTCGGCGTGGCCGCGGCGCATCGCCGAGATGACGCCGAAGGGCAGAGCGATCAGGAGCGCGACGGTCATCGCCATGAGCCCGAGGGGGATCGTCACCTGGGCCTTCTGGGCGAGCTCGCTCGCCACGGACGAGCCGGTGAGAAGCGACGTGCCGAGGTCTCCGCGCAACAGCCCGCCGATCCACGAGGCGTACTGCACCGGGAGCGGCTGGTCGAGCCCGAGCCGCTCGCGGATCGCCGCGAGCTGTTCGGGCGTGGAGTTCAGCCCGGCGATGAGCTGTGCCACATCGCCGGGCAGAACCCGCAGCGTCAGGAAGATGATCACACTGGCGACGAACAGACCCAGCACGAGCAGGGCCAGTCGCGTCAGCGCATAGCGGATCACCGGTCGGTCGCGCCCTACTGGCTCTTGGTGAGCTCAGCGAGGTTGAGGCGCTCGTTCGTGTTGACGATCGGGAACCCGCTCACGCCAGTGCCCACCGCGACGACCGAGGCGCCGTTGTACAGCCAGTCGGCGGCCTGATCCTCGGCGACGATCTTCGCGGCCTGCTTCAGCAGGTCGGCGGCCTCGTCCGCGTCGGTTGCGGCAATCGAGTCGGCGTACAGCTTCTGCACCTCGGCGTTGTCGTAGGTGAAGTAGTAGTCCGGGTTCGCCCAGTTCTCGAAGTCGTGCGCCTCGGTGTGGAGCACGAAGCTCAGGTCGTAGTCCTTGTTGATGTAGACGTCGTTGATCCAGGCCGAGAACTCGACCGGGTTGACCTTGAGCGTGATGCCCACGTCGGCGAGGTTCGACACGAGGATCTGCGAGACGGTGGTGCCGTAGAACGACGGAATCGTGAGAGTCAGCGTCGTGTTCTCGGCGCCCGCCTCGGCGAGGAGCTTCTTCGCGGCATCCGGATCGAAGGGCGCCGTCGACGAGAGGTCTTCGTAGCCCGGGTCGAGCTCGGGGATCGGGCCGTAGAGGGTCTGACCCGCCCCGAGCGCCGTGACGATGGCATCCTTGTCGATTGCCTGGCGGATCGCCTGGCGCACGCGCTTGTCGGCGAGCGGACCGCTCGTCGAGTTGAACGCGAGGGTGCCCTTGTCGGTCGACTTTCCGAGTCCGAGGGTGAAATCGCCGTTCGCCTCGATCTGATCCCCCAGGGTCGCGTCGAAGCCGGTGACGACGTCGACCTCACCCGCGAGCGCGCCGCTGAGGGCTGCCTGCGTGTCGGGGATGTAGTCGAGCACGACCTCCTTCACCTTCGCCTTGTCGCCCCAGTAGGCGTCGTTGCGTTCGAGGGTGATCGAATCGCCCTGCTTCCAGGAGGTGAGGATGAAGGGGCCCGTGCCGTTCGTCTTCGTCTTGCGGTCGATCGTGTCGCCCTGCTTGAAGATGAGGCCCGCGCGGCCGGTCAGGTTCCACAGGAGCGTCGAGTCGGGCGCCGAGAGCGTCAGCGTGATCGTCTGGCCGTCGGCCGTGATCGTCTCGACGTTCGCAAGTCGCGCCGAGTCGCGGTAGGCTGCGTTGTTCTTCAGCTCGGTGAGCGACCAGACGACGTCGTCGGGGGTGAGCTCCTGACCGTCGTGGAAGGTCACACCCTCGCGGAGGGTGAACGTGTAGGTCAGGCCGTCGGAGGAGACGTCATGGCTGGATGCCAGGGTGTCGACGATCTCCTGATCGGGAGTGCGCGAGACGAGCCCCTGATACACGTTGTCGACGAGCACCTGGTCGAGCGCGGCGCCAGCCGTCTCGCGGATGTCGAGGTTGCCCGGCTCGAGGACGAGGCGGACGGCGACGGACGCGTCGGGGTCGGCCGGTCCGGCGGTCGTCGTGGGCGAGGGGGTCGCGCTGCCGGTGCAGGCGCTAAGCAGCAACGCTCCGGCCGCGAGCAATGCGGCGGCAGCGACGGTGGTGCGGCGGACCATGATGGAGGATTCCTTTCGCAGGGTTCGGCGCGTGGGTGCTGTTGTGCGCCGACCGGACTCGGGTGCGGGTAACAGCCTAGGCTCCCCGGGCATTCCCGCGGTTGTCGCTCGTCACGAGGCGACGCCGGGCGTCATACGGCGATGCCGTGCGTCATAGGTCGACGTGGTTCGTCATAGGTCGACGGGGTTCGTCACGCGGCGTCGCCGACGATATCCGCGATGTCCGCCAGGAGGGCGGCTAGCGGGACGGGTAGCTCTTCTTGCACGTTGTGGCCGGAGGGCACCTCGACGATCGTGGCGGTGGGGATGCGGTCGCGCAGCTCCGCGGCATCCGCGGGCGTCACGAAGCCGCGTTCGCCGCGGACGAGCGTGAGGGGGGAGGCGGTGGCGGCGAGGTCGTCCCACCCGGATGCCGAGAGGAGCCCCCGTAGCGCCGACTGCTGCTCCTGCGCCGCCTGCGCGGCGGCAGGATCGGCCGCGAGCGCGTTCGCGATGTGGGCGAAGTGGTGCTTCCACTCGACGCGGCCGTCGTCGCGGATCCGCGAGTTGAGAAACACTCCGCGCTCGGTCGCCTCGCGCGTACCGCCGAGGCCGAACGACAGTGCCCGCTCGACGAGCTCGTCGCGGCTCGCCCAGTCGGTCGGGCCCGCGAAGAACGCGGCGATCGACGCGGCATCCCCGTTCGGATCGATGCCCGGCGTGATGTCGACGATGACGAGCTCGCGCACGAGCTCGGGGTGGGTCGCGGCGAGGGATGCCGCCGTGAGCCCCCCGAGGGACTGGCCGACGAGCACCTGCGGGCGGTCCGTCCAGGCGGCGATCGCCGGCGCGATGTCGGCGGCGAGGGCGGGGCCGGTGTACGCGGCATCCTGCCGCCACGACGAGTCGCCGTGGCCGGGGAGGTCGAGCGCGAGCGCCGGGAGACCCAGCGCGAGCACGGTCGTGTCCCACGTGTGGGCATTGAGGCCCGCGCCGTGGAGGAACGTCACCTCGGGCGGAGCGTCGCCGTACTGCAGCGCGCTGACCGTGCGGCCGTCGTCGAGGGTATGGGTCAGGCGCCGCACGGGCGGGGCGACGACGCCCAGCTCGGCCGCCTGCGCGGGCAGGAACGAGAACTCATCCATTCCGCCATTGTCACGCATGCGCCGGGGCGGCGGACTATTGCGACGGGGCGTGACGGGTCTAGCTGTCGGCCACGAAGAGGTTGATGCGACGAGTTAGTACAAAGGTGCTATACAAGCAGGCGCAACAATGCTAGAGTTAGAACATGAGTTCTCCTATCCATGCGCTGAGCGAGGCGGTTGCCGCGCTCGCTGTGGCGTGGCCGGGGGAGCGGGTCGAGGGGTGCGAGGCAGCGCGTCTGGTCGAGATGAACCGTCTCGTCGGGCAGGTGCGTCGACTGGCGGATGCCGCGGCGATGCAGGTCGCGTCCGAGATTGCGCGGCAGTCGCGACCCGAGCTGGGTGCCGACTTGCTCGCGAAGCGGCAGGGTCACCGGAACGCGACGACGATGCTCGCGACGACGCTGGGCACGACGACCGGCGAGGCGGCGAAGCTCGTCGAGGTCGGCGTCGTGACGGCGCCGCAGCTGCTGCTGACGGGTGAGGCCGCGCCCGCGCGGCATCCGTTCGTCGCCGACGCCGTCACGGCGGGCCGGATCGGGCGCGATGCCGCGGCCGCGATCATTCGGATGCTCGACGGGGTCTGCGACCGAGTCGGCCCCGCCGGGCTCGACGAGGCCGAGAAGCTGCTCGTCGAGCGGGCGGAGGGTCTCGAGCTGCACGCCGTGCAGAAGCTGCTGTTGCGCGCCGAGGCGCATCTCGATCCCGACGGCGTCGAGCCGAAAGAAGACGATCTGCGGGCGCGCACGTTCCTGTCGGTTCGGCAGGATGCCTCGGGCGGCGTGGCACTCAAAGGACTCTTCGACCCCGCGCGCGGCGCGGTGGTGCTGAACCTCATCGAGGCGATGGTGACCGTCGAGCTCGGTGAGCAGCGCGACGCGGGCACGAAAGGCAACGGATTGCCGCCGCGCCCGATCCCCGAGATGCAGGCCGACGCGCTCATTGCGGTGTGCGAGCACTACACGGGGTGCGGCCGAACCGATGAGCCCCTGCCGGGGGCGACCGTGATCGTGCGCGTGACACTCGACGACCTGCAGGCGGGCACGGGCGTCGGCCTCATCGACGGGCTTGACCAGCCCGTATCCATCGGCACGGTGCGCCGCGTGGCGGCCGACGGCGGAGTGATCCCCTGGGTGATGGGCGGTAAGTCGGAGATCCTCGACTGGGGCCGCCGAAAGCGACTGTTCACCCGGGCGCAGAAGCGAGCGATCACCACTCGCGACGGCGGATGCATCGGGTGCGGGGCGCCACCCGGTCGCTCGAAAGTCCACCACATCGACTGGTGGCGGCACGGCGGCAAGACCGACTGCTCGAACGGATGCCTGCTGTGCGATTCGTGCCACCACCTCGTGCACGACCAGGGGTGGGAGATCCGTATTGACGGCGAAGGTGTGGATGCCGCGGTGTGGCTGATTCCGCCACCGCACGTCGACCCGGGGCGCACGCCCCGACCGGCCGCGGCTCGTCGCGTCAACTACGGCCCTGCCGCGTGAGGCGTGCCGGGCGTCGGCCGCGCGGCGTGCGACCCCGCCGCCGCAATAGGCTGGATGCATGAGTTCGGAACGTCGCGTGCACCTGTCCCGTTCGGCCCGGCCGGCGTACGACGCGCTGGAGGCGTTCTCCAAGACGGTCGGGACGATTGCCGCCGAAGCGGGCATCGACGAGCGGCTGAAAGAGCTCGCGCTCATCCACTCGTCGCAGCTCAACGGCTGCGCCTACTGCGTGCGCGTGCACGTCGATCGCGCCGTCGCGGTGGGCATCACCGCCGACGAGATCGCACAACTGGCCGCGTGGCGCGAGTCGGGAGTCTTTACCGCCCGCGAACGCGCGGCCCTCGAACTCGCCGAGCGCTACGTGCGCATTCACGAAGACGGCATCCCTGACGAGGTCTACGATCGCGTCGGCGGCATCCTGAGCGAGCAGGAGTACGTTGCGCTCAGCTGGCTGTTCGTTTCGATCAACGCGTTCAACCGCGTGACGATCGCAGGCAAGTACCTCGTGCCGCCGCGCCGCGCGGGCGGTGCGTCAGAATGACCGCGAACGTCAACGTTCCGGTGATCGCCGGGGCGATGAACTCCCGCGACATCGGTGGATTTCCCGCGGATGCCGGGGTCACGCGCTCCGGCGTGCTTTTCCGCTCGAGCTCTCTCGCGCGCCTCGGCGACGAAGGCCGCGACGCACTGCGGGCACACGGCATCCGACGCATCATCGATCTGCGCGACGAGGATGAAGCGCGCGCCGAACCCAGCCAGACCGACGGCCTCGGCATCGAGACGGTGCGGGCACCGCTGTTCCTCGGGTCGACGGCATCCTTCTTCGTCGAAGACGTGTCACTGCGCAGCATGTACCGCGGGCTCATCGACACCGCCGCATGCCGCATCGTCGACGTCGTGCGGGCCGTGCTCGGTGCTCAGCCCGTGCTCGTGCACTGCACCGTCGGCAAGGACCGCACGGGTGTGACCGTCGCCCTCATGCTCGACGCGGTCGGCGTCGAGCGGGATGCCGTGATCGCCGACTATGCCCGCACCGAGACACTCCTTCCGCCCGAGCGAAACGCGCGCATCGTCGCGTACCTGCGCCAAGCGCACCCCGAGGCGCGAAACCTCGAAGAGCTCGCGACGCGTTCGCCCGCGCCGGTGATGCGTGAGCTCCTCGACGATCTCGACGCGCGGTTCGGCTCGACCGCGGGGTACCTGCGGGCGCACGGCATCACGGGCGATGAGCTCGCGCAGCTCAGGCGGACGCTCGTCGACGAAAGCGGCGATCTCAACGCCTGAGGTAAGGCTCGCCTAAAACGGCGTATAGTGGAAGCATCATGGCCACTCTGATCGAGCACTCCGTCGCGCACGACGCGCGCGCCTGCAGGGCGCCGCGTCACGCCCGCGTGCAGCAGCTGATCACGGCCGACGAGACCTCGCTCGTCGAGCTCGAGACGCTCATCGCGACCCTGCCGATCTGCTCGACAGGTCGCGTGTTCGTCGAGGTGCCCGATGCGTCATGGGTCTTCGACTTGGCCGTCCCGGCGCGCATGATCGTGACGTGGCTCGACCGCTCCGAGCGCACCGGCGACCCCGGCACCGGCCGCGCCTGCGCGCCCGGTCAGGCGCTCGCCCGCGCCGTCACCGCGTGGGCCGACGAAATGCTGTGCCCGAGCGACGAGGCGTGCGCCGGTGGCACCGACATCCAGCTGCTCGGCGGGTTCCTCGGCACGGCCGACATCTTCGATCACCTCACCGGCGCTCTCGGCATCGACGCGGATGCCGTGCACACGCCCGAGCGCTTCGGGCTCGCCGCTCGCCACTGAGTCCCGCGCTCGCGACCCCCGGCGCTCACGACTAGCGGCGCTCACGACTAGCGGCGCTCACGACCCGCGCGGCACGTAGTTTCCGTCTTCGAGCCCGGCGAGGATCTCGAACCGATTGGTCAGCGGATTGCGCCCGGCGACGAGGTACAGCAACGGCATGAGAAAGCCGTAGCGACGCCACTGGCGCGCGTGCACCGCCTCGTGCGCGAGCACCCGGTCGGTGACGACGGCGGAGCCGGTGAGGTAGCAGCCGCCGACGCACACGCCGCCCCGGCCGAAGGCCCACCCCGGCATCCCGGTGAAGACCCACAGGCCCCCGCGGCGCGACACGCGCCCCGTCGACCACAGGCCGCCCCAGACCCAGCCGACGGCGGTTCCCCACCAGTAGCCGACGAGGCTCACGGGCGAGTCGAGCAGGATGCCGGGGATGAACCGGTCGAGCTGTTCGCCGCGCGCGACGGCCCGCTCGGCGCGCTCGCGCCAGCCCGCGGGCGGGCGAGGGGTCACGCGAGTGCCCCGACGACCCGCAGGATCGTGCCGAGGTCGTCGACCGCGGCCGCGGCGGATGCCGGGGCGAACCCCGCGATCGAGGCGCCGACCAGCGGCGCGACGCCCCGCGCGGCGCGGATCGCCGCGACCAGCTCGTCGAGCGAGAGCCCGAACGGCACCGGGAGCGCGACTCCCGTGATCGCCGCCGGGTCGAGCACGTCGAGGTCGACGTGGATGTACAGCGCCGCCGCGCCCGTTGCCGCGACGGCTTCGGCGAGGGCGCTGGCATCCGCCAGCGCGGTGACATCGACGACGCGTATCCCGCGCTGCGCGATCAGATCGACCTCGGCGTCGTCGAGTTCGCGCGCACCCGCGAGGATCACCCGGTCGGCGGGCACGGGGCCGCTTCCGGGCAACGGCAGCTCGTCGAACACGGCGCGCAGGGCCATTCCCGCGAAGGCGCCCGAGGGCGACGACTCGGGCGCGTTGAGGTCACCGTGCGCGTCGAACCAGACGACCGCAAGCCGCTCGTGGCGCGCCGCCGCGTGCGCGATCGCGGGCACGGCGACGCCGCAGTCGCCGCCGACGACGATCGGCACGTCGTGGACCGGCGTCTCGCCGGCAGGGCCGGCGGCATCGCCGGCGGCGGGGGAGGCGCCGGCATCCGTCGGCACGTCGCCCGCGGTCGTCGGCGTGGTCACGGGGGAGGCACCGGCATCCGTCGTCGCATCGCCCAGGGCTCCGGCGAGGGTGTCCGCGAGCGCATCGCGCACGCGCGTGAGCGCGCTGAAGCGGCGGATGCCGGTGTCGAGCGACTCGCCGGCGGAACTCGGCACCTCGACGCGGACGGTCGCGGCGCGCGGCAGGTCGCCGGCGATCGCCTCGGCGCCGTCGGCGAGGTGCATCGCGCGCGCCGCGGGAGAGCCCTGCCACTGCGGGACGACGAAGAAGCGCGTCATGCCGTCATCCTCGCGCATCTTGGCCGCACGCGAGAAACCACTCCGCGCGTGAGAAACCACGGCGGGCGCGGTTTCTCGACACGGGAGTGGTTTCTCACGCGGGAGCGGACCCTTACTGCTCGATCGCCGGCGCCGGTGCGCCGGACTTCAGCGCGGCGAGCCGCGCCTCGACCTCGGTCAGCTCGCCGACATCCTCGAGCTCGTTGAACTGCGCGTCGAGGGTGGATGCCGCGATCTCCTGCTTGCCGGCCGCAAGCGCCTCCTGGCGGCGGACCTTGTCTTCGAAGCGGCCGAGCTCGCTCGTCGGGTCGAGGACGTCGATCGACTTGACGGCGTCGTGCACCTTGTTCTGCGCCTCGGCGGTCTTCGCGCGGGCGAGCAGCTCGCTGCGCTTCGACTTCAGCTGCTCGAGCTTCTGCTTCATGCCGTTGAGGCCGTCCTTGAGCTTCGCGACGACCTCGGTCTGCGCCGCGATCGTCGGCTCGACGGCCTTCGCCTCGTTCTCCTCGGTGATCTGGCGCTGCAGCGCGATCTTGGCGAGGTTGTCGAACTTGTCGGCGTCGGCGGCATTGCCCGCACCGCGCAGCTCGTCGGCCTTGCGGCTCGCGGCCAGCGCCTTGTTGCCCCACTCGGTGGCGGCCTTGACGTCTTCCTCGTGGTCGCGCTCGAGCAGGCGCAGGTTGCCGATCGTCTCGGCGATCGCCGACTCGGCGTCGGCGATCGAGTTGGTGTAGTCGCGCACGAGCTGGTCGAGCATCTTCTCCGGGTCCTCGGCGGAGTCGAGGAGCGCGTTGATGTTCGCCCTCACGAGCGTCGAGATGCGGCCGAAGATGGACTGCTTTGCCATCGGTTTTCCTTTCCTAGCGGGAACTGCGGGTCAGTGCGGAAGTGCGAGTCGTTGCGGAAGTGCGGATGCCATGCCGGATGCGGCGGGCGCGACGCGTGCGGAGGGTCAGAAGCGGCCACCTCCGCGGCGACTGCGGGTACCCCCGCCGCCGAAGCTGCCGGAGCTGAATCCGCCGCCGCCACCGCCGGTGCGGAAACCTCCGCCTCCGCCGAAGCCGCCGCCACCGCTAAAGCCGCCCCCACGGCCGCCGCCGCCTCCGAGCAGCGAGTTGATCAGGATGCCGCCGAGCACGGCTCCCATGACGTTGCCGCCGCCCGAGTTTCCGCCGCCGCCGAACATTCCGCCGCCCCCACCCGAGAACGCGCCGACGTCGTTCTGTGCGTACTGGATCGCCTGGGCGGCGAGGTCGTTCGCGCGCTGGGCGTAGGGGAGTGCCTGCGCGGGGTCCGACACCTGCAACTGACGTGCCTGCGCGAGCGACGCGCTCGCCTCGGCGAGGCGGGTGCGGGCCTGGGCGCCGACCGCCCCGCGGCGGGAGGTGATGAAGTCTTCCGCCGCCGCGACCTGCGCCTGCGCCTGCGTGAGCAGGGCGCTCAGCTGCTGGCTCGCGCGCTGCGCCTGCGCCTGTGCGTCACGCACGCTCGCGAGCAGCGCATCGATCTGCTGGTTCGCCGCGCCGAGCGCCGTGAGCGCGGCCACCGGGTTCCGCCCCGCGCCCTCTAGCTGCGCCTTCGCGGCATCCACCTGCTGACGGGTCGTCGCGACGACGGGGGCGAGTCGGGCGTCGGGGTCGGGCAGGCCGCTCGCGGCAGCGATGTCCTGCTCGAGTTCCGCGACGAGCGCCGCGGCATCCGCCTCGGCTTTCGTGAGGTCGGCGCCGAGCGTGCCGATCGCCTTCTGGAGCAGGTCGGCCTGGCCGACGGCATCCTCGGCGGCGCGGATGTCGACGGCCGCCGCCGCACCGTCCGCGGCCGCGACCTCGCGGGCTGCCTCGGCGAGCCGCTCGTCGGCGAACGCGAGGCGTTGCGCGGCTTGCGCGGGATTGTCGACGACCGTGGCGAGCGCCGCGGGCGCGTACGCCTGCTGCAGCGTCACCAAGGCGCCCGCGCTCGCATCGTGCTGATCGCCGACCGACGCCCGCAGGGTCTGCACACGCGCGAGCGCGTCGGGCGCGTGCTGCTCGAGCTGACGCAGCTCGTCGAACGCTTTCGCCTTGTCGTCGAGCTCGGCGTTCGCGTGCGCGCACAGCTCGAGAATCTGCGCGTTCCACTGC
Organism: Microbacterium sp.; assembly: GCA_003248655.1. Taxonomy (GTDB): domain Bacteria; phylum Actinomycetota; class Actinomycetes; order Actinomycetales; family Microbacteriaceae; genus Microbacterium. Next base: position 43,273 of record QFPM01000005.1, read on the forward strand.
CGCACCTGCGGCTCGGTGTCGGGGACCTCGTCGTCGAGTTGCTGCTGCAACGAGAACGCCCGATCGAGGTCCTGTGCCGCCTGGGTCACCGCCTGCTCGAACTCGCCCGCGGTTTCGTCGCCGAACTGCGCACGCGCGAAGTCGAGCTCCTGACGGCTCGTCTTGATCGCATCGTCGGTCTCGACGAGGGCGGATGCCGCTCGTCGGCCCAGTTCCTCGGTCGAGATCTGCGCGAGCGCATCCTGCGGACTCGCCGGTCCACCCGAACCGGATGCCGTGGCGAGAGCCCTGCGGCGCCGCGATCGCACGAGCATCCAGACGAACAGCACCGCGACCACGAGGAAGAGGAGCAGCATGACGATCGTGCCGACCGAGACACCCCCGCCGGAACCCGAAGACCCGCCGCTGCCGCCCGATACGGCGTCGGCGAGACCGTCGGCGGCCGCGGTCGCAGCCCCCGCCCAGTCACCGCTCGCGAGGGCGGGTTTGATGCGGTCCTGCTCGATCGCACCGAGCTGGGCGGGGCTCACCGGCCCCGCCGAGTCGCCGGAGAGGTAGTACTGCCGCCCGTCGGTCGAGATCGCGAGCACGTACTGCTCGACGCCGAGTCCGTTGTCGGTGGCGGTGGTGTTCGCCCAGTCCTCGGGGTCGGACGGGTCGGTGAACTCCGGCACATACACGACCCAGAGGTCGACGCCCGAGGTGGCCGAAACGCGCGCGAGATGGTCGCCGATGCTCGACTCCTCGGCATCCGAGAGTACGTCCGACACGTCGAGCACGCGCGATCCGCCGAGGGTCACGGGCGAGGTCGCGAAGGCGGCGGCACCGCCGCTGAAGATGCCGAGGACGATCGCCGCCACCGCGGTCGCAGCCAGAAGAACGCGCGAACGCACGAGGCACCCCCTCTGTCGCGGAGCAGACTCACCCCGCCTGACTTCCGATCCTATTGCGGGGGTCGGAGTGCGCGGTAGGCCGTCGCGTGTGAATCCGCTATGCCTCTCCCCATCCGGTCGAACCGGGCGTCGCTGCCCGTCTCGGGCGCGCGGCGCCGGTAGCGTCGAGCCTTCGGAGGAGACATGGATCACGATCCGTTCGACCGCTACGGCGGCGACGTGCTGGCGGCCGGATGGCGCGACGCCGGGCGCCGCGCGGTGCCCGAGGTCGGGGCGGATGCCGGGCTCGTCGTCGAGGTCGCGGGCGACGGCTTCTGCGGCGCGGTGACGCGCGTGCAGTCGGGGAACGTCGAGCTGGAAGACCGGCGGGGTAAGCGGCGCCTGTTCCCGCTCGGCGGCGGGTTCCTGATCGACGGCGACGCGGTCGTCCTGACCGCACCGGCGGCTGCCGCGCCCGCGCCACCCGCGCGGACCGCGTCGGGGTCGTTCGCGGCCCCCGAGGCGCGGGCACGCGTCGCCCGGGCATCCCGCATCCTCGTTGAGGGGCGCCACGACGCCGAGCTCGTCGAGAAGGTGTGGGGCGATGACCTGCGGGCCGAGGGAGTCGTCGTCGAGTACCTGCAGGGCGTCGATCTGCTCGACTCGGCGCTGCGCGACGAGCCGCCGGGGCCGGGTCGGCGCTACGGCGTGCTCGTCGACCACCTCGTGCCGGGGTCCAAGGAGAGTCGCATCGCGGATGCCGTCGCGCGCGGCCCGCACGGCGCGCACGTGCGTATCGTCGGGCATCCGCACATCGACGTCTGGCAGTGCGTGCGCCCCGAGGCGCTCGGCATCGCCGGCTGGCCCGACGTGCCGCGCGGGATCGAGTGGAAGGTCGGCGTGAGCCGCGCGCTCGGCTGGCCCGCGCGCGACCAGGCAGACCTTGCCCGCACGTGGCAGCGGATCCTGGCATCCGTCCGCAGCTACCGCGACCTGGATCCCGCCCTCCTCGGGCGGGTCGAGGAGCTCATCGACTTCGTGACCGAGTGAGCCGCCCGGGTAGCCTGGGGAGGTGACCGACCAGGCGCCCCGCTTTCGCGACAAGCCAGTGTCGTTCGTGCGGCGCAGCGGCCGGATGAGCGACGGCCAGGAGCGCGCGTGGGAGGCGCTCGCGCCGTTCTACGCCATCGACGTGGAGCGGGATCGCGCGGCGACGAGCGTCCGCCCCGGCGCGGCGATCGACCCGGCATCCTTCTTCGGCAGGAGCGCTCCGCTCGTCGTCGAAATCGGATCCGGGCAGGGGCACGCGATCGTCCACGCGGCGGGGGCGGACCCCGGGCGCGACTACCTCGCGGTCGAGGTCTTCCGTGCGGGCCTCGCGCGGACGATGTTGGATGCCGATCGCGCCGGAGTCCGGAATCTCCGGCTCGTCGAGGCGAACGCCCCTGAGGTGCTCGAGCACCTGCTGCCCGAGGCGAGCGTCGACGAGGTCTGGATCTTCTTCCCCGATCCGTGGCACAAGAACAAGCACAACAAGCGTCGCCTGATCGCGCCCGAGTTCCCGCCGCTCGCGGCGCGTGTGCTGCGCGACGGCGGGGTGCTGCGCCTCGCGACCGACTGGGAGGACTACGCCCTCCAGATGCGCGACGTGCTGGCGGAGGCCGAGGACTTCGCCCCCGCATTCGAGGGCGCCGAGGCGGGCGGTTGGGCGCCGCGGTTCGACGGCCGCACGATGACGGCGTTCGAGCGCAAGGGCCTCGCGAAGGGGCGCGCGATCCGCGATCTGACCTACCGGCGGTTGCCGCGGTGACGCACGCCCCGCACGGGGGCGATCGCCCGCTTGTCGGTGTCGAGCTCGTACCCGCCCTCCTCGTCTGCCTCGCGGCGCCGGCCTTCTTCGTGCTGCTGCAGCCCTGGCTCGGCTGGCTGCTGCTGGCCGCGGGTGTCGGCGCGGCCGTGGTCATCGAGCGGGGGAGGGTGACGGCATCTGGCCCGTCACTGACACGTGATCTCTCGCTCATCGCGATCGGCATGCTCATCGTCAGCGCGATCTCGCTCGAAGCGAAGCTCGACGATGCGTCGATGGTGCGGTTCACCGTCGTTCTGGGCGGCGCCGTCGCCGTGCCGTACGCGATCTCGCGGTGGGTCTACCGCGACCGCGCGATCAGCTTTCCGTGGCGGGGCGGCGGGCGGTGGAAAAGGTGGCAATGGGCGTGGCTCGGCGCGGTCGTCGTGCTCGGCTGGCTGATCCTGCCGTTCTACTTCATCACGTCGGGGGTCTACCGGAATTGGCCCGTCGTCGACACGCCGAGCCTCATCGCGCGCCTGTTCGTCGGGGTGGGCGCGGTCGGCATCTGGGACGAGCTGTTCTTCATCTGCACCGTCTTCGTACTGTTGCGGCGGCACGTCGCGGATGCCAGCGCGAACGTGCTGCAGGCGATCGTTTTCGTGTCGTTCCTGTGGGAGCTCGGTTACCGCGCGTGGGGGCCGGTGCTCACGATCCCGTTCGCGCTGCTGCAGGCGGTGATCTTCACGAAGACGAGGTCGCTCGCCTACGTCGTGACGGTGCATCTGCTCTTTGACGCGGTCGTCTTCGCGGTGCTCGTGCACGCCCACAATCCGGGGCTGCTGGAGGGGATATTCCTCGTGCCGGCGGGGGTTTCGGGGCGCTGAACTTTGACCTTCACGTTGACCGTGAAGTGACTTTTCGGCGAACTCTTGACGTCTGTCTGGCGAAGAGTAGTTTGTGTCTTGCGAAGGAAAACGGAGACGAAAGGGAGTCGCAAGACAACCCGACACAGAGACCGAAAACGCATTGATGATCGCCCCGGGGCTTCGGCGCCGGGGCGATCTTCTTGTTAACCGCCGGGCTGCGTCACCGTTCGCGGGTCACTGCACGGTGCGCATCCAGACTCCCATGGCGGTGGGTTGCAGGGTCTGATCGATCGCGCCGAGAAGTTCCGGGCGCGCCCGCCCCGGGTCGGCGTCGTCGCGGACGTGTTCGCCGAAGCGCTCGAGCACCCGCTGCGCGTCGTAGCGTTCGCGGTCGAAGGCGCGGTCCAGGCGGCGCTGCACGATGCGCAGGAGGGGTAGGCACACCGCCGCCGCGGCGAGGGTCGCGATCGCGACGATCACCTGACTGCCACCTCGGAACAGGGCGCCGACGCCCACGACGACTCCGGCGTAGACGGCCAGCGCGACGCCGAGGACGACGAGGTAGCTGATCGTCCGCGAGACGATGCGGCCGATCTCGTACAGCCCGTGGCGCGTGACGGCGATGCCGATCGCGATCGGCGGAAAGCTCAGCGCCGCGTACATCGTGACCAGCAGTGGACTGTTCTCGAACTCCGGAGACGACGACGTCGCGATGAAGCCCGCGACCACGACGACCAGCATCGCGCCCACGCCGAGCACGAACCAACGGAACTGCAGCCTCTCCACCCCGTCTGCCCGCCGCCACCGAAGCACCATGTCGACGACGTAGGCGGCGAACAGTGCGAGCATCACGAACGGGGTGAGGGTGCTGATCCACGACAGAACAGCCGTCGCACCCGGCACGGCAAGCGGGTTCTCGCGACCCGAGCCCGCGCCGTCGGACACGCTGAGGGCGGCGGGGTCGATGAGGCTGGCCAGCGCGATGACCGCCGTCTGAACAGCCGTTCCGGCAAGGGCGAATCTCCCCAGCGTGCTGTCGATTCGCCCTGTCGGGATGAGGAGCGTGAGCATCAGCACGAGGGGCCAGAAGATCGCGGAGAAGACCCACAGCGCGAGTTCGATCCCCGCCGGGAGGGTAGCGGTCATGCCGGGGATCTGGAACGGGATGAGCAGAACCGCGCTCGCTGCGATCGCGAGCAAATAGCGCCCGACGCCGTTTCCCGGACGCTGGGTGAGGATGACCGCGCCCACGATGGCGTATGCCGAGAACCCGATGAGCGCGGACCAGCTGCCAGCGAAAGCCGCGCAAAACCCCGCCGCGAAGAACAGCGCGACGACGCTCCAGATGCCGGCGCGGCGGGCGATCTCGCGGGCGCTGAGCGTAGCGGGCACGTGGTGCGGGCGCGACGTCACGGCATCCCTCGCATCCAGACGCCGAGCGATGTCGGCTCGAGCGTCTGCTCGATGGCGCGCGTGAGCTCGGGCACCGCGCCCGCCGGATCGGCCCCGTCGCGCACGTGCCGCCCGAAGTTGTCGACGACCCGCTGTGCGTCGTATGCGGAGCGGTTGAAGCGACGGTCGACTCCCCGCTGGACGACGCGTAGCGCCGGTAGGAAGAGGGCGGCCGCGCCAAGGGTCGCGACCGCGACGCCGACCGAGGGGAGGCCCGGCAGCAACGACGTCAGCCCCACGACGAGCCCCGCGTACGTGCCGACGACGAGCACCACGACGATCGCATACGAGGCCGTGCGGGAGATGATCCGGTCGATCGAGTACAGGCCATAGCGCATGACCGCGACGAGGATCGCGGCGGGGATCATCGAGTAGCACAGGGCGATGATGGCGACGCCGACCGTGTTGATCCACGCGTCTTGAGGCGACAGCGCGCTCACGATCCAGCTCGCGATGAGGAGCAGGATCGGGAAGGCCGCGCCCCAGTACACCCACCGCAGCTGGGCGCGCTCGACGGCATCCGCACCGCGATAGCGAACGATGAGCGACGCCAGCGAGCCGACCATCGCGGCACCGAACATCGAGAACGTCACGACGAATCCGAGGACCTCGGCCTCGCCCCACGGCAGGGTGACGGGACTCGCGACGCCGTAGCCGACGGATGCCGCGGAGGGCGTCGTGTTCCCGAACACGATGACGGCGGCCATCGCCACGATCGTGAACCACGAGAACCAGCGCCAGCGCGGCGACGGCAGGCGCCCGGTCGGAAAGCGCAACGGCAGCTGCGTCATGAGCAGACCGATCGGCAATACCCACGCGGTGTTCGAGTCGGAGTTCGCGCCGCCGAGCATGAGGAACCAACTCGCCGCGACCTCGTTCACGGGGATCAGTGCGACGCCGACGAGGACGAGCGGCGCGAGGATCGCGAAGCTTGCGGTGATCGCGAGCATGATCCAGCCGAGCGAGTTCTCAGGGCGCTTTCGTGCGATGAGCCAGCCCGCGAAGAGCGTGACGAGCACGAACAGTGCGAGGCCGATTGCGCCGGGCACGGAGCCCCAGGAGTCACCGGACGATCCGGTCGGTTCACGCGTCGGATCGGCGGGCACGGCGAAGACGAGAACGCCCCCGACGAGGCACCCGATCGCGATGCCGTGCGCGAGCCACTCTGAACGAATGCGTGCGCTCATCGCAGCCACATCCCCACGGCGACGGGCTGAAGGCTCCGCTCGACCGCGGCGCGCAGTTCGGGGACGGTCGTCAGTGGGTCGACGTCGACCTGGACGTGCGCCCCGAACTCGTCCACGATCCGTTCCGCGTCGTACCGCGGACGGTCGAAGCGGCGGTCGAGACGACGCTCGACCGTACGCAGGATCGGCAGGAACACCGCGGCGGCGAGCAGGGTCGAGGCGGCGACCGGTACCGGGCTGTCGCTTGGCAAGAGCGAGCCGATGCCGATCACAGTGCCCGCGTACACGGCGATCACCGCGACGAGGACGATCGCGTAGGTGATCGTCCTCGAGACGACACGGCCGATGTCGTACAGGCCGTGCCTGCTGATCGCGATGTAGATGGCGATCGGGATGAGGTTGATGATGATGCCGGTCACGCCCAGCACCGTCTGCAGGGGTGAGCCCTCGGGGAGCAGCGTCGACACGATGCCAGTCGTCATGAGCTGCACGATCACGACGGCCAGAGCGAAAAGTAGCCACCGGTACTGCAGGCGCTCGGTGCCGACCGAGCGGAACCAGCGGATGCCGAGGTCGACGAGGATGCCGACGAGCGCGACGGCGAAAGCGGGAACGACGACGTTCAGCACGAGGTTGACGGCGGGCAGCCAGCCGGGGATCGCGAGCGGATTGTCCCGACCGGACGTGTACATCGGAGTCCACACGAGAGTCGCGAGCGCCGCGACGACGGCGACGGCGAGGGTGAGCACCAGCATCCATTGCCCGAGTCGCGTCTGCGCGCGCCCCGTCGGGAAGATCACGCCGATCAGGGGCATGCACACCCACAGCGGCCAGGCGAGCGCCGAGTAGACCGCTTCGAGCGCGGGCGACGCGGCGATCGCGCCTGTGACGAACAGGAGGGTCGACAACGTCCACAGGGCGCCGATTGCGTACAGCAACCAGCCCACACCGTTGTGCAGGTCGTGGGTGAGGATCAGCGCGCCGACCACGGGGAAGGCCGTGAAGCCGATGAGGATCGTCGGCTCGCCGCCCACAGCGCTGAGGATGCCGACGGCGAGGAACGCTGCTGCCCCGAGCCACAGCAGCACGGCGCGCACGACAGCTCTCACGGGCGCCTCCGCAGCGCGTGCCGCGCGTTGCCGACGATCACGCCCGAGAACACGTTCGTCCAGTTCTTCCAGAGGAACCCGCGGTCGACGCATACAGTCGCCTCGGTCGGGACGGTGTCGGTCACGCCGTGTTTCGCGGCGATGTTGCGGAGGGTCTGCATCCAGTGGTCGCGCTCCTTGCGAGCGCCATAACCGAACATCAGCTGGATGACGGGGTCGTAGGGGCGCAGCAGCATCCGGATCTCGGCGACCGTACCGCGCTCGGTGTCGGCATATGCCGAAAACGTGATCATCGCGGCGAACATATGCCCCTCCGGCGTGATGTACGAGAACGACGTGTCGTCTTCGTACATGACGAGGATGCCGGTGGAAAGCCCCGCCGTCGTCAGCGCTGTCACATCGCCGGCGCGGATGACACCCGTGCCGTGGAAGACCGCCCCGGCCGGCCAGAAGTCGCCGAAGTTGGCCTTCCAGTCGGCGACGAGCGCCTCGGGGGTGATCGCCGCGCCGAGGGCGATCGTGAAGGTGCGGTCCCACAGCCGTCCGAACCCCTGGTGCGGCCCCGCGACGCGCTTGCCTTCGAGGTTGAACGCGTGGTCGGGGTCGCCGGCGACGTGGAGCTTGTCGACGGGCGTCGCCCACCGGCCCTCACGGCCGGAGCTCTTGTCGTGGTCGGGCGCGCTGCTGGTCATCTTCGCCACCTCATGCCTTCAGCGCGGCGTCGATGTCGTCGAAGAGGCCGATCGCCTCATCGAGCCTCGTCAGCTGGAAGATCTGCCGGTAGTGCTCGGTGAGCCCGACGGCGGCGACGGTCTGATTCCGTCGCTGCGCGCGCACGAGGAGCGTCACGAGCAGGCCGATTCCGCCGCTGTTCATGTAGTCCATGCCGCCGAAGTCGAGCACGAGGCGGCGGGCGCCGGCATCCGTTGCCGCTTCGTGCGCGGTCATGAGGGGCTGCTCGCTCGCACCCGTCATGTCGCCGTCGATTGCGAGTGACGCGGCGCCCGAGCCGAGGTCGGTCGTCGTGAAGGTGGCCGGTGTGGTGGGCATGGTGGGGCTCCTTTCGGTGTCGCGGGTCAGTCCCCGGGGTCGGGGAGGATCTCGATGTAGTCGCTGAGTCGGGTGATCTCGAAGATGTGGCGGTAGTGTGCGGTGAGGCCGACGGCGCTCAAGCGGATGCCGGCGACGCGGGCCCGCGAGAGGAGGCCGACGACGAGGGCGATGCCGGTGGAATTGATGTAGTCGACCTCCGCGAAATCGAGGACGACATCCGTTGGGCCGTCCGTCGTCGCATCGGTCCATGCCGTCTCGAGCATGTGGGCGGCGTCGCGGTCGATCCGACCGGTCAGGGTCACCGTCGTGGAAGTGGTGGGGGTGCTCATCGTTCGTCCTTCGGGGTGAGGCGCATCGTCAGGCGCACGAGGTGGCGGTCGCCGTCGGTGAACTCCTCAACGTCGTCGACGAGGCTCGACGCGAGGAAGAGTCCCCAGCCGCGGGCGGTTTGCAGGCCCGCGAGCTTGAGGTCGAGATCGGGGGTTTCGGCCGGGCTCTGCCGGCCCCGCCCGAAGTCGCCGATCTCGACGACGACGGCTTCGGCGTTTCGCCTGACCGCAATTTCGCACGGCAACTGCGGGTTGGCGCGGTTGCCGTGCTCGATCGCGTTCATGGCGGTCTCGCTGACGGCGGTGCCGAGTGCGTCGAGGCGCTCGGGGGGCAGGGCATCGCCGACGATCTCTGCGACCCGGGCCATGACGTCGCGTTCGTTGCCGAGCTCGCTCGGCACGGTGAAGCGCACGGTGTCGGCCGCCCGATCGGGGGCGCCGCGGTGGAGCGCGACGAGGGTGATGTCATCCTCCTGCTCGATCGCGCCCTGGAACTGCGCGAGGGCGGTGCTGACGCGTTCGACGAGATCGGCGCTGCTGAGCGCGTCGCGCACGGCCGCCTCGGTGCGCGCGTAGTCGAACATATCGCCCGCCGCGTCGTGCTGCTCGGTGATGCCGTCGCTGTAGAGCAGCAACAGGTCGCCGGGGTCGATCTGCGTGTCGGTCTCGTCGTAGGCGCTTCCAGGGAGCAGGCCGAGCGGCATCCCCCGCGCGGAGATCAGCTCGACATCGCCCGCGCGGCGGCGGACGTAGGGGAGGTTGTGTCCGGCGTTCGCGAAGGTCGCCTCGCCCGTTGTGAGGTCGATGACGAGCGCGAGGCACGTGACGAACATGTTCGCCGGGATCTGCGGCACGAGCAGCTCGTTCACCTGGCGTAGCACTTCGCCCGGACGTGACTCCTGACGCGCGGCGGCGCGAAGGAGCGCGTGCGTGCTCGCCATCACGAGCGCCGCGGGAACGCCCTTGTCGGTGACGTCACCGGCGACGATCATGATGCGCCTGCCGCCGAGGTCGATGACGTCGTAGAAGTCGCCGCCGACCGTGCGGGCGGGAAGGTACACGGCATCCAGGTTCCACCCGCCGAGTTCGGGGAGTTCGGTCGGCAGGAATTGTTGCTGGATGAGCTGGGCGACGCGCAGCTCCTGGTCGATGCGCTCGCGCTCGCGGGCCTGCTGCTCCTGCGTGCGCATGAGCTGGCCGAGCCGTAGCGCCGGCGCCGCGTAGCGGGCGAGGGCGTCGAGCAGGCGCAGGTCGCTGCGCGCGTAGCCGCGCTCGGAGCGGCGCGGCCCCAGCGCGACGACGCCGACGAGCTCACCACTCGTGATGAGCGGGACGACGACGCGCACGCCCTGCCCCCGCATCCGCTTCGTGGCGGCGGTGTCGGGGAGCGCGTCGATCTCGAGCGGACCCGACGCGGTCGCGAGGTAGTCGAGCAGTGCATCTCGCGGCTCGATGACGATGTCGAGCTGCACGGCGGGCGTCTGCTCGGCGCGCGCGGCGCGGCGCACCGCGGCGGTGTCGGGGGGAGCCTCGCCGCGGCGGACCGCGCGACGCTCGCTACGCGTCGGCTTCGTCGGCTTAGGGTCGGTCGTCAGGGTGGCCATACCGCGAGTGTGGACCGGCCACCGTTCCGGCAGCGTTACGAGATAGCGGGGGCCACGTCGCAATCGTTACGGTTCAGCGCTAGCGTTGCGCGCATGCTGGAGTTGCGGTGGTTCGGGAGCGCTCGCGTCGCGCGCGACCAGACCCAGATGCGCTTCGACACGCGCAAGGCGACCGCGCTACTCGCGTACGTATCCGTCGCAGAGGCTCCCGTGCGCCGCGATGCGCTGTGCGAACTCCTCTGGCCCGCGCTCGACCGCGCCCACGCGCGCGCCGCGCTCCGGCGCACGCTGTCGGTCGCGGCCGCCGGTGTGCCCGAACTCGCGGTGGAAGGCGATGGGATCGCGCTCGCCGACCGGGGTGTGCGCTGCGACGTCCGCGAGTTCCGCGTTCTCCTGGCGTCCGACGACGCTGCGGATTGGCGACGAGCCGCAGATCTGGCGACGGGGGAGTTCCTCGGCGGCTTCGCGCTGCGCGATGCTCCCGCGTTCGAGCAGTGGCAGGCGGGCGTCGGCGCGACGCTCCGCGACGATCTGTCGCTCGTGCTCGGCATGCTGGCGACGGATGCCGTGCGGTCGGGCCGGCCAGCCGACGCGCTCGGTTACGCGCGCCGCCGCGTCGAGGTCGACCCGCTCGCCGAGCCCGCGTACGTCGACCTCATCCGCATCCTTGCGGCGCAGGGCGACCGGTCGGGGGCGTTCGCCGCGTATCGTGCGCTCACCGAGGTGCTCGACACCGAGCTGGGGATTACGCCCTTAGCCGGCACCACAGCGTTGCTCGACGCGATCCGAGTGGGGGAGCCGGGCGCGCGGGCGCGCGCTGCCGCTGCGCCGGAAGGTGCATTGGGTGCCGCCGCGGCATCCGAGTCGAGTGCGTCGCGCGGGTCGCGCGGGTCGCGCGCAGACGAGGATGCCGTCGATGCGGCCCTCGCCGCGGTGGAGAACCGCCTGGCGGCGGTCGACGACACGACGCGGCAGGTGGTCGAGGCGCTCGCCGTGCTCGACCGCGCCGCGGATTCCGAGCTCGTGCGCGTGGTCGCCGGGCGAACCGCCGATGAGACCGACGCGGCTCTCGCGGCGGCCGAGCGGGCGGGTCTCGTGGCCCCGGGGAGCGGTGGCGGCGAGACGCCCTATCGCGTTTCGCATCGCCTCGTCGGTGTCGCCTCGCGCGCCGCGTTGCCGCTGACCCGCGAGCGGCTGCTGAACGCCCGCGCCGCCGAGACCCTTGCGCGCCTCGCCGAGCCAGGCGCGGCGACCGCCGAGCGGATCGGGCAGCACTTCGCGGCATCCGGTCGAGACGCGGATGCCGCCGTCTGGTTCGTCTCCGCGGCCGAGGCGTACGGCCGGGCGGGCGACCACGCGGCGGCTGTCGAGGCGCTGCGCAGCGCCCAGACCACGGGCCGGAACACGGTCGCGGTGCATGTCGCGCTCGCGACCGCGCTCGTGCGCACCGGCCGCGTGACCGAGGCGATGACCGCGCTCGGCCGCGCCGCCGACCTCGCCGGCGATGACCCCGCGGTGCTCGGCGCCGCGCGCGACGCGGTGACGTTCGCCGAGGTCTCGGGCGACCGCGAGGCGGTCATCGCTCTGAGGTCGCACTATGCCGATCTGCTCCACTCCGCCGGACGCGACGCTGAGGCGCGCGAGCAGCAGCAGCGCTGGGCGGCCGAGTTCGCCGCCCTCGAGGGCGACCTTCGCGGCGCGTGAGGGTGGATCGCGCGGGCTGTGGTTTCGATACGCGCCGCTACGCGGCGCTACTCAACCACCGGGAGGAAGGCTGCGCGGCGCTACTCAACCACCGGGAGGAAGGTTCCGCGGCGCTGCCGCTGCGAAAGAGAAAGTGCCCCCGACAGGAATCGAACCTGCGACCTTTGGTACCGGAAACCAACGCTCTATCCCCTGAGCTACGGAGGCGGACCTGTCGAGGGTATCACCGCGAGATCGCGGCGACCGCCTCGGCGAGCTGCTCCGCGAGGTAGCGGTGGCCCTGTGTCGTGGGGTGATCGCGGCCGAGGCCGGTGTCGATGCCGCTCGCGTAGTTCGCGGTGGTGATCCAGTCATCCTGGATCGGCGAGATGTACCACCAGCCGCGATCGGATGCTGCGTCGCGCAGGTCGCGGTCGATCCGCGCCGTCGCGGCTTCGACGGGCAGTACCTGCGGCGCGGGGCCGAGGATCACGATCCGGGCATCCGGGTAGATGGCGGCGAGGGCATCCCACGCGGTATCCACGGCCGCGCGGTATCCGGTCGCGGGCTCGCCGCGGTCGTTGATCGAGCCCTGCACGATGACGAGATCGGGGTCGAGCGTCGGGTCGAGCGCGGCGATGCGGGTGCCGAAATCCGGGCCGTCGAGGCCGGGGCGCAGGTATCCCGATCCGCGGATGCCGTCGACGACGGTCGTCCAGTCGGTGAACTCGGCGACGACGTAGGCGTAGCCGAGGGTCGGCACGGATGCCGCGGAGCCGTACGTCCACGAGTCGCCGAAGATCAGGACCCGCGGGTTGTCGGGAAGGTCGAGCGGGGCGGGGCCCGCGAGGTCGGCGGCGACGGGCACCGCGACCGCGCCCTCGCCCACGGCGACGACGGCTTCGGGCGGTGCCCAGGGGCGCCAGACGGCCACCGCGACGACCGCCGCCGCGGCCACCGCGAGCACCGCGAGAGCCCACGCGCGACGGCGCCTCGAGGGGTGTCGTCGCGCGCGCATGCGTCGAGGGTAAGTCACCAGGCATCCGATTGCGAAAGCCGGTCGCGAGAGCGGTAGCGGAGCACCCCTACCGACGTGCGAGGATACTTCGGTGCAACGCATCGTGACCGCCGAACTCGACCTGGAACTGGGGTCGTCCACCGACCTCATCTTCCAGGTGACGGCGGCCCAGCCGGCGCACGTCGCGCGCGAGCAGCTCACGTTCACGCAGGGCGATCGCGTGTACACGCCGACCGAGATCATCGACCAGTCGGGCAGCCGCCTGCACCGTCTGATCGGCGAGGCCGGACGCCTCGAGGTGCGCTACGAGGCGCTCATCGAGGGCCACGCGACGCAGCGCCCGACGAGCGACCTCGAGGCGATCACGTACCTGCGCCCGAGTCGCTACTGCCAGTCCGACGACGTGTTCGCGCAGGCGCGCCGCCAGTTCCGGGGGCTTCAGGGGCACGAGCTGATCACCGCGGTGAGTGAGTTCGTGGCATCGTCGACCACCTACACGCCGGGGCTCAGCCAGGGCACCGACTCGGCCGTCACGACCCTCATGACCGGTCAGGGCGTCTGCCGCGATTACGCGCACGTCGTCATCGCGCTGCTGCGCGCGATGGACATGCCCGCCCGCTACGCCGCATGCTTCGCGCCCGGGCTTCGCCCGATGGACTTCCACGCCGTCGCCGAGGCGTACCTCGACGGCAGCTGGTACGTCATCGACGCGACGCGGCTCGCGAACCGGCGCTCGCTCGTGCGCATCGCGACGGGGCGCGACGCCGCCGACTGCGCCTTCCTCAGCTACCACGGCGGGCACGTCGGTCTCGAGCGCATGCACGTCGACGCGTGCGTCGTCCCCGACGACGCCCTGGACGCCGTCGCTGCCGCGGGGGATGTCGACGCGGCATCCGACCCCTCCCTCGACGACTTCGCCGAGCTCGTCGTCCTCGACTGACCCCGCCGCTCGCTGCCGCGGTCGGGTTCTCCCCAGCGGCCGCCCGTAGGATTGAAGGGTTATGGACCCGGATGCCCTCGCTGAAGCCCTGCTCGCCGTCATCGTCCCGCTCGCCGAGGCGCGACGCCCTGGCGCGAGCGACGGGCTGACCGCCGCCGACCTGCCGCTCGAGCGGCCCCGCAACCGCGAGCACGGCGACTGGGCATCCAACGCTGCGTTGAAGCTCGGCAAGGCCGTCGGTGCGAATCCGCGCGAGTTCGCGCAGGAGATCGCGACCGCCCTCGAAGCGACGCCCGGCGTCGCGAGCGTCGAGGTCGCCGGCCCCGGCTTCATCAACATCCGGCTGGATGCCGCGGCCGCCGGTGCCCTCGCGAAGACGATCGTGGATGCCGGCGCCGCCTACGGCACGAACGACTCGCGCTCGGACGAGGTCATCAACCTCGAGTTCGTCTCGGCGAACCCGACCGGCCCCATCCACCTCGGCGGCACGCGGTGGGCCGCGGTCGGCGACTCGCTCGCGCGCATCCTGCAAAGTCAGGGCGCGCAGGTCACCCGCGAGTACTACTTCAACGACCACGGCGCACAGATCGACCGTTTCGCGCGGAGCCTCGTCGCGGCGCACCAGGGCGACCCGACGCCCGAAGACGGCTACGGCGGCGGCTACATCGACGACATCGCGCGTCGCGTCGCGCTCGCCTACGACGGCGACATCGACGCGCTCGACCCGGCCGCAAAGCAGGAGGCGTTCCGCGAGATCGGCGTCGGCTTCATGTTCGACGAGATCAAGCAGAGCCTGCACGAGTTCGGCGTCGATTTCGACGTGTACTTCCACGAGAACGACCTGCACGAATCCGGCGCCGTCGAGCGGGCCGTTGCGCGGTTGCGCGAGCTCGGCCACATCTATGAGGCCGACGGTGCGACCTGGCTGCGCTCGACCGAGTTCGGCGACGACAAGGACCGCGTCGTCATCAAGAGCGACGGCAACGCCGCCTACATCTCGGGCGACCTCGCCTACTACCTCGACAAGCGCGAGCGCGGGTTCAACCGTTGCATCATCATGCTCGGCGCCGACCACCACGGCTACGTGCAGCGGCTCATGGCGATGACCGCCGCCTTCGGCGACGAGCCGTACGTGAACCTGCAGATCCTCATCGGGCAGATGGTGAACCTGGTGAAGGACGGCCAGCCCGTCCGCATGTCCAAGCGCAACGGCACCGTCGTGACCCTCGAAGACCTCGTCGAGGTCGTGGGCGTGGATGCCGCGCGCTACGCCCTCACGCGCTCATCGGCCGACTCGAACCTCGACGTCGACCTCGACGTGTTGCAGAAGCGCACGAACGACAACCCCGTCTTCTATGTGCAGTACGCGCACGCGCGCACGCACAACGTCGGGCGCAACGCCGCGGCATCCGGGGTCGACCGGAGCGTCTTCGCACCGGAGCTGCTCGATCACGAGACCGAGTCGGCGCTCCTGGGTGCCCTGCAGGAGTTCCCGCGGGTCGTCGCGTTCGCCGCCGAGGTGCGCGAGCCGCACCGCGTCGCACGCTACCTCGAGGAGCTCGCCGGGCTCTACCACAAGTGGTACGACAACTGCCGCGTGATCCCGCTCGGCGACGCGCCGGTCGAGGATGTCCACCGCACCCGCCTGTGGCTCAATGACGCCACCGGCCAGGTGCTGCGGAACGGGCTCGGCCTTCTCGGAGTGAGCGCTCCCGAGCGGATGTGACCCGATGAGCGACGAGCACCCGACCGCCCCGCTGCCTGATCCCGGCGCGCGCTGGGTGCTGGCGACGGATGCCGGCGCGCCGGCTCCTCGCCGCCGCTGGCCGTGGGTCGTGACGCTTCTCGTCGTGGGGGTGCTCGCGGCCGCGGCGTGGTTCGTGGGGGAGTACGTCGCGCGCGGAATCGTCGAGCGCACGATCCGCGAGCAGGTGACGCGTGAGCTGGGCCTCCCCGCCGATCAGCAGATCGACATCGGCATTCCCGGCCCGATCATCCCGCAGCTGATCGTCGGCAGCTTCGCGGAGCTCACGATCGCCTCCGACGACGTGTCGCTGGGCGGACTCAACGCCGACGTGCGCGTCGACGCGATGGATGTGCCCACGCGCGGCGGCGGAGACTGGAGTGGCGGTTACGCGACTGTCAGCTTCGACGAGGCGCAGCTGCAGACGTTGCTCAGCCAGGTCGAGGGGTTCCCGGCCGAGACCGTCTCGCTCGATGCCCCGGATGTCGCCGCCGACTTCGAACTGCAGGTCCTCGGCATCGCGGTGCCGGTCGGCGTCTCGCTCGCGCCGCGCGCCGAGGGCGGTGACCTCGTGCTGAGTCCGGCCGCATTCCGGGTCGCGGGCGCCGAGATCACGGCCGACGCGCTGCGCGACCAGTTCGGCCTGCTCGCCTCGCCGATCCTCGGCGACTGGAACGTCTGCTTCGCCGACCGCGTGCCGCAGGCGGTCGAGCTGACGGACGTCGAGGTCCGCCGCGAGGCGGTGGTCGCGCGGTTCGAGATCGACAGCGCGATCATCCGCGACCCCGCCGCCCAGGCGATGGGCACCTGCGCTTAATCTGTCCAGTCTGTCCAGATTTTGGTAGCCTGGTTTCATGACGAACTGGCAGCTGCAGGCGGCGAAGCAGCGTTTCAGCGAGGTCGTGCGCGCCGCCGAGGGCGGTGAGCCGCAGTTCATCACGCGTCACGGGCATCCTGTCGCCGTCATCATCGACGTCGCGGACTACCAGCGCTCGCGCTCCGCGCGGCCGTCGCTGAGCGCGTTTCTGCTCGCGGCGCCGACGGTCGGCGATGACGTCGCTTTCCCTGCTCGCGAGGCCGACCCCGATCGCGCCGCTGCGCTCGCGGACGACGTGGCATGACGGCGTACCTGCTCGACACGAACGTCGTCTCCGAGCTGATCAAGGCCACGCCGTCACCCACCGTTGCCGCGTGGCTTATGGGGGAACCGGAGACCTGGCTCAGCGTTCTCACCATCGGAGAGCTACGGCGCGGAGCGCACCTGCTCCGCCGGCGCGATGAGACGCGCGCCGCGCGGCTGGATGAGTGGATCACCCAACTCGCGGCGAGCTATGGCGATCGCATCCTCCCCGTCGACGCTCGCGTGACGCATGCCTGGGCGGCGCTACCGGCGACCCGCACGCTCCCTGTGATCGACGCGCTCATCGCCGCGACGGCGCGCGTGCACGGCCTCACCGTCGCGACCCGCAACGTGTCCGACTTCGCCGACACCAGCGTCTCCGTCGTCGACCCGTTCTGAGCGGGTCACGGGCGCGCGGCGGGAGCCAGGGTTCATCCGGCGCAGAGTGTCGGCATCCGCGGGGGATGGGCGCGATTCGCGACGGATGAGCGGCGGGGCGCGCGGGCGTGCGGGGTTCGTCGGGCGCAGAGTGTCGGCAACTGGGCGAGATGGCGCGATTCGCGACGGATGGATGCCGGGGCGCCAACCCCGGCGCATGCGCGGAGCGGAATCCGGCGGTGCCCTAGACTTGCACCCACTGCTCGCAGTGGCCGCCGGGCGTGACGAGACCGCCGGCGAACCGCTCCCACCCGATTGGTCTTCCCGCCGTGTCCGCCTCTTCCGATCGACCGCTCGTACCGGAGTGGCTCGCGGCGCCGGCCGACGCGAACAAGCTCGCCGAGGCCGTCTGGCCGGTGTCCGCCACGCGTGACGCGCACGGCGAGGTCTCGTTCGGGGGAGTCGCCGCGAGCGCCCTGCGCGAACGGTTCGGCACGCCCCTCTATGTCCTCGACGAGGATGCCGTGCGCGCCCGCGCGCGCGAGGTGCGCGGCGCCTTCGAGGATGCGGCGGCACGCCACGGCATCCGTGCCCGCGTCTTCTACGCGAGCAAGGCATTCCTCTCGACGGAGATCGTGCGCTGGGTCACGGCCGAGGGCCTCGCCGTCGACGTCGCGACGGGCGGAGAGCTCGCCGTCGCCCTCGCCGCCGACGCCGACCCGGCGCGGCTCGGCCTGCACGGCAACAACAAGTCGACGACGGAGCTCGAGCGCGCGGTCGAGATCGGCATCGGCTCGATCGTCGTCGACTCCGAGATCGAGCTCGAGCGCCTCGCGGCGATCGCCGAGCGCCACGGCGCAGGACGCGCCGATGCCGAACCCCAGAACGTGCTCATCCGCGTCAACACCGGCGTCCACGCCGAGACCCATGCGTTCCTCGCGACGGCCCACGAAGACCAGAAGTTCGGCTTCTCACTCGAGGATGCCCCGGCGATCGCCGCGCGTATCGGCGAGCTCTCGTCGCTGCGCCTCGTGGGACTCCACTGCCACATTGGCTCGCAGATCTTCGGCTCGGCAGGCTTCGCCGAGTCGGCGTCGCGGCTCGTCGAGCTCTACGCCGACCTGCGCGCCGCAGGTGCCGACCTGACCGTCCTGAACCTCGGCGGCGGCTTCGGCATCGCCTACACCTCGGTCGACACCCCGACCCCGATCGCCGAGCTCGCGACCGGCATCGTCGACGCCGTCGCCCGCGAGTGCGAGGTGCGGGGCGTGCCGCTGCCGAACCTCGCGTTCGAGCCGGGCCGCGCGATCGTCGGCCGCGCGGGCGTGACCCTCTACGAGGTCGGCACCGTCAAGCCCGTCCGCGTCAGCGACGACCTCACGCGCCTCTACGTGAGCGTCGACGGCGGCATGAGCGACAACGCCCGGCACGCCCTCTACGGCGCCGACTACTCCGCCCGCATCGTCTCACGCACCTCCGACGCTGAGCCCGCGCTCGCCCGGGTCGTCGGACGCCACTGCGAGTCGGGCGACATCGTGGTGGATGCCGAGTACCTCCCCGCCGATGTCGCGCCCGGCGACCTGCTCGCCGTTCCCGCGACCGGCGCCTACTGCTTCTCGCTCGCCAGCAACTACAACTACGTGCCCCGCCCGCCCGTCGTCGCCCTGCGCGGTGGCGAGGCGCGCGTGATCGTGCGCGGCGAGAGCATCGACGATCTGCTCGCGCGCGACGCGGGCATCCCTACGGAAAGATCGGAAGTACACGGATGACGACCGACTACCGCCGCCTGCGCGTCGCCATGCTGGGCGCGGGAGCCGTCGGCTCCCAGGTCGCGGCGCTCCTGCGCAAGCACGGCGACGAGCTCGCCGACCGAGCGGGCGCCGCGCTCGATCTCGTCGGCATCGCCGTCCGCAACCCCGACGCGCCGCGCGACGTCGACCTGCCGCGCGAGCTCTTCACGACGGATGCCGAGGAGCTCATCGTCGGCGCCGACATCGTCATCGAGCTGATGGGCGGCATCGAGCCCGCGCGCGAGCAGATCCTGCTCGCGCTGAACTCCGGCGCCGACGTCGTCACGGCCAACAAGGCGCTGCTCGCGACGCACGGCCCCGAGATCTTCGACGCGGCCGATCAGGTCGGCGCCTCGGTCTACTACGAGGCGGCCGCGGCCGGCGCGATCCCGATCATCCGGCCCCTGCGTGACTCGCTCGCGGGCGACCGCGTGCAGCGGATCATGGGCATCGTCAACGGCACGACGAACTACATTCTCGACCGCATGGACCGCGAGGGGTCGGACTTCGGGGGCGTCCTCGCCGACGCCCAGGCGCTCGGCTACGCCGAAGCCGACCCGACGGCGGACGTCGAAGGCTTCGACGCGGCGCAGAAGGCGGCGATCCTGGCATCCCTCGCCTTCCACACCGCGGTGCCGCTCGAGGCCGTGCACCGCGAAGGCATCACGCAGATCGACGCGCAGATGATGGATGCCGCGCGTCACGCCGGCTACGTCATCAAGCTCCTCGCGGTGTGCGAACGGCTCCGCGAAGGCTCGGGCGACGCGATCTCGGTGCGGGTATACCCGGCGCTGATCCCGCGCGAGCACCCGCTTGCGAGCGTGCACGGCGCGAACAACGCCGTCTTCGTGCAGGCCGAAGCCGCCGGAAACCTCATGTTCTACGGCGCGGGCGCGGGGGGCGTGCAGACGGCATCCGCCGTGCTCGGCGACGTCGTCTCGGCCGCGCGCCGACACATCGCCGGCGGCGTGGGTGTCGGCGAGTCGACGCGCGCGAACCTGCCGGTCCTGCCGATCGGTCGCGTCACGACCCGATACCAGATCACCCTCGAGGTGTCCGATGAGCCGGGCGTGCTGGCGACGGTCGCCGGCATCCTGAGCGATGGGCGCGTCTCGATCGCGACGGTCGAACAGACCGTCCTCACCCACGCGAACGGCGAGCCGGGCGTCGCGCGCATCGTGATCGGCACCCACAAGGCGCTTGAGCAGGACCTCAGCGAGACCGTCGACCGGCTCGCGACGAGCGGCGTGGTAGGACGCGTGGTGTCCGTCTTGCGCGTCGAAGGCGACTGACGGCGCCCGCAGGGGCGACCGAGACTGAAGACGAAAAGTACGAAGGAGATCGACATGGCACACGTCTGGCAGGGAGTCCTGCGCGAGTTCGCCGACCGGCTGGGGGTCACCGATGCCTCGACCGTCGTGACGCTCGGCGAGGGTGGCACGCCCCTTATCCCCGCGGCGGCGCTGTCGGCCAAGACCGGCGCCGACGTCTACATCAAGTTCGAGGGTATGAACCCGACCGGGTCCTTCAAGGACCGCGGGATGACGGTCGCCCTCTCGCGCGCCGTCGAGCACGGCGCGAAGGCGGTCATCTGCGCGTCGACGGGCAACACGTCGGCCTCCGCCGCCGCCTACGCGGCGCACGCGGGCATCACCGCGGCCGTCCTCGTGCCCGAGGGCAAGATCGCGATGGGTAAGCTCAGCCAGGCCGTCATCAACGGCGGCAAGCTGATCCAGATCCGCGGCAACTTCGACGACTGCCTCGAGATCGCGCGCGAGCTCGCCGACAACTACCCCGTGCACCTGGTCAACTCGGTCAACCCGGACCGCATCGAGGGGCAGAAGACGGCGTCGTACGAGGTCGTCTCGCAACTCGGGGATGCCCCGGACTTCCACTTCATCCCGGTCGGAAACGCCGGAAACTACACCGCCTACACGCGCGGCTACCGCGAAGAGGCCACGCGCGGCGCCTCGACGAAGGTGCCGCGGATGTTCGGCTTCCAGGCCGAGGGCTCGGCGCCGCTCGTCCGCGGCGAGGTCGTCAAGAACCCCGAGACGATCGCGTCGGCGATCCGCATCGGAAACCCCGCGTCGTGGGAGCTCGCGCTCGAAGCGCGGGATGCCACGGACGGCTGGTTCGGCGCGATCGACGATGACCGCATCCTCGCGGCGCAGAAGCTCCTGGCTTCGACGGCGGGGGTCTTCGTCGAGCCGGCATCCGCCATCTCGGTCGCGGGTCTGCTCGACCGCGCCGAGGCGGGCGTCGTCCCGGCGGGGGCGAAGGTCGTGCTCACGGTGACCGGCCACGGCCTGAAGGACCCGCAGTGGGCGCTCCGCGGCGCCGACGGGTCGGAGATCACCCCGACCGTCGTCGATGCGTCGACGAGCGAGGTCGCGTCCGTCCTCGACCTGGCCTGACGGTGAACGCCTCCGCCCTCGTGAGCGCGCCGCGCGCGGTCGCGGTGCGCGTGCCCGCGACGAGCGCGAACCTCGGGCCCGGCTTCGACACGCTCGGGCTCGCGCTGAGCGTGTACGACGAGCTCGTGGTCACGGCGCTTCCCGAGCCGGGGCTCGAGATCATCGTGACGGGCGAGGGCGCGGCCGAGGTGCCCACGGATGCCTCGCACCTCGTCGTGCGCTCGATGGCGTACGCGTTCGAGGCAGTGGGGCGGGAGTTTCCCGGCATCCGACTCGAGGCGAACAACGCGATCCCGCACGGGCGCGGCATGGGCTCGTCGGGGGCGGCGGTCGTCGCAGGGCTCCTCGCTGCGAAGGGCCTGCTCGCGGGCGACGTCGAGTTCGGCGCCGACACGCTCCTGCGGCTCGCCACCGAGCTCGAAGGGCACCCCGACAACGTCGCGCCGGCCCTGTTCGGCGGACTCACGATCGCGTGGATGGATGAGGGTGGGCCGCAGCACAAGAAGCTCCTCGTGCACCGCGGTGTCTCGCCGCTCGTGTTCGTCCCCGACTTCACGATGTCGACGTCGGTCGCCCGTTCGCTCGCGCCGTTGCAGGTGACCCGCGAGGATGCCGTGTTCAACGTGTCGCGGTCGGCGCTGCTGATCGCCGCGCTCATGCAGAGCCCCGAGCTGCTGATGGCCGCGACGGAAGACAAGCTGCACCAGTCGTATCGCGCGCAGGCGATGCCCGCGACCGACGCGCTCGTGCGGGCGCTGCGCGCCGAGGGGTTCGCGGCGGTCGTGTCGGGTGCAGGGCCCAGCGTGCTCGTCCTCGCCGACGGGCCCGGCCGTCGCCTCGACGCCGCGCGCGTCGCGGCATCCGCCACGGACACCCCGTGGGAGCCCCTCATGCTGGCCGTCGATGTGAGGGGTGGTACAGTGAGGGACTATACGGAGGGTTCCACGGGTCACCCGTGAATCTGGCCTCCGTCGCAATTCTGCGAACCCCCGCATAACCACCCCTGCACCAGCACCCTTACCGGTGCGGGCGCGTGTGGGTCAGCGCCTGTCGTGGACGGCGCGCGTGCGGATCTGTCCTGTCCACACCCCCTATTGAAGGAGAACTCGTGGAGTCCCTCTCCGAGATCGAGACCCAGAACGACGACGCCGTGCGCGAGGATGCCGCGTCGCCCGAGACCACCGAGGCGCCCGTCGAGTCGGCGTCCGCTGACGAGGCGCCGGTTGAGGCGCCGGTTGCCGACGACGCGCCCGTTGCTGAGGCGCCGGTTGCCGACGAGGCACCCGTGAAGGCGCCGCGAAAGCGCGCGCCGCGCCGCGCGAAGAGCTCCGACGTGCCGGCCGAGCCGGTCGCCGAGGCTGCCGCGGAGCCCACTGCCGAGACGGATGCCGAGGTTGCGGTCGACGCAGTCGTCGACGCACCCGCCGACGCGCCCGCCGAGCAGGCCGACGCGGGTGAGAGCCCCGCGCCCGAGCAGGCCGGCGCGCCCGCCGAGGGCGAGACCCCCGCGGCCGAGGGCGACGCACAGCCCGCCGAGGGTGAGACCCCGTCCCGCTCGCGCAGCCGCTCGCGCAGCCGTAGCCGCGGCCGCGGCCAGAAGCCCGAGGGCGCGAACCAGAACGGCGGCCAGCAGAACGGTGGCGCCCAGAACGGCGGTCAGCAGAACGGCGCGCCGGCACCCGCCGACACGGCATCCGATGTCGACGGCGACGACCAGGGCCAGGGTCGTGGTCGCCAGCGTAACAAGCGCCGCCCGCAGGGCCAGAACGGCGGCGACGAGTTTGAGACCGAGATCGGCGAGGACGACATCCTCATTCCGATCGCCGGCATCCTCGACGTGCTCGACAACTACGCGTTCGTGCGCACGACCGGGTACCTGCCCGGGCCCAGCGACGTCTACGTCTCGCTCGGCCAGGTCAAGAAGTACAACCTGCGCAAGGGCGACGCCGTCGTCGGCGCGATCAAGCAGCCGCGCGAGGGCGAGCAGTCGAGCCGCCAGAAGTACAACGCGCTCGTCAAGGTCGACGCGATCAACGGCCTGTCGGTCGACGACGCCGCGACCCGCGTCGAGTTCGGCGCGCTGACGCCCCTGTACCCGCAGGAGCGCCTGCGCCTCGAGACCGCGCCCGAGAAGCTCACGCAGCGCATCATCGACCTCGTCGCACCGATCGGCAAGGGCCAGCGCGGCCTCATCGTCGCGCCGCCGAAGGCCGGCAAGACGATCGTCCTGCAGCAGATCGCGAACGCGATCGCGCAGAACAACCCCGAGGTGCACCTCATGGTCGTGCTCGTCGACGAGCGTCCCGAAGAGGTCACCGACATGCAGCGCACGGTCAAGGGCGAGGTCATCGCCTCGACCTTCGACCGCCCCGCCGAGGACCACACGACGGTCGCCGAGCTCGCGATCGAGCGTGCCAAGCGCCTCGTGGAGCTCGGCCGCGATGTCGTCGTGCTGCTCGACTCGATCACGCGCCTCGGCCGTGCCTACAACATCTCGGCGCCGACCTCCGGTCGCGTGCTGAGCGGTGGCGTGGATGCCTCGGCGCTCTACCCGCCCAAGCGCTTCTTCGGCGCGGCGCGCAACATCGAGAACGGCGGATCGCTCACGATCCTCGCCACCGCGCTCGTCGAGACCGGGTCCAAGATGGACGAGGTCATCTTCGAGGAGTTCAAGGGCACCGGCAATAGCGAGCTGCGCCTGTCGCGTCAGCTCGCCGACAAGCGGATCTTCCCCGCGGTCGACGTCAACGCGTCGTCCACGCGCCGTGAAGAGATGCTGCTGAGCCCCGACGAGGTCAAGATCACCTGGAAGCTGCGTCGCGCCCTCGCGGGCCTCGACCAGCAGCAGGCGCTCGAGGTCGTGCTCGGCAAGCTCAAGGAGACGACGTCGAACGTCGAGTTCCTGCTGCAGATGCAGAACGTGCAGATGCAGACCGTGGCGTCGAAGTCGGCATCCGCCGGTGGACACAGCCACGGGCACGAGAACAGCATCCGCTGAGTCGTGTTCGAGTCCGTCCAGGGGCTGATCGACGAGCACAGAGCGGTTCAGGAGGAGCTCTCCGACCCCGCCGTGCACGCCGACGCCGCCCGCGCGAAGCGCGTCAACCGGCGTTACGCCGAGTTGTCGCGCATCGTCGCGGCGCACGAGGCGTGGCGTGCGGCATCCGATGATCTGGATGCCGCGCGCGAGCTCGCGCGCGAAGACGAGGCGTTCGCCGACGAGGTTCCGGGGCTTGAAGAGCACGTCGCCGCGGCGCAGGAGAAGCTGCGGCGCCTGCTCATTCCGCGCGACCCGGATGACGCGCGCGACGTCATCATGGAGATCAAGGCGGGTGAGGGCGGCGCCGAGTCGGCGCTGTTCGCCGCCGACCTCCTGCGGATGTATCTGCAGTACGCGGCATCCAAGGGCTGGAAGACCGAACTCCTCGAGCGCACCGAGTCGGACCTCGGGGGCTACAAGGACGTGCAGGTCGCGATCAAGGGGTCCTCGACCGACCCGGCGCAGGGCGTGTGGGCGCACCTGAAGTACGAGGGCGGGGTGCACCGCGTGCAGCGGGTGCCCGCGACCGAGTCGCAGGGGCGCATCCACACCTCGACGACGGGTGTGCTGGTGTTCCCGGAGGTCGACGAGCCCGAAGAGGTCCAGATCGACCCGAACGACCTGCGCATCGACGTGTACCGCTCGTCGGGCCCGGGTGGGCAGTCGGTCAACACGACCGACTCGGCCGTGCGGATCACCCATATCCCGACCGGGATCGTCGTGTCGATGCAGAACGAGAAGAGCCAGCTGCAAAACCGCGAGGCCGGCATGCGGGTGCTGCGCGCGCGCCTGCTCGCCAAGCAGCAGGAAGAGCTGGATGCCGCGGCATCCGACGCCCGCCGCTCGCAGATCCGCGGGATGGACCGGTCCGAGCGCATCCGCACCTATAACTTCCCCGAGAACCGCATCGCCGACCACCGCACCGGCTACAAGGCGTACAACCTCGACCAGGTCATGAACGGCGCCCTCGACCCGATCGTCGAGTCGGCAATCACCGCCGACGAAGAGGCCCGGTTGGCGGCGCTTGCGGGGGAGTGACTGAGCTTCGGCGCCTTCGGCTGGTACCGGCCGAACTGCAAGGCCCCACCGGTGACACGCCGCCGTGCGGCGCACGCGCCCGGCGTGTCGCGCACGATCCCTTGCAATCCGGTCCCAGGCCCGGTGCGGCGCGCGCGGGCTCGCACCCGCCGTCGCGCTACGCTCAGCGCATGATCACCTTTCTCATCCGCGCGCTGATCTTCGTTGTGTCGGCCGGCGTCGGGCTCATCGTCGCCGATCTCGTCCTCGAGGGCTTCACGATCGACTGGAGTCACTGGTGGGGGTTCGTTCTCGCCGTCGTGATCTTCGCGGTGCTGCAGAGCGTGCTCGCGCCGTGGCTCTTCAAAGTTGCGCGGAAGAACGCGCCGGCGCTCCTCGGCGGCATCGGCATCGTCTCGACCTTCGCCGCGCTCGTGATCACGGCACTCATCCCCGGCGCAGGTCTCAGCATCGGCCTGCCGTGGTGGACCTGGGTCGTCGCGCCCCTCATCGTGTGGCTCGTGACGGCGCTCGCGGCGCTGTTCCTGCCGGGCCTCCTCCTCAAGAAGAAGGTCGACCAGCGGCGCAGTTGATGGCGCGACGACGGGATAGCCTGAGCCGCATGACAGACGACGTTCGCAACGTCCAACAGGCACTCTCCGCCGTCAGCGAGTATTGGCAGCCCCACCGACTCACGAGCATCAACGACTACGACGTCAAAGTGGTCAAGCTGAAAGGCGAGTTCGTCTGGCATTCCCACCCTGACACCGATGAGTTGTTCATGGTGGTGAGTGGCCAGCTGACGATCCAACTCCGCGACAGAGATGTCGTCCTGCACCAGGACGATGTCTTCGTCGTTCCGAAGGGCGTTGAGCACTGCCCGAAGGCGAGCGAAGAGGTGCAGGTGATCCTCTTCGAGCCGAAGGGGACCGTCAATACGGGGGATGCCGGTGGTGACCGCACTTCGTCCCTGCGCGAGCTCGATTGAGACGTTGTCGCGTAGCACGAAGGTCCGACAGTGGAACCGGTTACCTGGGGGGTTATCCACAGGAAGAATGCCAGATCATCCTTAAATAAGTCTCACCATTGTTAGCTCATTTGTTCTATACTTTGTCGCGCAATGGTCGTAAACTAGGGCACATGAGTTCTCCTGTCGCCTCCCTCGCCGACGCGGTTGCCGCGCTCGGTGCGGTGTGGCCAGAGGAGCGCGTCGAGGGGTGTGACCCGGCGCGGCTCGTCGAAGCGAACAGGCTTCTCGGGCAGGTGCGCCGTCTTGCGGATGCTGCGGCCGTTCAGGTCGCGTCCGAGATCGCGCGACAGTCGCGCCCGGAGCTCGGCGCGGACTCGCTCGCGAAGCGTCAGGGGCATCGCAACGCGACCATCATGCTCGCGACCACGCTCGGCACCTCGACGGGCGAGGCGGCGCGCCTCGTCGAAATCGGCGAGGCGACCGCACCGCGGTTGCTGCTGACCGGCGACGAGGCTCCCGCGCGTCACCCGCACGTGGCCGAGGCGTTGCTGGCCGGCCGGCTCGGTCGCGACGCGGCATTCGCGATCATTCGCATGCTCGATTCGCTCGACGCGCGCGTCGCGTTCGAAAATCTTGACGAGGCCGAACGGATCCTCGTCGATCAGGCGGTCGGCCTCGACCTGCATGCGTTGCAGCGGGTCCTTCTTCGCGCGGAGGCGCACCTCGACCCCGACGGGATCGAGCCGAAAGAAGAAGAGCTGCGGGCGCAGACTGCCCTGTCGATCCGGCAGGATGCCAGCGGCGCGGTCCTCCTCAACGGAAAGTTCGACCCGGCGCGGGGCGCCGTGCTCGTCACGCTGATCGGCGCGATGGTGACGGCCGAATTGAACGCGACGCGCGATGAGGCGAGCAAGGGCAACGGGCTGCCGCCCCGCCCGATCCCGCTCATGCAGGCCGAAGCGCTCATTGCGGTCTGCGAGCACTACACCGGGTGCGGCCGTACGGACGAGCCGCTCCCCGGGGCAACCGTCATCGTGCGCGTCAGCCTCGACGACCTGCGCTCGGGCAACGGCGCCGCGATCATTGACGGCATCGACCAGCCCATCAGCATCGGGACGGTCCGTCGGATGGCAGCCGCCGGCGGTGTCATCCCCGCGGTTCTCGGCGGAGACAGTGAGATCCTCGACTGGGGCAAACGCAAACGGCTCTTCACCACGGCGCAGAAGCGGGCGATCACGGAGCGAGACGGCGGATGCGTCGGATGCGGCGCCCCGCCCGGCAGATCTAAAGTCCACCACCTCACCTGGTGGTCGCACGGGGGCGCGACCGACCATACGAACGGCGCCCTCGCGTGCGACTGCTGTCATCACCTGATCCACGATCAGGGGTGGGAGGTGCGTGTCGACGGGGTCGGTGTGGATGCGAAGGTGTGGCTGATTCCGCCGGCGCACGTCGACCCCAGCCGCACCCCGCGGCCCGCCGCGCGCCGCCGCTTCGACTACGGCTCCGCGGCGTGAGCGTTTGGTCTAGCCGCTTGTCGTGCAGACGGTGCCGTCCGTCGTGCGGGTGGCGTTTTGCACGGCCATCTCTAGCGGCCGTCGCGTGTGTGGTCATACCATAGCCTCATGAGCGACAACCGAGCAGAGCCGATCACCATCACCGTCACCGGAGCGGGGGGCCAGATCGGATACGCGCTCCTCTTCCGGATCGCCGAGGGAGCGATGCTCGGAACGTCGCAGCCCGTGCGACTGCGCCTGCTCGAGATCCCGCAGGGCGTCCGGGCGGCCGAAGGCGCCGCGCTCGAGCTGCAGGACTGCGCCTTTCCGCTCCTCGAATCCGTCGAGGTCACCGATGCCCCGGACGTCGCCTTCGACGGCGCGAACGTCGCCTTACTCGTCGGGGCTCGCCCGCGGAGCGCGGGGATGGAGCGCGCCGACCTCCTCGCCGCGAACGCCGGCATCTTCGGGCCGCAGGGTCGCGCGATCGCCGCGCACGCGGCATCCGATGTGCGCGTCCTCGTCGTCGGAAACCCCGCCAACACGAACGCGGCTATCGCGGCGTCCGCCGCCGACGGCGTCCCGGCGGACCGGTTCACCGCGCTCACCCGACTCGACCACGACCGCGCGCTCGGCCAGCTCGCCGTCGCCCTCGATGTGCCCGTCGCGAGCATCACGGGCGTCGCGATCTGGGGTAACCACTCCGCGACGCAGTTCCCCGACATCGATCACGCGAGCGTCGACGGACGCCCGGTCGCGGCGCTCCTCGCCGAACGATTCGGCGGTGCGGATGCCGCGACACGCTGGCTCGACGAGAGCTTCGTGCCTCGGGTCGCAAAGCGGGGCGCCGAGATCATCGAGGTGCGTGGGTCGTCGTCCGCGGCATCCGCCGCCAACGCCGCCGTCTCGCACATGCGCGACTGGGTACTCGGGACGGGGGAATACTGGACGTCGGCAGCCGTCGCCTCGCGCGGCGAGTACGCGGTACCGGAAGGGCTCGTGTGCTCCTTCCCGGTCACGAGCGACGGCACCGGATACCGCGTCGTCGAGAACCTCGAGTTCGATGCACGCGCGCGCCGCTACCTCGGCACGACCGTCGCCGAGCTGATCGCCGAGCGCGACGCCGTGCGTACCCTCGGGCTCGCCTGACGCACGAACCCCGCCGCGACGCCACTCCATCACCCCCCAGGAGACACCCATGTCCGCACCCACGGTCGTACGGAACCCCGACGCAGGCCAGCCGGTGGTGAAAGTCGCCCTCGCCTTCGACTGGTGGCGGATGGCGATCGCCGTCGCCGTCGGCATCGGGATTTACCTGATCCCCGCTCCGGAGGGGCTCGAGGGCAAGCCGTGGGGCATGCTCGCCCTCTTCATCGCGACGATCGTCGCGGTGATCGCGAAGGCGATGCCGATGGGCGCGGTGACCCTCCTCGCGCTCGTCATCGGCGGCCTCATCGGCCTCACCCCGATCACCCCCACCGAGGAATCGTCGGTCGGGATGCTGTCGGGCTTCGCGAACTCGACCATCTGGCTCATCGGTGTCGCGATGCTTCTCTCCCGCGCCGTCATCAAGACGGGGCTCGGCAAGCGCATCGCCCTCTTCTTCGTCGCACGTCTCGGCACGCGGATGATGGGGGTCGTCTACGGCATCGCGATCGCCGACCTCATCATCGGCCCCGGCATCCCCTCGGCGTCCGCCCGCGGCGGCGGCATCATGTATCCGATCATGCAGTCGATCGCCGACGCGTACGACTCGAAGCCCGGTCCGACAGCTCGCCGCGCGGGCGCGTTCCTCGCGATCGCGGTGTCGCAGATCGACACGATCGTCTGCGCGATGTTCCTCACCGCGATGGCCGGCAACCCGCTCGTCGCAGAGCTCGCCGCGAGCCAGGGCGTCGAGATCTCGTGGACGCTGTGGTTCGTCGGCGCGATCGTGCCGGGTCTCGTCGCCCTCGTTGTCCTCCCGTACGTCGTCTACAAGATCTACCCGCCCGAGCTCAAGAAGACGCCGAAGATGGCCGAGTTCGCGCGCGACGAGCTTCGGACGATGGGCCCGATGAGCCGCGCCGAATGGGTGCTCGCGGGCACCTTCGGGTTGCGTCGCGTTCCTCGTGCTCCTGCTCGTGTACTTCTACACGCGCTATTTCTTCGCCTCGGCGATGGCGCACATCTCCGCGATGTACCTCGCGTTCCTCGCCGCGGCGATCGCCGTCGGCACCCCGCCGCTGCTGGCTGCCCTCGGCCTCGGCTACGCGTCGAACCTGTCGATGAGCCTCACGCAGTACGCCGGCGGCCCCGGCCCCGCGCTCTACGGATCGGGTTACAACTCGACCGGTCAGTGGTGGGGCGTGAGCTTCGTCACCTCGATCGTGTCGCTCGTGATCTGGGTGGGGCTGGGCGGCCTGTGGTTCAAGCTGCTCGGCTGGTGGTGAGCTCCCGGCGGGCGCTCTGACCACGCCCGTGTCAGATGAAGTACTCGGGCGTCGTCAGCAACGCGCGAGTGTCGTCGCCGGGCGTGCGTTTGCGTGCCTTCGCGGGCACACCGACCAGCACAGAGTCCTCCGAAGCGTCCCGGGTGACGACCGCGTTCGCACCGATGACAGAGCCCGCGCCGATCACGACGGGTCCGAGGATCTTCGCGCCCGCGCCAACCGCGACTCCCGAGCCGATCGTCGGATGCCGTTTGCCGGCATCCCGCGTCCGACCGCCGAGGGTGACTCCGTGGTAGAGCAGGACGTCGTCGCCGACCTCGGCGGTCTCGCCGATGACGACCCCCATGCCGTGATCGATGAAGAAGCGGCGGCCGATGACGGCGCCGGGGTGAATCTCGACGCCGGTGAGCCAGCGCGTCAGCTGTGACAGCGCCCGTGCGGGAAAGCGCAGGCCGCGCACCCACAGCGCGTGCGTCAGGCGGTACATCCAGATCGCGTGGAGCCCGGAGTAGAGCACCGCGATCTCCCACGCGCTGCGCGCCGCGGGGTCGCGCAGCTTCGCCGCGTGGATGTCCTCGCGCAGCCGCGCGAACACGCCGATGCGCTCGTCCGCCGCGTCGTTGCCGCGATGTCCGCCCCGTGCGCTCACGCGGCATCCTCGTCGCGCAGGTGCGCGTAGAGCGCCGTCGACAGGTAGCGCTCGCCGCTGTCGGGGACGATCACGACGATCCGCTTGCCTGCCGCCTCGGGCCGTGCCGCGATCTGCAGCGCCGCCCACACGGCAGCGCCCGACGACATCCCGGCGAGGATTCCCTCGTGCGTCGCGAGCTCGCGTGCGACCGTGAGCGCATCGTCGAACGCGACGGTGATGACCTCGTCGATGACCGAGCGGTCGAGCACGTCGGGCACGAAGTTCGGCCCGATGCCCTGGATGCGGTGGCCGCCCGCGCGCCCCTCGCTGATCACGGGGGAGTCGGCGGGCTCGACGAGCACGACCTTCACCTCGGGATGGCGCTCCTTGAGCACCTGCCCGACGCCCGTGATGGTGCCGCCCGTGCCTGACCCTGCGACGAAATAGTCGACGTGGCCCTCGGTGTCGCGCCAGATCTCCTCCGCCGTCGTACGGCGGTGGATCGCGGCGTTCGCGGCGCTCTCGAACTGGCGCGCGAGGATCGCGCCGGGGGTCTCCGCGACGATGCGCTTCGCCGTCTCGACCGCCTCCGTCATCCCCTTGTACGGATCGGTGAGGACGAGTTCCGCGCCGTACGCCGCGAGGAGCGTGCGGCGTTCCTTCGACATGGATGCCGGCATCGTCAGGATCACGCGGTACCCGCGCGCCGCGCCGATCAGCGCGAGCGAGATGCCGGTGTTGCCGCTCGTCGACTCGACGATCGTGCCGCCGGGCTGCAGCTCGCCCGACTCCTCGGCCGCTTCGATCAGCGCGTAGCCGAGCCGGTCTTTGACCGAGGCGCCGGGGTTGTAGAACTCGAGCTTCGCCAGCACCTCGGCGCCGAGCCCCGCCGTGAGCGCATTCAGGCGCACGAGCGGGGTCTCGCCGAAGACCGTCGTGATGTCGGGATGGATGCCGGGCACGGGCGCGATCAGTCCTCGCGCAGGTGCTCGTAGAGCGCCGTGGAGAGGTAGCGCTCACCGAACGACGGCACGATGACGACGATGTTCTTGCCTTCGGCTTCGGGGCGTCCGGCGACCTGCAGCGCGGCCCAGATCGCGGCGCCCGACGAGATGCCGACGAGGATGCCCTCGGTCGTGGCGACCTCGCGCGCGACCCGGATGGCGTCGTCGAACTCGACGTCGACGACCTCGTCGATGACGCCCTGGTCGAGGATCGGCGGGATGAAGTTGGGGCCGATGCCCTGGATCTTGTGCGGTCCGGGCGTGCCCTTGGTCAGCAGCGGGGAGTCGGCCGGCTCGACGGCGATCACCTTGGCATCCGGAACACGGTCCTTCAGCACCTGGCCGACACCCGAGATCGTGCCGCCCGTGCCGATGCCGGCGACGAAGTAGCCGATCTCGCCGTCGGTGTCGCGGAGGATCTCCTCGGCCGTGGTCTTGCGGTGGATCTCGACGTTCGCCTGGTTCGCGAACTGCTTCGCGAGGATCGCGCCGGGGGTCTCGGCCGCGATTTCCTCGGCCTTCGCGACGGCGCCCTTCATGCCGAGCGCGGGCTCGGTGAGGACGAGCTCGGCGCCGTACGCCTTCAGCAGCAGGCGGCGCTCGATCGACATGGATGCCGGCATCGTGAGGATCACCTTGTAGCCGCGCGCCGCGCCCACCATCGCGAGGGCGATGCCGGTGTTGCCGCTCGTGCCCTCGACGATCGTGCCGCCGGGCTTCAGCTCGCCAGATGCCTCCGCGGCATCCACGATCGCGATGCCGAGGCGGTCCTTGACCGAGGATGCCGGGTTGTAGAACTCGAGCTTGGCGAGGATCGTGCCGGGCAGTCCCTCGCTGATGCGATTGAGGCGCACCAGGGGAGTGTTTCCGAATGCGCTCGTGATGTCGGGGTGAATGCCGGACATGGTCTGCCTTTCCTGGGCGGCCTGAGATCGGGTGACGCCGGCGCTGCCGGCAGTTTCTCGAACCAGCCTAGGCGGCACGGATATTCCCCGGCTGAATGTGACGATTCGTCACGGCTAGGCTGGCCGCACCCATGTCTTCCATGCCACACTCCCGCGCGTCCGCGCTCGAGAACTCGACTTCGTCGCTTGCCGCACTAATACGTGGCGCTGTGCAGACGCTCGCGACCGCCGGAGTGCCGACGCCGGACGTCGATGCCGAACTGCTCGCGGCGCACGTGTTCGGCCTCTCGCGCGGTGAGCTCGCCGCGGCGGTTCTCCGGGGAGCGGATGCCCCCGAATCTGCTCTCGTCGACGCGTTCGCCGAGCTCGTGGAACGCCGCGCTGCACGCGAGCCCCTGCAGCACCTGACCGGGCTCGCGCCGTTCCGCCACCTCGAGCTGCGCGTCGGGCCGGGCGTGTTCGTCCCGCGGCCCGAGACCGAGATCGTCGCCCAGCTCGCGATCGATGCGCTGCGCGCGATGCCCGACGCCGCGCCGGTCGCGGTCGACCTGGGCACAGGCTCGGGGGCGATCGCGCTCGCGATGGCGACCGAGGTGCCGCACGCGCGCGTGCACGCCGCCGAGAACGCCGTCGACGCGTTCGTCTGGGCGAAGGAGAACTTCGCCGCCCTCGCGCCGCAGGCGCGGATCGCGTTCGTCGACCTGGCATCCGCCTTTCCCGAGCTGGATGGCGAGGTCGCGGTTCTTGTGTCGAATCCGCCCTATGTTCCGGATGCCGCGATCCCGCGCGATCCGGAGGTGCGGCACTGGGATCCGCCGTCCGCTCTGTACGGGGGAGAGGACGGGCTGGATGTCGTTCGCACGCTGTCGCAGGTGGGCCTGCGGCTCCTCCGCCCCGGCGGCACGCTCGTGATCGAGCACGGCGAGTGGCAGGGCGGCCCGATCCGGGACCTCCTGACCGCCGACGGCTGGCGCGCCGCCGCGACGCACCCCGACCTGACCCACCGCGACCGCGCGACGACGGCCCTCCGCCCCTGACCCCGCCTCGCACCCCCGCGAGACCCGCCCGGTGCGTCGAGATGCGCGTTCATGAACGCGTCTCGACGCGCAAACCGGGTCTCGCGGAAGAAGGGGGGGGCGGGGAGGGGTGCGCCGTAGGATGGGGGCGTCATGTATGAGGTCTTCGACTGCCGGTACGCCGAGCAGCTGCTGCCCGCGATGCGGAAGGCGCGTCAGGCGATCGGTCGGGGCGAGCTCGTCGTCCTGCCGACGGACACCGTCTACGGCGTCGGAGCCGACGCGTTCAGCGCCCAGGCCGTGACCCGACTTCTCGCGGCCAAGGGTCGCGGTCGCCAGTCGCCGCCGCCCGTCCTGGTCGCGGGGCTCGCGACGATGCGCGCACTCGTCGCCGAAGTACCGCCCGCCGTCGAACGCCTCGTCGAGGAGTTCTGGCCGGGCGGACTCACGATCGTCCTCCCCTCCCAGCCCTCGCTCTCGTGGGATCTCGGCGACACGGGCGGCACGGTCGCGGTGCGGATGCCGGCGGAGCGCATCGCTCTCGAACTCCTCGAAGAGTGCGGGCCGCTCGCCGTCTCGAGCGCGAACCTGACGGGCCAGGCGGCGGCGATCGACGTGCACGGCGCCGTCTCGATGCTCGGCGACTCGGTCTCCGTCTACCTCGACGGCGGACCGTCGACGACGGGCGTCGCCTCGACGATCATCGACGCGACGGGGCTCGTCGGTGGCGACCGCCCCGTGCGGGTGCTCCGCGACGGCGCGGTGCCCAGGCGGCGGCTGCGCGAGGTGCTCGGCGACCTGCTCGAGCCCGACGACCCCGACGCGCCCCTCCCGGGCGATGGCGCCCGCGAGCCGGACGGCGCGGCGTGAGGTTTTACGTCCTCACCGTCGTCGTCACCGCCGTCGCGACGCTCGGCTTCACGTGGATCGTGTGGCGCGTCGGCATGCGCTACCGGCTGTATCCCGCGATCCGCGAGCGCGATGTGCACACGACGCCCAAGCCCCGCGTCGGCGGAATCGCCATGTACCTCGGTGTCGTGCTGGCGTTCTTGCTCTCCTCGCAGGTGCCGTACTTCGATATCTTCTGGGCAGATCCCGCCGTCATCTGGTCGCTCCTCGGAGCGTCCACCCTCATCGTCATCGTCGGGGTCGTCGATGACCTCTGGGACCTCGACTGGATGATCAAGCTCGGCGCGCAGTTCCTCGCCGCCGGCATCGTGGTCGGCTTCGGCGGCATCCAGATCTTCTATCTCCCCTTCGGCACGCAGGTCGTCGTGTCGAGTTGGGTGAGCTTCGCGATCTCAGTGGTCGCGATCGTCGTCGTCATGAACGCCGTCAACTTCATCGACGGGCTCGACGGGCTCGTCGCGGGGGTCGCCCTCATCGCGAACTCCGTCTTCTTCGTCTACTCCTACCTCGTCGCTCGCGACACCGGCGCGTCGAGCTACTCGAGTCTCGCCTCGTTCATCGCCGTCGTGCTCATCGGGGTGTGCATCGGCTTCCTGCCGTTGAACTGGAACCCGTCGAAGCTGTTCATGGGCGACTCGGGTGCGCTGCTGCTGGGCCTGCTGATGGCATCCTCCGCGATCGTCTTCACCGCGAACCTCCCGTCCGGCCTCGTCGGCGACAACGACGTCTTCGGCCGGTCGCAGCTGCTCGGTGCGTTCATCCCGATCGTCCTGCCGGTCGTCGTCGTGCTGCTGCCACTACTCGATTTCGGTATGGCGATCATCCGCCGGATGAGTCAGGGGCTCTCGCCCTTCTCGCCCGACCGCAAGCACCTGCACCACCGCATGCTCGACATGGGCCACACCGACCGCGACGCCGTGCTCGTCTTCTACGCCTGGACGGCGGTCTTCTCCGTCGGCGTCCTGCTGATGTACATCGGCACTGCGCGCGCGTGGCCGGGCGACTACTGGCTCGGCGCCGCGTTCATCATCGTCGGCGTCGCCGCGTGCCTCATCGTGACGCTGCTGCCGTCCGCGCCGCGGTCCGGGCAGGATGCCGTGCCAGCAGAGCCCACAGACCCCGTCGACCCTCCGATCGAACCGAGGACCGTATGACTCCCGAACCCCAGCCCGCGCGCCGCGAGGTCTCGAGCAACCCGCTCTTGCGCACGACGCTCCTCTGGTCGGCGGCCGCGACCGCCGCGCTCGCTGTCATCGGCGGCATCGTCGGGTTCGCCGTCGCGGGCACGTCGGGACTGTGGAGCGCGCTCATCGCGATCCTCCTCGCCGCCGTCTTCCTGGGGCTTACGGCCGGAACGATCCTCATCGCGAACCGCTGGTACGGAGACCCCCTCTACGTCCCGATCTTCTTCGGCGCCGTCATGGGCGGCTGGGTCGTGAAGTTCGCCCTCTTCATCGTCGTGCTGCTGGTCCTCCGGGGCGCGGAGTGGCTCAACGGCACGGTGTTCTTCGTCGCGCTCGTCGTGAGCGTCCTGGCATCCCTCGTCATCGACGTCGTCGTCATGCTGAAGATGCGCGTGCCCCACGTCGGAGATGTCAGCCTGCCGACCCTCGCCGACGTCGAGGACGGAGAGGGCCCGCGAGACTGATAGGCTGTCTCTGCGCCCGTTCGCGCCCCGCGAATCGCGTGCGCAGTGACGCTCACTACCGACCATCGTCGCACCGGTTTCGATCGGTGCCCCGAAGCTGGAGCCAGCGCTGTTTACCCAAGCTGCGACCCTGATCGCCCACTCTTCGATCCTGAAGACCGCCGAAGACGGCGGTGAATTTCACGGTCCGTCGATCGATGAGTTCTTCCCGGATGCCGTGTTCCAGATCGGCGACCTGGTCATCAACCGGATCCACCTGATCCAGTTCCTCGCCACGGCCGCGATCGTCCTCATCTTCTGGCTCGGCACGCGTCGAATGACGATCGTTCCCGGGCGCTTTCAGTCGGTCGTCGAGATGGGCCTCGACTTCGTCCGCGTCAACATCGCGGAAGACCTGCTCGGCAAGAAGGACGGGCAGCGCTTCCTCCCGATCCTCACGACGATCTTCTTCATGGTGCTGTTCTTCAACATCACCGGCATCATCCCGTTCCTGAACATCGCCGGCAGTGCGATCGTCGCCGTGCCGCTTCTGCTCGCGGTCGTCAGCTACATCACGTTCATCTACGCCGGCATCCGCAAGAGCCCGAAGAACTTCTTCAAGAACGCGCTGTTTCCCTCGGGCGTCCCGTGGCCGATCTACTTCATCGTCACGCCGATCGAGCTCATCTCGACCTTCGTCATCCGTCCCGTGACGCTGACGCTCCGACTCCTCATGAACATGATGGTCGGCCACCTCCTGCTCGTCCTGTTCTTCTCGGCGACGCAGTTCTTCCTCATCACACTCGGCGGCTGGTGGTCTGCGCTCGCGGCAGGCTCGCTCGCCTTCGGCTTCGTCTTCACCCTGTTCGAAATCCTGGTGGCCGTCCTCCAGGCCTATGTCTTCGCCCTCCTCACCGCGGTCTACATCCAGCTCGCGGTCGCTGAAGAGCACTAAAGCGGTCGGCCCGACCCTGACCATCAGGGCCGCCCACAACCCCGAAAGGAAAACCCCGTGGACGCAACTACGGTTCTCGCCGAGCTTTCCGGCAACGTCGCGACGATGGGCTACGGCCTCGCGGCCATCGGCCCCGCCATCGGCGTCGGCATCGTCGTCGGAAAGACGATCGAGGGTGTGGCCCGTCAGCCCGAGCTGGCCGGCCGCCTGCAGGTGCTGATGTGGATCGGTATCGCCTTCACCGAGGCGCTCGCCTTCATCGGTATCGCGACCTACTTCATCTTCCAGTAATCGCCGACACCAGAATTAAGGAGACAGGATGCTGAACGCTCTTGTCGCGTATGCCGCGGAAGAGGGCGGGGCACACAACCCCCTCATCCCCGCGTGGTACGACATCATCTGGTCGACGGTGTGCTTCGTCATCATCCTCTTCGTGTTCTGGAAGGTCGCCCTTCCGAAGATGAAGAACCTGCTCGACCAGCGCGCTGCGGCCATCGAGGGCAACATCGCGAAGGCCGACGAGGCGCAGCGCAAGGCTGAGGCCGCGCTCGAGGAGTACACGGCGCAGCTCGCCGAGGCTCGCAAGGAAGCCGGTGAGATCCGCGATGCCGCCCGTGAGGACGGCAAGAAGATCGTCGCCGAGGCGCGCGACACGGCATCCGTCGAGGCATCGCGTCTGACGGCCGCCGCGCACACGCAGATCGAGGCGGAGCGCCAGTCGGCGCTCGTGTCGCTGCGCAGCGAAGTCGGCACGCTCGCGCTCGACCTCGCCGGCGGGGTCATCGGCGAGACGCTCGCCGACGACGCCAAGGCCAAGGGCGTGGTCGACCGCTTCCTCGCAGACCTCGAGAAGGCGAAGTAATGGGAAGCGCGACCACTCAGGCCCTCGCGACGGTCACGGCGGAGCTCACCGCCGCGAAGGTCGGCGACCTCTCCGTATCTCGCGAGCTGTTCGCGGCGGCACGCGAGATCGCCGAGTCGTCGCAGCTGAGCGGTGCGCTCTCGTCGTGGGGGGCTCCGGCCGAGGCCCGCGCGCAGGTCGCCGCGTCGGTGTTCGCCGGCTACGGCTCCGTGACGGTCGCGCTGCTTCGCTCCGCGGTCTCGCAGCGCTGGTCGTCGACAGAAGACCTCATCTCCGGCATCGAAGAGCTCGCCATCCGCGCCGCGGCGCTCGGCGCGCCGACGTCGGATGTCGAGTCCGAGCTCTTCCAGGTCGTCCAGACGGTCGCGTCGAACCCCGAGCTCGAGCTCGC
The DNA here is from genome assembly GCA_003248655.1 of Microbacterium sp. Lineage (GTDB taxonomy): Bacteria > Actinomycetota > Actinomycetes > Actinomycetales > Microbacteriaceae > Microbacterium. Next base: position 81,879 of record QFPM01000005.1, read on the forward strand.
GCTCGGCAGCCGTCTCGGCGACGCATCGGCCAAGGGCGCCCTCGTCGAGAAGCTCTTCGGCGGGCGGGCGAGCGAGGCGGCGGTCCTCATCGCCGCACAGCTCGTGCAGCAGCCCCGTGAGCGCCGCGTGCGGTTCCTGCTTAACCGCGCCCTGACCCTCGTGGCCGACCAGCGCGGGAAGGCCGTCGCGACCGTACGGGTGGCGACCGCGCTGGATGCCGCGGAGCAGGATCGCCTCGCTGCCGCGCTCAGCGCTCGCTACGACAGCGCCGTCACCGTGAACGTCGTCGTCGACCCCACGGTCCTCGGCGGCATGCGGGTGGAGATCGGCGACGACGTCATCGACGGCACCGTCTCCTCCCGAATCAACGACTTGCGCCAGCGCCTCGCTGGCTAGAACAGGAAGAACACCATGGCAGATCTCACCATCAGCCCCGACGTCATCCGTGACGCGCTGAAAGACTTCGTCGCCGCCTACGAGCCGGCCGGCGCCGCCGCCACCGAGGTGGGCACGGTCGTCGACGCCGCCGACGGCATCGCCCACGTCGAGGGTCTTCCCGGCGTCATGGCGAACGAGCTCGTCCGCTTCGAGAACGGCGTCGAGGGCCTCGCGCAGAACCTCGACGAGAACGAGATCGGCGTCGTCGTGCTCGGCGAGTTCTCGGGCATCGAGGCCGGCCAGAAGGTCACCCGCACGGGCGAGGTCCTCTCGGTCCCCGTCGGCGATGGCTACCTCGGCCGCGTCGTCGACCCGCTCGGCAACCCGATCGACGGTCTCGGCGAGATCGCGACCGAGGGCGTGCGCGCCCTCGAGCTGCAGGCGCCCGGCGTCATGAGCCGCAAGAGCGTGCACGAGCCGATGCAGACCGGCATCAAGGCGATCGACGCGATGATCCCCGTCGGCCGCGGCCAGCGTCAGCTCATCATCGGCGACCGCCAGACCGGCAAGACGGCCATCGCGATCGACACGATCATCAACCAGCGCGCCAACTGGGAATCCGGCGATGTGAACAAGCAGGTCCGCTGCATCTACGTCGCCATCGGTCAGAAGGGCTCCACGATCGCCTCCGTCAAGGGCGCGCTCGAAGACGCCGGCGCGATGGAGTACACGACGATCGTCGCGGCCCCGGCATCCGATCCGGCCGGCTTCAAGTACCTCGCGCCCTACACGGGCTCGGCCATCGGCCAGCACTGGATGTACGGCGGCAAGCACGTCCTGATCATCTTCGACGACCTGTCGAAGCAGGCCGAGGCCTACCGCGCCGTATCGCTGCTCCTGCGCCGCCCGCCGGGCCGCGAGGCTTACCCCGGCGACGTCTTCTACCTGCACTCGCGTCTGCTGGAGCGCTGCGCGAAGCTCTCCGACGAGCTCGGTGCGGGGTCGATGACGGGTCTTCCGATCATCGAGACCAAGGCCAACGACGTCTCCGCCTACATCCCGACGAACGTGATCTCGATCACCGACGGGCAGATCTTCCTGCAGTCCGACCTGTTCAACGCCAACCAGCGTCCCGCGGTCGACGTCGGCATCTCGGTGTCGCGCGTCGGCGGCGACGCTCAGGTCAAGTCGATCAAGAAGGTCTCCGGCACGCTCAAGCTCGAGCTCGCCCAGTACCGCTCGCTCGAGGCGTTCGCGATGTTCGCCTCCGACCTGGACGCGGCGTCCCGGCGACAGCTCGAGCGCGGTGCGCGTCTGACGGAGCTGCTCAAGCAGCCCCAGTACAGCCCGTACCCCGTGGAGGAGCAGGTCGTCTCGATCTGGGCCGGCACCAACGGCAAGCTCGACGCCATCGAGGTGGAGGATGTGCTGCGGTTCGAGCGGGATCTGCTCGACTACCTCAAGCGCAACACGACGATCCTCGATCGGCTGCGCGACACCAACGTGCTGGACGATGACACGGTCGCCGAGCTGGAGAAGGTCACCGACGCGTTCATCCTCGAGTTCCAGGGCGGCAAGGGGCAGGCCATCGACAACCCCGGCCACGAGGAGTACGCCGCCGCCAACGCGGAGGACGTGAGCCAGGAGAAGATCGTCAAGGGCCGCCGCGGCTGACGCGGGGGACGACACACACTCATGGGCGCACAACTCCGGGTCTACAAGCAGAAGATCTCTTCTGCTCAGACGACCAAGAAGATCACGAAGGCGATGGAGCTCATCGCGGCTTCGCGCATTCAGAAGGCGATGGCGCGCGTGCGCGCGTCGGCTCCCTTCGCGCGCGCCGTCACCCGAGCCGTCTCCGCTGTCGCGACGCACTCGAACGTCCAGCATCCGCTCACGACCGAACGAGAGACCATCCGCCGCTCGGCGGTCGTCATCTTCGCGTCGGACCGCGGCCTCGCGGGCGCGTTCAACTCGCAGATCCTCCGCGAGGGCCTGCAGCTGGCTGAGCTGCTGCGCTCGCAGGGCAAAGAGGTCGAGTACTTCCTCGTCGGCCGCAAGGCCGTCGGCTACTTCCAGTTCCGTCGCATGGCGGCGGCAGGGGAGTGGACGGGCGACACCGACACCCCGCACTTCAACACCGCCGAGCAGATCGCGGGTGCCCTGCTGGATGCCTACGACCGCGGCGACGAAGAGGGCGGCGTCGACGAGATCCACCTCGTGTACAACCGCTTCGTCAGCATGATGACGCAGCAGCCCGAGACGGTGCGCCTGCTGCCGCTCGAGGTTGTCGAGGCCGACGAGTCCGAGACGGCGTCGACGCAGGTCTACCCGCTCTACGAGTTCGAGCCGAGCCCCGAGGTCGTGCTCGACGCGCTGCTGCCGGTCTACGTGCAGAGCCGCGTGTTCAACGCGCTCCTGCAGTCGTCGGCCGCGAAGCACGCGGCGACCCAGAAGGCCATGAAGAGCGCGTCGGATAACGCCGACAAGCTCATCACCGACTACACCCGCCTGCGCAACAACGCGCGCCAGGCCGAGATCACTCAGCAGATCGCCGAGATCGTCGGCGGCGCCGACGCCCTGGCATCCGGCAAGTAACGACCACACCGAAAGAGACAGACAATGACTGCCACCGCCACCGCCGAAAAGGCCGAGACGACGGTCGTCGGGCGCGTCGCACGCGTCACCGGCCCGGTCGTCGACATCGAGTTCCCGCACGATGCGATCCCCGACATCTACAACGCGCTGAAGACGACGATCACGATCGGCGAGGACTCCACCGAGATCACGCTCGAGGTCGCGCAGCACCTCGGCGACGACCTCGTGCGCGCTATCTCGCTGAAGCCCACCGACGGCATGGTCCGCGGCCAGGAGGTGCGCGACACCGGCGGCCCCATCACGGTGCCCGTCGGCGACGTCACCAAGGGTAAGGTCTTCAACGTCACCGGTGACGTGCTCAACGCCGCGCCCGGCGAGACGATCGAGGTCACGGAGCGCTGGGGCATCCACCGCCAGGCGCCGAACTTCGACCAGCTCGAGTCGAAGACCGAGATGTTCGAGACCGGCATCAAGTCGATCGACCTGCTCACCCCGTACGTGCAGGGCGGCAAGATCGGCCTGTTCGGCGGCGCCGGCGTCGGCAAGACGGTCCTCATCCAGGAGATGATCCAGCGCGTCGCGCAGGACCACGGTGGCGTCTCGGTGTTCGCCGGTGTCGGCGAGCGCACCCGTGAGGGCAACGACCTCATCGGCGAGATGGAGGAGGCGGGCGTCTTCGACAAGACCGCCCTCGTCTTCGGTCAGATGGACGAGCCGCCGGGAACGCGTCTGCGCGTCGCCCTCTCGGCCCTCACGATGGCGGAGTACTTCCGCGACGTGCAGAAGCAGGACGTGCTGCTGTTCATCGACAACATCTTCCGCTTCACGCAGGCCGGTTCCGAGGTCTCGACCCTCCTCGGTCGCATGCCCTCCGCCGTGGGTTACCAGCCGAACCTCGCCGACGAGATGGGTGTGCTCCAGGAGCGCATCACCTCGACGCGCGGTCACTCGATCACCTCGCTCCAGGCGATCTACGTGCCCGCCGACGACTACACCGACCCGGCCCCGGCGACGACCTTCGCGCACCTGGATGCCACGACCGAGCTCTCGCGCGAGATCGCGTCGAAGGGTCTGTACCCTGCCATCGACCCGCTGACCTCGACGAGCCGCATCCTCGACCCGCGCTACATCGGTGAGGACCACTACCGTGTGGCCACCGCCGTGAAGCAGATCCTGCAGAAGAACAAGGAGCTGCAGGAGATCATCGCGATCCTCGGTGTCGACGAGCTCTCCGAAGAGGACAAGATCGTCGTGTCGCGCGCGCGCCGCATCCAGCAGTTCCTCTCGCAGAACACCTACATGGCGAAGAAGTTCACCGGCGTCGAGGGCTCCACGGTCCCGATCAAGGAGACCATCGAGTCGTTCGACGCGATCGTCAAGGGTGACTTCGACCACGTCGCCGAGCAGGCGTTCTTCAACGTCGGAGGCATCTCCGACGTCGAGGAGAAGTGGGCGAAGATCCAGCAGGAGAACAGCTGACATGCCTCTTGCTGTGACGCTCGTCTCCGCCGAGGAGGAGGTCTGGAGCGGCGAGGCATCCCTCGTCGTCGCCAAGACCGTCGAGGGCGAGATCGGCTTCATGACCGGTCACGAGCCCGTGCTCGCGATCCTCGCCGAGGGCCAGGTGCGCATCACCCAGCTCGACGGCACGAAGGTCGTCGCGAACGCGCGCGACGGCTTCGTGTCGATGGCCTCCGACGAGCTCACGATCGTCGCGGGCCACGCCGCGCTGGCGTAGCCCGCGCCGCGCGCCCTGCCCGGCATCCGTCGTCGCCCCTCCCGTCCGCGAAACCGCGCTTGTGTACGGTTCTGGGGCTGAAAAGCGTGCACAAGTGAGGTTTCGCGATGCTGGTGCTGCTGCCGCCGAGTGAGACGAAGCGGGTCGGCGGGCGCGCGCGGGCGTTGACGCTAGACGCGCTTGCGCTGCCGCAGCTCGCGCCACAGCGCGAGGCCGTCATCGACGCGCTTGTTGCGCTCAGCGCCGACGCGGATGCCGCGGCGCGCGTGCTGAAGCTCTCCGAACGCCAGCGGGGCGACATCGCGGCGAACGCGGCCCTGCGCACCGCGCCGACGATGGCCGCTGTCGACCGCTACACGGGTGTCCTCTTCGATGCGCTGGATGCCGGGTCGCTCCCCGCCCCCGCGCGACGATGGCTCGGGTCGCACGTGCTCATCCACTCGGCGCCGTTCGGGCCGGTGGGCGCGCTCGACGCGATCCCCGGGTATCGCCTCGCCGCGGGGACGGCGCTCCCCGGCATCCCGTCGCTGCGAAGCCTGTGGGCGGATGCCGTGACGGAGGCGATCGCGGAAGCCTCGCCGCCGTTCGTGCTCGACCTGCGCTCGGAGGCGTATGCAGCGCTCGGGCCGGTGCCGCCCGGCATCCCCTCCGTGTATCTGCGGGTGGTCACGCGCGGCGACGGCGGCGCAGTGCGCGCCCTCAACCACTTCAACAAGCACGCGAAGGGCGAGCTCGTCCGCCGCCTCGCGCAGGCTCGCCCGAGGATCAGATCGGCGCGCGGGTTCGTCGCGTGGGCGGCCGCCGCAGACTTCGAGGTCGCGCCCGGAGCGCCGGGCGAGCTTGACCTCGTCGTCTGAGCGCCCGCCGCGCGAGCTCAGTCGCGCAGGGTGTTCTGCGCCGTGCGCTCGGTGTTCTCGGCTATCGCGACGAGCGCGACGCCCGATTCGATGACGAAACGCAGCAGCACGACCGCGAAGAAGGCGAGCACCGGCACGACGACGATCGTCGAGACGATGAGGGCGATGCCGCCGCCGAGGTTCCAGCCGAGAGCGCCGATACCCGAGATGATGCCGCTCGAGAACGCCGCGATGAACCCGATGCCGATCGCGACGAGACCGACGAGGTAGAAGACGCTGGCGAGACGGCGGGTGATGAAGCGCGTGAAGGTGACGTCGACCAGCGCCGAGAGGAAGCCGCGGCCGATCTCGTCGAGGTCGCCCGTCAGACGTGCCACACCGGTATCGTCGACGCCGGCGATGCCCGGCGCTACGCGCGTGTTGTCCGCAGATGCCTGCGCCGCGGCATCCGCTGCGGGCTGGTCGGGCAGCGGTGGCGGGGTCGGGGTGCCCTGATCGGTCATGACGGTCCTTCCGATGGATGTCCGGCCAGGCTACCGACAGCGGCCGCGTGCGCGTGGGCGACGTGCCCAGGAGCGCGAATCGGACATGCGAAAGGGGCCCGGATGCGACATCCGAGCCCCTTTCGGTGAGATCACTTGATCAGGCGCAGGTTCCACGGGTAGCGGAAGCTACCGCCCGCGTTGACCTTGATGCCGCCCTGGATCGACCAGACGACGTTGAGGACCCACAGCGCGAGCGGCAGGAGCCACAGGATGAGGCCGAGGAACCACACGATCGCGGACAGGATCGTGGTGACGATCCAGAGGGCGACGTAGGCGATCGTGAAGGTGATCTGCCAGTTCAGCGCCTCCTTGCCCTCGGTGGCGACGCGGGGGCCGCGGTCCTTGCCGATGAGCCAGATGATGAGCGCGGGCAGGAACCCCACGACACCACCGATGTGTGCCCACATCGCGAGCTGCTTGTCGGTCTCGGGCGTGTACGGCCCGGCGGGCGCGGCGGCGGGGTACTGCGGCTGCGCACCGGGAGCACCGGCCGCGGCGGGCGGCGGAGTCGGGGCAGCGGGCGGAGGCGTTGCGGGGTCGACCGGTTGCGATGCATTCGGGTCGCTCATGTAGTTGCCTTTCGAGAAGCGGCTGATACGGGCGCACGCGCGATGGAGCGGTGCGAGCGCAGACACAACGTACTCCCGTTGGCGGTGGCGTGCAATGATCTATGACGTCAGGCGTCTACTAGAGTGTGAGCGTGTCTGAACCCGCGACCCACTCGCGCACCGTCGCGCTCGAGGACGGCGCCCTCGAGCTGCGGTGGTCCGAGGTGACGCACCGGGGCCGTCGGCGCGATGTGAATCAGGATGCCGTGTTGGCGCAGTATCCGCTCTTCGTCGTCGCGGACGGCATGGGCGGTCACATCGGCGGCGAGATCGCCAGCGCGAGCACCGTCGACCGGCTGCGGGTCGTGGCATCCAAGGGTGATGTGGGACCGAAGACGATCGAGCGGGCCCTCGCGCGCGCCGTCACCGATATCGCGTCGCACTCCGAGACGACCGACGAGGGCACCGGCACGACCGTGACCGGCGTGTACCTCGATACGACCGGCGACGAGCCGACGTGGGTGACCCTCAACATCGGAGATTCGCGCGTCTATCTCTTCCGTGACGGCGGGCTCGCGCAGGTCACGACCGATCACTCGGTCGTCCAGGAGCTCATCGCGTCCGGGCGGCTTTCGCCGGAAGAGGCCGAGAACCACCCCTACGGCAACGTCATCACGCGCGCCGTCGGCCCGTCCGACGGGGTGTCGCCCGACTACGTGCGACTCGAGGTCGTCGACGGCGACCGATTCGTCGTCTGCAGCGACGGGCTCACGAAGGAGCTCACGGACTACGGCATCCTGCACTTCCTGTTGCAGCACGACGACCCGACCGAGGCCGCCGACCACATGCTCGAGGCCGCGCTCGAGAACGGCGGTCGCGACAACGTCACGATCATCGTGCTCAACGCGCACCGCACGTATACGAACGGTGCCGCCTCCTCCACAGAGGCCGATTAGCCAGATCTGTCCACGGATCCCGCATTCGGGCCGCTGCGGCGCGGGTGCGGGCGGTTGACTGTCGGGCATGCATGACCACGCCGACGAGCCGCTACGGCTCCCCGCCGCGCCCGCCGTTCCCGCGCGCCCCGCGCTGCCGATCGCCGCGGCCATCGTGCCGGTCATCGGTGCGGTCGTCCTGTGGCGGGTGACCGGATCGGCGTACGCGCTGTGGTTCGCGGCCCTCGGCCCGCTCATGGCGGGAGCGGGGCTCGTCGACGGCTGGCGCACGGCGCGCGGGGCGAAGCGCCGCGCGCGGCGCGAGGCGGCCGCAGAGATCAAGGCGCTGGATGCCGACGTCACGCGTCGGCACGACGATGAGCGGCGCCGCGCGTGGCGGCGTACGCCGGATGTCGCAGGCTACGCCGAAGACCCCGACGAGGTGTGGCGGGTCGTGCCTGGCCGCGAGGGCGCGCTGGTGGTCGGGCGGGGGTCCGCCGCGAGCGGCATCCGCGTCGACGGCGAGGCTCACGACGAGTCCGCGCGCGCTGTGCGCAGGCGCGCGCGCACGATCGACGACATGCCAGCGTGCGTGCCTTTGGAGGGCGGGGTCGCCGTCGTGGGGCCCGCGCCGCTCGCGGCGGGCGTCGTGCGCGCGCTCGCGGTGCAGGCGTGTCTTGCGCACCCACCCGGTCGTTTGCGGCTGGTCGGGGTGGGCGCGCCGCGGCCGGGCGACCCGGCATCCGGTCTGGACAGCTTGCCGCACGCGCTCGGCACGTCGGGCACGGCGCTGTTTGTCGGCATGGGCGGCCGCGGGGCACCGCCCGGCACGGACGCGCAGATCGTCGGCGTGCGCGAGGGCGAGCCACCGCCGCCGGGCTGCGCGGCCGTGCTGACCCTCGCCGGAGGCGAGAGCGCGCGGCTCGACCACGACGGTATGTCGCGCGACGTGCGGGTCGAGGCGATCTCGCGCGCCCAGGCGGAGTTCGTCGCCGGCATCCTCGCCGAACGTGCGTCGCAGCTAGGGTACGGCGGCGACCGGGCCGCCTCGCTCGACGAGCTGTCTGCTCCGGATGCCGTGGCGGGCTCGCTCGCCGCGGTCGTGGGGGTGCGCGGGGGCGACCCGGTCGTGCTGGATCTCGTCGCGGACGGTCCGCACGCGATCGTCGTCGGGGTGACAGGTGCGGGCAAAAGCGAGCTGCTGACGACGTGGATCGTGGGTCTGTGCCGCGGGAGATCGCCGCAGGAGCTCGCCCTGCTCCTCGTCGACTTCAAGGGCGGGCGCACGTTCGATGCGCTCGCGTCGCTGCCGCATGTGACGGGGGTGCTGACCGATCTCGACGAGGGGAGCGCGCTGCGGGCGGTGGAGAGCCTGCGCGCGGAGGTCCGACATCGCGAGCGAGTGCTGGCTGAGTGCGGTGCGCGCGACGTTGCCGAGGCGGCGGGCGCGCTGGGTGGTCTCGTGATCGTCGTCGACGAGTACGCGGCGCTCGTCGCCGCGCACCCACAGTTGCATGACCTGTTCGGCGACCTCGCGGCGCGCGGACGCGCCCTCGGAATGCACCTGATCCTCGCGTCGCAGCGCGTCGGCGGCGCGTTTCGAGACGGGGTGCTCGCGAACGCGCCGTTGCGGATCGCGTTCCGAGTGACGGATGCCGCGGACTCGCGCGCCGTCCTCGGGGTCGACGACGCGGCGCGGCTGCCCGGCGCGGAGTCCGCGCGGGGCACGGCGCTCGTGCGCCGCGCCATCGACGATGCGCCGCTCGCCGTGCGCGTCGCGCGTTGCGACGCGGGGTCGCTCGAGGCCCTGCGTGCCGCGTCGGCTGGCGCGATTCCGGCGCGCAAGCCGTGGCTGGCGCCGCTTCCGGCCGTGCTCGGCCTTGCGCAGGTGCGCGGGGTCGGCGGGGCGGGTACCGACGGTGGCATCGTTCTCGGACTGGCCGACGAACCCGAGCATCAGCGTCAGTCGGTCGTGCTCCTCGCGCCCGATGCACCCGGGCTCGCCGTCATCGGGGGCCCCGGGAGCGGCCGCACGACGCTGCTGAGAACGATCGCGGTGCAGTCTCCGCGCGTCCTGTGGACGCCCGACGACCCGGAGAGCGCCTGGGATGCCGTCATGGCGATTGACGACGCAGCGCCCGGCACGACCGTGATCGTCGACGACGCCGACGCGATCGCGGCACGTCTCGGGGGAGAGTACGGCGCGCTATGGGTTGCGGCACTCGAACGCGCCGCGCGCGAGGCGCGAGGTCGGTCGTTGACGCTCGTGCTGTCGTTGGCGCGGGTCTCCGGTGGGCTTGGCCGCGTCGTCGACCTGCTGCCGCAACGGGCGCTGCTCGCCCTGCCGACCCGCGCGGACCACGCCGCGGCGGGCGGCGATCCCACCGACTTCGTGCCCGATGCTCCGCCGGGCCGGGGCAGGTGGGGCCGGCGGCTCGTGCAGTTCGCGGTCGGCTCCGGTGAAAGTGTCGCGGTTGGGGTCACGGGCGGCCCCGCGGCGGCTCGCGCGCCGGGAACCGTCGGCGCGCTGGCATCCGTGAGCGCGCGAGCATCCGGCGGTGACACGGCATCCGCGGGCGCGCTGGCATCCGTCGGCGCCACGACCCACACGGCGTCCGCGCCTCCGCTCGCCCTCGACGGCGCTCGGCCGATCGCGTTCGTCGTGCCGCCCGGCCCAGCCGCCGCGGCAAGGGCCGCCGCCTGCGCGGATGCCGGCCGCCACGCCCTCTCGGTCGACGAGGCAGCGGCCGACCCGAGCGCGCTCGGCGCGGGCGATGCCATCATCGGCACCCCCGAGACGTGGCTTGCGCAGTGGCGCGTGCTCGCCGCCGCTCGAGAGCGCTGCGACCTCGTGGTTGACGCGGCGTGCGTGGCCGAGTACCGCGCCGTCAGTGGCCGCCGCGACCTTCCGCCGTTCGTCGCCCCCGGCGCTCCGCGCGCGTGGCTGCTCGTCCCCGGCGCCACGCGCGTGCGCAGGGTGAGCACGAGGGCGACGTGATCGGTAGGCGCGGGCGAACGTCGGTGGCATCCGACACGGCGCGCGGGACTGCGTGCGCGACTCTACGCCAGGGCATCCGTCAGTGAGAGGGCGTCGAGGCCGTGCGCCGCGGCGACGCCAACGTTCACGACGCGCCCGGATGCCGTGTTGAGGCCCTCGGCGAGCGCACCGTCGGCGCTCAGCGCCGCGCGCCACCCGAGCGCCGCGATGCGACGGACGTAGGGGAGCGTCGCATTGGTGAGCGCAGACGTCGAGGTGTTGGGCACGGCGCCGGGCATGTTCGCGACGCAGTAGAAGACGGTGCCGTGCACGGGGAAGGTCGGATCGGCGTGGGTCGTCGGGCGGGTGTCTTCGAAGCATCCGCCCTGATCGACCGCGATGTCGACGAGCACGGATCCCTCGCGCATGCGCGCGACCATGTCGTTCGGCACGAGCTTCGGAGCCTTTGCGCCCGGGATGAGCACCGACCCGATGACGAGGTCGGACGAGACGACCGCGCGGTCGAGGTCGAGCGGATTCGAGGCCGCGGTCTTCACGCGCCCCTGGAAGTGGTCGTCGAGGAAGCGCAGCCGCGCGATATTGGTATCGAAGATCGTGACGTCGGCGCCGAGGCCCGCCGCGATGTACGCCGAGTTCGCGCCCGCGACGCCGCCGCCGATGATCGTGACCTGGGCGGGACGCGTGCCCGGGACTCCCGACATGAGAAGTCCGAGGCCACCGGCCGAACGCATGAGCGTCGCAGCCCCGACCGTGGGGGCGAGGCGACCAGCGACCTCGCTCATCGGGGCGAGCAGGGGCAGCCCGCCACCCGGGAGCTGCACCGTCTCATACGCGATCGCCGTGACCCCGTCGGCGATGAGGCGATCGGTGAGCGGGCGGTCGGCGGCGAGATGCAGGTAGGTGAAGAGCACGAGGTCGTCGCGGAAGTATCCGTACTCGGCCGCGATCGGCTCTTTGACCTTCAGCAACAGTTCGGCGCGCGCCCACAACTCCGCCGGATCGTCGATGAGCGTGGCTCCCGCCGCGACATATTCTGCATCCGGCATGGAGGAGCCGATGCCGGCACCGGACTGCACGAACACCTCATGACCGGATGCCACGAGATCGTGCACGCCGGCGGGCGTGAGGGCGACCCGGTACTCGTTGTTCTTGATCTCGGTGGGAACACAGATGCGCATCGACGCTCCTTCGCTGAGTCCCGCGCCCGCAGTGCTTGTGGACCCGCGGTTCGGGACGCCTACACCGTCGGCCGGATGAGGCCGACGTCCTGACCGCCGCCCGTGATCGCGAGCGGAAGCTGAGTCATCGTCTGGGCCACGTCGCCCGGTGCGAGCGCTCCGACGCGCTCGAGGAGTGCGAGGGCGATCGCCGTCGCCGCGCGGCCGCTGCCGTCGAGCACCTTGAGCGCGACCGTCGCGCCGCCGGGCGCGACCATGATCATGATGCCTTCCGCGCCGCCCTTGGCGAAGACGCCGAGGCGTTCGATGACGATCGTGTCGGCGCGGCCGGGTCCGTCGATCGCCCACGGATTCTCGCGGACGGCCCGGACGAGTGCTCCCGCCGTCCGATGCAGAGCGAACGGCGACCGCTCCGACGACGTGCCGATGCGGTGAGCGGCGCGGGCGAGGGCGGAAAGGCTCATCGCGTGCACGGGGGCACCGCATCCGTCGATCGCGGTCGTCGTGATCTTGGCCCCGGTGAGGCGCTCGACCACCTCACGAATGTGTGTCTGCAGCGGATGCCCGGGGTCCAGGTAGCCCGCCGTGTCCCATCCGTTCGCGGCGCACGCGAGGAGCATCGCGGCGTGCTTGCCCGAGCAGTTCATGCGGATGCGCTGCGGCTGTCCGAGCTCGCGCACGAGCTCATCGCGCGTCGCGGTGTCCGACGGCCACGCGGCGGGGCAGCCGAGGTCGGACTCGGCGAGGCCCGCCTGATCGAGGATGTCGCGGACGACCGCGACGTGCCGGTCGGTGCCCGAGTGGCTCGCCGTCGCCATCGCCAGGCGCTCGCCCTCGAGCGCGGCTCCCGCGGTGACGCAGCCGAGCGCCTGGAGGGGCTTGAGGCTCGAGCGAGGCAGAATCGGTGTCTCGACATCGCCGAGGGTGCGCACCGCGACGCCGTCCGGATCCAACACGATCGCCGAACCCGCGTGGCGAGACTCGACGAATCCGCTGCGTTCCACAACGGCGAGCTCGACGGAGTCGGCGACGGCGAAGGTCTCGGGCACGAGCACAGCCTATCCGGCGGCGCGGCGCGCCAAGACGCGTGCGAGACTGTGCAAATGACAGGCGAGCACCGCTATCTCGTGCGTACGGAGTGGACCGGCGACCGCGGCACAGGGACGAGCGGATACCGCGACTACGACCGGTCCGTCACGATCTCGATCCTCGGCAAGCCCGCGCTCGCGGCATCCGCCGATCGTCCCTTCCGGGGCGACGCGACGAAGTGGAATCCCGAGGACCTGCTTGTCGCGGCGCTGTCCGAGTGCCACCTGCTGTCGTACCTGCACGCGTGCGTCGAGGCGGGAGTCGTCGTGGTCGCCTACGACGACGAGGCGACCGGGCTCATGACGCTCGACGGGCGCGGCGGCGGCGCCTTCCGCGAGGTCGTGCTGCACCCGCGCGTCGTCGTCGCCCAGGAGCATATGATCGAGGCCGCCGAAGCGGCGCACGCGCAGGCGAACGCCTGGTGCTTCATCGCGAACTCGGTGAACTTCCCCGTGCGCCACGAGGCGACGGTCACCGCCGCTCGTGCGGAAGCACCTGCTTGAGCCGTTCGACCGGGTTGGATGCCGGCACCTCGTTGTACGCGTTCGCGAGCTCCTGACCCGACAGCTCGTGGATCGCGGCCATGATCTCGTCGGTCGCGAGGCGCCGCGCGCGGCCGCTGTTCGCGGGGCCGAGGTGCGACAGGTCGATCGGCTCGCCGTAGCGGACCGTGACGCGCGGATGCCGTTTGGGCAGCTTCGCGCCGACCGGCATCGCCTCGTTCGTGCCGATGATCCCTACGGGCACGACCCGCGCGCCCTCCTCGAGCGCGAGGAAGGCGACTCCCGTGCGCCCCTTGTACAGGCGCCCGTCGAGGGAGCGCGTGCCCTCGGGGTAGAGCGCGATCGCGCGGCCGGATGCCAGGATGCGGCGCTGCTGGTCGAGGGCTTCGAGCGCCGCCTGCCCCGCACCGCGCTCGACGGGTGTTGCCCCGATCGCCGTGAAGAAGTGCCGGCTCACCCAGCCCTTGAATCCGGTGCCCTCGAAGTACGACGACTTCGCGAGGAAGTACACGGGCCGAGGCGAGAACATCGGGATGACGAGCGAGTCGATGAACGACAGGTGGTTGCTCGCGAGAATGATCTTGCCGGTGCGGGGGATGTTCGATCGCCCCTCGATCCGCGGGCGATAGAACAGGCGCGCAAGCGGGATGAGCACGGCGCGGCCGAAGTAGTAGGTGAAGCCGACGGGCGCGACGCCGGAATCGTCCGTCGTCGGCGACGGCTCGGGCACCTCCGTCGTGCTTTCCTGCTCATCTGCCACCCGATGAGGGTACTCCCGAATCCATTCCGCTCCGCGCATGGTGGTATCGGTGGGTCTCTCAGCGGGCGCAGAACAAAGTGCGCGAGGATGGGCGGGATCCCCTTCCACCATCTTGTGAGGTCTCATCGTGCGCCTGCGCCCGCTCGCCGCCCTGTCCGCCGCCGCTGTCTCGGTCATCCTGCTCGCCGGCTGCTCCGGCCTCGGAGGCGGGAGCGCGACCACGCCGCCGCCGACGGAGGAGACGCCCGCCGCCGACGGATGCCTCGTGACGGCAGCCTCGGGCGCCGACTCGGAAGCGGTGACCGTCGATGACAGCGGCGACACGCTCACGGCGACCGTGCCGACCGGCCTGTCGTTCAGCGAGGTGCAGCGCACGGTCGTGACGAAGGGCGACGGTGAGGTGCTGGCATCCGGTGACCTCGCCTCGGGCACCTATCAGATCTTCGACGGCGCCACGGGCGAGCTTCTCACCGATGCGTCGACGACGTCGGCGACGGGGGACGGGCTCGTGCCCCTGCTCATCGACCAGACGCAGCTGAGCATGTGGATCGTCGCCGTCGAGTGCAACCCGATCGGTTCGACCACGGTGCTGACCGTCCCGGGCTCGGCCATCGGATCCGAAGGCAGCAACTACGTCGTCGTCGCGCGCACGGTGGCGGCGCTTCCGACAACTGCGACGGGCACGCCCGTCGACCCGGTGGCGGGGATGCCCGAAGTGACGCTCGATGCCGACGGCGTGCCCACCGTCACGGTGCCCGACACCGAGGCGCCCGCCGACCTGCAGATCGCAGACCTCAAGAAGGGCGACGGCCCGACCGTCGCCGACGGCGACCAGGTCGTCGTGCAGTACAAGGGCGTCGCGTGGGACACGAAAGAGGAGTTCGACTCGAGCTGGTCGCGTGGCGCGCCGGCATCCTTCACGACCACCGGCGTCTACGAGGGATTCGGCAAGGCGCTCGTCGGGCAGACCGTCGGCAGCCAGGTGCTGGTCGTGATGCCGCCGTCGATGGGAGACCTGAACGGCGACCTCAAGGGCAAGACGCTCGTGTTCGTTATCGACATCCTCGGTACGCAGCACGCCGCGACGCAGTAGCGGGCGCCGGTAGGCTGGCCGCATGCGCCGCGTCCTGATCCTCGGTTCCACGGGATCGATCGGGACGCAGGCGCTGGATGTCATCCGCACGCGCCGCGACCGCTTCGAGGTCGTCGGGCTCGCCGCGGGGCGCAATGCCGATCTCGTCGCCGCTCAGGCGGCGGAGTTCGGTGTGCCGACATCCGCGACCGGGCTCGGGGCGGATGCCGCCGAGAGGCTCGTTCGCGAGGTGGATGCCGACGTCGTCCTCAACGGCATCACCGGTTCGGTCGGCCTCGGCCCGACGCTCGCGGCGCTCGAGGAGGGCCGCACGCTCGCGCTCGCGAACAAGGAGTCGCTCATCGTCGGCGGCGACCTCGTGACGGCGCTCGCCGCGCCCGGCCAGATCGTGCCCGTCGATTCGGAGCACTCCGCGATCGCGCAGGCCCTTCGCGCCGGGGAGGCGAGCGAAGTACGGCGGCTCGTGCTCACGGCATCCGGCGGCCCTTTCCGTGGCCGCTCGCGTGCGCAGTTGGATGCCGTCACCCCGGCCCAGGCGCTTGCGCACCCGACGTGGGACATGGGGCGCGTCGTCACGACCAACTCGGCGACCCTCGTCAACAAGGGGCTCGAGGTGATCGAGGCGCACCTGCTGTTCGGCGTCGACTACGACCGGATCGACGTCGCCGTGCACCCGCAGTCGATCGTGCACTCGATGGTCGAGTTCGTCGACGGGTCGACGATTGCGCAGGCATCCCCGCCGGATATGCGGCTGCCGATCTCGCTCGGCCTGGACTGGCCGCACCGGGTCGCGGGCGTCGGCGCGCCGCTGGACTGGACCACGGCGCAGACGTGGACGTTCGAGCCGCTCGACGATGGGGCGTTCCCCGCCGTCGCGCTCGCGAAGCACGTGGGCCGGGCGGGCGGGACATACCCGGCGGTCTTCAACGCGGCGAACGAGCAGGCAGTCGACGCATTCCACGACGGCGCGTTGAGCTTTCTCGGCATCCTCGACACGGTTCGTGCGGTCGTCGACGCGCACGTCGCGCCGGGCGAGCTCACCCGGTCGAGCCTCGCCGAGGCCGAGCGCTGGGCGCGCGCCGAGGCCGACCGCCGCATCGCCGCCGCCTGACCCGCCCCGCGCCGCGCGCCGCGCCGCGCGTCGCGCCGCCGCCCCCCGGCATCCGCGAAACCGCACTTATGCACGCAAATCACCCTCAAATCCGTGCACAAGCGCAGTCTCGCGAGGTGGGGGAAGAGAAAGGGACCAGCCCGGCCACGGGGGGATGGCGGTGGGGGCTGGTCCCGAGGAGACCGCCGACAAGGGGCGGCTCTGCTGACCGTAAGGGGGGGTGACGGTCAGTACGTCACCAATCCGTGCGCGCGGAACTGCGCGCGCACGCGGTCGGTGAGGGCGGGGGTGGGCGGCTGGGTGTCCTCGAGCGCATACTCGCGGCCGAGGGCCGCCCACTTGTCGCGGCCCATCTGGTGGAAGGGCAGCACCTCGACCCGCGTCACGGTGCCGGGCCGAATCTCATTGAGGGATGCCGCGTACTCGGCGACGATCTCGACGTTGCGCTCGTCGTCGGTGAGCCCCGGGACGAGCACGAAGCGGATCCAGACCTCCGGCCCGCCCTCGCGCTCGGCGAGGCGGCGACCGAACTCGAGCGTGGGCTCGAGCTCACGCCCGGTGACCCGCCGGTACGTCTCGGGATCGCCGCTTTTCACATCGAGCAGGACGAGGTCCACATCGTCCAGCATCTTGTCGGTCGCCGACGCGCCGAGGAAGCCGGACGTGTCGATCGCCGTGTGGATGCCGAGCTCCTTCGCGCCGCGGAGGATGGTCGCGGCAAAGGCGGGCTGCATGAGGACCTCGCCGCCCGAGAGGGTGATGCCGCCGCCCGTGGCCGCGAACACTCCCCGATAGCGCGCGATGCGGGCGAGCAGGTCGTCGCTCGTGACGGGCTTTCCGTCCTTCATCGCGAGCGTGTCGGGGTTGTGGCAGTACAGGCACTGCAGCGGGCATCCGCTGAGGAAGGTCGTGAGGCGCGTGCCCGGACCGTCGACGGCCGTGACGAGCTCCCACGAGTGCACCGAGCCGAGCCGGCCCTCCCGCATCGCGGTGAGGCGTTCGTGCCGGTCGACGCCCGCCACCTCGAGACCCGCGAGAGGAGCAGTGATGCAGTCGGGCCGGATGATGGTCGCGGACATGATCTCTGCTCCTCTCGGGGTATCGACGTGTAGGGAGGCGGGCGGGATGCCGGGTGTTACATCGCGCCGTGGAACGTGCGCGACAGCACGTCGAGCTGCTGCTCGCGGGTCAGTCGCACGAAGTTCACGGCGTAGCCCGAGACACGGATCGTCAGCTGCGGGTAGTTCTCGGGGTGCTCCATGGCATCCTCGAGCGTTTCGCGGTTCAGCACGTTGACGTTCATGTGGTACCCCTGCGAGCCCACGTACGCGTCGAGGAGTCCGGCGAGGTTCGTCACCTGCTCGTCCTTCGTGCGGCCGAGGCCGGCGGGAACCACCGTGTTCGTCAGCGAGATGCCATCCTGCGACTGCGAGTACGGCAGCTTCGCGACCGACAGAGCGGATGCCAGCATGCCGTGCGTGTCGCGGCCGTTCATCGGGTTGGCGCCCGGGGCGAACGGCTCGCCGGCGCGGCGACCGTCGGGCGTGTTGCCCGTGGCCTTGCCGTACACGACGTTCGACGTGATCGTCAGCACCGACTGGGTCGGCAGCGCGTTCCGGTACATCGGGTGGCGACGGATCTTCGACATGAAGCGCTCGACGAGGTCGACGGCGATGGCATCCGCCCGGTCGTCGTCGTTGCCGTACGTCGGGAACTCGCCCTCGATGACGTAGTCGACCACGACGTCGCGGTCGTCGCGCACCGGGGTGACCGTCGCGTACTTGATCGCCGAGAGCGAGTCGGCCGCGACCGACAGGCCCGCGATGCCGCACGCCATGGTCCGCAGCACGTCCTTGTCGTGCAGCGCCATCTCGAGGCGCTCGTACGCGTACTTGTCGTGCGACCAGTGGATGCAGTTGAGCGCCTCGACGTACGTCTCGGCGAGCCAGTCCATCGTCTGGTCGAACCGGCCCATGACGTCGTCGAAGTCGAGCGGACCGTCGCCGACGGGCGCCATGATCGGCGAGACCTGCTTGCCCGAGACCTCGTCGCGGCCGCCGTTGATCGCGTAGAGCAGGGTCTTGGCGAGGTTGACGCGGGCGCCGAAGAACTGCATCTGCTTGCCGACGCGCATGGGGCTCACGCAGCACGCGATCGCGGCGTCGTCACCCCACGCGGGACGGATGATCTCGTCGGACTCGTACTGCACGGCGGACGTGTCGATCGACACCTGCGCGCAGAAGTCCTTGAAGCCCTGGGGAAGGGCCGGGCTCCAGAAGACCGTCATGTTCGGCTCCGGGGCGGGGCCGAGGTTGTAGAGGGTCTGGAGGTAGCGGAACGAGTTCTTCGTCACGAGCGGGCGACCGTCCTCGCCGACGCCGCCGATCGTCTCGGTGACCCAGGTCGGGTCGCCGGAGAACAGCGAGTCGTACTCGGGCGTGCGCAGGAACCGGACGATCCGCAGCTTGATCACGAAGTCGTCGATGATCTCCTGCGCCTCGGTCTCGGTCAGGACGCCGGCGTCCAGGTCACGCTGGATGAACACGTCGAGGAAGGTCGAGGTGCGACCGAGCGACATGGCCGCGCCGTTTTGCTCCTTGACGGCGCCGAGGTAGGCGAAGTAGAGCCACTGCACGGCCTCTTTCGCCGTCTTCGCGGGGCCCGAGATGTCGTATCCATAGGATGCCGCCATCTGCTTGAGCTCCTGCAGCGCGCGGATCTGCTCGGCGTGCTCTTCGCGCTCGCGGGCGATCTGCTCGGTGAAGGGGGTCGTGTCCAGGCCCAGCTTGTCGACCTTCTTCGCGGCGATCAGCTGGTCGACGCCGTAGAGCGCGACGCGGCGGTAGTCGCCGATGATGCGGCCGCGGCCGTAGGCATCCGGCAGCCCGGTGATGATGTGCGACGAGCGCGCGGCGCGCACGTTCGGGGAGTACACGTCGAAGACGCCCTGGTTGTGGGTCTTGCGGTACTCGCTGAAGACGGTCTTGAGGGTCTCGTCGACCTCGTAGCCGTAGGTCTCGAGGGCGCCCTCGACCATGCGCCAGCCGCCGTTGGGCATGATGGCGCGCTTGAGCGGGGCATCCGTCTGCAGGCCGACGATGACCTCGTCGTCGCGCGAGATGTAGCCGGGGGCGTGCCGCGTGATGCCGGCGGGCGTGTGCGCGTCGACGTCGTAGACGCCGCGCTCGCGCTCGACCGGGAACATCGCGGAGAGGATGTCCCACACGCGGGTCGTCCGCGCGGTCGCGCCGGCGAGGAACGCGGCGTCGCCGGTGTAGGGGGTGTAGTTGCGCTGGATGAAGTCGCGCACGTCGATCTGGTCCTGCCAGGGACCGCTGGTGAATCCGGTCCAGGCGGCGGGCTGTGCGTCCTGCGCTGCGGGGGTGACGGTGGTCATGGTGTTCGCTTCCTCGAGATCCTTGTGGGACCGGCCGCACCCATCCGTGCGGATCCGCTGCCATCAGGCTACTCCTGTGGTCGGACCACATCGAAGCGTGTGCACGAAAGGCACAATGTGCGGGGTCGAGGGGGCACTAAGCCTTGTGGTCAGACCACAAGGCTTCGCGGCGACGGCTGGATCGAACTGCAAGGGTTCGCGGGCGACACGCCGGGGCGGAGCCGACGGCATCCGCGTGTCGTGCTCGCGGCCTTGCAGTTGCGTTCGGATGCCGGGGAGCGGGATGCCGGGGGATCCCGGGGGTGCCCGGGGGTGCCGGCGACGGCGGTCAGCGCCAGTCGCGCTCGGGGTCCGAGAGCGGCGTGTCGTCATCCGGATAGGGGACGGGCCACGACGGCTCGGGGACGGGCCACCCGGCATCCCGTAGCGCCCGCCGGGCGAGCTCGCGCGCCGAGTAGGGCGTCCGGACGCCGCGGATGTCGCGGTAGTCCTGATGGCCCGGGCCCGCCCACAGGATCGCGTCACCGTCGGTGACGCGCGCGACGGCCTCGATGATCGCGCGTTCGGGCGGCGAGAACTCGAGGATCTCGGCCTCCTGGCGCGCCGCGCGGGCGCCCTCGACGAGCGTCGCGCGGATCGCGTCGGGGTCCTCACGGCGCGGATGGTGGTCGGTGATGATGACCAGGTCGCTGCCCTCGGCAGAGGTGCGCCCCATGTCGAGGCGCTTCGTCTTGTCGCGGTCGCCGTCGGCGCCGACGACCATGACGACCTTCCCGGGGGTGACGCGCCGAACCGCCGCGAGGGTCTTCTCGAACGCATCGGGGGAGTGCCCGAAGTCGACGTAGACGGCGGGGCCGCGGTCGCCCGAGACTCGCTGCGTGCGGCCGGGCAGGTGCGCGTCGATGCGGCCGGCATCCAATGTCGCGACCAGCCGCTCCCATGCGTAGCCCGCCTCGAGGAGCATGACGATCGCGAGACCGGCGTTGGCCGCCATATGCCGACCGATCACGGGGACGGTCGTCGTGAGCGAGCGGCCCTCCGGCCCGGAGAGGGTGAACTCGGTGCCGTCCTGGCGCTCGGCGACGATCTCGACGGTCCAGTTGGCGCGTGCCGTGGCATCCTCGGCGATCGCGGGCGTGACGATCGTGACGACCGGCACCGCGCTGCGCGCAGCAACCTCGGCGCCGTACGGCGAGTCGAGGCAGACGACGGCGCGACGCGAGCGGTCGGGGCGAAACAGCGGAAGCTTCGCCTCGAAGTACTCGCGCATGTCGGCGTAGTCGTCGAGGTGGTCGTGGGTGAGGTTCGTGAAGCCCGCGACGTCGAACACGATCCCGTCGACCCGGTGGCGGCTGAGCGCCTGCGCGCTGACCTCGACGGCGACGGCCTCGACGCCCCGCTCGCGCATGAGGGCGAGCAGGGCATGGAACTCGGATGCCTCGGGCGTCGTCAGCCGCGAGACGATGACCTCGCCCGCGATGTGGCGCTCGGCGGTCGACGACAGGCCCGTCACGACGCCGAGCTGGCCGAGGATCCCCTCGAGCAGGTGCGACACGCTCGTCTTGCCGTTCGTACCGGTCGTCCCGAGCAGCAGCGGCAGGTTCTCGGCGGTGCCGTACACCCACGCGGACAGCTCGCCGAGCAGCGCTCGCGGGTCCGCGACGACCACGACCGGCACCGACGCGTCGAGGCCGGCGGATGCCGCGATGTCGGCGCCGGCGGCATCCGTCACGATCGCGACGGCGCCCGCGGCGGCGGCATCCCGCGCGAACTCCGCCCCGTGCCGGTTGACCCCGCGGATCGCGACGAAGGCCTCGCCGGGGCGGAGATCGGCGGTCGCGAGCGTGATGCCCGACAGGACGACGTCGGCCGCGTCGCCGCGGACGTCGCCGCCGAACCTCGCCGCAAGCTCGTCGAGGCGCCTCTGGGGCGGATGCGCGGGGCGCAGGACGGGCGGGAGATTCGAACCGGTGGGCGCTGTCATGTCTCCACCATCTTCGCATCCCGCCCGTCCCCGGGTCAGGTCATGCTCGGACCTCAGACCTTGCGGCGGCGGCCCGCGATTGCGACGCCGAGCGCGGCGAGGGCCGCGACGAGCGCGCTGCCCCCGAGCCAGCGCGCGACCGCGTCGGGCTCTGACGCCGACGGCGCGGCGGTCTCGGCGTGGTCGCCCTCGTGCGCGGCGCTGTCGTCCGCGGCATCCTCGGACTCCTCCGCGTCGCCGTGGCCGTGGCCGGTGTCGGCGGATACGGCGCCGACCGCGACGACCGGGGCGGGGGCCTCGAGGTCGTCCTCGGTCTGCCCCTCGGCGGCGACCTCGGACCAGTCGGTCTCACCCTCGACGCAGCGCTGGAGCACGGGGAACGCGACGGAGGTCTCGGCCGCCGACGAGGCGAAGATGACGTCGAGCGAGACGGTCGCCGCCGTCCCGGACTCGACGGGCGTCACCGCGGTGTACGTGACCTGCGTGGGGATGCCGTCGTCGCCGAGCTCGCGCGAGATCGTCCAGGCCCCGTTGAGGACGGGCGTGACGCCGTCGATGCCCTCGGGGATCGTGAAGACGACGGCGGTCGTCGGCGAGTCGTCGCAGCCGTGGCTGAACGAGAAGTCGAGGCGCGTCGAGGTGCCGGCGGCCGATTCCTCGGGCGTGACGTGGATGTGCGCCGAGGCGGCGAGCGGCGCGGCGAGGACGAGGGCGGCGCCGGCGACGACACCGGCGGCGACGAGCGCGCGAGGGCGCGAGGAGGTGCGGGACATGGGTCTCTTCCGGATGGGGCGGCGGGGCCGCGAAGTGTGACGCGGCGAAGCCGCGAAGTGTGGCGCGGCGAAGCCGCAGGGTGTTCTGACGCGGCGATGCCGCAGAAGGGATGCCGCCTGCGGATGCGTCAGACGGCGAGGGAGGGCGCGCGTCGCGCCGGCGGTCCCCTTCGGGTCACACACTCCAAGAAGGCGGCGGCGATACCGTCGAAACGCACGATGGGGGCGCCCGGAACCGGCGCGGGCTGCAGCGCCACCGTGACGGGGTCGAGGCGCAGCAGTCGGCGGATGCCGCGGGCGATCACGGCGGCGAGTCGCTCGCCCCACGCGAGCACAGCGACGGTCGCGATCGCCGCCAGCCCATGCCCGAACGTCATCGTCGCCGCGGCGTGACCGGCGGGCATCCCGCCCAGCATCCCGAGCACGGCGGCCGTGTCGTGCACGTGACCCGAGGCGTCGAGACTGACGGTCGGGGTGGCGCTGCCGACCGCGGCAAACGCGGCGTGCAGGGCGACCTGCGCCGCAGAGACGGATGCCGCGAGACGCGCGACGCTGCGCCGACGCCCGATGAGGGCCATGCACAGCGGCGCGGCGAGCAGCGTGATCGCGACGACGAGCCACGGGGGCGGAGCGTCGCCACCGGAGAGCGTGTGCGCCGTCGAGGCGAACAGGACGGCGATCGCCGCGGCAGCAGCGCCGCGGAGCGCGCGCAGGCGCCTGCGCCGCATCCGCTCCACTCGCTCGTCCACCGCACGCTCCTCGAGGTTTTCTCCAGCGCGAGCCTACCCGGCCCGGCGAAGGCCCCGCGCGGCTCGGCAAACTCAAAGCGGCACGGAGTAGCCTCGCCTGCTGTGACCGTCATCGCCTTCATCATCGGCGTCGCGCTGCTCGTCGTCGGGCTCGCGGTGTCGATCGCGCTGCACGAACTCGGTCACCTGATCCCCGCGAAGCGCTTCGGCGTGCGCGTCGGCCAGTACATGATCGGGTTCGGTCCGACGCTGTGGTCGCGCCGCATCGGCGAGACCGAGTACGGGTTCAAGGCGATCCCCGCGGGCGGCTACATCTCGATGGCGGGCATGTATCCGCCCTCACCCGTTGCCGAGGGCGAGGACGGCGCGGATGCCAAGCCCGGCAAGGCCGGCGGCGGGTTCTTCGCGACGATGGTGCAGGATGCCCGCGCCGCCAACGACGAGACCCTCGCCGCCTCCGACGAGGGGCGCGCGTTCTACGAACTGCCGGTGTGGAAGCGCATCATCATCATGCTCGGCGGCCCCGTCATGAACCTGCTGCTCGCGATCGTGCTGCTCACGATCGTGTTCAGCGGCATCGGTACGCAGACCGCGACGACGACGATCGCGTCGGTGAGCGAGTGCGTGCTTCCCGCGGGCACGACCCAGACCGAGTGCACGGCGGATGATCCCGCCTCGCCGGCGGCGGCCGCCGGGCTCTTGCCGGGGGATGTCATCGTGTCGGTCGACGGCACTCCGGTCGAGACGTTCGCCGAGGCATCCGCCATCATCCAGGACTCGCCCGAGCGCGCCCTCGAGATGGTCGTCCGCCGTGACGGTGCCGAAATGACCCTCCGGGTCACCCCGATGCTCGCCGAGCGCGAAGTTGCGGGCGAGAACGGCACGACCACGACGGCGAAGGTCGGCTTCGTCGGGATGACGGCGACCGTCGAGTACGTGCGCCAGCCGATCTGGGCGGGGCCGCAGGCGGCGTTCGATCAGACGGCGCAGGTCGCGGGCATCATGTGGCAGCTCCCGATGCGTGTCTATGACACCGCCGTCGACCTCGTCACGGGGCAGGAGCGCGACCGCGATTCGCCGCTGTCCGTCGTCGGCGCAGGGCGCCTCGCGGGCGAGATCGCGGCCGTTGACGCGCCGATCCTGAACCGCGTGGCGAGCCTCCTCGGCATCCTCGGTGCCCTCAACATCGCGCTGTTCGTCTTCAACCTGATTCCGCTGTTGCCCCTCGACGGCGGACACGTCGTCGTCGCCCTGTGGGACGGCCTCAAGCGCGCGTGGGCGAAGCTGTTCCGTCGCCCGCCGCCGAAGCCGGTGGATGCCACGAAGCTCGTCCCCGGCACCTTCGTCGTCGTGATCGCGCTCGTCGTGATGGGCGGCGTGCTGATCCTCGCCGACCTGTTCAACCCCGTGCAGCTGCTGGGCTGAGCTGGGCGTCCCCGGGCATCCGCCGCCGGGATCCCGCGGGCTGAGCGCCGCGGCATCCCTTGCATTTCTTCGGAGATCTGCACGGCTTCGGATGCCAGGTCGCAGGAGCCTCCGAAGAACTGCAGATCTCCGAGGGTGTGTGGGGCGGGTCAGGCCCCCGCGGGGGCGAGGGCGTGCGTCACGAGGCGCTCGAGGGTCTCGAGGCCGTCGCGCGACAGGATCGACTCGAGGTGGCCCTGCACCGACGCGTACCCCGGGCCGCGCATCGCGTAGACGTCGCCGGACGCCTGATCGGCGGCGATCTCGGTGTCGCCGACCCGGCTCGTGCCGGGCGCCACGCGCGCCGTGAAGGTGTTGTAGAAGCCGATGGATGCCTGCCGGCCGAACACGTCGACCGTCTTCTGCAGGCCCTGATGGGGGGATGCCAGGGGCGCCAGCCCGATGCCGAAGGTGTCGGCGAGGATCTGGTGGCTGAGGCACACGGCCAGCAGCGGCCTCCCCGACGCGAGTCGGCCGGCGACGACCTCACGCATGCGCGCGATGCGCGGGCTCGTGCTCTCGCGCGGGTCGCCTGGCCCCGGGCCGCAGACGACGAGGTCGGCGCCCTGCACCGCGGCGTCTGTCACCTCGCCCCACGGCGAGATCGTCACCGTGAAGCCGAGGTGGCGCAACTGGTGGGCGAGCATCGTCGTGAAGCGGTCCTCGGCATCCACGACGAGCGCCGTCATCCCGTCGCCGGGGCCGGTCGGCGAGCCGTCCTGCGGGTTCAGCCAGAACGGCGCGAGGCGCTCGTTGCGCGCGGCCAGCAGCGCAGCGACGCCCGGGTCGTCCGCCAGCGCCGCCCGCGGGACGGTCGGCGCATCTTCGTCGAGGTCGGCGACCTGCGCCGCCGCGCCGCGCGGGATCGCGCCGATCGCGCCGAGCACGCCCGCGGCCTTCCCGTGGGTCTCGCCCACTTCGCCGTCGGGGTCGGAGTGGCGCACGAGCGTCGCGCCGACCGGCACGCGCAGGATGCCGTCCACGAGATACGCCGTGCGGATCAGGATCGGGGCGTCGAGGTCGTGGCCCCCGGCATCCGGCCCGTCGATCGCGGTCGGGGTGAACAGCGCCGCGACGCCGGAGTAGTACCCGCGCGGCACCCGCTCATGGCGCTTGATGACGGTGCACGCGTTCTGCATCGGCGAGCCGGTCACGGTCGGGGCGAACATCGTCTCGCGCAGGATGTCGCGGGGATCCATCGTGCTGCGGCCGCGCAGCATGTACTCGGTGTGCGTCAGGCGCGACATCTCCTTGAGGTGCGGGCCCGTGATGCGGCCGCCGTCGCTACAGACGGCGCTCATCATCTTGAGCTCCTCGTCGACGACCATGAAGAGCTCCTCGGTCTCTTTCGTCGAGGCCAGGAACTCCGACAGCGTCTCGACCGTCGCGCCGCCGTCGGGGTGGCGGAAGGTGCCCGAGATCGGGTTCATCGTGACGACGCCGCCCTGCGCCGAGACGTGCGCCTCGGGGCTCGCGCCGACCACGAGGTGGCCGGGGGTAGACACGAGAAAGGTCCAGTACGCGCCGCGCTCGTGTTCGAGCAGTGCCCGAAACCACGTGAGCCCCGCCGTCACCGCGTCGACGTCGACGGATGCCGTGAAATCGCGCCGGATGACGAAGTTCGCACCCTCGCCGCGGCCGATCTCGTCGGCGATGACCGTGCGGACGATGTCGGCGTACTCCGCGTCGGAGAGGTCGAACCCGGCGTCCTGCAGGGGGACGGGCGTGGCAGGGAGCGCCGCAAGCGCGTCCTCGAGGGGCACGGACTCGTGCGACCGGGCGACGAGGCAGCGCAGCGGCGCACCGTCGTCGTGGCAGTCGAAACCGCGCTCGACGACCTGGCGGTACGGGACGAGGGCGAGCACTTCGCGCGGTGTGCCCGCGGCGTCATGCAGCGGGATGTCGGCGAGAAGCGCCACGTCGACGACGTCGCCCGTCAGCACCTCGACGGTCGCGCCGTCACGGGCGAGCAAGGCGAACGGACGGTCGCCCGCGATCGCGTCGGCGAGCGGGGCGGGCGTCGGGCTCGGGGTCATGCCGGGCCTTTCTGTGGTTCGGGCGGGCCGCCTCGTCGCTGGAACGCAAAGACCGCCCGTCGGTGGAGGGCGGTCTGGATCGTGCGTCGCGAGCACACCGCCTCAGCGGGTGTGCCACCAGGATGCGCGCGCGAACATGCGGTCACGATATCAGAATGCGGCGACCCTCACGCCCCGAGCCGGTCGAGCTCGCGCGCGACGTGACGGTGCGTGAGGGACTCGAACCCGATCACGATCACCAGCGGCGCGAGCGCGAGGATCACGATCGCCGTGCCGAGGCTCGCCCCGGCGGCGGATGCCGCGAACGCGGCGCCGACCATCGCCACCGACAGGACCATCATCACGACGTGCGCGCCGTCGACCCGGCGCACGAGCAGCGCGTACAGCACGAACAGCGACGCGACGAACAGGAGAACAGGCCCCGCGACCGTCGACCGCGTACGTGAGGCAGATGCGTCGCCGGGCGGGGTCGCCCTGCGCCGCGCGCAACCACAGCGCGATCGTCGCGATGCGCATGACGACGTACCCGGCGATCAGCACCGCGTTGTCGATGTGGTGCCCGGCATCCAGCGAGTGGAAGAAGTCGGGCAGGCCGAGGGCCATGATGATGACGCCGATCATCTCGACGAACGTCGCGACGCGGAAGAACACGTCGTCGGTGTCGTAGGCCGACGCGAGCCAGCTGAAGTTGATCCACGCCCAGGTGACCGCGAAGATGCCGATCGCGAAGCCGATGACGGCGGTCGAGGTCTTGCCGAGCTCGAAGTAGTGCGCCGCCTGCGACGATGCCTGGCTGAATGCGATCACGAACGTGAGGTCGAACAGCAGCTCGAGTGGGGTGGCGGCGCGGTGCTTCTCGTGCGGGTCGCGTCCGCGCATGGGACTGAGGTGATGCGTCAGCGTCATGCGGACACCGTAGCGGTTCGCACGCTCAGCCTTCGTTCCGCCGCCGCGGCGTAGGCTGGAGCACGTGCCAGCAGTGAACCTCGGGATGCCGAAAGTGCCGGATGTCCTCGCGCCGCGACGCAAGAGCCGCCAGATCAAGGTCGGGAAGGTCCTGGTCGGGGGAGATGCCCCGATCAGCGTGCAGTCGATGTGCACGACGCCGACGACGAACATCAACGCGACCCTGCAGCAGATTGCCGAACTGACGGCATCCGGCTGCGAGATCGTCCGCGTCGCGGTGCCCTCGCAGGATGACGCGGACGTGCTGCACATCATCGCGAAGAAGTCGCAGATTCCGGTGATCGCCGACATCCACTTCCAGCCGAAGTACGTCTTCCAGGCGATCGACGCGGGGTGCGCCGCCGTGCGCGTGAATCCGGGGAACATCCGCAAGTTCGACGACCAGGTCGGCGCGATCGCCGCCGCGGCGAAGGATGCCGGGGTGTCTCTCCGCATCGGCGTGAACGCGGGGTCGCTCGACCCGCGCCTGCTGCAGAAGTACGGCAAGGCGACCCCCGAGGCGCTCGCCGAGTCGGCGCGCTGGGAGGCGTCGCTGTTCGAGGAGCATGACTTCCACGACTTCAAGATCTCGGTCAAGCACAACGACCCGATCGTGATGGTCAAGGCCTATCGCCTGCTCGCCGAGATGGGCGACTGGCCGCTGCACCTCGGGGTCACCGAGGCGGGGCCCGCGTTCCAGGGGACGATCAAGAGTGCGACCGCCTTCGGCATCCTGCTGTCGGAGGGCATCGGCGACACGATCCGTGTCTCGCTGTCGGCGCCGCCGGCCGAAGAGGTCAAGGTCGGGCACCAGATTTTGCAGTCGCTGAACCTTCGCGAGCGCAAGCTCGAGATCGTGTCGTGCCCGTCGTGCGGGCGCGCGCAGGTCGACGTCTACACCCTCGCCGACTCGGTCACCGAGGGGCTGAAGGACGTCACGGTGCCGTTGCGCGTCGCGGTCATGGGCTGCGTCGTCAACGGCCCCGGCGAGGCCCGCGAGGCTGACCTCGGCGTGGCATCCGGCAACGGCAAGGGTCAGATCTTCGTGAAGGGCGAGGTCATCAAGACCGTGCCCGAGGCCGACATCGTCGCGACCCTCATCGAGGAGGCGCGCCGCATCGCCGACGAGATGGGCCCGGATGCCCAGATCGGCACGGCCCAGGTCATCACCGCCTGAATGTCGCTCGGCCCCGCGTCGCGGAGACAGGAGATGTCACCCACACAGAACCAGCGGGGACTCGTTCGTCCTGTCTCGGTGAGATCTCCTGTGCTGGTGAGGGGACGGATGCCGGGGGGGTCAGGTGCCGCTGCTCAGGCGGCCGGGTCCCAGAGGGAGTGATAGGCGTTGATCGCCGGTTGGCCGCCGAGGTGTGCGTACAGGACGGTCGAGGATGCCGGGATGTCGCCGGCGCGCACGAGGTCGATAAGGCCCGCGAGCGACTTGCCCTCGTAGACGGGGTCGGTGATCATCGCCTCGAGCTGCGCGCCAAGGGCCATGGCATCCATCGTCGAAGCGACCGGGATGCCATAGAGGTCGCCCGCCCATCCCTCGAGCACCTGGATCTCGTCGTCGCGCAGGTCGCGGCCCAGCTCGATCAACTCGGCGGTGTTCCGGGCGATGCGGGCGACCTGATCGCGGGTCTTCTCGAGCGTCGCGGATGCGTCGATGCCGATGACGCGACGCTTCACGCCCGTGAGGTCTTCGAGCGCGGCGAAGCCCGCGATCATGCCCGCGTGGGTCGAGCCGGTGACGGTGCAGACGACGATCGTGTCGAAGAAGACGCCGAGCTGCTTCTCCTGCTCGGCGACCTCGAACGCCCAGTTCGCGAACCCGAGTCCGCCGAGCGGGTGCTCCGAGGCCCCCGCGGGAATCGGGTAGGGCGTGCCGCCGGCGGCCTCGACGTCGGCGAGCGCCTGCTTCCACGAGTCACGGATGCCGATGTCGAAGCCCGCGGCATCCAGCCGCGAGTCGGCACCCATCATGCGCGAGAGCAGGATGTTGCCGACCTGGTCGTTGGTCGGGTCGTCCCACGGCACCCACTTCTCCTGCACGAGGCGGGCCTTCAGCCCCAGGTGGGCGGCGACGGCCGCGACCTGGCGGGTGTGGTTCGACTGGTAGCCGCCGATCGACACGATCGTGTCGGCACCCGACGCGAGGATGTCGGGGACGATGTACTCGAGCTTGCGCACCTTGTTGCCGCCGAACGCCAGGCCGCTCGAGACGTCTTCGCGCTTGGCCCAGACCTCGGCGCCGCCGAGGTGCTGCGTCAGCCGCTTCAAGTGCTGCAGCGGGCTCGGGCCGAAGGTGAGGGGATGCCGGGGGAACTCGTGCAGCTTCATGCGGGGCCTTCGGGGTCGGGGGCGGGCTCGATGGTCAGGGTCTGCCAGGTCTGCTCGGCGAGGCGGCCCGCGGCATCCGCGTCGCCCGCCGCGCACAGCTCGATGAGACGCGCGTGGCGCGCGGCCGACTCCGCGCCCTCGTGCGAGGCGAAGCGCAGGCGCTCCGCGCGCAGGAGCACGGGCTCGAACTGGGCGATGACGGCGGCTGCGGCGCGGTTGCCGCTCGCGGCGATCGCGATCTGGTGAAAGCGCGCGTCGGCGTCCAGGGCCGCGTCGAGGTCTCCGGCCTGCTGTGCCGCCGTGAACTCGTCGTTCGCGGCGCGCATCGCGTCGAGGTCGTCGTTCGTGAGGCGAGGGACGGCCTCGCGGACGACGAGGGCGTGCATCGCGGCGACGACCGACTGTGCCTCACCGACCGCCGCGGGCTCGACGGGGGCCACGATCGTCGAGCGGCCCGGCGTCGCGCGTACGAGTCCCGCACGGGCGAGTTCGAGCAGCGCCTCGCGGACCGGCGTGCGGCTGACCCCGAGCCAGGTCGCGATCTCGGTGTCGCGCAGCTGCTCGTCGGGGGCGAGTGTGCCGTCCACGATCGCGTCGCGCAGGCGCGCGAGCACGTCTTCGCGCAGCAGCGGCCGCGGCGGCAGAGACTCGGTGGGAACAGGCACGATATGCAATATATCGGACTCGGGAGTGGTGTGTCACCCGCGCGCGGATCGTCTTCTTTGTTCATGTCACCTCGAATTCGAGTTTTCCGTCGGGAATGGATGCCGCCACGAGTCGCAGCCGCACGGAACTGCCCGGCGCGGCATCCAGGGAGCTCACCTTCGCCTCGACCGGGGGATCGGCGAGCTGGACGAGCGCGCCGTCGCCGCGCGCGGCGAGCACGATGCCGTCGAAGACCTCGCCCTCCCGACCGTGCAAGAGCGCCGCCTCGATGCGATCGATGCCGCCCGCGTCGAGCCGGCCAGCGAGCGACGAGCTGTGCGCCATGAGCGCGGGGAGGTCCTCGAGCGACTCCCGCGCCCACGCGGGCACCTCGCGGCCGTTCGCGAGCGCCTCGCAGATCACGAGCGCCCACCGGTCGACGAGCCGTCGCAACGGCGCGGTCGCGTGCGCGTACGGCGCGGCGATGGCCGCCTGCGTCGTCTCGGCGGGCGGTTCGCCGTCGAACGCGACGTAGCCCGCGCCCCGAAAGAGGCCGCCCGCGTACTCCATGACCGCGCGCGCGGCGGGCGAGCGGTCGAGTCCCCGCAGGTAGTCGCCGTACGGGATGCCCTCTGGCCACGGCAGGCCGAGTGCGACGGTGCGCGCGCGAAACTGGGCGAGGTCGGCGTCTGTCGCGGGCGGCATCGTGCGCAGGATGCCGACGCGCCCGCGCAACATGATCTCCGCCGCGGCCATGCCCGTCAGCAGCGACACCTGCGCGTTCCAGTCCTCGAGCGGCACGCCCTCGCTGCGCTCGAGCCGGTAGCGGCCGTCGTCCGCCACGACACGCACCTCGGGGAGGTTCAGGCTCGCCCCGCCTCGCTCTCGCTCGCGCTCCGCGCGCTCGCCGCCGAACCACGGCATCGCCGAAAGAGACGACGGCGCGGTGCCCGCATCGATCGCGCGCTGCGCATCCTCGTACGACCACTGCTCGCGCGAGCGGATGACGGCGCGCGTGAGCGTCGCCTCGACGGGTCGCGCACCCTCGTCGAGCACGAACCGCCAGACGAACGCCCGCCGGTCGACTCCGGGGAGGAGGGATGCGGCGCCCTCGCTCAGCACGGGGGGATGCAGCGGAATGCGCCCGTCGGGCGCGTACATCGTCTGGCCGCGGCGGCGCGCCTCGGCATCCACCGCTCCTCCCGGCGCGACGAACGCGGGCACGTCGGCGATCGCGTAGTGCAGGGTGCCGCCGGTCGCGGCCCGCTCGAGGTGCAGCGCCTGGTCGAGGTCGGTCGAACCGGCCGGGTCGATCGTCAGGAACTCGACGTCGCGGAGGTCCGCGAGCCCCGCGGCGGGGTCTGTCGGCACATCGCGCGCGGCGGCATCCGCTTCGGCGAGAACGTCGTCGGCGAATCCCGTCGGCAGTTCGAGCGCGCGGCGCAGTTCGGCGAGGGCCGCGGCCAGCTCGCCGGACGGGGAGTCGGGCGCGGGCGTGAAGCGAGAACGACGGTGCGGCACGGGGCCAGTGTAGGTCGGCGCGCGCGGGCGCGTGGGGGGCCCCTGCGGCTAGGCTTGACGCTCGTGGTCACCCGTCTCTCCCGCTTCTTCCTCCGCACGCTCCGCGAAGATCCGTCGGATGCCGAGGTCACGAGCCACCGTCTGCTCGTGCGCGCCGGCTACATCCGCCGCGCCGCCCCCGGCATCTTCACGTGGTTGCCGCTGGGGCTTCGGGTCAAGGCGAAGATCGAGGCGATCATCCGCGACGAGATGACCGCCGCGGGCGCGTTCGAGGTGCACTTCCCGGCGCTCCTGCCCCGCGACCCGTATGAGCAGTCGGGGCGCTGGACCTCCTACGGCGACGGCATCTTCCGCCTGCAGGACCGCAAGGGCGCCGACTACCTCCTCGCGCCGACGCACGAGGAGATGTTCACCCTTCTCGTCAGGGACCTGTACTCGTCGTACAAGGACCTACCGCTGACGATCTACCAGATCCAGGACAAGTACCGCGACGAGGCGCGCCCGCGCGCGGGGCTCCTGCGCGGGCGCGAGTTCACGATGAAGGATGCCTACTCGTTCGACTACACGGACGAGGGGCAGGATGCCTCGTACATGAGCCAGCGCGATGCGTACGAGCGCATCTTCCAGCGGCTGGGCCTCGAGTACGTCATCGTCGCCGCCGACAACGGCCTCATGGGCGGGGCGCGCTCGGAGGAGTTCCTGCACCCGATCGCCGTCGGCGAGGACACGTTCGTGCGTTCGGCCGGTGGCTATGCCGCCAACGTCGAGGCGTTCACGACGGCCGCCGCCGACCCCGTGCCGTTCGACGCAGGCGGCTCGCCGGTGATCTTCGATTCGCCGAACACCCCGACGATCGAGACGCTCGTCGCGCACGCGAACGCCGTTCTTCCGGCGCCCGCGGCGGGGGAGTACACGGCATCCGACACCCTCAAGAACGTCGTGCTGGCGCTCACGCACCTGGACGGTACGCGCGAGCTGGTCGTCGTGGGGCTGCCGGGTGACCGCGAGGTCGACGAGAAGCGCGCCGAGGTCGCCTTCGCGCCCGCCGCCGTCGAGGCCGCGACGGCGGAGGACTTCGAGCGCAACCCGCTGCTCGTGAAGGGCTACATCGGGCCGTGGTCGCCCCAGGGCGCGGTGCTCGGCGAGGATTCGGCGACCGGCATCCGCTATCTCGTCGACCCGCGCGTCGGCGAGGGGTCGAGCTGGATCACCGGCGCGAACCTCGACCAGAAGCACGCGCACTCGGTCGTCGCGGGGCGCGATTTCTTCGCGGACGGCGTCGTCGAGGTCGCGAACGTGCGACCGGGCGACCCGGCCCCCGACGGCTCGGGACCGGTCGAGCTCGCGCGCGGCATGGAGATCGGGCACGTCTTCCAGCTCGGGCGCTTCTTCGCTGAGACCCTGGGGCTCAAGGTGCTGGACGAGAACGGCAAGCTCGTCACGGTCACGATGGGGTCGTACGGCATCGGCGTGACGCGGATCCTCGCGATCCTCGCGGAGCTCAACAACGACGACAAGGGGCTCGTGTGGCCGGCATCCATCGCGCCGTTCGACGTGCAGGTCGTCGCCGCCGGGCGTGACGAGGTCGCGTTCGAGGTCGCGTCGGCGCTCGCCGATGAGTTGGATGCCGCGGGCCTCGACGTCCTCTACGACGACCGCCCGAAGGTGTCGCCCGGCGTGAAGTTCGGCGACGCCGAGCTCGTCGGCGTGCCGCAGATCGTGATCGTGGGTCGCGGAGCGGCCGACGGCGAGGTCGAGCTGTGGGACCGCCGCTCGGGCGAGCGGGCCGTCGTGCCCGTCGCGGAGGCCATCGCGCGCCTGACCGCCCGCTGACCTGACGCGCCCGCGCGGCGGGGTTCCGCTGAGAAACCACTTCATGCGCTGAGAAACCACCTGGCGCCCGACAAACCACGTCCCCCGTGGTTTCCCGGGGCGCGAGTGGTTTCTCACGCACGCGGCCTGGCCGCGCCTATGCTGGCGGGCATGGACATCGAGCCCGTCTTCACGACCGTCGCGGTCGTGTTCGAGGTCATCGGCGCGCTCGCGATGTGCCTCGGCTTCGTCGTGGCGGTGCTCCTCGGCATCCGCTCGCTGCAGCGCGGCGATGGCGGGCAGGCGGCGTTCCAGACGCTGCGGACGACCCTCGGGGCGGCGATCCTGCTGGGCCTCGAGGTGCTCGTCGCGGCCGACCTCATCCGCACGATCACGTCGAAGCCGTCGCTCGAGGATGCCGTGATCCTCGGGCTCATCGTGCTCATCCGGACGGTGCTGTCGATGTCGATCCAGATCGAGATCGAGGGCGTCCTGCCGTGGCGGCGCGCCCTGCTGACCAGCGGCGGTCAGGTGATCGGCGAGCAGATCGCCCGTGATCGCGCGGCGAGTGCCCGCGGCGCGTCCGTCCGCGACTGAGTCGCGAAGCCCCGATCCCCCACCCGTGCTTCACGTTCGCCCGCTGGGGGGTGCGCCGCACCGGCGCCACCACTCAGCGACAGCGCGCACGCGTCGGTTAGCGCCTTGCGCGTAGATGGTCTGGTCAATCTGACCAGACCATGCCATTCTGGAGGAGTGACCGGGATGATCAACGTGCAAGATGCCAAGACGCGTCTGTCCGAGCTGCTCCACCGCGTCGAGGCGGGTGAGCGGATCGTCCTCGCCCGTGCGGGGCGCCCGGTCGCGCGGCTGGAGGCGGTCGACCCGCCACGGCGTTCGTTCGAGGCCCCGCTGCTCACCGGCATCCCACCTCTCGACCCTGCGGAAGTGCTCGCAGCCTCTGACGCTTCACAGCTCGCCGAGTGGGAGAGTGGACACGCCGAGGATCCGTTCGCGTGACCGCTCTCCTGCTCGATACGCACGTCGTCGTGTGGCTTGCGACCGAGCCGGAGCGAGTGCCCGCGGGCCTCCGCGCGCGGCTGCAGTCGGCGGAGCATCTCGCCGTGTCCGCGGCGAGTGCCTACGAGATCGCGCAGAAGGTCCGATCAGGGCGGATGCCCGGCGCCACCGGCATCGTCGCCCGCTGGGACGAGCTCGTCGCGGCGATGATGGCCGAGGACGTGGCACTCACCTCGGCTGACATGGCGCACGCGGCCGGGCTGGCCTGGGAGCATCGTGATCCGTTCGACCGGATGCTGGTGGCGCAGGCGCAGCGCCGTGGGTTCACCCTCGCGACGCGCGACGCCGCGATCCGCGCGTACCGGGGTGTCGAGTGCGCCGCGTGGGAGTAGCGCACAGGGATGAGGCCGCCGCGGCCGCAGCCATGAAGAAGAACCCGGCAAAGTCTCCGCGATCGAGTGCATGACCCCTCATTGCGAGGCGAACTCCTCCAGCAGCTGCGCCGCCCGCTCGGCGCCGCCGGCATCCGCGAGTTGCCCGGCGATCTCTCGCGCCCGCGCCCGATAGCTCGTTTCAGCGAGCACGCGGTCGACGGCAGCGCGGATGGCGGCGGGCTTCGGCGAACCCGTGCGCAGGTTAATGCCCGCGCCCGCAGCATCCACTCGTCCGGCGACCTCGGGCTTGTCGAGATCGCCGCCACCGATGACGAGCGGGAGGCCGTGCGACAGCGCGGTCACGACACCTCCCCAGCCGCCGTTCGTCACGAGCACGTCGGCGCGGGGGAACAGCTCGTCGAACGGCACCATCGCCGCGACGCGGGCGTTCGGGGGCACAGGAAACGGGAAGGTGTCCTGCCCGCGCACGCCGGTGGATGCCACGACGACGGCGTCGAGATCGGCGAGGGCGTCGAGGGCCGGTCGCAGCAGGTCGTCCGGGTCGACGTTCTGGGTGCCCTGCGTCAGCGCGATGACGCGCCGCCCGTCGAGATCGCCCCACCATGCGGCGCGCGGCACGTCGCCGGCGCCCGTAAGACGGCCGACCCAGTACAGGTGCGCGGGCCTCCCGGGCAGGTCGAAGTCGAGCGCCGGAACTCCCGACGCGAGGATGAGCTCCGCCGACCACACCTGCCGGTCGAAGCCGACGGATGCCGGCGCGAGCCCGGCCGCGACCCGCGCCCGGTTCGCGCCGGCGGTGAGCGTGCCCGACAGCGCGGGGATGAGCGCGCGCAACGCGCCGTCGCGAGCGCGACCGAGAGCCGTGCCGCCAGGCCGCAGCCCGAGACCCGGCGGTGGGCCGTGCGGCGAGACGAGGTGTAGCGGCAGCACGGCGACGGTCGCCCACCGGCATCCGATCGCCTCGGCGATGACGCTGGGGGCGAGGGAGGCCTCGTCGCTGACCAGGGCATCCCACGGGTCGCGCTCCCACTCCGCCCGCACGTCGGCGAGTTGGGCCGGAGTCGTGCCGACGAAGAGG
Source organism: Microbacterium sp. (assembly GCA_003248655.1). Classification (GTDB taxonomy): domain Bacteria; phylum Actinomycetota; class Actinomycetes; order Actinomycetales; family Microbacteriaceae; genus Microbacterium. The sequence continues at coordinate 118,367 of QFPM01000005.1, forward strand.
TCCTCCATGTTGACCATCAGCTGGCGGAAGCCCTTCTTGCCCACGAGGCGTGGGAAGGTCGCCGGCAGGTTCTGCTCGTCGAAGTCGGGAGCGGCCTGCCACGGCACGAACCGCGCGCCGGTGCGCTCCACCTGCTCGCGGAACGCCGAGCCGGTGTAGAACCGCACGTCGTGGCCGCGCGCGATGAGCGCCGCCGCGACGGCGGCCATCGGCGCGACGTGCCCCGAGAACGGCATCGCGGTCACCATGAACCGTGCCATCGCCACCCTTTCGCCGACGAGCGTCGATGCCATTGTCGCGCGGTGGGCGTTACGGCGGCATCCGTGCGAGCACGCAGGCTCGCGCTACTCAAATCTGCACGCGCGCCACATTCTTCGACAGCCCATGCAGATTTCGACCGCGCGAGGCGCAGCCACCGGCATCCCCGACACAAAGACGGCGTAGCGGATGGCGTTCCCTCGCGCGCCAGCGGGCTGCGGCGCGAGGAATCGGTGCTGGCGCCGATGAGCGAGAGCGGGACGCGCTCCTAGCGTGTGGGCGTGACCGGCACCGTGCCGCGCGAAAAGGAGACCAGGACATGACCGCTCTTCCCGTTCCCGCCGTCGCCCTGTCGGCGTCATCGCCCGCGACGACCCGATCGCTGCCGCTCTGGCGGACGATCCTGTTCCGCATCGGCATCGTCCTGACGACGCTCATGGGGCTCATGAACACGATCAATGGCGGCTCGGCGCTCCTCGGTATCCAGGCCGAGGCCGACCCGTCGACCTACTCGCCGCTGATCGCCGCACTCCTGCTCGGCATCGGGTTCCCGACTCTGCTGCTCGTCGGCACGGCCTGGCGCCCCGTGCAGTGGGCACTCGTGACCGTCATCGTGCTGCGCTTCCTCGAGGCGGCGACGATGTGGGTGCCGTTCGGGCCGGGGGACTGGTACCAGGCGCCGGAGGCGCGCGGGTTCTACATCGTCCTCGTGGTCGTCTCGCTCGTCGTCTGCGGGCTCATGTCGTCCGGCCTGTCGCGGCGACGCTGACTGACAGGCGGTGAGCCGATGGTGGGATGATGAGCCCATGAGCACTCCGCTCCTGCCGGGCCGGCGAGTGGGCAGCGCGCGACCGGCGGGCACCGCACTCGCCGCCTCGGCCGGCGCCTGGGCGGCCCCGGCGCTCGCCGTCGGCGCTCTCGTCATCGCCTCTCTCGTGGTCGGGTCGCCCGCAGCGGCCGACCCCCTCACCGGGTCGATCGCGTGGCGGGTCGGGATGCCGCTCGCGCTCGCCGCGACGAGCGGCATCGCGATCTGGTGCCGCCTATCGGTGAGCGCCCGCCTCGCGAGGTGGATCTGGGCCGCCGCGCTCGCCGCCGGGGGCTACTGGCTCGGCGCGGCCGCCGCCTCGGCGATCGCGGCCGCCGGCGCGACCGACAGCCTGGCTTACACCCTCGTCGCCACCATCCCGGCGGGGGCGTGGACGGTGGTGCTCGCCGTGCTGCAGTGCGCAGCCGTCGTCGCCGGTCAGGAGGCAGGATGCCTGGGGAGGCGCTCGTGGCCGACGGTGACTCTTCTCGGCGCGGCGGGGGTGATGCTCCTCGCCACGCTGATCAGCGCTCCGCCGGATGTCGCGCCGGCGTCGATCCTCCCGGCATCGGTCGTCGCATCGCCGGTGTTCGTCGCCGTCACGTCGGCGCTGCTGTACGGCTGGATGCTGTCGCTCCTGGTTCTGCCGGTCACCATGTTCGTGCTCGCCGCGCGGTCGCGCGCGACCGCCCGCCGCGCGCGGGCGCGCATCGCGGTGGGAGCTCTCTGCCCCCTGCTCGTCGTGTTGCTGTGCGGACTGCTGGCGGCAGTGCTGCGAGAGTCGGAGTGGCGAGGCGACGAGGCGACCTGGCTCGCGATCGGGTTCGCCCTGGCGCTGCCGCTCACCTGCGGCTGGCTGGCGGCGACGGTGCGCGAGGCGACAGCCGAGGAGGGCGGCTGGTTCACCTCGCTGGCCACGGCGCTCCGGGGCGCGCTGTGGGCGCTGTACGTGCTGGGGGTCGTGCAGCTGGTCACGAACTTCACCCCGCTGCTCGGCGGAGACGCCGCGGCCGGCGCTGTGGCGATGGCGCTCGTGCTGGCGACGACGTTCTGGCCGTGGCTCCTCCTCGTGCGCGCGGCTGTTCGTCGCTTCGACGTGCGCACGGCGGTCGCCGAGGCCGCGGTGGCCGCCGTCCGGCCCGACGGGGGTGCAGTGGGTCTCGCGGAACCGGCCGGCCCCGCCTGCGAGAGGGTCGCGGCGGAGGCGCTGAGCGACCCCGACGTGCGCGTGCTTCTCGCGCGGCCGGGCGGTCGCTGGATCGCCGCCGACGGCACGCCGTCGTCGCCGGCCGAGCAGGTCGCGACGCTCACCGTCACCGACGCGACCGGTCTGCCGCTCGGTGTGGTCGAGCATCGCACCCGGTTCGCCGACCTCCGCCCGCTCGCCCTCGCCCTGCGACCCCTGTTCGAGCGCGCCGTCTGGGAGGCGGAGCTCCGCGAGCAGGCCGGACGGGTCGCGGCCGAGCGTGCGCGGGCGGATGCCGCGGCATCCGAAGCGCGCCGCCGCATCGAACGCGACCTGCACGACGGGGTGCAGGGGCGGCTCGTCTCGCTCGGGCTCGGGCTCAGCATCGCCCGGGAGCAGCTGCCCGACGCGCTCGCCCGCGACGTCGTCGCGAACGCGGTCGCCGAGCTGCAGGCATCCGTCGCCGAGCTTCGCGAGCTCGCGAGCGGCGCACTCAGCAGCCGACTCGACGGACGTGGGCTCGCGGGCGCGGTCGGCGAGCTCGTCGCGCGGGCTCCCGTGCCGGTCGAGGTCGACATCCCCGACCTCGCGCTGCCGCCGGGCATCGAGAGCACGGCCTACTTCGTGATCGCCGAGGCGGTGACGAACGCGCTGAAGCACGGCGACGCGGCGACGATCGCGGTGCGCGTGGTGCACGACGCGTTGGTCGACACAGCAGTCGGGACCGTGACCGTCGAGATCTGGGACGACGGGCGCGGCGGGGCCGACGCGCGCGCTGGCACAGGGCTGCGGGGGCTTCGCGAGCGCGTACGCGCGGCGGGCGGACGACTCGTCGTGAGCGAGCGGATGCCGCAGGGAACCCGCGTCGAGGCGGTGCTGCCGTGCGGGTCGTGATCGCCGAAGACCTCGTGCTGCTGCGCGACGGGATCGCGCGCGCGATCGCGGCCCACGGGTTCGAGGTCGTCGCCGAGGTTGGCGACGCTGGCGCGCTCGTGGACGAGGTCGCGCTGCAGCGGCCCGACCTCGTCATCACCGACGTGCGGATGCCGCCCGGTTTCACCGACGAGGGGGCGCGCGCGGCCCGGGTGCTGCGCGAGCGGTTCCCGGGCCTCGCCGTCGTCGTGCTCTCGCACGTCGTCGAACCCGAGCTCGCCCTGCTGCTGGCCTCGGAGCATCCGGGAGGCTTCGGCTACCTGCTGAAAGACCGCGTGATGCAGGTCGACGAGTTCATCGCGGCGCTGCGGGCCGTCGCAGCCGGGGGGACGGTCGTCGACGCCCTCGTGGTCGAGCGCGGCCTTGCCCGGCGGCAGGCCCCGCTGCGGGTGCTCACCGAGCGCGAGCGTGATGTTCTGGCCGCCCTCGCGCGCGGTCGCAGCAACCTCGCGATCGCGCAGGAGCTGTTCGTTTCCGAGCGCACCGTCGACGCACACCTGCGGTCGATCTTCACGAAGCTCGCGCTGCCGCAGGATGCCGACGCGAATCGTCGCGTGCAGGCCGCCCTGCTCTGGCTCGCGGGCGAGTAGGCGTCCGTGCGCACGTCGGGCGATTAAGCGTCAGCACCGATTCGACCGCGGGGTCATCGGCCATAGCTTCGTCTCAGTCCGGTGGGTGATAACGACGCCGGGCGCAACCGCACAACGACCGCTGCACGCCCGAAAGGACGCTCGACATGGCCCGCACTCGCCCCGTGATCGCATGGGTACGCCGCATCCACCGCTGGATCTCGCTTGCCTTTACCGCCGTCGCCGCCGTGGTCATCTTCGGCGGAGCACCCGCTGGCACTCCTTTCGGCGACACGCTCGCCGGCATCGCGATCGCCCTGCTGCTCCTGCTCCTCATCAGCGGGCTCTGGATGGCAATCCACCACTACACGGTCGCCGTGCGCCGCCGGCGGCGAGCGCCGGGGGCCGCGGCGGTGTGAACCGCGGTCCTCAGCCGCCGACCTCGCCGTGGTTCATGACGTCTCGTCGGGAGTGTCCTTCGTCACGAGCGAGCGCATCATGATGGCGGCCATCGCGAGCTTGCCCTTCGACGGCTCCCAGAACTCGGTCACCCTCGGGGTCACCTTCAGCAGCGCGATCCCGGGGGTCTCGAGACCGTCCTCGAACCAGATGTCGAGCGAGGGCGAGTACAGCTCCGCCATCTTCGCATGGTCGTGGACGATGGATGCCGTGCCCGCCACCGACACGTACCGCATGCCCTTCGCGTCGCTGTACGCGAGGCCGACGTCCCGGTGCGCGCGCGCCTCGTCGACCTTCTCGGTGTCTTCCGACGTGAAGAACCAGATGTCGCCCGCGGCATCCATCTGGCGCGTCGACATGGGGCGTGAGACGAGATTGCCCTCGTCGTCGGTCGTGGTGAGCATGGTGAAGTCGATGTCTTCGACAAGCTCCTTCACCTTCGCGGCGGCTTCTGTTCCGGTGAGTTCGGTCATGCTCCGACGTTCGCACCCGGCGGGGCGCCGAGGCAGGGGATTGACAAGCAGGCCCCATCCGTTCACCGGAGCGTGGCAGGGTGGGCGCATGGCCGAAAGCTCCACCCAGATTCCGCCGACTGTCACGGACGACATCCGCTCGATGATCTCGGATGCCGGGATCGACGCCGATCAGGACCTCATCGCCCGCATCCTCGCGACCGGCATCGGGCTCGGCCTCGATGACACCGACCGGCTCGACCTGAAGATCACTTCCGCCGCCCTCACCGAGATGCGCGCTGCGTTCGCGCTGTTCGCGCCGTACCGCGGCATCCCCAAGGTCACGATCTTCGGGTCGGCGCGCACGCGCCCCGACGATCCGCAGTACGTCGCGGCGTCGGATGCCGCGCGGGCGCTCGCCGAGCAGGGCTGGATGGTCGTCACGGGCGCGGGCCCGGGGATCATGCAGGCGGCCGCCGAGGGCGCCGGACCCGATCATTCGCTCGGTGTCAGCATCCGTCTGCCCTTCGAGGAGAAGCCCAACGCGGTGATCGCGAAGAACTCGCGGAACGTCGCGATGAAGTACTTCTTCACGCGCAAACTCATGTTGGTGAAGGAGTCGAGCGCGTTCATCTGCGTGCCGGGTGGGTTCGGCACGCTGGATGAGATGTTTGAGCTGCTCACTCTGCAGCAGACCGGAAAGGCCGATCCGACCCCGGTCGTGCTTCTCGATCGCCCCGGCGGCACGTTCTGGGCGGGCCTTCAGCGCTTCGTCGACGAGCAGCTGATCCCCGGGGGCGTCGTCTCGCCGGACGACTTCGACCGCGTGCTCGTGACCGATTCGGTGGATGCCGCGGTCGCCGAGATCACGCAGTTCTACCGCAACTATGACTCGCTGCGGTGGGTGAAGGGGCGCCTTGTGCTGAGGCTTCGCCACGCGCCCACCGAGGCCGAGCTCGACGACCTCAACGACCGCTTCGGCGACCTCCTCGCCGAAGGCCGGATCGAGGCGACCGAACCGCTGCGCGTCGAGCGCGAGGACGGCGACCGCCTGGACCTGCCGCGGATCGTCCTGCGACTGAACCAGTTCCGGGTGGGGGAGCTGCACCGCCTCATCCGGGCCGTGAACGCCTTGCCCTCGGCGACCGGCGACGAACCTGGCTCACCCGGCATCCGGTAACGTTGATGGGATGCCGCAGGGAAACCCGCGGCGAGAGCTGAATAGGGAGGCACTGTGGACATCGATCTCGGACTGCTGCGGACGGTCGAGCGCGAGAAGGAGATCCCCTTCGACGAGCTCGTGAGCATCATCGAGCAGGCCATCCTGACGGCCTACGCCAAGCACACCTCGCCCACGGGCGAGCTTCCCGAGGGTGCACGCGCCGCGCTCGACCGCAAGACCGGCCACGTCGCCGTGTTCGTCCCGGTGCTCGACGACGAGGGCGCCGTCATCGGCGAAGAGGAGTCGACGCCCGAGGACTTCGGTCGCATCGCCGCGTTCGCCGCGAAGCAGGTCATCAGCCAGCGCCTCCGCGACATCGCCGACGATCAGGTGCTGGGCGAGTTCCGCGGCAAGGAGGGCGACATCGTTGCAGGTGTCATCCAGCAGGGCCCGAACCCGCGCATGGTGCACGTCGACCTCGGCACGGTCGAGGCGATCCTCCCGCCCGAAGAGCAGGTCGCGGGCGAGGAGTACCCGCACGGCGGGCGCCTCCGCGTCTACGTCACGTCTGTCTCGAAGGGACTGAAGGGCCCGCAGATCACCGTCTCGCGCACGCATCCGGGTCTCGTGCGCAAGCTCTTCGCGCTCGAGGTTCCCGAGATCGCGTCGGGGCTCGTCGAGATCACCTCGCTCGCCCGCGAAGCCGGGCACCGCACGAAGATCGCCGTCACGGCGAAAGACCCCGCGATCAACGCCAAGGGCGCCTGCATCGGCGAGCTCGGACGGCGCGTGCGCGCCGTCACGGAAGAGCTCGGCGGCGAGAAGATCGACATCGTCGACTATGACCCGGAGCTCGCGAAGTTCGTCGCGAACGCGCTCTCGCCCGCGAAGGTCACGTCGAGCTTCGTGCTGGATGCCGGCGCCAAGGCCGTCCGCGCGCTCGTGCCGGATTACCAGCTGTCGCTCGCGATCGGCAAAGAGGGGCAGAACGCGCGACTGGCCGCGAAGCTTACGGGCGCGAAGATCGACATCCAGCCCGACAGCATTCTTGAGTCGTGACGGGTCAATGCCGCGCAGCGGCGTTGACGCGTCATCGAGTCAAGATCGAGCGAGGGAGCGCAGTGACCGAGTCGAAATCGCTTCCGACGCAGAAGGGGTAGGATGGAACCCGTTCGAACGTGCGTGGGATGCCGCGCGCGTGCCCCCCGATCCGCCTTGTTGCGGGTCGTCGCGCGGGACGGCGAGCTCGTCGCAGACGAGAAAGCCGTGCTCACCGGTCGGGGCGCGTGGGTGCATGACACGGACGCGTGCGTAGACCTCGCCATCCGGCGCCGCGCCTTCGGACGAGCATTGCGTGTGTCGGGCCCGCTCGACACGCAGACCTTTCAACACGACCACCAGCGAAAAGGCTGAACGGCTATGGACACGAAGTGAACGGCTCGAAATGAGACCCGTCCGCAAGTAACGGTCTGCCCTGTCCGGGGGAGACCTCAGACAGGAGAATTGTGGCAAACCCACGCGTGCACGAGATCGCTTCCGAGATCGGCGTCGACAGCAAAGTCGCCCTCGCGAAGCTGAAGGAGCTCGGCGAATACGTCAAGAGCCCCTCATCGACCATTGCGCCCCCCGTGGCGCGAAAGCTCCGTGCGGCCCTCGAGGCCGACGGCACCATTGGCTCGGGTTCCGGCGGCTCGTCGGCCGCTGGCGCTTCCGCGGCGTCCGGCGCGTCCGGTGCCTCCGGCGCGCCCGCGAAGGCGCCCGCCCCGGCGCGCCCGTCGAGCGGTGCCCGCCCCGGCCCGGCGAAGCCCGCGGCACCTGCGACTCCGGCCGCTCCGGCTGCCCCTGCGGCGCCTCAAGCTCCCGCGGCGTCCGCCCCAGCGGCGCCCGCGGCTGCGGCTCCGGCTGCCCCCGCTGCCTCCGCCGCTCCGGCGGCGCCGGCATCCGGCGGTGAGGCTCCGAACGCTCCGCGCCCCGGTGGTGCGCCCCGCCCGGGCAACAACCCGTTCGCCTCGTCGCAGGGCATGGGCCAGCGGCCCGCCGGCCCGCGCCCGGGCAACAACCCGTTCGCGTCCGCGCAGGGCATGGGCCAGCGCCCGAGCCCGGGCAACATCCCGCGTCCGCAGGCTCCGCGCCCCGGCGCCCCGCGTCCGGGTGCGCCTCGTCCCGGCGGAGCGGGTCGCCCCGGCGGCGCCGGCCGTCCCGGCGCTCCGTTCCAGCAGCGTCCCGGCGGCCCCGGTCGTCCCGGCGGCGCGGGCGGCGGCTTCCAGCGACCCGGTGCTCCCGGCGCGGGCGCTCCCGGCGGCGGTTTCGCCGGTCGTCCCGGCGGTGGTGGCGGCCGCGGCCGTGGCCCCGGCGGCGGCACCGCGGGCGCCTTCGGAAAGGGCGGCGGCAAGTCGAAGCAGCGCAAGTCGCGTCGCGCGAAGCGGCAAGAGTTCGAGATGCGCGATGCCCCGGTCGTCGGCGGCGTCAACGTCTCGAAGGGCAACGGCGAGATCATTCGCCTGCGCCGCGGCGCATCCATCGCCGACTTCGCCGACAAGCTCGAGGCGATCCGCGGCTACACCGTGCAGCCCGGAACGCTCGTGACGATCCTCTTCAACCTCGGCGAGATGGCGACGGCGACCGAGTCGCTCGACGAGGCCACCTTCGAGGTGCTCGGCGAGGAGCTCGGCTACAAGATCCAGATGGTCTCGCCCGAAGACGAGGACAAGGAGCTCCTCGAGGGCTTCGGTCTCGACCTCGAGGCCGAGCTCGAGACGGAGAGCGAGGACGACCTCGAGATCCGTCCGCCCGTCGTCACCGTCATGGGTCACGTCGACCACGGTAAGACGCGACTGCTCGACGCGATCCGCCAGACGAACGTCGTGGCGGGCGAGGCCGGCGGCATCACCCAGCACATCGGTGCCTACCAGGTGTGGACCGAGCACGACGGCATCGAGCGCGCGATCACCTTCATCGACACCCCGGGTCACGAGGCGTTCACCGCCATGCGTGCCCGTGGCGCGCAGGTGACCGACATCGCGATCCTCGTGGTCGCCGCCGACGACGGCATCATGCCGCAGACGGTGGAGGCGTTGAACCACGCGCAGGCGGCGAACGTACCGATCGTCGTGGCCGTCAACAAGGTCGACAAGCCCGACGCGAACCCGGCGAAGGTCCGCCAGCAGCTCACCGAGTACGGGCTCGTCGCCGAGGAGTACGGCGGAGACGTCATGTTCGTCGATGTGTCCGCGCGCGAGAACATCGGCATCCAGGACCTGCTCGACGCGGTTCTTCTGACGGCGGATGCCGGACTCGACCTCACGGCGAACCCGAACAAGGCCGCGCGCGGTGTCGCGATCGAAGCGAAGCTCGACAAGGGCCGTGGATCGGTCGCGACCGTCCTCATCCAGTCGGGGACGCTCCGCGTCGGCGACGCGATCGTCGCGGGAACGGCCTACGGGCGCGTCCGCGCGATGGTCGACGAGAACGGCGACGCCGTCGAAGAGGCCTGGCCGTCGCGCCCCGTCCAGGTGCAGGGTCTCAACTCCGTGCCCCGCGCCGGTGACACGTTCATCGTCACGGATGAGGATCGCCTCGCCCGTCAGATCGCCGAGAAGCGTGAGGCCGCCGAGCGCAACGCCCAGCTGGCCAAGGCCCGCAAGCGCATCTCGCTCGAGGACTTCACCCGCGCGCTCGAAGAGGGCAAGGTCGAGTCGCTCAACCTCATCATCAAGGGTGACGTGTCCGGTGCCGTCGAGGCGCTGGAGGAGTCGCTCCTCAAGATCGAGGTCGACGACTCCGTGCAGCTGCGGATCATCCACCGCGGCGTCGGTGCGATCACCGAGTCGGACATCAACCTGGCCACGATCGACAATGCGATCGTGATCGGCTTCAACGTCCGTCCCGACACGAAGGCGCGCGAGCGCGCCGCCCGCGAGGGTGTGGACGTCCGGTTCTACTCGGTCATCTACAACGCGATCGACGACGTCGAGCAGTCGCTCAAGGGTCTGCTCAAGCCGGAGTTCGAAGAGGTCCAGTCGGGTGTCGCCGAGATCCGCGAGGTGTTCCGCTCCTCGAAGTTCGGCAACATCGCCGGTGTCATCGTCCGCTCCGGAACGATCACGCGCAACGCGAAGGCGCGCGTCATCCGCGACGGTGTCGTGCTGGCCGACGGTCTGCAGATCGAGTCGCTGCGCCGGTTCAAGGATGACGTCACCGAGGTGCGTACCGACTTCGAAGCCGGTATCGGCCTCGGCAAGTACAACGACATCCAGATCGGTGACGAGATCGAGACGACCGAGATGGTGGAGAAGCCGCGCGGCTGATCCCTCGTCGGGTTCTCGGCTTCGGCTCCGGGTGTCCGTCGTCGACAAGAATGGGGCCCCTTCCCCAATTGTCGCCGCCGGACACCCGAAGCCTCCGCCTACCCGGATGGCTCACCCGCGTCTGCAGAAACTAGAGGAGAAGGAACATGGCATCCGAACGTCAGGCGCGGCTCGGGGATCGCATCCGCGTCATCCTCGCTGAGCGGCTCGAGAAGGGTCTGCGCGACCCGCGGCTCGGTTTCGTGACCATCACGGACGTCCGCCTCACGGGAGACCTGCAGCACGCATCCGTTTTCTACACGGTCTACGGCAGTGACGAGGAGCGCGAGGCGTCGGCCGAAGCCCTGAAGTCCGCGACCGGGATGTTGCGCAGTGAGGTCGGCAAGCACCTCAACGTGCGCCTTACGCCGTCGCTGGAGTTCATCCCCGACGCGTTGCCCGAGACTGCGGGGCACATCGCTGACCTCCTTCGCGAGGCGCAGGAGCGCGACGCCGCGGTCGCGGGTCTCGCCGCCGGCGCCGCCTATGCCGGCGACGCCGACCCCTACGTCAAGCCCCGCGACGACTCCGACGCCGAAGCCACGCCCGACGCCTGACGCCCCGCGCGCCCGACCCCGCGCGCCCGACCCCGCGCGCCCGACCCCGCGCGCCCGACGCCCGACGCCGCGCCCCGCGCGCCCGACGCCCCGCGCGCCCGACGCCCGACGCCGCGCCCCGCGCCCGACGCCCCGCGCGCCCCGCGCGCCCGACGCCCGACGCCGCGCCCCACCCTTCCGCGAGACTGCGCTTGTGCACGCTTTTCGTGGCGTTTTCCGTACACAAGTGCGGTTTCGCGAGGGGTGGGGGCGCTCAAGCGAGGGGTGGGGGCGCTCAGCGCGGGAGGCGCAGAGCGCCAGCGGATGCCTCGACGAGGCCATCGGCGATGAGTGAGTCTATTGCGCGGTCGCGCTGGACGGCATCCGGCCAGTCGGCGGCGGCGGCATCCTGGGGCAGTTCGTGCGCGTCGCAGTCGCGCAATGCGCGCAGGATCGCACCCCGAGCCTGGCGGTCGCTGCCTTCGTAGCGCGCCCGCTTGCGCCGGTCGTCGCCTGTGTCGGGATATCCGGCCGCGCGCCAGGCGCATGTATGCGCGATCGGGCATATGTCGCAGCGGGGCGCTCGCGCCGTGCAGATGACGGCGCCGAGCTCCATCGTCGCGGCGTTGAACACGGCGGCATCCGTGCGGTCCGCGGGGAGCTGCGCGCCCATGGCTTCCAGGTCGCGCGGCGACGGAGGGGCGGGCTGTGCTCGACCGCCGACGGCTCGGGCGAGAACGCGCCGCGTATTCGTGTCGACGACCGGATGCCGGTCGCCATAGGCGAACACGGCGACCGCGCGGGCGGTGTAGTCGCCGATGCCGGTCAGCGCCAGCAGCGCATCAACATCCCGGGGGACTATTCCGTCGTGGCGATCGCGGATCTGGGCCGCCGCGCGGTGCAGCCACAGCGCGCGGCGCGGGTAGCCGAGGTTTGCCCACAGCCGCACGGCATCGGCGGGCGGGTCGGCGGCGAGGGCAGCGGGGGTGGGCCAGCGGGCGAGCCACTCGTCGAGCCGCGGAATCACGCGGGCGACCGGCGTCTGCTGGAGCATGAACTCGCTCACGAGCACGCCCCACGCGCCGAACCCGGGCGCGCGCCAGGGCAGGTCGCGCGCGTTCTCGCGATACCACGCGATCAGTGGGGTCGCGAGGTCGGGCATCCGCCCAGCCTACGGGCCGCCCGGCGCCGGTCGGCGCCCCGCCCGGGCGCATAACTCAGGCAGAACGACGGGTTCGGCGGCCGAAAGGCCCGGTGGCGCGGATTCTGCCTGAGTTATGCGCCGCGCCGGCCGGGTGCTCGCCCGGCCGAGCTGTACCGTTTGCAGGATCGATGCGGCTTTCGCGCGCGGTGGCCCGCGGAAATCCGCGGGCGCGAGCCGGCCGAAGGGCGGTTGATCCTGCAAACGGTACGCCGATCGGCTGGCACCGCCCCACGTAGGCTGGGGGGATGCCCGACTCGACGCCCGCGCCGACGCCGAAGCCCGCGGGGTCGCCCGAACCCGGGCCTGCGCCGACGCCCGCGCCGACGCCGACGCCCGAGCCCGACTCGACGCCCGCGCCGACACCCGCGCCCGAGCTGACACCCGCGCCTGGGCTGACGCCCGCGCCGCTGCCGAACGGCGTGCTGCTGGTCGACAAGCCGGGCGGCATCACGAGCCACGACGTCGTCGCCCGCGCGCGGCGCGCGCTGAACACACGAAAGGTCGGGCACGCCGGCACGCTCGACCCGATGGCGACGGGCCTGCTGATCCTCGGGGTCGGCCCCGCCACGCGCCTGCTGACGTTCATCGTCGGGCTCGACAAGACGTACGAGGCGACGATCCGGCTCGGGGTCGCGACGGATTCCGACGACGCCGACGGCATCGAGACGGCGCGAGCGGATGCCGGGGCCCTCGCGGCCACGAGCGACGAAGCGATCGTGGCCGGCGTCGCCGCGCTGACGGGCGAGATCTCGCAGGTCCCGAGCACGGTCTCGGCGATCAAGGTCGGCGGAAAGCGCGCCTACGACCTCGCCCGCGCGGGGGAGCAGGTCGAACTCAAAAGCCGCGACGTCACCGTCAGCCGCTTCGACATCGTCGCCACGCGGCGCGAGCAAGGCGCGATCGACCTCGACGTCGTCGTCGACTGCTCGAGCGGCACGTACATCCGCGCGCTCGCCCGCGACCTCGGCGCCGCGCTCGGTGTCGGCGGTCACCTCGCGGCGCTTCGGCGAACGCGCATCGGGCCGTTCCAGGTTACGGATGCCGCCACCGAGATCACCCCGGGGATGCCGCTGCGAAGCCCCGCGGGAGTTGCCGCCGTCGTCCTCGGCGCGCTCCCGGTGGCCGCCGACGAGGCCCGAGACCTCCGCCACGGCAAGGTGCTCGCGGGGGCCGCGGCGCGGCTCGCGCCCGGGCATCCGACACCCGCGGCGATCGACCCCGAGGGGCGCCTCGTCGGCATCGTCGAGCGGCGCGGCGACGGACTCAAGAGCGCGATGAACCTTGCCGAGGATGCCTCGTGATCGAGTGGTTCGCGATCGCGCAGGTGATCGTGGCGAGTGTCGTCGGCCTCGTTGCGGTGGTCGCGGGCCTCCTCGGCCGCCGACCCGGCGACGTGACGGTGGGCGGGATGGCGCTCATCCTTCTGCTCCTGATCGCGCAGGTCGTGATCGCGCTCATCGCCCCCGCGGCGGGCAATCCGCCGGTCGGCAGCGCGCTCGAGTTCTGGGTCTACCTCGTCTCCGCCGTGCTGCTGCCGCCCGCGGCGGTCTTCTGGGCGCTCATCGAGCGCAGCCGTTGGAGCACCGTCATCATGGGGATCGCGGCGCTCGCCGTGGCTGTCATGGTGTGGCGGATGCAGGTGATCTGGACGACACCCCCGCTCTGAAACCCCCAACTATCATGGACAGGTCATGTCGACCCCGCCCCGCACCCGTCTGACCGGCATCGGCCGCGTGCTCGTCGTCGTGTACGCGATCATGGCGCTCGCGGCGACCGGGCGCTCGCTCGTACAGATCGTCGAGGACTTCGACAACGCCCCGCTCGCGTACACTCTGTCGGCGATCGCGGCGGCCGTCTACATCCTGGCGACGGTCGCACTCATCCGCGCCGACAGCGCCGTCTGGTACGCCATCGCCTGGGTTGCGATCGGGTTCGAGCTCGTGGGCGTCCTCGTCGTCGGCACGCTCAGCCTCACGCATCCGGAGCTCTTCGCCCACGACGCGACGGTGTGGTCGGGCTTCGGCTACGGCTATTTCTGGGTGCCGCTCGTGCTGCCGTTCGTGGGGCTGTGGTGGCTGTGGACGCACCGCGCGGGCGCGCCGGTTCCCGCCCCCGAGCCCGTCGTCGAGGGGTCGCGCTGGTGATCGTCATCCACGACCCCGCGGCCGCGCCGGCGGGCCTCGGCCCGAGCGTCGTCGCGATCGGCAAGTTCGACGGCGTGCACTCCGGTCACCGCGCCGTGATCGACCGGGCCCGCGTCGCCGCGGCCGAGCTCGGTGACGCGCGCGTCGTCGCGGTCACGTTCGACCGGAATCCGCTGAGCCTCTTGCGCCCCGAACTGTGCCCCGAGCCGCTCGCGAGCGTCGCGCAGAAGCTCGACCTCTTGGCGGCCGAGGGCGTGGATGCCACGGTGCTGCTGCAGTTCGACAACGAGCTCGCCGCGCTCAGCCCGCGCGAGTTCGTGGAGCACGTGCTCGTGCCGATCGGCGTCGTGCGGGTCATGGTCGGCGCGGACTTCCGCTTCGGCTCGCACGGGGCCGGCGACCCGACCGCGCTCGCGGCGCTCGGCGACGAGCTCGGCTTCCGGGTCGATGTGATCGGCGACGTCCAGGGCGCGGGCCGGAGGGTGTCGTCGACGTGGGTGCGCGACCTCCTCGCGCAGGGCGACGTGCAGGATGCCGGGCGGCTCCTCGGCCGCCCGCACGCGCTCGAGGGCGAGGTTGTGCACGGGCTCAAGCGCGGTCGCGAGCTCGGCTTTCCCACCGCGAATCTCTCGCCGGATGCCGAGGGTCTCGTCCCTGCCGACGGGATCTACGCGGGCTGGCTCGTCGACCTCGGCCCGATGCCTGTCGGTGCCCGCGGGGGAGAGCACGCCGGTGTCTCGACCCGCTACCCCGCGGCGATCTCGGTCGGCACGAACCCGACGTTCGATGATGTCGCGCAGCGCCAGGTCGAGGCCTACGTGATCGACGACGACCTCGACCTCTACGGTCACCGCGTGCAGCTGCAGTTCGTCGCGCGCGTGCGCGGCATGCTCGCCTTCGACGGCATCGAACCGCTCATCGCGCAGATGCGCGACGACGTCGCCGAGGTGCGCCGACTGCTCGAGTGACGGCGCCGAACCTCAGTACGACGACGCGTCGACCGCGCCGGTGACCTGCTCGCCGGCATCCACGCGGCGCGCTTCGCCGAGGATGACGGCGCTGCCGCTCGTGCCGAGGCGCGTGGCGCCGGCATCCAGCATCGCGAGGGCGTCGGCGTAGCTGCGGACGCCTCCCGAGGCCTTGACCTGCACGCCCGCGCCGACGTTCGCACGCATGAGTTCGACGTGCGGCACGGTCGCGCCGCCGCCCGCGAAGCCGGTCGAGGTCTTGACGAAGTCGGCGCCGCCCTGCTCGGTGAGGCGGCTGCCGCGCGCGATCTGCTCGTCGTCGAGGAGGGCCGTCTCGAGGATCACCTTCGTGATGTGGCCGGATGCCGCTTCGACGACCGCGGCGATGTCGGCGACGACAGCGTCGTCGAATCCCGAGCGCAGCGCGCCGATGTTGATGACCATGTCGAACTCGCTCGCGCCGTCGGCGAGCGCCTGGCGAACCTCGGCGACCTTCGCGGCGGTCGAGGTCGTGCCGTGCGGGAACCCGATCACGGTGCCGACCGCGACACCCGTACCGGCGAGTCGCTCGACCGCGTGCGGGATGTCACTCGGGCGGACGCACACGCTGAACACACCCCATTCGGCGGCGATGGCAAGCTCGGCGTCGACGTCGGCGCGGGTCAGCTCGGGCTTCAGGATCGCGTGGTCGATGGTCGCGGCGAGCTCGCGCTCGGTGGGGGTGCTCATGGCTCCAGCGTACGCGGCGCCGCCTGATCGCGGTATGCGGGGAATACCCCCAGGGGGTATTCTGGTTGCAACGGATGCCGCGTGATCACACCCCCGCCGCGGCCCCTGAGGAGGATGACATGACCGAGCAGAGCTACACCGTGCAGGGCATGACCTGCGGCCACTGCGCCGCCGCCGTCACGCGCGAGGTGCGCAAGATCGACGGCGTCCGCGACGCGCGCGTCGACGTCGGCGCGGGAACCCTCGCGATCGACGTGGAGCACACCGTGACCGACGAGGCCATCGCAGCGGCCGTCGACGAGGCCGGCTACACGCTCGTCGCCGCGCGGTGAACGCGGCGCGCGCACAGGCCGTCCTCGACATCGAGGGGATGACCTGCGCCAGCTGCGTCTCGCGCGTCGAGAAGCGCCTGGGGCGCCTGGACGGCGTCGAGGCCTCCGTCAACCTCGCGACCGAATCGGCGCGCGTCGATTACCCCGCGACCCTCGGCACCGACGCGCTGGTGGATGCCGTGCGCGAGGCCGGGTACACGGCATTCGTTCGGCGCGCCGCAGCGCCCGCGGCGCACGCGCACGATGCTCCGGATGCCGGGGCGCACGCGCACGACGAGCACGGCGAACACGCGCACGGCGCGCACGCGCACGCGCACGGCGCGCACGCGCACGCGCACGGCGTACACGCGCACGCGCACGCGCACGGCGTACACGCGCACGGCGAGCACGGCGTGCACGCGCACGCCGGTCACGTCCACGACATCGAGGACCATGCCGGCGCGACGCCGCTGCGCACGCGGCTGATCGTGAGCGCTGTTCTCGCGGCGCCCGTCGTGGCCCTCGGGATGGTGCCGGCGTGGCAGTTCCCGGGGTGGCAGTGGGTGTCGCTCGTGCTCGCGACGCCCGTCGTCTTCTGGGGCGGGTGGCCGTTCCACCGCGCGACGTTCGCGAACGCGCGCCACGGCGCGATGACGATGGACACCCTCATCACCCTCGGCACAGGCGCCGCCTACCTCTGGAGCGTGTGGGCGCTCGTGTTCGGCACCGCGGGCCACATCGGCATGACGCACGACTCCGCGCTTTTCGGACCCGTCCACGACCCGTCGTCCCTCGTCTATTTCGAGGTCGCGTCGGCCGTGACGGTGTTCCTGCTCTTCGGCCGGTTCATCGAGCAGCGCTCGAAGCGGCGCGCGGGCGCGGCGCTTCGAGCGCTGCTCGAGCTCGCCGCGAAGGATGTCGAGCTCGAAGACGGCACGCGCGTGAGCGTCGACCGGCTCCGGGTCGGCGACCGCTTCGTCGTCCGCCCCGGCGAGAAGGTCGCGACCGACGGCGTCGTCGTCGCGGGCGCGGCCTCCATCGACGAGAGCATGATCACGGGCGAGGCGGCTCCCGTCGACGCCGCCGTGGGGAGCACCGTCACCGGCGGCACGCTCGCCGCCGACGGCCGACTCGTCGTCGAGGCGACATCGGTCGGCGACGACACGCGCCTCGCCCACCTCGCGAGGCTCGTCGAAGACGCGCAGGCCGGAAAGAGCCGCGTCCAGCGCCTCGCCGACCGCATCTCGGCGGTCTTCGTGCCGGTCGTGATCGCGCTCGCCGCCGTGACTCTCCTCGCGTGGATGCTCGTCGGCGGATTCAGCGCCGAAAGCGTCGCGGCAGGATTCACCGCCGCCGTCGCGGTGCTCATCATCGCGTGCCCGTGCGCGCTCGGGCTCGCGACCCCGATCGCGATCCTCGTCGGTACGGGGCGCGGCGCGCAGCTGGGCGTCCTCATCACCGGCCCCGAAGCGCTCGAATCGGCCGAGCGGATCGACACGATCGTCCTCGACAAGACCGGTACGGTCACCTCGGGTGAGATGACGGTCACCTCCGTCACGCCGCTGGGGGAGACGGATGCCGGGGAGGCGCTGCGCCTCGTCGGCTCGCTCGAGCATGCGTCCGAGCACCCCGTCGCGCGGGCGATCGCGGCCCGCGCGGTCGCTTCCGCACCCGCGACCGCCGGAGCGCCCGCGCCGGCGACGACCGAAGCCGCCGTACCCGCGACCGCCGGGGCGCCCGCGCCGGTCGCTCGCTTCGCCCCCGTCGACGACTTCGCGGGCCTCGCGGGCCGGGGCGTCACCGGCACGGTCGAGGGCCGCGCCGTGTTCGCCGGGCGCCCCGCGTTCGCCGCCGAGCAGATCGCGTCGCCCCTACCGGACGCCGCGGCATCCGCCGTCGCGGCAGCCCAGGCCGAGGGCGCCACGGCGGTCGTCGCGGGCTGGGACGGCGCCGTCCGCGCCGTCATCGCCGTCGCCGACACGGTGCGCCCCGACAGCGCCGAGACGGTCGCGCAGCTGCGGGAGCTCGGGCTCGAGGTCATCCTCCTCACGGGCGACAACGAGGGCGCGACGCGCGCGGCGGCATCCGCCGTCGGCATCCGTGAGGTCATCGCGGGAGTCCTGCCCGAGGGCAAGGTCGCCGAGATCGCGCGGCTGCAGGCCGCCGGCCACCGCGTCGCGATGGTCGGCGACGGCGTCAACGACGCGGCCGCGCTCGCGACCGCCGATCTCGGCCTCGCGATGGGCGGGGGAACGGATGCCGCGATGCACGCGAGCGACATCGCGCTCGCCGGCCACGGGCTCGCGCCGGTCGTGACGGCGATCCGGCTGAGCCGCCGGACGATGCGGATCATCCGCGGGAATCTCTTCTGGGCGTTCGCGTACAACGTCGCGGCGCTGCCGCTCGCCGCGCTCGGCCTGCTGAACCCTATGATCGCCGGCGCCGCGATGGCGTTCTCGAGCGTCTTCGTCGTGCTCAACAGCCTGCGCCTGCGCACCGCCCGCTGACTCCCGGCGCGCCCCGCGCCGCGCCGCGTGAGAAACCACTCGCGCCCCGATAAACCACGGCAGCCACGGTTTCTCGGGTGCGGAGTGGTTTCTCGCCGGATGCCGTGGTTTCTCGCCGGATGCCGGGGCTCCCCACCCCGGGGCTCCCCACCCCGGCGCGCCCCACGCACGCGAGATCCGCCGCATCCGCTAGAATGAGGGCGAGGTATCCGCGCCGTCCGTCGCCGCAGCTCGCAGAAGCGAGTACCCGCAGCCGGTGGAGCATCCCTCGTGCATTCCCCCGCGGCGTCCGCCGCGAACCCCGCCCGATCGGCCGCGCAGGCCGGTCCCCGCCGGTACGAACCGGCACACTCGCTCAGGAGGAGCATGCCGACCACGGCATCCACCGCAGCCCCCCGCGATCAGGCGCGTCGGCGCCCGGCATCCGGCCGAGGCTCATCCGCGCGCCGCGACGACGACGCGCCCCTCATCCCGATCCTCGCCCGCAAGGTGCGCGAGGTCGAGGCGAAGGCCCAGCGCGGCAAGCTCGGCCCGACCAACCGCGTCAAGTTCCAGGTGATCGCGTTCCTCGTGCGCGAGGAGCGGGCCCGCGTCAAGGCCGACGAGTCCGTGCCGACGGCGACGCGCGCCGAGCTGCTCAAGCGCCTCGACGGCGTCGCGACGATCCTTGCGAAGACCGCCGCGCGCGACACGTCGCTCATCCAGCTGCTCGAAGTCGACCAGGCGACCTCGCCGGTCGCCAAGCGCATGCGCCGTGACTGGCTGCTCGAATCGGGCGCGGAGCTGCCCGAGGACGAGCTCATCATCACCGACGTCGTGCCCGTCCGCGCACCCGTCGTGCCCGCCGCGCTCGCCGAGCGCCAGGTCACGCCGCCGCAGATCGAGGCGCGCCGCGAGGCGAACCCATTCCTCGCGCCCGATGTGGCGCTGCGCCAGCCCGTCCCGGCCACGCGTCGCCGCCTCGACGGGTGGGAGCTCATGCACCCCCTGTACAAGGCGTTCGAGACGGGCGCCGGCGGCGCCGCGGCATCCATGGAGCTGCCGCCCGTCCCCGAGTTCGACCGGCTCTCGCCCAAGGGCCTCGAGATCATGCCGCACCAGTCGCGCTTCCTCGAGTCGGTGCGCGCGGGTCACCGCTCGTTCCTCCTCGCCGACGAGCCCGGCCTCGGCAAGACCGCCCAGTCGGTGCTCGCGGCATCCGTCGCGAACGCGTATCCGCTGCTGGCCGTCGTCCCCAACGTCGTCAAGATGAACTGGGCGCGTGAGGCGCAGCGGTGGACGCCACAGCGTCGCGCCACCGTCATCCACGGCGACGGCGACGCGGTGGATGCCTTCGCCGACATCTTCATCGTCAACTACGAGGTCCTCGACCGGCACCTGTCGTGGCTCGCGTCGCTGGGGCTTCGGGGCATGGTCGTCGACGAGGCGCACTTCATCAAGAACCTCACCTCGCAGCGCTCGCAGAACGTGCTCGCGCTCGGCTCGCGCATCCGCGAGCAGGTGCGAAACCCGCTCATGCTCGCCCTCACCGGCACCCCGCTCATCAATGATGTCGAGGACTTCGACGCGATCTGGCGCTTCCTCGGCTGGACCAACGGCGAGAAGCCCGGTCCGGAGCTCATGGAGAAGCTGGATGCCTCCGGCTACACCCCCGCCGACAAGGCGTTCTACCCCGAGGCGCGGAACGCGGTCATCTCGATGGGGATCGTCCGGCGCAAGAAGAAGGACGTCGCGGCCGACCTTCCCGACAAGCTCGTCGCCGACCTCCCCGTCGAGCTCGACGACGAGTTCGCCCGCTCGATCCGCGAGGCGGAGCGCGAGCTCGGTGAGCGCCTCGCCGCGAAGTACCGGCGCATCATCGAGGCCCGCGGCGACAAGGTCTACCGCGGCGAGGCCGACGAGGACATCGTGCGCCTCGTCGCGCACGGCGAGCTCGAGGAGTCGAAGGCGTCGGGCGCCGGCGCGGACAACGTCTTCACGATGGTGCGCAAGATCGGTCAGGCGAAGGCCCACCTCGCGTCGGACTACGCCGTGCAGCTGCAGCGCTCGGTCGGCAAGGTCGTGTTCTTCGCGAAGCACATCGACGTGATGGATGCCGCGGAGGCGCACTTCGCGCACGCGGGGCTTCGCACCGTGTCGATCCGCGGCGACCAGACGACGCCCGCGCGCCAGGAGGCGATCGACGCGTTCAACGGCGACCCCGAGGTGGCGATCGCGGTGTGTTCGCTGACGGCGGCGGGCGTGGGGCTGAACCTGCAGGCGGCATCCAACGTCGTCCTCGCGGAGCTGTCGTGGACGGCCGCCGAGCAGACGCAGGCGATCGACCGCGTGCACCGCATCGGGCAGGACGAGCCGGTCACGGCGTGGCGGATCATCGCCGCGCACACGATCGACACGAAGATCGCGGAGCTGATCGACTCGAAGCAGTCGCTTGCCGCTCGCGCGCTCGACGGCGAGCAGATCGACCCGGCATCCAGCGACTCGGTGCAGCTGTCGGCGCTCATGCACCTGCTGCGGCAGGCGCTCGGCGCGGCCTGATCGGCGGGTCAGGCTCCCAGCGGGCCGGCCTGATCGGCCGGTTCTGCCGGTTCTGCCGGTTACGACCGGTCGGCCCGGTGGCAGGCGCGCGGCATCCGGCGATAGTCTCGACGGAGGCAGCGTCGCCCGTCCCACACCCCGACCGAAGGATCCCCACATGAAGATCGGCATCCTCACCTCAGGCGGCGATTGCCCGGGCCTGAACGCCGTCATCCGCGGTGTCGTGCTGAAGGGCACGACGAACTACAACATCGAGTTCGTCGGCATCCGGGACGGTTGGCGCGGCGTCGTCGACGGCGACTTCTTCCCGCTGACGAGGCATGAGGTGAAGGGCCTGTCGAAGGTCGGCGGCACGATTCTCGGCACTTCCCGCACGAACCCCTACGAGGGCCCGCGTGGCGGAGCGGACAACATCAAGGCCACCCTCTACGGCCACCGCATCGACGGCATCATCGCGATCGGCGGCGAGGGCACCCTCGCGGCCGCGAACCGGCTCTACAACGACGGCATCAACGTCATGGGCGTGCCGAAGACGATCGACAACGACCTGCGCGCCACCGACTACTCGTTCGGGTTCGACACGGCCGTCAACATCGCGACCGAGGCGATGGACCGGCTGCGCACGACCGGCGACTCGCACCAGCGCTGCATGGTCGCCGAGGTGATGGGCCGTCACGTCGGCTGGATTGCGCTCCACTCGGGCATCGCCTCGGGTGCGCACGTCATCTGTATCCCGGAGGTGCCGATGACCCTGGATGAGATCGTCGCGCAGGTGCAGAAGGCCCACGATCGCGGGCGCGCGCCGCTCGTCGTCGTCTCGGAGGGCTTCACCCTCACCGGCATGGACGAGGCCTACAGCGACAAGGGGCTGGATGCCTTCAACCGCCCCCGCCTCGGCGGGATCGGCGAGGTGCTCGCGCCCCAGATCGAGGCCCTGACCGGCATCGAGACTCGCTCGACGGTGCTCGGTCACATCCAGCGCGGCGGCTCGCCGTCGGCGTTCGACCGCGTGCTCGCGACGCGCCTCGGCCTCCACGCGGCGGATGTCGTCGCCGAGGAGGCGTGGGGCCAGATGGTCTCGATGCAGGGCACCGACATCGTCCGCGTGCCGTTCGCCGAGGCCCTGGGCGAGCTCAACACCGTCCCCATCTACCGCTACGAAGAGGCCGCCGCGCTCTTCGGCTGACCCCGGCATCGGCCGTCCCCGGCATCCGCCGTTCCCGGCATCCGCATCACGGACACAGGGGATCTCACCCACACAGGACGTCGTGGAGAAGTACCGGCCTGTGTAGGTGACATCCCCTGTCTCGGTGACGCGGCAACTCCGGTGACGTCCCGCTGAGTGGTGGAGTTTCTCAACACCGTGCGGGTCAGTTGTTCTGATTATGCCGCAGTGAGTTCGGGGATGCTCACCTCCTCGGGTT
>QFPM01000048.1 GCA_003248655.1 Microbacterium sp.
GCGGGAGAACGGGTCCAACTCAGGTCGACTGGCGACAGGTGCCGGGTGCCACGCGATGTAGCTCGAATGCTGCGACGCCTGATCGACGGCGGTCTCGGCCGACTGGACGAGTTCTGCGGCCCTGCGCAGTGCGTTGGCGGCGGCCCAAGCCTCGTCAACCCCGGCCTCGCGGTCGCCGTTGTCGAGGAACGCCTTGTCCTGGTGCAGGACATGCGCCGCCGCGACCTGCTCCAACACTTGCTCCAGGGATCGCAGCGTCCCTAGCAACTCGCCGACCACCTGATATGTGTCCGCGGGATCAGCGAACGCACGGCTCGCGTGCGCGAGCGCCCGCACCGCCTCGCGGGCGTCTGCGGCGTCCTCTACAGGGTTGCTGAACGTCGGCATTTCGTCTCCCTGGCGTCTCGATCTGCCAGGAAGGTGCGCACGTTATCCCCGACGTCAGAGGTCGAGGCTACGGTCGATCCGACGACCTGTTGTGAGGAAGAGCATGAGCGCAAGCACATACCGCGGCCAACTTGAGCGCAAGCGGAAGCAGCGCATCGACGCGGAAAAGAAGGCTGGAGAGTACCGCGGGAAGGAATCGAAAAAGCGAGCTGAGTCAGCGGCAGCTCGTGCTGCGGCCAGCAAGTCGAAGAGCTCCAGCACCATCCAGTCCAAGCTGCGCGAAGCCGAAAGGAAGGAATCGGAGGCTGCCGCGGCAGGTAAGGAGGCGAGTCGATGGCAGTCGCGCGCGGCCGGCTATGCCAAGGAGGAGATGGCGCTTGCCGACAAGCTCGCACGGGCAGAAGCATCCGAGAGCAACGCCGCTGAACGTAGACGCAAGCTGGACCAACAGCGTGCGGATCGGCAAGCCGCGGCCCAGCGCGCCGTTCTCGAGCGGCGGCTGAGCGCCACGGAGTCCGCCGTCTCGCAAGTCATTCGTGAGCTTCCTGCCCCGAAGCCTGAGAAGCTCCGCGTGCTGATGCTCGGCGCATGGGACTGCTGCACGGATAGGTGACAGGTTGTAGTCACGCCGCCAGTGCGACGGTCGTGTTCATGATGGTCTCGAACTCGAGGGGCGTCAAACGGCCGAG
>QFPM01000049.1 GCA_003248655.1 Microbacterium sp.
GCGCGCGGATCGGCATCACCGCCGTGCTGCACACATGGGGATCGGCACTGACCCACCATCCGCACGTGCACATGATCGTGCCTGGCGGTGGCATCGCGCGCGACGGCACGCGCTGGATCTCGTCGCGCCCCGCATTCCTGCTGCCAGTGCGCGTGCTGGGCGCCTTGTTCCGCCGTCTGTTCGTCACCCGTCTGCTGGCGCTGTTTGACGCCGGCAAGCTGGGCTTCTTCGGCGCTCAGGCTCATCTTGCCGCCCGCAAGGCGTTCCTGCAGCATCTCTCGCCGATCCGGAAGAAGCGCTGGGTGGTCTATGCCAAGCCACCCTTTGCCGGGCCGCAGGCGGTGCTGGCCTATCTCTCGCGCTACACGCACCGGGTTGCCATCTCGAACCGACGGCTCATCACCTTCGACGAGACCGGTGTGACGTTCCGCTACAAGGACTATCGCCGCCCTGCTGCTGAACGCCAGCAGGTCATGACGCTGGCGACGGACGAGTTCATCCGCCGCTTCCTGATCCACGTTCTGCCGCGCGGCTTCCACCGCATCCGGCATTACGGCCTGCTCGCCAGTTCGATCCACAAGGATACCATGGCACTGGCCCGCAGACTGCTGGGCGTTACTGTACCGGTCGAGGAGCCCGAACCCGACGAACCTCCCGACCATCGCCTGCCATGCCCATGTTGCGGCGGGCACATGACCATAATCGAGGCCTTCGCCCGCTGGTGCCAGCCCCGCGCGCCGCCATCATCGGCATCGCCAATCCGGGGGAATGCGCCATGATCCGGCATGGCTCAGGCTGCACGACGGTCGCGCCCATGGCGTCCTGGCCGATGACCCAGTGCATGCCCATTCCGGAATCGAGCCCAGCGCAGGGCACACCGACCAGCAAAACCACCACCGTCCGCACTCTGATGCCGCACAAAGTCACGTTGATCCGGCCAGAACCGACACTTGCGGATCAGCGTCGCTTACCCGTCCGAACCACCCCAAAGCCGCTTTACCCATAGACCAGCGCGTGGGGCCCGCGGGTTCCTGCACTGGAGGCTTTCGTACGCAAGCGCCC
>QFPM01000050.1 GCA_003248655.1 Microbacterium sp.
CTTGAGTTGACCGTGGCCACGGACCTCACCCGTTCCGCCACTGCTTCGGCCTACCAGTTCGTTGACGATACGATCAGTGTTCCTGCTGGCTCCGGGCAGTTCCCGGCAGACTGGTCGAATGGCGTGATCGTCAGAGTGCTTGCCCCATACACCTACACGGTGATCGATGGCGGGGCTGGGCGTGACATTGTCCGTGGGCCACTGTGGATGCTGAATCCAGCGCCTGGCATGCAGATCGAGGTTGCGGGGGCGAATGCTGGCCTGTACGTCGTCTACAGCTACACGCCATTCCGCCCAGCTATTCCGCCCAGCCCGGGCACTGCATCGACTCTCACCGGGTCAGCGGCGCCGAGCCGGTATGACTTCAATGTCACGCCGCTGAGCTTTACGCTGGCGCGCGGCGGGTCCACCTACCCGGTAACGCTGAGCACGGCAACAACCGACTTAGGCGGCCTTGTGTCTGAGCTGAACAGCCAGCTCAGTGGAACTCCGATCCAGGCTCAGCAGGTCAGCGGCTTACTGCGTTTTGTCGAGTTGACCCCATTTGCAGGGCAGGCAATCACGGCTTCCGGCGCGGCCACCATCCTGGGCTCGTCGCCTGTGCGCGCGACCGGTACGCCGACCACCAGCGGAACGCCCGAGCAGCCCGCTGAAATGACCCTGGATTACGACGGGGGCGAGCCCGTGGTTGGGCTGGCACTTGGGCAGGGCCTGGCCACCATCGGTCCCCGTGGACTGCGGTACCGGATTACGGCATTCAGCACCAGCTTGCTGGAGGTGGAGCGCCTGACATCCTCCGGTGCCGTGGATGCTGGTTGGCCTGGATTCGACAACATGCAGACCGTGAACGGCCTGGTTACCCTGGATGCTTCGAACCTGCAGGGTGGTTACCGTGGGCCGTTCGCCTGCTGCCCTGAAAACGAGAAGGTCACCGAGCTCGAATGGACCATCACCTATGCCAGCGGTCTCCTCGGAATCGGGCGGGAAGGCCAGTTTTATGAGATCCCAACCTACTACGCGTTTGAGTATCGAGACATGGATGTCGCCGGAGCTTGG
>QFPM01000006.1 GCA_003248655.1 Microbacterium sp.
ACGGAACTCGGACGGGTAGGGCTTGGGCACAGCAACATCCTTCCAGGCCCGCCCCTCGGGCAAGCCAACTCAGATGTCACCTATCCGTACAGCAGACCCGACGTCCGCGTTGGCCATATCAGCGATGGCATCGAGGAAGGGCCGGTGCAGTCAGGCACGCTCACGTTCGATGAAGAGGGCGGCGCGCAACTGCTCGTCGCCTACCTGCGGGACGAGCTTGGTGACGAAGCGCCACAGTTTGCGAGGACATCAACGTGGTTCCGGTTCACGGATGATTCGAAGCCTCCCGCGACCCTCCTGTTCTTTGACAGTCGTGGGATCGTGACGCTCGTCGACAACAGGCTCGGCGGGGCATCTCTCGGCTCCTACCCGCTGGGGCGGATACGGCCGCAGGTGCTCATCTTCCAGCGGCCCCGTACGTTCAAGGAGGAGTATCGGGTCCGGGACTTCAAGTCGACGATCGATGGGCTCGAGGCGTTCGCGGGGTTCCGGCCGATCAGCTTCGAGACCGTTCACAGCGAGGGTGGGTATCGAACCACGATCGCGATCGAGCCGTCGGAGCGCGTCGAGTGGGAAGCCTGTGGCTTTCAGTACGTGATCCGAGCGAATGTCGCATGGACCGGCCAAGAGGGCCGGAACTTTGAGCTCGTTGACAGTCAGCCGTATGTGCAGACGACTAACGAGGCGGGCGCTACGCCGCACGACCATCTCGCCGCACAGTGGTCGGTGCGGGCACTTCTCACCCTCATTTCCGGAATCAAGCTGGCGTGGCGGTCGCATCAACTACGCGACGACGAGTTCCCCATGTGGATGCTCAGCGGTGATGCGCACGATCCCCACTTCGTGGACGTGCAACTCGCCGGCACCGTGGAGCAGCACCGATGGCCGAAGCCAGAGACCGCAAGTCTGCAGTCGCCATCCGTCAGGCTCGCTGACCTGGGCAGCGGAGGCATGCAGAAGTGGGTTGAGTTGTACGCCGATGAGGTCTTCGAACGAGCTGTCCAGCCCGCGGTCGAGGTCATCAACGGTGCGACGTCGTTCCTCGAACCTCAACTGATGATGCTCGCCATATCGCTTGACCGTTTCGGCCACTTCCGACACGGCGATGGGCGGCGCAGGGCAATGTGGAAGAACATCGAGAAGTGCCTCATCGATGCACAACTCGACTGGCCGGAGATCGGCAGTCGACGAGGTATCGCGATGGCCATCTCGAACATCAACAACGATCTGAAACACCCCGACCGAGAACAGTATCCAGAGACTACGGAGCTTGCTGGCGCCGTCTACCTCTCGAAGATCATCGTGCGCGTTCAGCTGTTCGACCTTCTTGGCTTGCCAGACACGCTCAGGCAGGAGTTCCTTCGATCGAATGATGCCCGGAACGCAGTAGACGTGTTCGTGCGGCACGGATTGCGAGTCGATGATGAGGGAACGAGAGTCGTGACTGGACCCGTCGGTCTGGATTCGTAACAACTCGTGTGAGACGGGTCACTTCGCCGACGCCCCACCTCGAGTGAGAAAACCCCAGGTCAGCTACTCCGCAATCTGACAGATGTCGTGAGATCCGACACGGGGTCTCGGGTCTTGTCCGATGACGTTGATTCCGTGTCTGTGTCATTGATCTTGTGTCGGTGACGTTGATCATGTCGTCTGTGCCATTGATTCTGTGGTCGGCGTCGCGACACGCGGGCGCTCGGGATCCAGAGCGGAAGTCTCGGTCGTACTCTGGCGCCATCGGTTCGGATCCTCGACTGAACAGTCTGTTGGTGAGGGGAGCAGACCTTGATCGAGTCTCAGGTGGAGGCGCGGATGGCGTCGGCTCACGCCGAGGTCGAGTGGGTCGCTGGCGGCAAGTGTGACCGCCGCGACGCGCTGGACGTCGGCGATATCTCGTTCGAGACGGTCGACGTCGTGCGGAGACCTTCGTCGTGGAAGCACAAGCGGAACTACGAGGGCTACTACTGGGTCGCGACGACGGGGGCGCACGTCTGGTTCGAGTCTTTGTACGAGCGCGCCGCGCTGATGAAGCTGGATCGCGATCGGCGTGTGATCGGCGTGGCGGCCCAGCCGATGTGGATCCATTGGTCCGACAGTGGGAGGAAGCACGCGCCCGACTTCTTCGTCCGCCATCGCGACGGCCGTGCCGTGCTCGTCGATGTCAAGCCCGCCCACCAAATCGGTGACGACGATGCGGAGGCGTTCAGGCGCACTCGGGAGGTGTGTGAACAGCTCGGTTGGAACTACGTCGTCGTCAGTGGCATCACGGCGATCGAGCATCGCAACCTTCGGTTCCTCTCCGGTTACCGGTTCGACCGGTGGATCTCGGCCCAGGCCAACGATGAGCTACGAGACCGCTCAGGCGAGCGGCGGACATTGAGGGCATGGGCCGAGATGCTGGACCGCGTGTGCGAGGAGCCTCTCGGCGCGATCTACTCCGCAGTGTGGTGGGGATCACTGACGGTGGACGAGGCCTCACCGCTCACGTTGAGTTCGATGGCGGCGGCGGTTTAGACCATGCGCGCAACGATCGGAACTCGGCTGACGTGGGACGGTCACGAGTTCGTCATCATCGCCGTCGACTATCGGTACGCGATCTTGCGTTCGGTCACCGAGGAGTTCGTCCGCGAGGTGGTGATCGAGGAGCTGCTTCGGATGTCGGATGTCGTCTGGCACGAGGTGCGTCGTCCTGCGACGGAGCCGATGGATGTGCAACTTCTCGCAGCCCTTCCCGAGAGCGAGCGGCGGACGATCGAGGCCTGGGCAGAGCATCTCGAAGCGATGAGGCTCGCGGTGGGGGCCGGCGGGGAAATCACCCCGCTGCTTGCCGACGTCCGTACCGCGATGACACCGATCGTCGACGTATCGACGGAGACTGTCCGGAGGAAGTTCCAACGCTACCTGGCCGAGGGCGTGCTGGGGTTGGTCGACCATCGTCGCTACAACGGGCGGAAGCCGGCGATCGATGAGCGCATTGCTGCAGCGCTGAGCGAGCTGGGTGCGGCCGGGCTGAAGCGGTCCTCTGGGACGCGCACGCGCACGGTCGACAACGTGAAGTGGATACTCGGGGAGGATCACGGCGAGACGGTCGACCTCCCGAGCGATCGCACGTTGTATCGACTGATCGCCGCGCACCCGACGGCAGGCAAGCTCAGCGGGTCGGCGCGGAGTCGGGAAACGGCGGCGAACAAGCCGTCGCGAGCGTTCGGGTTGCACGGTTCACTGCGGCCGGGGGAGCATGTGCAGATCGACTCCACGGTCATCGACGTGCCGTCCAGATTGTTGGATGGGCGGCTGAATCGTGCGGAGCTGACCATCGTCCACGATGTTGCCACCCGGTCGATCCTCGCCGCAATGGTGCGCGCGATCGCGACGAACAGCGCCGACCTCGCGGGCGTCCTCGCCCGCGCGCTGACGCCGTACGAGCTGCGTCCGCCAGGGGCGCGCGAGCAGCGCGAGCGGATGGCGGCGACGTGGGCGGGGCAGTTCATGATCGACCAGGAGAGACTGGATCGGCATCGCCTCGCTCAGCCGTACATATTCCCGGAGACCATCACCACAGACAATGGCAAGATCTTCCGATCCGAAGCCTTCCGTTCCGGGTGCGCGCGGATGGGTATCTCCCTGATCTTCGCCGCGAAGCAGACTCCGACTGACAAACCGCATGTGGAGCGGACGTTTGAGACGATGGCGAACCGCTTCGTCCAGTACCTGCAAGGGTTCACCGGCGGAAGCGTGGAGCGCCGCGGTAAGGGCGAGCCCATCAACGAGGTGCTTGCGCTGGCGCAGCTGCAGGAGCTGCTCGAAGACTGGGTGGCGATCGAATGGCAGAACCGGGCGCACGACGGGCTCACTGACCCGATGCTTCCTGGCCGGCACCTGACTCCGAACGAGATGTTCCGCGCGTACCGCAGGGTCGCGCCGGAGATCCATGTGCCGTTCGGCGTCGACGACTTCATCGGGCTCCTGCCTGCCAAGACCTGCACACTGCAGGACTACGGCATCAACTTCAAGCGCCGGGTCTACCGCTCGAAGCGCCTGCCTGAGTTGCGGGCCGCGGGTGCCCGCGCCGAGGGCGCGACCCGTCCCTGCCGAGTCCGGTACGACCCGCACAACCCGTTGTACATCTGGGTCGAGCACGACGGTTCGTTCGTCGCGTTCCGCGCTGCGCCGGATCTGCTCGATGAACCGATGGGCGGTGATGTCTGGCAGGCGTTGCGTGGGGCCGATCACGAGGCTGATCGCATCGTCCGTGACGACGCGGCCCTGCTCGCCGACAGGATGAAGCGAGCCCAGTGGGTACGGCCTGGGAAGAAGGGCAACCGACGAGTTCGGGCCGCGGAGGTCGACCGCGATCCCATGCACTTCACGAGCACGGCACAGACTACGGCCCGCGAGGTGCCTACGGCGGAGGTCAGCGATGAGGAAATCATCTGGGGGCTCGGCGGAGGCTTCTCGCTCCTGGCCGACGACGACGGGGTATGGGAGCGACTGACATGACCCAGGCGATCAACACGAGGGAAGGATGGTCGGCGTTCGTCAGTGAGACGCTCGATAAGCCGATCCCCATCACTCGCGGCGACCTCGATGCTCTGTCACCGGCCGATCGAGCGATGAACCGCGAAGCCCGCAAGCAGTTCATGATCCGCGGCCCAGTCGTAAAGACTGCGCAGTTCGGGGCGATCGAGACCGAGATCCTCCGGCGACTGATGCTGAACCAGTACAAGTCACACGGCAAGCTCGGCGTGATCGTGTCGGGCGAACCGAACATCGGCAAGACCACGACGGTCTCACACATCGCGCGTCGATTCGAGCGCCGCCGCCGCGACATCGGCCGGGCTGGTGGTGCGAACTCCGTGCCGGTGATCTACGTGAGCGTGCCGCCGTCGTGCACGCCGAAGCTGATGCTCGGCGAGTTCGCGCACTTCCTCGGTCTACCCATCCGCCCGCATTACAACACTGGCGAGCTGATGAACACCGTCGCGAGCGTGATCGCCGCGTGCGGGACCGAGCTGATCATCGTGGACGAGATCCACAACCTCAACCAGAAGTACAAGCAGATGGGTGAAGCCTCGGACACGCTCAAGCAGCTGTCCGAGAAGTGCCCGGGCACGTTCGTCTATGCCGGCGTCGATGTCGAAGCCAGCGGTCTGCTCGACGGCACCCGCGGACGCCAGATCAGCAGCCGGTTTCAGATCCTGCATCTGCACACATTCGAGAACGCCGGCAAAGGCAAGTCGGCGTGGGCCGATCTGCTGGTCGCGGTCGAGAGTTCCCTGGGGCTCATCGATCAGCAGCCCGAGGCGATCCTCCGCCACGCAAGCCACCTTCACACCGCGACCGGTGGCGTGATCGGCGATCTCACGGGGATGCTGCAGATGCTCGCGATTGACGCGATCGACAGCGGAGCCGAACGGCTCGATCTTGACAGCGTGTTCGGCACGGTTCCTGCACCCGTGTCCGGGACGGCATCGGCCCTGACATGAGAGGTCCGGTACCGCCTGAGGATGTGCGAGCACTGCCGCTGCATGTGCGGCCGCTTGCGGCGGAGACGGTGACCGGCTTTCTCGGAAGGCTCGCGACCGCGAACTCCCTCACGCCGCGTGACCTCCGGCTTCACGTCACCGATCTCGCTGGCCTTTCACCCTCACGTCCGAATCTCGAGCGCGCAGCCGTGTGGGCCGAACGACTCGGTGCTCTCGCCCCCGGCCACTTCGACGCCGACGCGCGCCGAAACGCCATGTACGTCCGCTGCCAGCATTACGGCTGGCAACCCGCGCTCTGCAAGCGCTGCGGCTACACACAGTCTCCGCGCTCCGCGTGCCGACACTGCGCGAATGGCGACCAGACTGCGGTGCGCAGTCGGGGAGGCGCCGTCTGCAACCGTCACCGCAGATGGCACCTCGATGGTGCCGACATCGATCTCGCCCAGTTCCCCCAGTATGGACACGCTGAACGTTGCCTTTCAGGAACGCTTTGGAAGCGAGGTATCGGGATCGCAACTGGTGAACTCCAACTCGCCGCCACGCTCATTCGGTACTGGGCGATCGATGAGCGGCCGGATGCTCGGATCGAGGACCGCATGTCCGCTCTTGGCAGAGGAACGCTCGACGTAGACACCGTCCTCCTCGCGGCGTACCCCGAGGTCGTCCGCCTGGCCACAGTGCTCACGGACCTTTCCTTTGCGAGCTACCTGCTCAGCCCGCGGTTCAGCCTCGCTGAGCAAGTGCGGGCGCTCGAAGCCGCGGTCGTTACGATCATGCGTGGATCAACGACCACACGGCTGCACCACGTCGCCGAGCAGATCGTTTCCCGAGGGAAGGCTGCCGTCGAAACGGCATTCGGGATGCGCCAGAACCCACACAACCAGCGTCCTGCGATGCTCGAGAAAGCGCTCGTCGCCTCATCGCAGCGACATAGAGCCTGCTTGCTTCGCCACCTCAGTACCGTCCGCATTCAGATCATTCCCTATGCGCCCGGAGTCGCCGTCCCGCGCAGCCGAGCGTTGGATCGTCAACGACCGCTCCTGGATCTCGTCGACGTATAGTCCCGGCGCCGGTACGGTCGAGGAATGGCACTCGACATCGAGCAGGTGGTGGAGGTCGACCCGCGCGAGGTCAGGTCGACGGGGTTGATCGTTGCCACCGTGTTGACAACGCTCGCGACGGTGGGACTCATCTGGTTGGCTGCGGTACCCTTCGGGTCGGGCGTTTGTCCGGCAGTCGATCCCGCTCCGCTGAATTGTTCTCCGGCGCAGCGTGCCGGGAGTGGCCTGGTGGCGACCATCTGCGTCACTGTTGTCGGTGCCCTCAACGTCGCGCTGGGGCTTTGGGGCGGCCGACGGGCGCGGCCTATCGTGATCGCTGGACTCGTCGTCCTGGCGGTGGCGCCATTCGTCAGCTACGCGGCCGTAGCTTTCAGCTCGGGCTTCCAGATTCGCTGATCTATGTCGCACGCCAGCTCGCGCGAGGCGGTTGATGGCCTTGGTGTTGTCAGTCCGTGGGAAGGTCGCTGGACCGAAGCCCCCCATTGCTGTCGACGCTCACGCGAATCATTCTGGATTGGTCGGCGCCGCTCCACTCGAACGTCAAGGGGTAGGCGTCCGCGGCGACCTGCCGGCACTCAAGTTCGACTCTGGACTGTCGCAAGTCGTGGAACGCAACGCAGTAGTCTGCCCCATCGTTCATCGTCCCCGCCCACGCGATGACATCGTCGGAGATGCTGGGGGCGCCCAGCGTCGTGGGGTCGTCCCAGTTGTGGGTCGCCACGACGAATTCGTAGCTCGACGTGACGTTCGGCGGGTTCCCTGGCTGTTCGAGCGCCCAAGTAGGCGTGCTGGGCGATAGCGCAGACTGCGAGACGAGCGTCAGGGCGACTCCCACGGCCACTCCCAGACCGGCACCGAGAAGCGCTGTCGCGCAGGTGCGTCGCCGACTCTTCGGTGCCGGATCGAGTACGGGCGGTTCCGGTGCCCGATCACCTGGCTCCTTCTTCGGCTCATCAGTGTGGGCCGATTCGTGCTCGTGATCCTGTGCCGGGCTGAGCCGGAGTTCGTCGAGTTCGTCGAGTTCGGCCAGCCGGGCGAGGTCCTGACTTGTCAGCGGTCGCGCATCGACACCGTATGCGGCGCGTTGCAGCTGCTCGAGTTCAGTGAGCTCAGACTCTGAAAGCATGAGGAGAGTATCCCAGCCGGTTTCGCGGCCAGTGCCATGTCGGTGGCGGCAGGGTTCGTGTTGCTGTCGCCGGCCCTGCTACTGGAAGAGCGTCGCGAACTGACCTTGAGCCGGGATCGTGCCGTTGTCGATCACCTCACCGTTGACGGCCAGCGTGGGTGTGCCGATTCTCGTCGCGCCAGGTGCGAGCGGTGTCTTCTCAGTCATCGCCGCGACGAACTGCTTGTAGGTCTGGTTGGTGACGCATGAGTCGATGTCCGTGACGCCGACGCCCGAGGCGATGCCGAGGATCTGCTGGTCGGTGAGTCCGGTCGAACCCTCCTCGGGCTGGTTCTCGAACATCGCTTGCATGAACGGAACGGCGGCATCCGGATTCGCCTCGGCGACGCAGTACATCGCGTTCGCCGCGCGCGTCGAGTACGCCGTGCCCTGCGAACGTACGTCGAGGATCGCGATCGGGTGGATGTTCAGGGTGATGGTGCCGTCGTTGACAAGGTCGAGGATCTCCTTGCCGTACGCCTGCTCGAACTGACTGCAGATCGGGCACATGAAGTCGATGTAGGTGTCGAGGGTCTGCTCGCCGTCACCGACGATGACCGCTCCGGTGGACTGGTCAATCCCCGAGCTGCTCGGCGGCGTGCCTGGATCGGTGGCAGCACTGTTCATCCAGACGACCAGGGCGATCACGATCGCGGCGACGGCTAAAACTGCTGCGGTAACCCAGATTGCGAACCAGTTCGTCTTGCCTGCTGCAGCCATCGCATTCCCATTTCATCGATCAGACAGCCGTACGGCTTCCACCCATCTTTGCGCACGCTCACCGAGCGATCCTGCAGTCGAGGAGCTGTTCCGAAGCGACGCTGCTGCGCTACTCGATGTGGAGGACGCGGGACCGCCACCATTTGCCGGCTTCACGAGCGGCGCGGTCCATGGGGGTACCGAGGGGGTTGTCGGTGACCATGTAGGTCCACGTCGCGGATGGGCGCCGCAGCCCGAGCGTGCTGATGTCCTGGTCGAGTTGGTCGGTCGTCACGGTCTGGATGATGTCAGCGGCGCGGGTGTAGGCAGTGGTGAAGAAGTCGTGGAACTCGCGAAGAGCGATGCGGTGGAACTCATCGCGGGGATTGACTCCGGCGAGAGCCCGCAGGTGTATGCCGTCACGAATCTCGCTGAGGTTGGCGAGATGGTCGCACCACTGTTCGTCCAAGCACCAGAGAGTGACCGATCGAACCAACTGCGCGACGACTTCTTCGGAGGATGCGGTGGTGAGAGCCTTGATCTTCTCCGGGATCCGGCCGACGATTTCGGCGAGTATGGTGGCGCCGTTGGCAACGTCAGCGCGGTCTGCGAGCACGGTCGCACGCTGTCGGGCGATGGCGCGGTTGAAGTCCCAGGTGTCGCGGTGCCGGTCGCGGCGGATGCCTTCGGCGATGCGCTGCGCCTTGTCCACGATTCGCCCCCGAGCGCGCTGATCGAGGTTCTTCCCGTAGCGGCGGATCTTCCCGAGCAGGTAGTCCGGTGCGTTCGCCTGCACGAGCTCATCTTGGGTACTAACGAACGTCCTGGTTGCGCCGGGGTCTCCCTGCCTGCCGGAGCGGCCGCGCAGCTGCGCATCGAGACGGCTCGACGGGTACCGGCCGACCTGCACAATAGCGAGCCCGCCGACCTCGGCGACGCGGTCGTGATCGTGCTCGTCAGAGCCGCCGAGTCGGATGTCGGTGCCACGGCCCGACATCTGGGTGGAGATCGTGACCGCGCCGAACTCTCCTGCTCCCGCGATCACGGATGCCTCGTGCCGGTCGTTTCGCGCGTTGAGTACTCGTGCATCGATGCCCTGCTCGGCGAGAGACGCCGCCAGCTGCTCGGACTGGGTGACGCTCTGCGTTCCGACGAGCACCGGCTGGCCCGCTTGATGGCAGTCGCGGACGGCCTCGATGACCGCGTCAGTTCTGGTGCGGTCATCGAGGAACACCTCCTGCGGGTGGTCGATCCGCTGGTTCGGCAGTCTCCGCTCGATGCGGCCGACCCGAAGCGAGTAGAACTCAGCGAGCTCTTCGGCTACCGCGACGATGGTACCGCTCATACCTACCAGGACGGTGTATTCGCGCAACAGGTCCTGGACGGTCAGGGTGTCCAGGATGACGCCCGGCGACGAGATCGGCAGATGCTCTTTCGCCTCGATCGCGGCGTGGAGCCCGTCCGGCCATCGTTGCTGGTGCGCGAGCCGGCCGCGGGCTGTGTTGATGAGCTTGATCTCGTCATCGATCACCAGGTAGTCGACGTCGCGTTGCACCAGGACGTGCGCATGCAGCGCGAGGTTGATCCGCGTCAGGGTATCCGTGTGAGGCGTGTCGTAGAGGTTCACCCCGCCGAGCCGCCGTTCAAGGAGATCGATCCCCGCGTCGGTGAGGGAGACCGTCGCGTGGTCGGCATCGATGGCGAAGTGAATGCCTTTGTCCAGCGCGGCGACGAGGCGGTCGGCCAGGGCGAAGTCCTCGAACTCGTTCTCTGAGGACCCCGCGAGCACCAACGGCGACATGGCCTCGTCGATCATGACCGCATCGGCCTCATCCACGATCGCGACATCGCACACGGGGCTGACCCGCTCCGGCTCCGCCGTTGCGAAGCGATCTCGCAGCACGTCGTAACCGACCTCGCTCACCGGCGCGTAGACGACATCACATAGGTAGGCCTCTCGCCGCGATGCGTGCGGTGCGTGCTGGCCTACCCAGCTGGCCCTGAGCCCGAGCAGATCGAAGAGCGGACCCATCCACTCTGCATCCCGTTGCGCCAGATAGTCGTTGACCGAGAGCACATGAACCCGATGGCCTGCCGCCGCGAACCCTACTGCGGCAAGGGCTCCGACCAACGTCTTGCCCTCTCCGGTATCCAACTCGACAGCGTGCCCCGTCAAGAGTGCGCAGCACGCGAGAAGCTGCTGCTCGAAAGGTCGCTGTCCCAGCGAACGCTCCGCCGCAGCGCTCAGTAAGGCCAGAAGCGCCGCGGACGGCCTGGAACCAACATAATCGGCCGCAACTGCTTTGCTGGCCACCGCGCGCGCGATGGCTGCATCATCGAGATCGGCAGCCCACGAGTACAGGCTGACGGAGTCCCTGACGACACGATCGAAGCGACGGAAGGACACCGAGCCCGGCGCCCGAACCGCGCGCGCGAGCCACCTTCCCATGGACACCATCCAAACACGCGCGCCGTTCGCGGAGCTCAATCGAAGCCCGGCAAACCAGTGAATCAATGGCACGAGGAGTGCCCACAACAAACGCCCCGCCGCGCTCGAGAAGGCGCTCATCGCCGCATCGCAACGACACCGCACCTGCCTGCTGCGCCACCTCAGCACCGTACGGATCCAGATCCTGCCGTACCAGCCTGGACTTGCCGTTCCGCGGAGTCGCATACTGAATAGGCAGCCACCACTTCCGGACCTCACCGACTTCTAGCGATTTCGGATTCTGGGGTGATGGCATCCGGCCGCACATGGTTGCGACTCACAGTCGATCAAGGCCAAGTCGACCGCCCTGCGAGCGTCGATCCGGGGCCGAGGCCCGTCTGACCTCGGAAGCGTATGGATTTGCTGTTGATTCTCGCTGGTGACCGTGCCAGAGTGCGGCAATGAGGCATCGTCGTTGGGGCGCAATCGCCGTGATCGTCGGTGGCGCCCTCGAAGTATTCCGAGTCGTTCTCACCCAGTTCGTGTTTCCATCGATCGCCGC
The DNA here is from genome assembly GCA_003248655.1 of Microbacterium sp. Taxonomy (GTDB): domain Bacteria; phylum Actinomycetota; class Actinomycetes; order Actinomycetales; family Microbacteriaceae; genus Microbacterium. The sequence continues at coordinate 11,399 of QFPM01000006.1, forward strand.
ACCGCGGGTCACGGCAACAGTGGTCGCTCTCGCTCCAACACTCCTCATCGCAGTTGGGCTTCTCGCAGTCGGGCTGTCCTACAACGCGCGTGGGCGCCTCGCCTTCCTGATCGCGGCGATCTTCGGCTTGCTTCTTGTGGCCGTGAACGCTGCACAGATACTTCTTGCCTCTCCTTTGGGGCCAGCGCCCTCCCAGCTTGCAATCGCACTCCATGGTGCGTCGACCGCTGCGGCAGCGGTGATACTCCTGTCAGATCGATCCGTGCTTACCCCTGATCGGTGGTCGTTGACCCTTCCCGCTGGGTGCATGCTCCTTGTCGTCCTCGGCATGTCCCTCCTGCCCTGGACCGCACTTGCAGTCCTTCCTGCGGTGGGCTACATCTTCGGCGGATATCTCGTTCTCCGTACGACCCGGGAACTATCAACGTCGCGACGCGCGGGGTTCGCTGAAGCCCCCAGTTCCCGGGACGGTGTCGAGTCTCACCAAACCAAGGGAGGTTGATATGAGAAGTGTGCTCACTCCAAACACAATTCCAAAGCGGCCAGCGCGGGTATCGCTCGATGTTCCTCGCAAGAGGAGTCACGTGTTTACTCGGACGCTTGCAGCAGCGGTCTTCGGCATGATCGCGGCGTCATCGCTCGTGCCGACGATCGTGAACGCGGCTGGCCACAGCTGCGATTCTGGGGATGCGTGTGTCTTCAACAACGCCAGCTTCAACGCCGACCCGCCGGGCGGTTGGGGCGTCACCAATCCGTGGTCTGCGTTCAACAATCGCTATTACAACATGTACAACTGGCCGTCACCACACACCTACAACAATCCCGACGTTTGCAATAACACGATGGCCGGATTGTCTGCCTGCAACATCAACGACACCATCAGCGCCGTGAAGAACAGGGACCTCACATACAAGCTTCGGCTCTTCAATGATGCTGGATACTCCGGGAACTATCAGACCCTCGGCGCCGGCGTCTGGGTCACCCAAGTGACCTACAACGATCAGATCACATCATTCTGCTGGAACACAGGCGGCGGAGGCTCAGCATGCGTTTTCTGAGTTCAAGGACGAAGGCGGCCCTCAGCGCGACAGTCGTCGCGAGCGTGAGCTTCGGTATCACAGCTGCCGTGATTCTCTCCACATCAGCACAGGCCGCGCCCATCAATCCAGCTCCCGAGATGACCGCAACGCCACAACCCGCGTCGGCGGCTCCGGTCAAAGAACTCACGGTCGGCGAGGTCTATCCAATTGATTCTGCCGATGACATCAGCTTTCCTATCGATGCCTACCGCCCAGCCCCCGACGAAGAGAATCGCGTTCTCCTGGCCGAGTACGGAGCCATGACATCGTGCATGGCGCGATACGGATTTACGTTCGACCTACCGGTTTGGACGGTGCCGGCTGTACATCATGACTACGATCGCCTGTTCGGTGTTCTTGATCTGGCGGAAGCGGCGAGATATGGATATCACCTGCCGGACGAAATCGTTCTTGCCTCAGGTCAGGCAGACAAATACCCGAAGGGCGAGTCGAACTCAGCCAAACAGGATCCGGTCTTCATGGATGTTGCTCTTGGCGATGGTTCAACAACGACGGTCAAGGGGAAAAAGGTGCCCGATGGTGGTTGCATGAACGAAGCTCGTACGAGACTGGGCGACGACAACGCCATTCAGACGCTGGTCGAGACTGCCGTGAACTATGGCCTGTCGCAGTCGGACAGCGATCCTCGCGTCGCCGCTGCTTTTGAATCATGGAGTGAGTGCATGGCAGGCTTCGGCCTCCACTATGCGACACCTCGCGAAGCGATTAACGATCCGCAGTGGGCGTCCCCAGAAGCATCGGCTGCAGAGATTGAGACCGCAACGTCCGACATCAAGTGCAAGTCTGCGACGGGGCTCACGGGGTTGAGAGTCGCCGTCGCGTCCGCGTGGCAGGCCGAGTATATCGACTCGCATGCACAGGAGTTCGCCGCGGCGACTCGTAGCTTCGCGGCTCAGTTCGCCAAGGCGGACTCACTCCTGTAGTAGAGATCACTGAGTCTGGTCCATGGTCAGCAACCCTGGGCCAGACTCAGCCACGGCGTCGGTCGTGGCCCACGCCGATGTTCGTATTGCCGTATCGATAGATCACAGGTTCAAAGGCACGGACGCCCCCCAACTCGTGGATCTCGGCTCGGAGATGCCCCGCGAAGTCCGGCAGGTCTCCGAAACAGAATCAATGGCACAGACGACAACATCACTGTCATCGGACACGATGGCGGCGACGACCACCACTGCCGTCGTGATCCAGATCGCGAACCAGTTGGTCTTGCCAGCTGCAGCAGCCATCGGACTCCCTCTCATCGATCACCCAGTTGTGCAGGCCGCATCCATCCGTGCGCGCGTTCAGCCGGTGCCCAGCGACTCCAGGCGATCGTGGAACGAGGATGTGCTGCGCTATTCGATCCGGAGGACGCGAGATCGCCACCATTTGCCGGCTTCGCGGGCCGCGCGGTCCATGGGACTGCCGAGGGGGTTGTCGGTGACCATGTAGGTCCACGTTGCGGACGGCCGGCGCAGCCCGAGTGCACTGATGTCCTGGCCGAGCTGCTGTGCTGTGACCTCCTGGATGATCTCGGCCGCGCGGGTGTAGGCGGCGGTGAAGAATCCGTGGAACTCGCGCAGCGCGATGCGGTGGAACTCATCGCGGGGATTGACTCCGGCGAGAGCCTGAAGGTGGATGCCGTCGCGTATCTCGCTGAGGCGTGCAAGGTGATCGCACCATTGCTCGTCCAGGCACCACAGTGTTACCGACCGCGCCAGCTGCCGGACGACATCCTCGGAAGACGCGGCGATAAGCGCGTTGACCTTCTCGGGGATCCGGTCCGTGATCGGGGAGGGGACAATGATGGCGGCCCGCGCCTCCGCGCGGTCGGCGAGGACAGTGAAACGCTGACGGGCGATCGCACGGTTGAAATCCCAGGTGTCGCGATGCCGGTCCCGGCGGATTCCCTCGGCGATCCGCTGGGCCTTGTCGACGATGCGCCCGCGTGCACGCTGATCGAGGTTCTTCCCGTAGCGACGGATCTTCTCGAGCAGGTAATCAGGCGCATTCGCCTGTACGAGGTCGTCTTGAGTGCTGACAAGCGTCCTGGTCGAGCCAGGATCTCCCTGCCTTGCGGAACGACCGCGCAGCTGCGCGTCGAGACGGCTCGACGGGTACCGGCCGACCTGCACGATAGCGAGCCCGCCGACTTTCGCGACTCGGTCGTGATCATACTCGTCGGGTCCACCGAGGCGGATGTCGGTACCGCGGCCCGACATCTGGGTGGAGATCGTGACCGCGCCGAACTCTCCCGCTCGGGCGATCACGGATGCCTCGTGTCGATCGTTGCGCGCATTGAGTATCTGCGTCGCGACGCCCACCTCGGCGAGGGCGGTCGCCAACTCTTCGGACTCGGCGACGCTCTGCGTTCCGACAAGCACCGGCTGTCCCATGCGATGGCAGTCGCGGACTACCTCGATGACTGCGTCAGTTCGGGAGCGAGTGTCGAGGAACACCTCCTGTGGTCGGTCGATGCGCAGGCTCGGACGTCTCCGCTCGACGCGGCCGACGCGAAGCGAGTAGAACTCAGCGAGCTCCTCGGCGACCGCGACGATCGTGCCGCTCATCCCCACCAGAACGTCGTACTCCCGCAGTAGGTCCTGAACGGTGACGGTGTCCAGAATGACGCCCGGCGACGAGATCGCAAGATGCTCCTTCGCCTCGACCGCAGCATGAAGGCCGTCCGGCCACCGTTGCTGGTGCGCGAGTCGACCACGAGTCGTATTGATCAGCTTGATCTCACCATCGATGACGAGGTAGTCAACGTTGCGCTGGACCAAGACGTGCGCATGCAGTGCGAGGTTGATCCGCGTCAGAGTCTCCGTGTGAGTCGCGTCGTAGAGGTTCACGCCGCCGAGGCGTTGTTCGAGGAAATCAAGCCCCGCATCGGTGAGCGACACCGTCGCGAGATCCGCGTCGACGGTGAAGTGAGTGTGTTCCGCCAGTGCACCGACGAGGCGATCGGCGAGGGCGAAGTCCTCGAACTCGCTCTCGGACGACCCCGCGAGCACCAACGGCGACATCGCTTCATCGATCGGCGACGATCGCGGTGCGCGAAGAGCTCTACATCCGCGCCGCGCGCGTGTCGGGGCTGCGCGACAGCGTCATCCTGCGCACGCACGTGCTCCCGACGGTGCTCGGCACCGTCATCGTCCACCTCGCGCTGTTCGCGACCGCCGCGATCGGGCTCGAGACCGGCCTCGGCTTTCTCGGTGTCGGAACGACCCAGGTCACGTGGGGTCAGCTCGTCGCCGAGGCGTCGGCGAACCTCGGGAACCAGCCGTGGCTGCTCGTGCCGAGCGGGTTCATCATCATCACCTTCATCCTCGCGTTCGGGCTTCTCGGCGACGCGCTGCGCGACGCGACGGCCGAGGGCTACTCGCGCGCCCGGCGCGCCCCCGAGGCGATCACGCGCGTCGCGACGACGGACGTCGACGCTCCGCTGCCGGTGGCGGACGCGCTCCTCACCGTCACAGGGCTGAGCGTGGAGTTCGAGGATGCCGCGGGCCGCTACCGCCCCGTCATCGACGGGATCTCGTTCAGCGTCGGCCGCGGCGAGAAGCTGGGCGTGGTCGGCGAGTCGGGCAGCGGCAAGTCGGTCACCGCCGCGGCCGTCGTCGGTCTGCTGCAGGGCACCGGCCGCGCGACCTCGGGCCGCATGGTCTTCGACGGCACCGAGTACGACCTGACCGCGCCCGAATCGCTCGCGGCGCTCCGTGGCCGCCGGATCGGCCTCATCGGGCAGAACCCGATCTCTGCACTCGACCCGTCGTTCACCGTGCGCTCGCAGCTCGCCGAGGTCGTGCGGGCCAACACGGCCCTGCGCGGCGCGGCGGCGGACGCGCGCGTGCGCGAACTGCTCGAGCAGGTGCGCCTGCCCGACCCCGAGCGCGTCGCGCGCAGCTATCCGCACCAGCTCTCCGGCGGCATGGCGCAGCGCATCGGCATCGCCCTCGCCCTCGCCGGCGACCCCGACCTGATCCTCGCCGACGAGCCGACGACGGCCCTCGATGTGACGGTGCAGGCCGACATCCTCGACCTGCTCCGTGAACTGGATGCCGCGGTCGTCCTCGTCACGCACGACTGGGGCGTGCTCGCCGACCTCTGCACACGAGCCGTCGTCATGTACGCCGGCCAGTTCGTCGAAGAGGGCGAGCTCGTCGCGCTCATCGACGACCCCCGGCATCCGTACACGGCGGGGCTGCTGCACTCGAACCCGCACTTCGCGGAGGCGTCGCAGATGCTCCCCGCGATCCCGGGGGCCGTGCCGGCGCCGGGTACCTGGCCGCAGGGATGCCGGTTCGCCGCCCGCTGCCCGCTCGCCGAAGACCGCTGCCGTCGCGGCCCGATCGCGTTCGTGCCGCGGGAAAGCGACGGTCGCACCCGGTGCGTGCGACCGGAGGACGTGCCGAGCCTCGACGGCAGGTCGTGGCAGCTCCTCACGGATGAGGTCGAGAGCGCCGCCCGCGCGAAGGAGGTGGCGCTGTCATGACCGCGCTCGTCGAAGTGGAGGGGCTGTCGGTCGACTACCGGCGGGGGCGCGAGCGGTTCCGCGCCGTCGAAGGCGTGAGTCTGCGCGTCGAGCGGGGGAAGACGCTCGGCCTCGTCGGCGAATCCGGGTCGGGGAAGTCGACGATCGGCTCGGTCATCCTGGGCCTCGCGCCCGCGGCAGAAGGCGAGGTGCGCTTCGACGGGCGCACGGTGCGGCGACGCTCGCGCGCAGAATCGGTCGAGCTCGCCCGCCGCATCCAAGCTGTCTTCCAAGACCCGTACGGCTCCATGAACCCGACGCGCAAGGTCGCGTGGACTCTCGCCGAGGGACTCGAGCGCACCCTGCGACTGAGTCGCGCCGAGGCGGGCGCGCGCATCCGCGAGACCCTCCACGACGTCGGACTCGGCACGGACGTGCTCGATCGCTACCCCGCGCAGTTCTCCGGCGGGCAGCTGCAGCGCCTCGCGATCGCCCGCGCCCTCGTCATGGAGCCCGACTTCATCGTCTGCGACGAAGCGGTGTCCTCGCTCGATCTGTCGGTGCAGGCGCAGGTCATCAACCTGCTCGAGCGCCTCGCGCACGCGCGCGGGCTCGCGTACTTGTTCATCTCGCACGACCTGCCGATCGTCGCGCACATCAGCGACGACATCGCCGTGCTGTTCGCCGGTCAGGTCGTCGAGCAGGGGCCGGCGCAGCTCATCGCCGACGACCCGGCCCATCCGTACACCCGGAACCTCGTGCTCTCCGCCCCCGTTCCCGACCCGCGCGTGCAGGCCGAGCGCCGCCGCGAACGCCGCGGCGCCGCGCCCGACTCGGCTCGCGCGGCGGGAGACCCGCGGATGCTGGAAGGATGCCCGTATGCTCTGCGATGCCCGTTCGCGATCGCGGTATGCCACACGAGTCGCCCCGCACTCGAACCGCGCGCGGACGGCCGGGCGGTCGCCTGCCATCGCTACGACGAGCTGACCGCCGGGGCGGCGGGCACAGGCGGGGCGATCGGGACGACTGCAGAAGAAGGAGCCGGACATGGCCGATGACGAGGACATCGCCCGCGCGGCGGGCGACGCCGTCACGATCTACGAGGTCGCCGCTCGCGCGGGCGTGAGCATCGCGACCGTCTCGCACGCGCTGAACCGCCCCGAGCGGGTCTCGGCGGGCACTCTGCAGCGCGTGCTCGACACGGCATCCGAGCTCGGATTCGTCCCTCGGGGGCGCGGCCGGGCGACGCCGGCGCTGCGGCGCATCGTCGTGTCGGGTCCGTTCTCGCAGCACGAGACGTACCTCGCGCGACTGGTCGGAGTGCTGGGCGCCGCGCAGGGCATCGACGTCGTCGTCGTCGACGACCCGAAACCGGGCGACCCGGTCATCGACCGGCTGCAGGTGCGGGGCGCGGTGGACGGCGCGATCATCATGGGCGCCGAGCCCTCGCTCGAGCTCGCCCACGAGCTCGAGGCGCAGGGGGTCGCGGTCGTCCTCCTCGACCGCCCCTCGCAGCAGTTCGCGAGCGTCGCGGTGAACGATGAGGCCGGGGGGAGCATCCTCGCCGACCACGTCATGGATGTCGGCGCAGCCTCGATCGCCGTGGTGAGCCCGCCCCCGGCATCCAGCGACTTCGTCACGAACGGCGAGCTGCGCCTGCGCGCCTTCGTGAGCCGCCTGCGGGAACGCGGCTTCACGGGCGACGTGCCCTGGACGGTCTGCGACGACTCGCTCGATGGCGGCCGCACGGCAGCGGCTGAACTGGTCGCGAGCGGCGTACTGCCGGAGGCGGTGTTCGCCCTGCACGACATCATCGCGGCGGGCGTGCTCGCGGGGCTCCGCGAGGCGGGAGTGGACGTTCCGGGCCAGGTGCGCGTCGTCGGCTACGACGACATCGACCTCGCCGGCGTCATGGGCCTCACCACCGTCCGGCAACCGTTCGCCCGCAGCGGCGAAGTCGCCGTCGAGGCGCTGCGCACGCTCCGCGCGAGCCGCAACCTTCCGGTCGCTCACATCACATTGCTGCCCGAGCTCGTCACGCGCTCGACCTCGCCCGCGATGGGCGCCGACCAGAAGGAACCGAGATGACCGACCGCTTCGCCCCGCCCGCCGGGTCTGACCTCGAGGCACTCGTCGCCCACGCGATCCCGCTGCTCGGCATCGGCGGCGGCCCGATGCCCGAGCCCTTCGTGCCCGGCGCCGACCGCGCCCGGTGGCAGGACGAGGTCGCGCTCATGCGTGCCCGGCACGACAGCTCGGCGCTCGACGCGGGCCGCATCTTGCAGCCGATCCTCGAGGCCGAGCTCGGTCCCGACCCGCTCGGCGTCGGTGACGCGCCGATCGAGGTTCGCTGGGCGCAGGTGCCGGTCGCCGGGGGAGCCATCGGCCTGCGGATCTACCTTCCCGCAGCCCCCGCATCCGGCGCCCGCCCCGTCGTCGCGCTGATCCACGGCGGCGCGTACTGGATGGGCGGCGGCTCGGCGGGCTGGCAGCTCAACGACACCCTCTGCCGCAGGCTCTGCACCGGCACGGATGCCGTCGTCGTCAACATCGACCACCGGCTCGCACCCGAGCATCCGTATCCCGAGCCCCTCGACGACGTCGTCGCAGCGCTTGAGTGGATCGTCGCAAACGCCGAATCGCTGACGGCTGACCCGGAGCGACTGGCCTTGTTCGGCATCAGCTCGGGCGGCAACTTCGCCGTCGCGGCCGCGCACCGCGCGCTCGACGGGCGCGCGCCCGCGCCGGCCGCGCTCGTGCTGCAGTGCGCCTCGGTGAACCTCAGCCTCGAGTCCGGCCGCTTCGAAGCCGACCCGATCTCGGTCGAAGGCGCGCGCCGCATCATCGCCCTCTACGCGGGCGGGGCCGACACGACCGACCCCGACGTGTCGCCCGGGCTGCGGCCCGACCTGCGGGGCGTGCCGCCGACCCTCGTCATCACGGCCGACTACGACCCGCTCGCCGCCGACGCGCTCCACTACGCCGACCGGCTCACCGAGGCGGGATCGGCGGTCACCCGCCACTCCTACCCGATGACCCACACCGTCGCCGTGCCGCGGGTCTTCCGCCGCATGCACGACGACACCGTCGCCTGGCTCACAAAGACGCTGCACGCATGACCCGTCGCGAAGGACCGCGGCCCGCGCCACGCCTCGGGCACTGGGCCCGCGACGAGTACCGCCGGCTGAAGGCGGCGGAGGGGATGCCGGCGGCCACCCACACGGCGGTGCGCGTCGAGCAGGACCTCGTCGTCACCGCCGACGACGGCACGGCGCTGCTGACCGACCACTGGTTCGCGGAGGGCGCGGGCGACACCGTCGTCCTCATCCGCACGCCCTATGGCCGCAGGTCCGGGGGCGCGATGGCGCGGTTCCTCGCGGAGCGGGGCCACCACGTCGTGGTGTCGAGCTGCCGCGGCACGTTCGGGTCGGGCGGCGTGTTCGATCCGCTGCACCACGAGGCATCCGACGGCCAGGCGGTGCTTCGGTGGCTGCGCGCGCAGCCCTGGGCAGGCGGCATGGTGCAGTCGTTCGGGTTCAGCTATGTCGGCCTCACCCAGTGGGCGCTGTGCGAGGGGCCCGAGCGCCCCGACGCGATGGTCATCGGGGTCTCCTCTCGCGACTTCAGTCGCTCGATCGTCTACCCCGGCGGCGGGTTCGCGATGGAGACGGGCGTCGTGTGGTGCTACGCGCTCGACTTCCAGGAGAGGCCCCCGATCGTCGGGCTCTACCGCCTGCTGCGGGCGCGCCCGCGCGTCGCGAAGGCGTCGCTCGCGGTGCCGCCGGAGGATGCCGTCCTCACGGCGACCGGTCACCGGATGTCGTTCTTCGAGGACTGGCTCGCGCACAGTCCGGATGACCCGTGGTGGCAGCCGCTGCGGTTCGCCGAGCAGCCAGGCACGCCCCCGATCACGCTGCTCGCGGGCTGGCAGGACCTCTTCCTCACGGGCGGCTTCGCCGACTACGCGACGCTACGCGATCGCGGCGACGACGTGCGCATCATCGCGGGAGACTGGACCCACCACGGACCAGACGCGGGTGTCGTCGCCGTGCGCGAACTGCTGCGCGGCTTCGGTGCGCAGGCCGAGGCCGAGCCACGCGTGCGCGTCGAGATCGCCGGCGGCGGAGGCTGGCGCAACCTGCCCGACTGGCCGCCCGCGCACGAGGATGCCGTGTGGCACCTTGCCCCCGCGGGGGCGCTGGCGCCCGAGGCGTCCGCGCACGAAAGCTCCGCGGGGTACCGCTACGACCCCGCCGACCCCACGCCGCAGGCCGGCGGGCGCTCGCTCAACCCGTTCGTCTCGGGCCGCCGCGATCAGGCGCCGCGGGAGAACCGCGACGACGTGCTCGTGTTCACGAGCTCGCCGCTCGAGGCCGAGCTGACCGTCATCGGCGACGCCGAGGTCGAGCTGTCGTTTACCTCGACGAGTCCCGCCGTCGACTTCTTCCTGCGCCTGTGCGACGTCGACGAGGCCGGAGTCTCGCACACCGTGACGGATGTGTTCCAACGGATGCCGGGGGCAAACGGACGCCGCGAGGTTCGCCTGCGGCTGTCGCCGACGGCCTACCGGTTCGCGGCGGGCCACCGGCTGCGACTGCAGGTGTCGTCGGGCGCGCACCCGCTGCACCTGCGCAACCCCGGCACCGCCGACCCCGTGCACGACTTCTCGCGCCTGGTCCCGAGCGAGCAGACGATCTTCCTCGGCGGCGCGGCGCCGAGCGCGTTGCACCTTCCCGTTGTCCCCGGAAGCTCCGCGGAGGCGACATGAGCGGCCCCGCGCCGCGCTGGCCGGTCGGGCTCGCCGGCATCGGCTACGGCGCGGATTACTACCCCGAGCAGTGGAGCGCCGACGTCCGCCGGGCGGACCTCGTGCGCATGCGCGAGGCGGGTGTCACGATCGTCGCGCTCGCCGTGTTCGGCTGGGCGAGCCTCGAGCCACGCGAAGGGGAGTACGACTGGGGTTGGCTCGACGAGGCGATGGACGCGCTCGCGGGCGCCGGCATCCGCGTTGCACTCGGCACGGCGACGGCCTCGCCTCCGCCCTGGCTGACCCGCCGGCATCCCGAGATCCTTCCCGTCGACCGCGAGGGACGCACGCTCTCACCGGGCGGCCGGCAGGCGTACTCGGTCACCCACCCCGTCTGGCGCCGCTACGCCCTCGGGATGGCGCAGCGCATCGCCGAGCGCTACGGTCGGCACCCCGCGCTCGCGGTGTGGCACCTCGACAACGAGCTCGCGGCGCACGTTCCGCAGGACTATTCGGATGCCGCGGCCGCGGCCTTCCGCGGCTGGCTGCGGGAGCGGTACGGCACAATCGACGCGCTCAACGAGGCGTGGTTCACGACGTTCTGGTCACAGCGCTACGACGACTTCGACGAGATCCTGCCGCCGCGCCTCGCGCCGACGGGCACGAATCCGGGGCAGCTGCTCGATTTCCGACGGTTCTCGTCGGAGGCCTGGCGGTGCTGGTGCGCAGATCTCGCGGGCGCCGTCCGGCCGCACAGTCCCGGCATCCCGGTGACGACCAACGTCATCACGATGACCGGCAGCGACGCCGTCGACCTCTTCCGGTGGCGAGACGTCGTCGACGTCGTCTCGGTCGACCACTACGTGCACGGCGCCGACCCCGATCGCCACCTCGAGCTCGCGCTCGCCGCCGACCTCTCGCGCGGGCTCGCGCTCGGAGAGCCGTGGCTGCTCGCCGAGCATCCCACCTCGGCGGTCAACTGGCAGAGCGTCAACCGGGCGGTCTCCGACGACGAAGCGGTGCGCACGACCCTCGCGCACATCGCGCGCGGAGCGGATGCGGCGATGTTCTTCCAGTGGCGGCAGAGTCCCGCCGGAGTCGAGCGGTTCCACTCCGCGATGCTTCCGCACGCCGGCACCGCGTCGCGCATCTGGCGCCGGACCGTCGCTCTCGGCGCGGCGCTCGATCGCCTCGCCGAGGTGCAGGGGTCGATCGTGGCATCCGAGGTCGCGATCCTCTTCGACTACGAGGCGTGGTGGGCGTGTGAGCTGCCGTCGGGGCCGAGCGAGAGCGTCCGGTACATCGCCGAAGTCCGCGCCTGGCACGCCGCGCTCTGGCGCGCGGGTGTGACGACCGACATCCGGCATCCCTCTGACGACCTCTCGGCCTACCGGGTCATCGTCGTGCCGGTGCTCACCCTCGCCGATGCGGCGCTCGCGAGCCGTCTCGCGGATGCCGCGACGGCAGGTGCCCATGTCGTCATCACCTACTTCAGCGGCATCGTCGACATCGCCGGACACGTCGTCGCGGGCGGCTATCCGGGCATCTTCCGCGAGCTTCTGGGCGTGCGCACGGACGAGTTCACCCCGCTCCTTCCGGGCGAGCACGTGACGCTCGACGATGGATCGCGCGGGCGCGTGTGGGCCGAGCGCGCGGTCAGCGTCGACGCCGAGACGATCGCGCGCTTCACCGACGGGCCGTCCGCGGGCTTCGCCGCGATCACGCGACGGGCGATCGGTGCCGGCGCCGCCTGGTACGTCTCGACCCGCCTCGACCGACACGCGCTCGAGGAGTTCTGCCGCCGCATTCTCGGCGAAGCGGGTGCGGAACCGCCGGTGCCCGCCGCGCCGGGGGTCGAGGTCACGATTCGCCGCGGCGCGGACGCCGACTACGTCTTTGCCCTCAACCACACGACGGATGCCGTGACTCTCGCCGTCGCAGGCGACGACCTGCTCACCGGAGCCCCGCACACCGCCGACACCCCCGTCACGGCCGGTGGCGTCGCGGTCGTGCGGGTCGTCCGTCCATTCGAAGAAGACCCACACGAATCCGAGGGGAACAACCCATGATCGACATCGCGCAGCTCGACGACGGCATCCAGGCTTGGCTCGCCCGCATCGCAGAGATCGATGCCGAGCTGCCGCGGATCACCGATCCCGCCGACTTCCCCGGCCGCCGCGAGCGCGAGCGGATCGTCTCCGACCGCCTCGCCGCCGAGTTCGCGCGCCCGGTCGATGACCGCGCCGAGATCACCGAGGTCGAGATCGCCGGGCGCTACGCGCACCGCATCCGGCCGCGGGATGCGCGCGGGCCGCTGCCGACCCAGCTCTTCCTGCACGGCGGCGGCTTCATCTCGGGCACGGCCCGCGAGGTCCTGAACGACGCGATCCTCTCCGAGCGTGCCGCCGAGGCCGGCATCCAGATCATCTCTCTCGACTACCGACTGGCACCCGAGAACCCGTACCCGGCCGCTGTGCTGGATGCCGTGGCCGCACTCGCCGAGATCGCCGACCCCGCGGCGGGGTGGGAGGCCGACCCGGAGCATCTGGGCGTCGGCGGGGGATCGGCCGGCGGTCACATCGCGGCCGTCGTCGCGTTGCGCGTCCGCGACGCTGTGCGCGCGGGCTCGGCCGCGCCGCAGCTCGCGCACGCGCTGCTCGAAGTGCCCGCGCTCGATCTCGACCTGACCGACTGGCCGTCGATGACCGAACTCGCGTCGCCCGAGGAGACCGCGGGCGCGCGGGCGGTCGCGGATGCCTATCGTGGCCAGGCCGACGAGTACCTGAGTCCCGTTCGCACGGCGGATCTCGCCGATCTTCCGCGGATTTTCGTGATGACGGCAGAGCTCGACCCGCTGCGCGACCCCGCGGAGGAGTTCGCGCGCCGGGTCGTCGAGGCCGGCGGCGACGCCCAACTGCGCCGCGGGGAGGGGCAGCTGCACGGGACGCCCGGGCTTACCCGGGCCGTACCCGGGTCGCAGGCGTGGCAGCGGGCGGCGATCGAGGAGCTGGCGACTCGCCTCGCGCGCTGACACCGACCAACGACGAAGGTCCCACCCCGGCATCCGGAGTGGGACCTTCGTGTCCGCGTATGCGTGAAGGAGGGCTTACTTGAAAGCGTCCTTGACGTTCTCGCCGGCCTTCTTGACGTCAGCCTTGACCTGGTCGGCCTTGCCCTCCGCCTCGAGGTGCTCGTTGTGCGTCAGCTTGCCGACGCCCTCCTTGACCTTGCCGCCGAGGTCCTCGGCCGCGTTCTTGACCTTGTCGTCGAAACCCATGGTGTCTCCCTTCGTCGTGGACTCCTCGTTCCACGCTAGGTCGACCCACGGCATCCGCCGAGGGGGTTGACGTCGGGCGCTCGGAGGGTTAAGCGGAGCGACGGTCTCGCCGCGCCAGAAGAAGCGCACACCCCACACAGACCAGGAGGACGCCGAGCAGGCCGGGCCGCGGGTCGGCCGTGCCGCCCGTTGCCGCGAGGGAACCCGTCGACACAGAGCCGCTCTGGGGCGGCCGTGTCGAAGAGATCGCCGACGTGTCGGGCGTGTTGACGATCGCCCCAACCGATGCCGCCAAGTTGCCGGAGTCGATGACGACCGTGAACGTCCGCGTCGTCGCGACATAGCCCTGCGGGGCCTTCGTCTCGGCGAGGGTGTAGGTGCCGGGCGCGAGTCCCGTCACGCGGAGCGAGCCCGGGGTCGAATCGGCGTCGTTCGCACCGCCGTCGACGACGGCGATCGCGGCTCCGCCGGCGGGCGTGAGCGTCCATTCCGACCCGGCCAGCGCTGTGCCGGTCGGGCTCACCTTCGTCCACGAGACGCTGCCGACCATCTCTGCGGCGAGCGAAGCGGTGTTCGTCAAGACGAGCGCGACCTCGCCCGACGATGGGGTCACCTCGTAGGTGCCGTCGTCGTTCGCGGTGACGCCCTCGCCGGTGATCTCCCAATCGCCCCACGTGACGCCCTCGACCTCGGGCAGGTCGATCTCTTCGATCACGAAGGTCGAGCCGAGCGGGGCGCGGTCGCTGCGCACCGGCTCGCCGACGTGGACACTCATCGTCTTCGCGGTCTCGGGCGCGCCCTTGACGTAGTAGCGAACGGTGAACGCGGCATCCGCAGCCAGCTGCGCCTGCGGGCCGTCGAGCTCCTTGGTGATCGAGAAGCGCGTGTACTGGATGCCGGTGCCCGTGCCGCCACCCTGGGACTCGACCTCGTGGGTGACGGTAACCTTCGTCGACCCGACGGTCGCGGAGTTTCCGAAGACGTCGCCCGCGAGGAAGACGCCGTCAGCCTGGGTGAGGTAGGTCAGCCGGTACGAGACGGTGTCGCCGCCGGTGACACCGTGGGCCTCGAAGTCGAACGACTTCATGTCGGGTGCGAACGTCACCGAGTAGTGCGCCCGGTCGACCGCGGTCCAGTCGCCGACGAGCTGACCGCCGCGCACCTCGCGCTGAAGGAGCACGAGGGCGCCCGTGTAGTGGTGGTTCTCGTGTGCGGGGTCGAGCTCATCCGACACCGTGAACGAGCCGTCCGTGACGAACTCGCCGGGGATGCCGACGGTCCAGGCCATGACCCCGTCCTCCTCCGTCGCGGTGCTGTACTTGTACGGCCCGCGCGGAGCCGTCAGGTCTTCGGGGACGATTCCGCCGGTGCCGGGCAGATCGACGACGACGAACCGGCCCCCGACGTCGAACGGCACCGACTCCGCGGTCGTGGCGCTCGTGGCCTGCACGCTCATCCAGAACGAGCCGCCGACGTCGAGCTGGCCGGTCATGGCATCCGTCAGTGTGCAGACGACCTCCGGCCCACCACCCTGCGACACCTGGCACGTCGCGACGACGAGGTTCGTGTCGGGGTCCGTGATGTCGAACGCGCCGGTGCTGAACCGGCTGAACTCGGCGGGCAGCGTCATGCCGAATGTCTGCCCGGCGACCGCGCCGTCGGCACCGCCCAGTCCGCCGTGATCCGGGCGGGGTTCGGGACCCCTCGGCCAACTTCCAGGCTATTGCCGTGGCGTGATCAATACCAACCCGTCGCCTCCGAGTGCGACCACGCGCCGCAGGGGTTCCCGTAGCGACCGGCGATGTACCCGAGTCCCCACGCGATCTGCGTCGCGGGGTTCGTCTGCCAGTCGGCACCGGCCGAGGCCATCTTGCTTCCCGGAAGTGCCTGCGGGATGCCGTAGGCGCCGCTCGCGTTCCCGGCGTTGACGCGCCAGCCCGACTCGCGGTTCCACAGCGACACGAGGCAGGCGAACTGGTCGTCGCCCCAGCCGTAGTTCGCGGCCATCATCGAGCGCGCGATGCCCTGGGCGGATGCCGGGTCGACGTTGACGTTCACCGCGGGGACCGATGCGGGCTGGGCTTTCGCCGCGGCAGTGGCCTGAGCCTCGGCCTGCGCCTTGGCGGCGGCTTCCGCCTCGGCCTGCGCCTTCGCGGCGGCTTCGGCGGCTGCCTTCGCGGCCGCCTCTTCGGCGGCCTTCTGGGCGATCGCGGCATCCAGCGCTCCGCGGAGCGCCGCCGTCTGCTCGCGCACCGACTGCGTCTCGGTGGCGGCGTTCGCGGCGAGCTCGGGGATGAGGAGCGCGGGCGTCACGTCGAGTTCGCGGAGCTTGTCGATGTCTTCGCGCAGGGCCGAGGTGTCGATCACGGTCGAGGCGGCATTCACCGTGAGTCCCGACGTCGCGATGTCGACCGTGACCTGGCGTGCCGCGGCCACGGCGTCGCGCGCGTCGGCCAGTGCCGATTCGCCCGTTGCCGTAATCGTGCTCAGGGGAGCGGAGATCGACTCGGTGGAGGTCGTGGCCTGCTCCGCATCGGACCCGGCGGCGAATGCGGCCGCGCCGGTCATCGCTCCCGTTCCGATGATGAGGCCCGCGCAGAGGACGGCGGGCAGAGCGGAGCGGAATGAGAGACGGGGCATGGAGCAACTTCCGGTGGATCAGCACCGCAGCGGCAGAGCGCGGCTCGCGGTATGCGTCCTCGGGTGGACACGAAGGTCACAGATTGGCAACAGTTTCTGGACGGATCCGGCGCGAAACCTGAGTGAACCCTGGGAGCGGGTATCCACGGCCGAGCCCCTGTCGGCCGTCCGACCCCCGGTATAGAGTCGCGTTCACAGGCGGTATTCCGGCGTGATCCAGGGGAGACGACCATGGCATCCAACTCCGCAGCAGACATCGTCGACGCCGTCGGCGGGCCTGGCAACATCGAGAGCCTCACCCACTGTGCGACGCGGCTGAGATTCCAGCTGCACGACGGCGCGAAGGCCGACAAGGCCGCGGCGGAGGCGATCCCCGGGGTCATGGGGGCCGTGCCGCAGGCCGGCGACCGCTTCCAGGTCGTGATCGGCGGCGGCGTCCAGAACGTCTACAACGACATCATGGCGTTGCCCGTCATGGCGGGCGGTGGCGGCGGTGCGGGCGCCCCGGCATCCGGCGGTGAATCGGATGCCGACATTAAGGCGCGCGAGCGGGCGAAGGGCCCGCGGGGCACGAACGCGTGGCTCGACAGCCTCTTCGAGTTCCTCTCCGACTCGTTCCGGCCGATCCTCGGCGCGCTCCTGGGCGCCTCGCTGTTCATCACGTTCATGGCGCTCATGGCGACCCTCGGGGTTATCCCCGCGTGGAACTCGCCCGGCGTCACGCTCGACCCGGGCTGGGCGTTCGTCAACCTGATGTGGCAGTGCGTGTTCGTCTTCTTGCCGCTCATGGTCGCCTACAACGCGTCGCAGAAGATCGGTGCCGACCCGTGGGTCGGTTTCGCGATCATGGCGGTGCTGATGTTGCCCGGGTTCACGGGCCTCGGCGCGGGCGTCGAGAAGACGCCGCTGTTCGGGTTCGAGCAGGCGCAGGTCGCGATCGTGCAGATCTGGGGGCTCCCGATGCCGATCGCCGACTACTCGTCGCAGGTGTTCCCGCCCCTGCTGATGGCTGCCGTCCTCGGCCCGCTGTACAAGCTGCTGCGCCGGATCATCCCCGAGAACCTGCAGCTGATCTTCGTACCGTTCCTCGCGATGCTCATCATGATCCCGCTGACCGCGTTCCTCATCGGACCCATCGGCGTGTACGTCGGCGCGGGGCTCGCGAGCGCGCTCGCCGCGATCAACTCGTTCTCTCCATTCATCTTCGCCATCGTCATCCCGTTGGCCTACCCGTTCATGGTTCCCCTAGGCCTGCACTGGCCGATCAACGCGATCATGCTCCTGAACATCCAGACGCTCGGCTACGACTTCATCCAGGGCCCGATGGGTGCGTGGAACTTCGCGTGCTTCGGGGCGACGGCGGGCGTCCTGTTCCTCGCGTGGCGTGAGAAGGACGAGGACATGAAACAGACCGCCACGGGCGCGCTCGCCGCGGGACTTCTGGGTGGCATCTCGGAGCCCTCGCTCTACGGCATCCATCTGCGCTACAAGCGGATCTACCCGCGGATGCTCGTCGGCTGCCTCACCGGCGGACTCATCATCGGCATCGGGTCGCTGATCCTCGGACTGCCCCACGGCATCACCACGAACGCCTTCGTCTTCACGTCGCTGCTGACGATCCCCGCCTTCGATCCGATCGGGCTCTACATCGTCGCGGTGCTGGGCGCGTTCTTCGTCGCGATGTTCCTCATCATCATCTCGGGGTACAAGGACCCGTCCGACGCGGGCAAGACGGCGCTGGCGACCGCCGCCGGCGATGCCGCCGTGGCGGAGCGGGATGCCGACGAGGCGGCTTCTGTCTCGCGCGTTGCGGGCGGGGACGAGCTGCTGCCGGGTGCGGGTTCTGTCGCGGGCGGAGCCGCTGGTGCGGCTGCCGGTGCGGCTGCCGGTGCGGCGACCGCCGTCGCGACCAAGGCCGATGGCGAGACGACGGCCGAGGTCGGTGCGGTGTTGCAGCTCGCATCGCCGCTCGACGGCACGGTGGTCGCGCTTGACCAGGTGCCCGACCCTGTCTTCGCGGGCGGAGTCATGGGGCCGGGCATCGCGATCGAGCCGACGGGCGACACGGTGTACTCGCCCGGGGTCGGCACCGTCGCGGCGGCGCAGCCGACGGGTCACGCCTTCGGACTCCAGCTCGATAACGGCGTGGAGGTGCTGATTCACGTCGGCATCGACACCGTCAACCTCAAGGGTGAAGGCTTCGACGTCAAGGTCAAGAACGGCGACCGCGTCGAGGTCGGCACGCCGCTCGTGACCTTCGACCGGGCGGTGATCGAGAAGGCCGGCTATCCGTTGATCACGCCGGTCATCGTCCTCAACGGCGACACCTTCGACACGGTTGACCCGATCGCGCTCGGCCCCGTCTCGCACGGTGCGCCGCTCCTGGACATCCAGACGAAAGCCTGATCCCGGCTCGGCTGCCGTGTCGGCGGGCGGTGATACGTTCTCCGCATGACGGCGGGCGAGGTCGAGGTGGTGTTCTTCGCGGATGCCGCGGCGTTTCGAGCCTGGCTCGAGGCGAACCATGCGTCGGCGAGCGAGCTGTGGATGGAGCGGCGCCCGAAAGCGCACCCCGATCAGGGGCTCCGGTGGGAGGACGCGGTGCCCGAGGCGCTGTGCTTCGGCTGGATCGACTCGACCTCACGCCGCATCGGAGACGTGCGCGCGCAGCGGTGGTCGCCGCGCAAGGCCACGTCGAACTGGAGCGCCGTCAACATCGCCCATGTCGAGCGGCTCATCGCGGAGGGACGTATGACACCCGCCGGCCTCGCGGCCTACGAGCGTCGCCGGCCCGAGCGGACGGCGGTGTACGCGTACGAGAACGCCGCTGAACTGACGGAGGCGGAGGCGGCCGTGCTCGCGGCCGACGCCGCGGCGAGCGCGTTCTGGGCGCAGGCGACGCCCGGCTATCGACGCATCTGTGCGCACTGGTTGCACGGCGCCAAGCGCGAGCGGACCCGCGCCGACCGGCTCGCGACCCTCGTGGCAGACTGTGCGGCCGGCCGCCTCATCCCATCCCAGCGTTATGGCGATGAGCCCGCGTGGGTCGCCCGCGCGAGGATGTCGTGACGTCCCGCCGCGTCAGTGCGGGAGCACATCGGGTAGCGCGGCCAGGTAGCCGTCGGGGTCGAAGTCGTCGAGCAGCGTCTGCTGCAGGATGAACCCGGGCGCCACTGACAGGACCACCGGAGCAGTGCGTTCCGCCCACGCGCGCGGGTCGTCGCCGATGCGATCGGGGTGCTCCGCAGCCCACTCCGCGAGGCGGCTGACGACGGTCGCGCGCAACTCGAGGAAGACATCTCGGACGAGCTCGCGGATGCCCGGGTCGACGGCCGCTTCCCCCCACAGCTGAGGCAGGACGACGCTGAACCTCTCGCGGCGAATGCCGGAGATCAGCGTCGCCATGGTCGCTCCGGGGGAGAGGATGCCGTCTTCACGCCGACGCTCGTCGAGCTCGATGCGCCGCGTCTGCAGGATTCGCGTCGCGGCGGCCACGAAGATCTCGTCCTTGCCGCCGGGGAAGTTGCCGTAGATCGCACCGGCGGACAGACCGGATTCAGCCACGAGGTCGGCCACCGAGGTGCGACTGAAACCCGTCCTCACGAAGCACCGGAGGGCGACGTCGATGATCTCCTCGCGTCGCGCGAGCCGGTATTCGTCGCTCACCTTCGGCATCAGGGCCTCCTTCGTCCCACTTGTCGATCCTACGAGAGGAGAGTATAAAGAACGAGCATTCGTTTTCTAAATCCTCCAGGAGCATCATGACCCCATCGCCTGGCGCGCCCGCGCACACGCCACACACTCCACTCGGCCGCGTCGTCGGTCTCTCACTGGCGCTCGCGGCGGTCGTCGCGGTCGTCGTCCTCGCGTTCGCCTGGCCGGCCGTCACCGCCGAGCCGCGTGATCTGCCGATCGCGGTCGCGGGCCCCGCCGACTCGGTCACCGCCGTCGAGGACGCGCTCGCCGAAAAGCAGCCCGACGTCTTCGACTTCCACGACGTCGCCGATCGTGGTGCCGTGGTCACCGCAATCGAAAAGCGCGAGGTCTACGGGGCGATCGTCCTCAGCGACGAGCGGGGGGTCGCTCCCGAGGTGCTGACGTCGTCGGCATCCAACCTGTCCGTGAGCCAGATGCTGGCCGGAGTCGGCTCGGCGCTCGAGGCCCAGATCAACGCGCAGGCCGCCGCCGCGGCGGCCGCCGCGGGAGCGCCCGCACCCGCCCACATCACGGTCACTGTTACGGATGTCGTGCCCCTCGCCGACAGCGATCCGCGCGGAACGGGGCTTACGGCGGCGATGTTCCCGCTCGTCATGGGCGGCATGATCGGCGGCATCGGCATCTCGATCGCCGTCATCGGGGCACTGCGGCGCGTCCTCGCGGTCGTGATCTACGCGGCCGTCGGCGGGGTGGCGCTCGCCGGCATCCTCGCCGGGTGGTTCGGCTCGCTCCAGGGCGACTTCTGGACCGAAGCGGCGGTCATCGCGCTCGCGCTCGCGGCGATCGCCGCGCCGATCACGGGTGTCGTGGCGCTCATCGGGCGCGCCGGCATCGCGGTCGGCCCGGTCGTGATGATGCTCTTCGCGAATCCGATCTCCGCCTCGACGATGCCGAAAGAGTTCCTGCCGGGCGGATGGGGTCAGGTCGGGCAGTGGTTCCCGCCGGGCGCTGCCGCCAACCTGCTGCGGGACGTGTCGTACTTCCCGTCGGCGGATGCCCTGTTCTCGTGGCTCGTGCTGGGCGCCTGGACCGTCGGCGGACTGCTGCTGTCGGTGGTCGGCCACTTCCGCACCGCGGGCGGAGCCGAGCCGGACGAGATCGCCGCCCACGAGGACGACCCCGTGGTCGAGCCCGTCGTCGCCTGACCCCCGGCTCGCGAACGCAACTGCAAGGCTTCTGCCGCAACACGCCGCCTTCCGGCGCCGGAAGGCGGCGTGTCGGCGCCGCGGCCTTGCAGTCGCATCGCGGCCGGGCCGCGGGCGGCGTCAGCGGCGGTGCGTGCGGTAGTAGTCCAGCAGCGCGCGCGTCGAGGCATCTTGGGCGTCGAAGGCCGCGGCATCCCCCTCGATCGCGGGCGCGATCTGCAGGGCGAGCTGCTTGCCCAGCTCGACGCCCCACTGGTCGAACGAGTTGATGCCCCAGATCACGCCCTGCGTGAAGGTGATGTGCTCGTACAGCGCGATCAGCTCGCCGAGCACGCGCGGGGTCAGCGCGGGCGCGAAGATCGACGTGGTCGGGCGGTTGCCGGGGAACGTCCGCGCGGCGACGAGCGCGCCGGTGGTCCCCTCGGCCTCGACCTCCGCGGCCGTCTTGCCGAACGCGAGCGCCTTCGTCTGGGCGAGGAAGTTCGCGAGGAACAGCCCGTGCACGTCGCGGCCGTCGTCGGTCAGCGGGTAGGCGGGGTTCGCGAACGCGATGAAGTCGGCGGGGATCAGGCGCGTCCCCTGGTGGATCAGCTGATAGAACGCGTGCTGCCCGTTCGTCCCCGGCTCGCCCCAGAAGATCTCGCCCGTCTCGGTCGTGACGGGCGTGCCGTCCCACCGCACGCGCTTGCCGTTGGACTCCATCGTCAGCTGCTGCAGGTACGCCGCGAAGCGGCTGAGCTGCTGCGCATATGGCAGTACGGCGTGCGACTGCGCGCCGAGGAAGTTCGTGTACCAGACGTTCAACAGGCCCATGAGGACGGGCACGTTGGATGCCAGGGGAGTGGACGCCACGTGCTCGTCGACCGCGTGGAATCCCGCCAGCAGCTCGCGGAACGCGTCCGGGCCGAACTCGATCATGAGCGACAGGCCGATCGCCGAGTCGACAGAGTACCGGCCGCCGACCCAGTCCCAGAAACCGAACGCGTTGGTCGGGTCGATGCCGAAGTCGGCGACCTTCTGCAGCGCCGTCGACACCGCGACGAAGTGGTGCGCGACGGCATCCGTCTTCTGTGCGTCGGATCCGTCGATGGCGCCGGATGCCGTGAGGCCCGCCCACAGCCAGTCGCGGGCGAGCCGGGCGTTGGTGAGGGTTTCGAGCGTCGTGAACGTTTTCGACGCGACGATGAACAGGGTCGTCTCGGGGTCGAGGCCCTTGGTCTTGTGCGCGAGGTCGAACGGGTCGATGTTCGACACGAAGCGTGCCTCGATGTCGCCGCCGAATGGCTCGAGGGCAGCCGAGATCATCGCGGGGCCGAGGTCGGAGCCGCCAATGCCGATGTTGACGATCGTTCGGACCTTCTTGCCGGTGATGCCGGTCCACTCGCCGGAGCGGACGCGGTCGGCGAAGGTCGCCATCAGGTCGAGGACGGCCTGGACATCGTCGTCGACCTGCTGCCCGTCGACGACGAGCGCGGGGTTCGCGCCGGGCGGGCGGCGAAGCGCCGTGTGCAGCACCGCGCGGTTCTCGGTCGTGTTGATGTGGTCGCCGCGGAGCATCGCGGCGTACCGCTCGGCGACGTGTGTCTGTTCGGCGAGGCGCACGAGCGCGGCGACGATTCCGTCGTTGATCAGGTTCTTCGACAGATCGACGTGCAGGTCGGCGAGTTCGAAGCTGAACCGCTCGACCCGCGTCGGGTCGTCGGCGAACCAGCCGCGCAGATCGGGCTTCAGTCCGCCGGCGAGCGCGGTGAGCTCGGTCCAGGCGGGGGTTGCGGTGGCATCGATCGGCGCAGTGGGGGTGGTCACGCGACCCACGCTAGTACGCGGGCCCGGCGAAGGTGGGCGCATAACTCAGGCAATACCGCCGCCTCCGGCCCGGCGGGCGCCGTGGCGGCCCGTTCTGCCTGAGTTATGCGCCGGTGGCGGCGGGGCCGCCGGTCGAGCCGGCGGCATAGCCCGCGGCATACGCCTCGCGGGCGCCACGCCAGAACAGGTCGCGCTCCCGCGCGCGGATGATGCTGCGGGCGCCGGGCAGGTCGAGGTCTCCGACGAGGTCGGCGCGCCCGCGGATGACGGCGACCGGGCATCCGCTCGCCTTGCGTTTGACGAGGTCGCCCGTCGCGGCCAGCTCGTCGGCGACGCACGGCAGCGTGACCCGCAGGGGCCGCCCCGACGCATCGGGCTGGTCGCGCAGGTGCTCGAACACCGCGACGCCCGCGGCGCCGATCGCGGCATCGGTCTGACCGTCGCGCCACGCGCGGCCGAGGGTGTCCGACACGATCACCCCGATGCGCGCGCCGGTCGCCCCGCGCAGGCCGGCCGCGAGGGCTCGCGCCGACGCATCCGGGTTTTCCGGCAGGAGCAGGATGAGGCCCGGTGGAGTATTGCTGGCATCCACGCCGGCGGCCGCGGCGATGATCCCGAGCCGGCTCTCGACGATGCGGACGGTGCCCGCCTCGTCTTCCGCGACGACGCGCGCGCTCTCGCGCGCGACCGCGGCATCCCGCTCCTCCTCGGGCAGGTACCGGCCCTCGGCCTTCGACACGATCTTGGAGGTCACGACGAGGATGTCGCCGTCGCGTAGCTGACCGTCCGCGGCATCCGCGATCAGGCGCACGAGGTCATCGCCCGGCGTGACCTCGGGGATGCCGGGCAGTGCCCAGACCTGCAGGGCGCTCGCCGGTGTCATGGTGTCCACAATAGGAGTGCGTCGTACGCTGAGCGCATGGGTTCTGCCGTCCGCGTCGTGTTGCTCGCCGGCGGCGTGGGCGGGTCGACCTTCGCGGTGGGGCTGCGCGACGAACTGCGCGAGCGCGGCGGCGAGCTGACCGTCGTGTGCAACACGGGCGATGACCTGTGGCTGGCGGGAGTGCGGCTGCAACCCGACGTCGACTCGATGCTCTACGCGCTTGCGGGCGTCAAGGACACGACCAAGGGGTGGGGCCGCGCGGGCGACTCGCTTCGGGTGTCGGAAGAGCTTGGCGCGTGGGGCGTCGGGTGGGACTGGTTCGAGCTCGGCGACCTCGACCTCGGTGCGCACCTCGCCCGCATGTCGTGGCTGCGAGGCGGCGCGACGCCGACCGAGGCGCTCGCCCGTCTACAGGCCCGGTGGTCGCTCGGGGCACACCTGCTGCCGATGACGGATGCCGAAGTCGACACCCACGTCGTCATCGACGGGCAATATATGCACTTTCAGGAATGGTGGACGCGCCACCGCGCGAAGCTCGAGCCGCAGCGCTTCGAGAACCCCGGAATCACGCAGGCGCGCCCCGCGCCGGGCGTCGTCGAGGCGATCGCCGCGGCCGACGTCGTGCTCGTCGCTCCGTCGAATCCGATCGTGTCGATCGGGCCGGTGCTGGCGGTGCCCGGCATCCGTGAGGCGCTCGCCGCCGCGCCCGGCCTGGTGGTCGGGGTCTCGCCGATCATCGGCGGCGCGCCCGTCCGCGGCATGGCGGACGTGTGTCTGCGCGTCGCGGGGGTCGACTGCACCGCAGCGGGCGTCGCCCGCCACTACGGGGCGCGCGCCGATGGGGGAGTCCTCGACGCGTGGCTCCTCGCGGAAGAGGATGCCGCCGAGGCGGCCGCCGTCGCCGCACTCGGCATCGACGCGAGGGTCGTGCCGCTGTGGATGAGCGACGCCGCCCGCACCCGCGCGCTCGCGGTCGCCGCGTTGGATGCCGCGGGCATCCGCTGACGCCGAATCGGGGCAGGGCCGCCGTCACCCCACGGCCGGGGCCGCGGCCGCGTCGGCGAGGGCTTCGGCGACGAGGCGCGCGTTCTCGGCGACCATCCCCGCGGTGACGCGCACGTGCGGGGGCGACGCGACGCCCGGGGCGACGAAGGGGGCGCCGGGCGCCGCCGCGATGCCCGATGCCGCGAGCCGCACGAGGGCCGCGCGCTCGTCGATGACGGGGAGCCACAGGTTGAGGCCGTCGGGATCGCCGACGTCGAGACCGAGGCGGCGAAGCGCCGCCGCGACCCGGTCGACGCGGTCGCGGTAGACGAGCCGCGCCGTGCGCACGCGCGCGATCGACGCGGGCGCGGTGAGCAGCTCGAGCAGCAGTGTCTGCAGGAGGCGAGATGTCCATGCCGGTCCGAGCATACGCCGCGCGACGATGCGTTCGACCAGCGGCGCAGGCCCGCCGAGGGCGGCGATCCGCAGGTCTGGGCCGTGCGATTTCGCGAAGCTGCGCACGTGCACGACCTGGCGCGGCAGCCACCGCCCGAGCGTCACGTCCGGCGCGCTGCAGATCATGGCGGAATGGTCGTCTTCGATGACCGTGACAGCGCGTCCGCTCGGCGCCGTGGCGAGGATGCCGGCGAGCGAACGCGCACGATCGCGGCTCATCGACACCCCGGTCGGATTGTGCGCGCGCGGCTGCAGCAACAGCGCGGCGGGCCGCGTCGACAGGGCACGCACGAGGGATGCCGGGGTGATGCCGTCGGCATCCAGCGCGACGGGCACCGCTTCGGCGCCGAGCGCGTCGATGAGGTCGAACAGGTAGGGGAAGCCGGGCGACTCGACGGCGACCCGGTCGCCGAAGCGCACGACCTGTTCGAGCGTGCGCGAGATGCCGTCGAGGGCCCCGTCGACGATCGTCAGCGCCTCGACGTTCGGCACCGGCCAGCTCGCGCGCAGGAGCGCCTCGAGCTCCGGCAGAGCCGGGACATCGTGGTACCGACCCGTGTCGGCACGCGGCGCGACGTGCGCGAGGGCGTGTTCGAGCGTCGGAAGCATGGCGGGGTCGGGCGTGCCGAGCGAGAGGTCGAGCCGCGCTTCGGGCCGGCTGCCCGCGAGGTCCTGCACGCGCGCGCTCAGCCAGTCGCGCCGCTCCGCGCGCACGAACGTGCCCGCCCGCCCGCGCGAGATGATGACCCCGGCGCCCGACAGCGCGCGCCACGCGGCCGACACCGTTCCGGCCGAGACGCCGAGGTCCGCCGCGATCTCGCGAACGGTCGGCAGTCGCTCGCCCGGCGCAAGGATGCCGTCGTCCACCTGGCGCGACACCTCCGCGGCGATCGCGTAGGGCGACCGCGCGGTCAGCGCCGTGAGCTCGAGCACCAGGCATCCCTTCGGTGAACCGCCGCTCCGCCCAGGTGTAACCGACACGACACAATCGGTAATGGCAGAGAAATGTTCAAGGAGAACAGTAACGGAAAACGCCGTCGACGATCCGCCGGCGCCTGACGTCTCTTCGAAAGGCCAGCCTCATGGTGACAGTGCGCGCCGCGATCACGCAGACGACGTGGACCGGTGACAAGGAGTCGATGCTCGACAAGCACGAGCAGTTCGCCCGGGATGCCGCCGCGCAAGGCGCGCAGGTCATCTGCTTCCAGGAACTGTTCTACGGCCCCTACTTCGGCATCACGCAGGACAAGAAGTACTACCGTTACGCGGAGCCTGCCGACGGCCCCATCGTGCAGCGCTTCGCGGCGCTCGCGAAAGAGCTCAGCATGGTCATGGTGCTCCCGATCTACGAAGAGGAGCAGACCGGCGTCTACTACAACACGGCTGTGGTGGTGGATGCCGACGGCACGATCCTCGGCAAGTACCGCAAGAACCACATCCCGCACGTCGAGAAGTTCTGGGAGAAGTTCTACTTCCGTCCGGGCAACCTCGGCTACCCCGTGTTCGACACGGCGGTCGGCAAGGTCGGCGTCGTCATCTGCTACGACCGGCACTTCCCCGAAGGATGGCGCGAACTCGGCCTGAACGGGGCGCACCTCGCCTTCAACCCGAACGCGACGAAGCCGGGTCTGTCGAACCGCCTGTGGGAGATCGAGCAGCCGGCCGCCGCCGTCGCGAATGGCTACTTCGTGCTCGCGCCCAACCGCGTCGGCCTCGAAGACAACGAGTACGGCGACGAGGCCGTGAACTTCTACGGCACGAGCCAGATCGTCGACCCGCGCGGCAACTACGTCGGCGCGCTCGGCTCGGGCGAGCACGAAGAGATCCTGATCCGCGACCTCGACCTGGACCTCGTCCAGCAGATGCGCGACGACTGGCAGTTCTACCGCGACCGCCGCCCCGACACCTACGGAGAGATCACCGCGCCATGAGCACCACAGGGGCAACGACACTCATCACGGGCGGCACCGTCGTCTCGGCCACGGGCCGCACGGCCGCCGACGTCCTCGTCGACGGCGAGCAGATCGTCGCGGTGCTCGCGCCCGGCTCGACGCTCCTCGGCACCGACCTCGCGGCATCCGTCGACACCGTCATCGACGCGACCGGCAAGTACGTCATCCCCGGCGGCATCGACGCGCACACGCACATGCAGCTGCCCTTCGGCGGCACGTCGGCATCCGACACGTTCGAGACCGGCACCCGCGCCGCGGCATGGGGTGGGACGACGACGATCGTCGACTTCGCCGTGCAGACCCAGGGCGGCGACGTCATGGACGGGCTCGCGCAGTGGCACGAGCTCGCCGCGGGAAACTGTGCGATCGACTACGGCTTCCACCAGATCATCGGCGGTGTCGACGACGCAGCCCTCGCGGCGATGCCGCGACTGATCGACGAGGGCGTCACGAGCTTCAAGATGTTCATGGCGTACCCGGGCGTCTTCTACGCGACGGATGACCAGATCCTCAAGGCCATGCAGATCGCCGCGGACACGGGCCTTCTCACGATGATGCACGCCGAGAACGGACCGGTCATCGACGTTCTCGCCGCACAGCTCGTCGAGAAGGGCAAGACCGACCCGTACTTCCACGGCGTCGCGCGCGCGTGGCAGATGGAGGAGGAGGCGACGCACCGCGCCATCATGCTGTCGCACCTCACCGGAGCGCCCCTCTACGTCGTGCACGTGAGCGCGAAGCAGGCCGTCGCGCAGCTCGCCGCAGCCCGCGACAACGGGCAGAACGTGTTCGGCGAGACCTGCCCGCAGTACCTCTACCTCTCGCTCGAAGAACAGCTCGGGGCATCCAGCGAGCAGTGGGGCGCGTTCGAGGGCGCGAAGTGGGTGTGCTCGACTCCGCTGCGCTCCCGCGCCGAAGGCCACCAGGACCACATGTGGCAGGCGCTGCGCACGAACGACCTGCAGATGGTCTCGACCGACCACTGCCCGTTCTGCATGAAGGATCAGAAGGAGCTCGGCCTCGGCGACTTCCGCAAGATTCCGAACGGCATCGGCTCGGTCGAACACCGCATGGACCTCATGTACCAGGGCGTCGTCACGGGCGAGCTGACCCTCGAGCGCTGGGTCGAGCTCACGAGCACGACCCCGGCGCGCATGTTCGGCATGTACGGCAAGAAGGGCGTCATCGCCCCGGGCGCCGACGCCGACATCGTCGTGTACGACCCGAACGGGCACACGTCGATCGGATACGACAAAACGCATCACATGAACATGGACCACTCCGCGTGGGAGGGCTTCGAGATCGACGGGCACGTCGACACCGTGCTCTCGCGCGGCAAGGTCATCGTCGACGACGGCGCCTACCTCGGCCGCAAGGGCGACGGCCGCTACGTCTCGCGCGGCCTCAGCCAGTACCTGATCTGACCTTCGGAGCAACATGGATTTCGGTGTCGTCCTGCAGACCAATCCGCCCGCCGCGCGGACGGTGCAGCTCGCGCAGCTCGCCGAGGCGCACGGGTTCAGTCACGTCTGGACCTTCGACTCGCACCTGCTGTGGGAAGAGCCCTACGTCATCCACTCGGCCATCCTGAACGCGACCAAGCGCATCGTCGTCGGCCCGTTCGTGACGAACCCCGCGACGCGGGACTGGACGGTGACGGCATCCGTCTTCGCGACGCTGAATGAGATGTACGGCAACCGCACGATCTGCGGCATCGGCCGCGGAGACTCCGCCGTGCGCGTCACGAACGGTAAGCCGACGACGCTGAAAGAGCTGCGCGAGGCGATCCACGTCATCCGCGAGCTTGGCAACTCGCGCCCGGTCGAGTACAACGGCGCGACGCTGCAGTTCCCGTGGAGTCGCGGGTCAGAGCTCGAGGTCTGGGTCGCCGCCTACGGGCCCCTCGCCCTCGCCCTGACGGGACAAGTCGGCGACGGCTTCATCCTGCAGCTCGCCGACGTCGACATCGCCGCGTGGATGATCGCGACGGTCCGCGCCGCCGCCGAGAAGGCCGGACGCGATCCGGATGCCGTGAAGTTCTGTGTCGCGGCCCCCATGTACATCGGCGACGACACCCCCGAGTCCCGCGCGCACATGCGCGAGCAGTGCCGCTGGTTCGGCGGGATGGTCGGCAACCACGTCGCCGACATCGTCTCGAAGTACGGCACCGACGGCGACGTGCCCCAGGCGCTCACCGACTACATCGCGGGGCGCACGGGCTACGACTACAACTCGCACGGACGCAGCAACAACGACCACGTCGACTTCGTGCCCGACGAGATCGTCGAAAGGTTCTGCGTGCTCGGCACCGCCGCCGAGCACATCGCGAAGCTCGAGCAGCTGCGCGAGCTCGGCGTCACCCAGTTCGCCGGGTACCTGCAGCACGACAACAAAGAAGAGACGATGCGCGTGTACGGCGAGACGGTCATCCCCGCTCTCGCCGAGAAGGTGACGGCGAAAGCGTGACGCGCCGCACGGTGTCCGCGTGGGCATGGGGAGTGGCCGGCATCCTCGCCGTCGCGGCGGTGTGGGAGCTCTACAAGCTGCTCGGGCCCGCCGACGGAGTCGTTCTCGGGGGGAACTCGGACGAGACCGGATCGGGCCTGCGCATCCTGCCGCGCACGAACGACCGCGCGATGCCGCACGTGTGGACGATGATCGCGCGGCTGTTCGACCCGACGAGCGGCGCCGCGACGCCGCCGCTGTGGCAGACAGTGCTGCAGGGCGCGCTCATCACGTTCGGCATCGCGCTCGTCGGGTGGGTCATCGGCGTCATCGTCGGCATGGCGTTCGCCCTGCTCATGCAGCGCTGGCGCCTCGTCGAGTGGGGCCTGCTGCCGTGGATCGTCGTGTCGCAGACGGTACCGCTCATCGCGTTCGCGCCGATCGTGGCGCGCTTCGGCAACCAGGTCGACCGCGCGATCATGCCGTGGCCCGAGTGGCTGTCGGTCGCCGTCATCGCCTCGTACCTCGCGTTCTTCCCCGTCGCGATCGGAGGGCTTCGCGGATTGAACTCGCCGGATGCCATCCACCTCGACCTCATGCGCAGCTATGCCGCCGGGTACGGCCGGACGCTCTGGAACCTGCGCCTTCCGGCCGCCGTCCCGTACCTGCTGCCGGCGCTGCGCCTCGCCGCCGCGAGCGCCGTCGTCGGCGCCGTCGTCGCCGAGGTCTCGATCGGCATGCGCGGAGGACTCGGCCGGATGCTGCTGCAGATGGCCCAGTCGGCCTCCGCCGACCCGGCGCTGCCGTGGGCGCCCCTCTTCGGTGCCGTGCTGATCGGGCTCGTCGCCGCGGGCGGAGTGGCGCTCCTCGGCTCGAGCCTGGGTCGCTATCGCCGAGGGGAGGCGGCGGCATGAGCGCCCCGGCAGTGCTCGCCGTCCACGCCGCGGGCGTCGATCGTGTCTTTGGTGGTGCTGGCGGCAAGGCCGGCAAGGCCGGCAAGGCCGGCAAGGGCAAGGCTCAGCAGGTGCAGGCGCTCGCGGGCGTCGACCTCGACGTCGCCGAGGGCGAGTTCGTCTCGCTGATCGGGCCGTCCGGATGCGGCAAGTCGACGCTCATGCGACTCATCGCCGACCTCGATCAGCCGACGTCCGGGTCGATCGAGGTATTCGGCAAGCCCGCGTCGCGCGCGCGGCGTGAGCAGGACTATGGCATCGCGTTCCAGCAGGCGGGGCTGTTGCCCTGGCGCACCGTCCTGCAGAACATCGCCCTGCCGCTCGAACTGCACGGCGCATCGCACGCCGACCGCACGTCGCGCGCGGCGGAGCTCGCCGACCTCGTCGGCCTGTCGGAGTTCTCGTCGCGCTACCCGGACGAGCTTTCCGGCGGCATGCAGCAGCGCGTCGCGATCGCGCGCGCCCTTGCGACCAAGCCCCGGCTCCTGCTCATGGACGAGCCGTTCGGCGCCCTCGACGAGATGACGCGCGAGCGGATGCAGACCGAGCTCATCCGCATCACCGTCGAGACGGGCGCCGCGGTCGTGTTCGTCACGCACTCGATCCCCGAGGCGGTCTACCTCTCCGATCGCGTCGTCGTGATGTCGCCGCGCCCGGGCCGCATCACCCAGGTGCTCGACGTCGGCTTTGGCGACGACCGGCCCGAGCTCCTGCGCGAGGCGCCGGAGTTCTTCGAGCGCGTGACCGCCGTGCGCGAAGCGCTGCACGGCCAGCCCGTCGAGCGAGCGAACGAGCGATGACGGCCACCGCCGAACGCATCGCCCGGGTCGCCGCCCCGGTGGTCGTCGGCGTGCTGCTGCTCGCGCTGTGGCAGCTCGTCTCGGGCGTCAAGACGGGGCGGCTCACCCTCCTTCCCGGCCCCGCGGCCGTCATCGAGGCGTTCACCGGCAACGTCGGCATCATCGCCGAGGATGCCGTCGTCACCGCCGGGAACGCCCTCGTCGGCCTCGTCGCGGGAACCGTCGTCGCCGTCATCCTCGCGGGACTCGCGGCGTGGCTGCGCCCCATCGACCACCTGACGGCGCCGGTGATCGCGGCGATCGCGGTCGTCCCGATCGTGGCGCTCACGCCGCTGCTCAACACGATGTTCGGCGCATCGAGCCAGTACGGCCGCCAGCTCGTCGCGGCGATCGCGTCGTTCGTTCCCGTCTACGTCAATGTCCTGCGCGGCCTTCGCCAAGCCCGGCCGGTGCAGCGCGACCTGTTCCGCGCGTACGCGGCATCCGGAGGTCAGGAGTTCCGAAAGCTCACGATGCCGACGGCGCTCCCGTACCTCGTCACGGGCGTGCGCGTCGCGAGCTCGCTCGCGGTCATCTCCGCGCTCGTCGCCGAGTACTTCGGCGGCCCCTCCGACGGCCTCGGCACCGCGATCGCGAGCTACGCGAAGACCGGGAACCAGGCCCTCGCCCTTGCTTACGTCGGGGCCTCGATCATCGTCGGCCTCATCTTCTTCCTCGTGACCGTGCTCGCCGAGCGCCTGGCCACGCGGCGGAGGCCGACCTGACCTCACGGCCTCGTCGACCTCGTCCCACCCCTGCATCATCCGAACACCCGAAAGGAAAACCATGCGACACAGCACACGACGCGGGCTCCTCGTTGCCGCCGCGGTGACGACGACGGCTCTCGCACTCTCCGCCTGCTCGGGCTCGACGAGCCCCGCTCCGACCGAGAGCGGAGATGCGGACTTCACGCCGATCACCGACATCTCGCTGCAGCTGCAGTGGCTGCCGCAGGCGCAGTTCGCCGGCTACTACATCGCACAGGAGAAGGGCTTCTTCGAAGAGGAGGGCTTCGACAACGTCGAGATCGTCCCCTCCGGCGGCGACATCGTGCCGCAGGATGCCCTCGCCGCCGGCGACGTCGACTTCGCGATCGCCTGGGTGCCGAAGGTGCTCGGCACGATCGAGTCGTCCGGTGTCGAACTCACCGACATCGCGCAGGTGTTCCAGAAGTCGGGCACGACGCAGGTCTCGTGGGCCGACTCGGGCATCACGAGCGTCGCCGACTTCGAGGGCAAGCGCATCGGCTCGTGGGGCTTCGGCAACGAGTGGGAGATCTTCGCGGCGATGGCCGCGGAAGACCTCGACGCGTCGACCGTCTCGATCACGACGCAGGACTTCTCGATGAACGCGCTGCTCGACGGCGACGTCGACGCCGCCCAGGCGATGACCTACAACGAGCTCGCGCAGGTGCTCGAGACGGTCAACCCCGCCACGGGCAAGCTCTACACGCTCGACGACCTCAACGTCATCCACTACGAAGACACCGAGGGCGCGATGCTGCAGGATGCCATCTGGGCAGACACCCAGCGACTCGCCGACGACCCGGCGTACGCCGATGCGGCCGTGCGCTTCCTCAAGGCGATCATCAAGGGCTGGGTCTACGCGCGCGACAACGTCGAAGACGGCGCCGATATCGTCTGGGACGTCGCCTCGAACGCGGAGCTCGCCTACCCGGTGGGCCCCGTGCACCAGCTGTGGCAGCTCAACGAGGTCAACAAGCTCATCTGGACCGACGCGCCGTTCGGCACGATCGAGCAGGATGCCTGGGACAAGACGGTCGCGGGTGCTCTCGCCGCCGTGAACCAGGACGGCATGAACCTCATCACGGAGGAGCCGCCGGCATCCGCGTTCTCGAACGAGTACATCGAGAAGGCGCTCGCCGAACTCGAAGCCGACGGATTCGACGTCTCGGGCAGCTACACGCCGATTGACGTCACCCTCACCGAGGGCGGACAGTAATACCCTGCAGCCCGGGCGGCATGCGTCGCCCGGGCTGCACCACCCCGTTCTCAGGAGCATCATGACGACGACCGACGCACTTACCGACCTCGACGATCTGACCCGCGCGCTCGATCGCGCACACGTCTTCCACTCGTGGTCGGCGCAGGCGCAGATCTCGCCCTTCCCGATCGCGGGCGGGCGAGGGACGACCGTGTGGGACCACTCCGGTCGCACGTGGCTCGACTTCTCGAGCCAGCTCGTCAACGTCAACATCGGACACCAGCATCCGGCCGTCGTCGCCGCGATCACCGAGCAGGCACAGCTTCTGACGACGATCGCCCCCTCGACCGCGAACCTCGCGCGCGGGCGGGCGGCAGAACTCATCGCG
Source organism: Microbacterium sp. (assembly GCA_003248655.1). Lineage (GTDB taxonomy): Bacteria > Actinomycetota > Actinomycetes > Actinomycetales > Microbacteriaceae > Microbacterium. The sequence goes on from QFPM01000006.1 coordinate 45,128, forward strand.
AGCGTCGCGCCGAGCGGTTTCGAGAAGGTCTTCTTCACGAACGGCGGCGCGGATGCCAACGAGAACGCCATCCGCATGGCGCGTCTGCACACCGGTCGCACCAAGGTGCTCTCGCAGTACCGCTCGTACCACGGCAACACCGGGGCGGCGATCGTCGCGACGGGTGACTGGCGACGGATGCCGAACGAGTACGCGCACGGTCACGCCCACTTCTTCGGCCCTTATCTGTACCGCAGCGAGTTCTGGGCGCAGACGCCCGAAGAGGAGTGCGCGCGGGCTCTGCACCACCTCCGCCGCGTGATCGTGTCGGAGGGGCCGGCGACGATCGCCGCGATCCTCATCGAGTCGATCCCCGGCACCGCCGGCATCCTCGTTCCGCCGGACGGCTACCTCGCGGGCGTGCGCGCCCTCGCCGACGAGTTCGGCATCGTGCTCATCCTCGACGAGGTGATGGCCGGGTTCGGCCGCACCGGATCGTGGTTCGCGTTCGAGCGGCACGGCGTCACGCCCGACCTCATCACGTTCGCGAAGGGCGTGAACTCGGGCTACGTGCCGATCGGCGGCGTGCTGATCTCGGATGCCATCGCGTCGGACTTCGACGACCACGTCTTCCCGGGTGGGCTCACCTACTCGGGGCACCCGCTCGCGGCGGCCTCCGTCGTTGGTGCGCTCACGGCGATGAAGACCGAGGGGATCGTGGAGAACGCGCACACGATCGGTCGCGACGTGCTCGGCCCCGCGCTCGCGGATCTCGCCGAACGCCACGAGGTCATCGGCGAGGTGCGCGGCGAGGGCGTCTTCTGGGCGCTCGAGCTCGTCGCCGATCGCGCCACGCGCGAGCCGCTGCCGGCGGCGTCGGTCGGCAAGGTCAAGGGTGCGCTGTTCGAGGCGGGGCTCCTGCCCTTCATCGCCGAGAACCGCATCCACGTCGTGCCGCCGTGCACCGTCACCACCGACGAGGTCGCACAGGCCATCGAGATCTACGACGCCGTGCTCGGCGCAGCGTCCTGACCGGGCCGGGCGAAGGCCGAACCGTGCTCACGCGCTCTGCCGTCGTCGACGACGAGCGCGAGGCGCATGAGCTGCTCGGCGCGACCGGCGACGCGCTCGCTGAGCTGATGGCGCGCGCCGCGGCGGTGCGCGACGAGGGGCTCGCCGTGGCCGGTCGCCCGGGTGTCGTCACCTACTCGCGCAAGGTGTTCCTGCCGCTGACGACCCTGTGCCGAGACCGCTGCCACTACTGCGCGTTCGTCGACACGCCCGGCCAGCTCGCGCGGGCGCGCGCGCCGCTGTACCTCGACGACGCGCAGATTCTGCGGATCGCGCGCGCCGGCCGCGCGCAGGGGTGCAAAGAAGCGTTGTTGACCCTGGGTGACCGGCCCGAGGAGCGCTGGCCAGAGGCGCGCGCGTGGCTCGACGAGCACGGTTTCGCCTCGACGATCCACTACGTCGCGCATGCGGCGCGGCTCGTCACCGCCGAGACGGGGCTTCTCGCGCACGCCAACCCCGGCGTCATGACGCCCGGCGAACTGGCGATTCTGAGGGCCGTCGCGCCGTCGATGGGCATGATGCTCGAGACGACCTCGCGCGCGCTGTTCGAGGAGCCCGGCGGCGCGCACTTCGGTTCGCCCGACAAGGATCCGGGCGTGCGGCTAAAGGTGATCGAGGATGCCGGGCGCGCCGGCATCCCGTTCACGACCGGCATCCTCGTGGGGATCGGCGAGACGCTCGCCGATCGGGCGCGGTCGCTGTTCGCGATCCGCGACGCGCATCGGCGGCACGGCCACGTGCAGGAGGTGATCGTGCAGAACTTCCGCGCGAAGCCGCGCACGGCGAAGGCGGGCGCCCGTGACGCGGATGCCGACGAGTACCTCGCCGCGATCGCCGTCGCGCGGCTCGTGCTCGGCCCGGACATGCGCGTCCAGGCGCCGCCGAACCTGTCGGATGCCGTGGAGCTGCACCGCCTGCTGGATGCCGGCGTCGACGACTGGGGCGGGGTGTCGCCGCTGACGGCCGACCACGTGAACCCCGAGCGGCCGTGGCCGCACGTCGACGACCTCGCGGCCCACACCGCGGCGCGCGGCTTCACCCTGCGCGAGCGACTCACGGCGCATCCGGAGTACGTGCTCGCGGGTTCCGCCTGGATCGACGACGGTCTTGTCGCCGCGGTTCGTGCGCTCGCCGACCCGGAGACGGGCCTCGCACGGGAGGGGCGTGCGCCCGCAGTCGGCGTCTCGGGGAGCCGCGTCGGCGGGTCGCTCACCGCCCTCGTCGACCGGGCCGCGACCGAGCCGCGCACGCTCGATGCCGCCGAGTGGGAGCTGCTGCTGTGCGCCGACGGCGACGACCTGGGCGCGCTCGTGCGCACGGCCGACGAGCTGCGCCGGTTCACCGTCGGCGACACGGTCGGTATCGTCGTCAATCGCAACCTCACGACGACGGCCCTGACCCGCGCAGGCGGCGCTGCCGGTGCCGTGACCCTCGAGGATGCCGCGGCGATCGCCGTCGACGCCGAGGCGCTCGGGGCGACCGAGCTGTGCATGCAGGGGAGGCTCGACCCGGCCGAAGACCCGGGCCTGTACCTCGACCTCGTCCGCACCGTCCGCACCGCCGCGCCCTCGTTGCACCTGCACGCGTGGCGGCCCGCCGACATCGCCGACCTGTGCGACCGCGGCGGGCTCGGGCTCGCCGAGGCGCTTCTCCTTCTGCGTGAGGCGGGCGTCGGGACGTTCCCCGGGACGGGCGTGAAGATCCTCGACGACGACGTGCGGCGCCGGGTCGCGCCGGACGACCTCGAGACGGACCGCTGGACCGAGATCGTCACCGCAGCCCATCGCGCCGGGCTGCGTTCGACGTCGGTCCTCTTCTACGGGCACGTCGAGACGGCGGCCCACCGCATCCGTCACCTGCTGCGCCTGCGCGAGCTGCACGACGAGACGGGCGGCTTCACAGAGTTCGTCCCGATTCCGCTGCCGGGATACGGCAACGCGCTCGTGTCCGGGCGTGCGGACGACGACGAGCACCGCGCGATGGTCGCCGTCTCGCGGCTGCTGCTGGGCGACGGTATCCGGCACGTGCAGATCCCGTGGACGCGCCACGGCCGCGCCCGCGCCGCGGACCTCCTGCGTGCGGGTGGCGACGACCTCGGCGGAACGCTCCTCGACGGGCGCGTGCGCCCCGACGCGGGCGTCGAGCAGGGGCTCGAGCTGCCGCTCGCCGACGCGACGCGGCTCGTCGGCGCGCTCGCGCGGCGCCTGCGTGTGCGCACGACCGACTACGGCACACCCCCGGAGCGGGCGGCATGAGCGGACACGTCGAGGTCGCCATCGTCGGGGCCGGGTTCGCCGGCATCGCCACCGCGATCGAGCTGCGCGAGGCCGGGCACGAGATCGCCATCGTCGAGCGCGCGTCGGGGGTCGGCGGCACGTGGCGCGAGAACGTCTACCCCGGGGTCGCGTGCGACGTGCCCTCGCACGTCTACAGCCTGCAGCGCCACCCGAACCCCCGCTGGTCGCGCGAGCACGCGCCCGGCGGCGAGATCCGCGCGTACCTCGAAGACGTCGTGGCGCGTGAGGGGCTCGGCCCCGTCATCCGCTGCGGGAGCGCGCTGACCGCGGCATCGTGGGACGAGGATGCCGCGCGCTGGCGCCTCGAGTTCTCCGGCGGCGGGCCGGCGTCGGCGGACGTCCTCGTGCTCGCGGCAGGCCGGCTGACCGAGCCGCGTATCCCCGAGGTCGCGGGCCTCGCGACCTTCCCGGGGCCGGTCGTGCACACCGCGCGGTGGGATCCGTCGCTCTCCGGCGATCTTGCGGGCAGGCGCGTCGCCGTGGTCGGCACGGGGGCATCCGCCGTGCAGCTCGTGCCCGAGCTCGTGCGGCGGGGCGCGCGGGTGACGCTCTTCCAGCGGTCGCCGGCGTGGATCCTTCCGCGCGGCGGACGCGCGTACACGACCGCGGAGCAGGATGCCTTCGCCGCCGACCCGACCCTGATCGAGCGGCTGCGGGGCGAGCTGACCGCGGACGACGGTGCGCGCTTTGCGGCGCGCTCGGGCGAACCGGATGCCGCCGCACGCGTCGTCGCCGCCGCGCACGAGCACCTCGTGGCGCAGGTCGCCGACCCCGCGCTCCGCGCGGCGCTGACCCCCGACTCCCCGTTCGGGTGCAAGCGCGTGCTCTTGTCGGACGATTTCTACCCCGCGGTCGCCTCGGATGCCGTCACGCTCGAGCCTTCCGCGCTCGAGCGCGTCGAGGGTGGTGCGCTCGTCGCGGCATCCGGCGTACGGCACGAAGGTCACGACCTGCTCGTGCTCGCGACGGGATTCGAGACCGCGCGCCAGCCCTACGCCGACCTCGTGCGCGGTGAGGCGGGCGACACGCTCGCCGAGCACTGGGCGGGCGGGATGAGCGCCGCGGCATCCACCGTCGTCGCGGGCTTCCCGAACCTGTTCATCATCGGCGGGCCGCACACCGCGCTCGCGTACACCTCGTCGCTGTTCGTGCTCGAGGCGCAGGCCGCGTTCGTGCGGCGCGCGCTCGCGCGGCGAGCGGAGCACGGCGGCATCCTGCGCACCGATCCCGCGGCCGAAGCGGCGGACACGGCCGACGTCGCGCGACGCGCGGCCGGGCGGCCGTGGACGGCGGGCTGCCGCACCTGGTACGTCGACGAGCGGTCGGGCCGCGTCAGCGTGCTGTGGCCCGGAACGGTGGGCGAGTTCGCACAGCGGATGCGGCGTGCCGACGAGCGCGTGTTCGCGACAGCAGCGGTGGCGGCGACGAGGGGAGGCGCGGGATGAGTGTGCGACTGGGGTACAAGGCATCCGCGGAGCAGTTCGACCCGGCCGAGCTACTGGAGTTCGGCGTCGCCGCCGAACGCGCGGGGCTCGACTCGGTGTTCATCTCGGACCACTTCCAGCCGTGGATGCACGAGGGCGGGCACGCGCCCGCGGCGCTGCCGTGGCTCGGGGCGCTCGGCGCGCGGACGTCGCGGATCGTCATGGGCACGTCGGTGCTCACGCCGAGTTTCCGCTACCACCCGGCCGTCGTCGCGCAGGCGGTCGCGACGCTCGGGGTGCTGTTCCCGGGGCGCGTTATCCTCGGCGTCGGCACCGGAGAGGCGCTCAACGAGGTGACGCTGGGTCTCGACTGGCCCGATACTCCCGAGCGGTTCCGCAGACTCAAAGAGGCGATCGAGGTCATGCGCACGCTGTGGACGGGCGACCGCGTCACATACGAGGGGGAGTTCACGCGGCTCGTCGACGCGACCGTGTACGACCGCCCCGCCGAACCCGTCCCCGTCTACATCGCGGCCGCGGGCCCGGCGGTCGCGCGGCTCGCGGGGCGCGTGGGCGACGGCTTCATCACGACGAGCGGCAAGGACCCCGCGCTCTACACCGACACGCTTCTCCCCGCAGTGGCGACCGGTGAGGCCGGGCGCGCACCCATCGAGCGCATGATCGAGGTGAAGGTCTCGTACCACCCCGATCCGCGCGAGGCGCTCGAGCGCACGAGGTTCTGGGCGCCGCTCGCGTTGTCGGCGGAGGAGAAGACCGGCATCCACGATCCGGTCGAGATGCAGCGCCGCGCCGCCGAGCTGCCGATCGAGCGCGTGGCATCGCGCTTCATCGTCTCGAGCGATCCCGACGAGCACGTCGACCGGATCATGCAGTACGTCGACTACGGGTTCGATCACCTCGTCTTCCACGACCCCGGTCACGACCAGCTCGCCTTCTTCGAGCGCTACGAACGCGACATCCTGCCGCGGCTGCGCGAACGGCTCGGATCGTGACGGATGCCGTGGCCGGCGGCGTCTGGACGATCATGATCCCGGTGAAGCCGCTGCAGGACGGCAAGTCGCGGCTCGGCGCGCCCGGCGCCGCGAGGGCCGAGCTCGCGCTCGCGATCGCCCTCGACACGATCGCGGCCGTCGCGGCCGCCGGGGGGGTCGGCGAGGTCGTCGTGGTCACGGCAGACGATGCCGTGGCGGATGCCGTCGGCTCGCTCTCGTGCGGGGTCGGCGTGCTCGCGTGCTCCGTCGCCGTGCGGATCGTGCGTGAGCCCCGCGCGGCGGGCATCGACGCGGCTCTCGCGCTCGCCGCGGGGATTGTCGGGTCGGGCGTGCCACGGGCGTCGCTCCCCGGCGACCTCGCGGCGCTCCGGCCGGAGGAGCTGGCATCCGCCCTGCGTCTCGCGGGGGAGCACGATCGTGCCGTCGTGGCGGATGCCGACGGCACCGGCACGACGCTCCTCACCGCGCGCACGGGCGTCGCGTGGCGCTCGGCCTACGGCCCCGGCTCGTTCGCGCGCCACATTGCGCTCGGCGCGCACGCCCTCGCGTTGCCCGCCGACTCCGGTCTGCGCCGCGACCTCGACACGCCCGCGCAGCTCGCGGCCGCCGCCGCGAGCGTCGGGCCGCGCACGGCCGCCGCGGTCGGGCTCGCCGGGGTTGCCGCGCCCGCGTAGCAGGACGAGCCGCGGGAGGATGAGAGGGTGACAGTTCCCGACATCCGCCTCATCGCCGTCGACATGGACGGCACCCTGCTCCTTCCCGACGGCACGATTCCGAGTGGCCTCTGGCCACTGCTCGAGCGGTTGCGCGAACGCGGCATCGCCTTCGCGCCCGCGAGCGGGCGCCAGCTCGCGACCCTGCAGGCGATGTTCGGCTGGGTCGACGCGGAGCTCGACTACATCGCCGAGAACGGCGCGTACGTCGTCCGGGGCGACACCGAGATCTCCTCGGATGCCCTGGACCCTGCGTTCACGGCATCCGTTATCACGCGCCTGCGCGACCTCGTCGCCGGCGGCGCGCTGCACGCCGGACTCGTCGTCTGCGGCAAGCGCTCGGCGTACATCGAAGATGCGGATGCCGCGTTCGTCGGCGAGGTCGAGAAGTACTACGCGAAGCTCGAGGTCGTGCCGGATCTGCTCGCCGTCGACGATCAGGTGCTGAAGCTTGCGATCTACGACTTCGACGGCAGCGAGGCGCACACGGCATCCGCGTTCGCCGATGCGCGCGAGAGGCACCAGGTCGTGGTCTCCGGTCAGAACTGGGTCGACATCATGAACACGACCGTCAACAAGGGCGTCGCGCTGCGGAGTCTGCAGGCCGCCCTCGGCGTCACTCCGGCGCAGACCGTCGCGTTCGGCGACTATCTGAACGACCTCGAGCTACTGCAGGCCGCGGACTGGTCGTACGCGATGGACGACGCCCACCCCGACGTGATCGCCGTCGCCCGCCACCGCGCCCCGTCGAACGTGGATGCCGGTGTGCTGCGGGTCATCGAGGAGCTGCTGGCGCGGTGACGGGCGGGGCGACGCCCGGGCTGTGACCGATGATCGAGTGGAAGTGATATCATTTCGGCATTCTGATATCAGGAGGTGAGGATCATGGCCGCGATCACGATTCGCAACCTGCCAGATGACACCCACCGTGCGCTGCGCGCTCTCGCCATCGAACACGGGCGCAGCACCGAAGCTGAAGTTCGGCAGATTCTCAACGCCGCGGTCGCCGATTCGCGCAGAGGCGGGCTCGGATCTCGCGTTGCCCGCATCGCCCATGGCGTCGACGGGTTCGACCTCGATCTCACCCGCGACCGCACCGCCAGCGTGCCCATCGATCTTTCGTGATCATCCTCGATACCAATGTGGTCTCCGAGCTGATGCGCCGGAATCCGGATCCCGATGTGGTCGCGTGGACGGACCGCCAGTTCGACACAACTCTCTACCTCACGACGATCACCCTCGCCGAGATTCGATTCGGCATCGCGGCCTTGCCCGACGGAGAACGCCGTCGCCAGCTCGACGCGGCGTTCGAGTCCGAGATACGTCCCCTCTTTGAAGACCGCATCCTCGCCTTCGACGAGCGGGCGTCTGTGCATAACGCTACGTTGCGCGCTGCGGCGCGGGCTCGCGGAGCTGCGATCGGCGACTGGGACGCCCTGATCGCAGCCATCGCGCTGGCGCACGACTTTGCGGTCGCGACCCGAGACACCGCTCCCTTCGTCGAGGCGGAGGTCGACGTGATCGATCCCTGGACCGCCGCGTAGGCACGGTCTAGTGGAGAAGCCCTGCCACCACTGAGCTGCGCGGGCGCGTCAGCGCGGCAGCGGGCGAAGCCGGTCGTCGGTCACGGGGAACGACACGGAGTAGTAGATCTGAGGGGCGGTCATGTCGCCCCAGTCATCCTTCTTCACGCGGATCGCCGACGGCGACACCTCTGCGATCCGCACGCGTAGCCACGAGCCGTCGTCGAGTCGGAGCTCGTGCGGGTCGGCGAGGTAGCCGAGGCCGAGATCGTCGAGGGTTTCCTCCGCGCGCATCCAGTCCACGACGTCTGTCCGCGGGCGGCCGAGCAGATCGATGGCGACGAAGCCGTCGCCGGCGGGCTTCATCCAGCCCACGCGCTCGCCGTCGCGGGGGCGCCGGTGCTCGATCCAGTCCGCATCCATATCCCGAGGGTAACGAGCGGAGGACTGTCCACGGATTGGGTTGTGTCGGAGGTTCTCTAGGCGCCACGTGCTTTCGCCGGATTGCGCCACGCGTGGCGATACCGCCAGAGCCTCTGGACGTGCCGTCCCCTGGTGCCCTCAGGTCGCACAATCACGTGTCAAGCTGAAGTCCGATCGCCGCGTCTACCAGGTAGACGATGCCGGAGGCGTAGTACAGCAGAACGATCGTCCACGAGCGCCGACTGCGTGTCATTGGGTAGACCAGCTTGGCGCTGTCCACCGTGCCGACGACGAGCAGTATCGCGCCGGGAATGAATGCCAGCCACCACCAAGGGCCGAGCGGACTCCCGGCCTGGCCGAGCGTCTGCGATGCAGTTGCGGCCGCGAGAGCGAGAACGGCTCCAACGAGCGTCGCACCAAGGTCGGACGCGGCGCGCACTTCGAGTTCGTCGCGAAAAGCGTCGCGATCGAACCTCCATCTATGCCTCGGACTCACATCACGGCGCGGGTCAAAAGTGTCTGCCAGATGAAGTTTGAACCGGTAGGCGAGAAGTCCGAGCAGGCCCGCGACCGCAATGAGGATGAACGAGTCCACCGAGTCAGCGTATGGATGTGCGTGATGTTGGTGAGGTATGTGACAGGCGCGCGGGCTGGCGGAACCTTGGTGGCGTGCTCGGTCAGCTGACCATACGGCGGTGAGCGCGACAGTGGGAACGCTTCGGCTCATCACTCGCAGAACGCACGGAGCGACGTGCCGCGCAAATAGTCGATACCTCGGCGACTTCCTACAGTCGAGACAGATCACCCGCTATGACATCCGTCATACTATGATGAGTGTCATACTCACGCGAGGAGGCCACCATGCCCATGATCGATGTCTACGCCGCCGAAGGCACGTTCGCCGACACCCGGGCGCTCGCCACCGCGCTCGCGGGCGCCGTCAAGGAGGTCGAGCAGGTGCCCGACATCCCGATGTTCCGCGAGAACACGGCCGCGTTCGTGCACGAGCTGCCGGCCACCGCGATGGCGAACGTCGACGGCGCCCACGACCACGTGCGCGTCCGGGTGCTTACGAACGCGGGCGCGCTCGACCGCGACAAGCAGCTCGCCGTGACCGGGCGCATCGCGGCGATCGTGGCGGATGCCGCCGCCGACCCGACGCTGCGCGACCGCACCTGGGTCCTGCTGACCGAAGCAGCCCCCGGTGGCTGGGGGCTCTGGGGCCACGCGCACACCAACGACGAACTCGTCGGCGCCGCGCGCGCCGAGATCGCGCGACTGCAGAGCGGCTCATGACCGCGGGTGTCCGCGAGCAGATGGCGGATGCCGCGGCGCGACTGCTCGCCGAAGAGGGATACCAGGCGACCTCGTTCCGGACGGTGATCGACGCCTCCGGCGCGCCCCGCGGCTCGATCTACCACCACTTCCCCGGCGGCAAGGACGAACTCGTCGAGTTCGCCATCGACCGGCAGGCCGATCGCGTCATCGCGGGGCTCGAGCGGCTCGCCGGCCGCGATCCCCGCGGCATCGTGGATGGATTCGGCAGTTGGTGGCGGCGCTCGATCGAGGCGACGGACTTCGCCGTCGGCTGCTCCCTGCTCGCGGTCGGCGTCTCGGCCGAGCCCGGCCCGCTCCGCGCGCGATCGGGAGAGCTCTTCCACGACTGGATCCAAGCCCTCGCGGGCCTCCTCCTGCGCGCGGGCGTGACGGACGACGCGGCCCGCGGATTCGCGGCCGAACTGCTCGCCGCGCTCGAAGGAGCCGTCGCCATCTCGCGTGCTCAGCGCAGCTTCGACGTGTTCGACGCCGTGCTGAACCGGCTGCGAGCGACCGCCGACACCCTGCCGAAGAGCGCCGACACCCTGCTCGCAACCGCCGATACCCCGCCGAACACCGCACACCCCACCGAGGAGAGTCATGACTGAGCTGCGCCACCGCCGCACGATCGAGTTCGCCGACCCGCTGCACACGCGCGACGCCGTCGCGGCCATGAGCGGGCTCGACGCGATGCGGGCCCTTCGCGACGGGATCATCCCTCCGCCTCCGATCGTCGAGACCATGCGTTTCTCGCTGATCGCCGCCGACCCGGGCACCGTCACCTTCGAGTGCCGACCGGGGCTCGAGCACTACAACCCGATCGGTGTCGTGCACGGCGGGCTCGCGTGCACGCTCCTCGACACCGTCACCGGCTGCGCCGCGCACACGACGCTCGAGGCCGGCCAGGGCTACACATCGATCGAGATCTCGGTGAAGTACCTCCGCCCCATCACGGCAGACCTCGGCGTGCTCACCGCCGTCGGCACCGTCACGAAGACCGGGCGCCGGGTGATCTTCGCCGACGGCACGATCGCGGATGTCTCCGGCAAGCTCGTCGCCACGGCATCCAGCTCTCTGCTCGTGCTCTGAACGATCCTGACCCGACCCCACCAGGACGCGCGGGCGTAGCGTGGATGCCATGGTCACGATTCCCACGGTCACGCTCAACGACGGCACTACTTTCCCCGAGCTCGGCCTCGGCACCTACAACCTCCGCGGCGACGAGGGCACCGCCGCCATCGTCTCGGCGATCGGAGAGGGCTACCGGCTGCTCGATTCCGCCGTCAACTACGAGAACGAGACCGAGGTCGGCGAGGCCGTGCGCCGCAGCGGCATCCGTGACGAACTCATCGTCACGACGAAGGTGCCCGGCCGTGAGCACGGCTACAAGGAGACGATCCACAGCGCGCACGCGTCGCTCGAGCGGCTGGGCCTCGACCGCATCGACCTGTATCTGATCCACTGGCCGAACCCGAGCGTGAACCGCTACGTCGAGACGTTCCAGGCCATGATCGACCTGCAGAAGGACGGCAAGGTCGGCTCGGTCGGCGTCTCGAACTTCACCGAGGCGATGCTCACGCGGCTCATCGACGAGACCGGAGTCACCCCCGCCGTCAACCAGGTCGAGCTGCACCCGTACTTCCCGCAGGCGGCGCTGCGCGCCTTCCATGCCGCGCACGGCATACGCACCGAGAGCTGGAGCCCGCTCGCCCGCCGCAGCGAACTGCTCACCGAGCCCGTGCTTGCGGGGATCGCCGCCGCGCACGGCGTGACTCCCACGCAGGTCGTGCTGCGCTGGGACACGCAGCTCGGCTCGACGCCCATTCCGAAGTCGGCGACGCCGGCCCGCCAAATCGAGAACGCCGACGTGTTCGGCTTCACGCTGACGGATGCCGAGGTCACGGCGATCTCTGCCCTCGAGCGCGGGCGCCTGTGGGGCGGCGACCCCGACACCCACGAAGAGCAATAGCCCCCGGCATCCCCCTCCCCTCTCCGCGAGACCCGGTCTGCGCGTCGAGATGTACGTTCGTGAACGCACATCTCGACGCAGGAACCGGGTCTCGCGGGAGGGGGAGGGGTTAGTCGCCCTTCACGTTCACCAGCTGGTGCAGCGTGTGCCGGATCTCGACGAGGTCGGCGGCATCCGCCATGACCTGATCGATCGGCTTGTACGCCTGCGGGATCTCGTCGACGAAGGCGTCCGTGTCACGGAACTCGATGCCGACCATCGCCTCGCGCAGCTGCTCGTGCGTGAACGTCCGCCGCGCGGCCGACCGGGAGTACTCCCGGCCCGCGCCGTGCGGCGATGAGTTCAGCGACAGCGGGTTGCCGAGGCCCGACACGACGTACGACGCCGTGCCCATCGACCCCGGGATGAGGCCGGGCCGGCCGGCATCCGCCTGGATCGCGCCCTTCCGCGAGACCCACACGTCCTTCCCGAAGTGCTTCTCGCGCTCCGTGAAGTTGTGGTGGCAGTTGATCCGCTCGTGCTCGACGACATCCTCGCCCATCACCTCGGAGAGCTGCCGGGCGACCCGGTCCATCATCTCCTCCCGGTTGAGCAGGGCGAAGTGCTGCGCCCACCGGAGCTCCGCGATGTACCTCCGGAACTCTTCCGTGCCCTCGACGAGGTAGGCGAGGTCAGGGTCGGGCAGGTCGATCCACCATTGCTTCGCGAGCCGCTGCGCGACCGCGATGTGGTGCGTGGCGATCTTGTTGCCGACGCCCCGAGACCCCGAGTGGAGGAACATCCACACGGCATCCGTCTCATCGACCGACACCTCGATGAAGTGGTTTCCCGACCCGAGCGAGCCGAGCTGGTTGCGCCAGTGCCCGGCGTACCGTGCCGGGTCGAAGTCCTTCCGCGCGGCGAGGTCTTCGAGCTCGGAGACCCGCGGCTCGGCGGTCGCCACGACCTTGCGGTTGTCGCGGCCCGCCGACAGCGGGATGGCCCGCTCGATCTGCTCGCGCAGGGTCTTCAGGTCCTTCGACAGCAGCTGCGCCCGCGTGAACTGCGTGCGCACGGCGATCATGCCGCACCCGATGTCGACCCCGACGGCGGCCGGCATGATGGCGCCGAGGGTCGGGATGACCGACCCCACCGTCGCCCCCTTGCCGAGGTGTGCATCGGGCATGAGCGCCAGGTGCGGGTGGATGAACGGCATGCGCGACGAGGTGAGCGCCTGCTCGACGGTCTTCTCGTCGATGACGCTCGCCCAGCTGAGCAGCCGATTGGTGAGCTTTTCCATGTTTCCTTTCCTTGTGTGAGTGGCCGGAGGCTCACCGTGCGGAGAGGGCACACGGAAAACGCCCCGGACCTTGCGGTGCGGGGCGTGTGACAGTGACGGTGTCAGACGGCTCGCGCCGGAGGGTACGACTCGTAACGGAAGCTGGGCTGGCCCAGATCCGCTGCCGTGAGATTGCGCAAGTGCGCCATCGTCGTGTTCCTCCGGTGACTGCCGTGCCGATCGGCACAGCCTTGCGACGATAGCGGAGAACCTCGGATGCCGTCAACACGAGCTACTCGATCACCGAAAGGGGGCGACCACAACTCTTCGGTGGTTGAGTAGCCGCCGCAGGCGGCGTATCGAAACCAGGGTGACCTGCGCTCAGTGCGGCGCGTGGTACTCGGCCTCGCCGCGCTTCCAATAGCCCTTCACCACGACACGGTCTGAGGAGAGTCCCCAGCGGTCGAGCAGCAGCGCGCGCCCGGGCTTGACGATCGCCTGCTCGGCGGCGATGAACGCGAACACGTCGCCCTCCGGGCGGTCGGCCGCCGTGAGCGCGTCCAGGCGGGCGGCGAGAGCCGACCCCGCGGGCGCGTCGCCGCGGTGCACCTGTTCGACGACGACGCCCGGGGGAGTGTCGATCGAAAGCTCGTGCACGGCATCCGGGACTTCGATCAGCACGTGACCGGCGGCGTCGGCATCCATCAGGTGCGCGAAGCGCCGCATCGCGGGGACGGCGGTCTCGTCGCCCGCGAGGAACCAGGCATCCGGCCGCCCGGTGATCACCATCGAGCCGCGTGGGCCGCCGATGCCCGCCGTCGCGCCGATCTCGGCGGTCGCCGCCCACGCGGCCGCCACGCCCTGTGCCGCGCCGTCTGGCACGCCGTGGATCGCGAACTCGAGGTCGAGCCAGCCCTCGTCCGCGTCCCACGCGAGCGGCGTGTACTCGCGGCTCGGCGCCGCGCGCAGCTCTTCGACCGAGGCGGGCGGAGCATCGGGGAAGAAGATGCGGATGTGGTCGTCTGAGCCGAGCGAGTCGAACCCGCGCAGGTCGGCGCCCTCGAGCCGCACGCGCACATAGGCCGGCGTCAGCGACTGCCGCGCCGCGAGGCGCACGGTGCGAAACCGCAGCTCGAGGCCGTGTCGTTCGAGCTGGAAGTTGGGGGAGGGAGCTGTCATGCGGGTGTTTCCTGTCGCGTGGTTCAGAGGGTCAGAGTTGCGCGCCGTCGTCCCACAGGTCGTGCATGCCGGGGTTCTTCCCGCGCCACGACTCGTAGGCGATCAGCCATCCGATCGAGATGATCGCGGCGACGAACAGGCCGAACCACCCGCTCCCGAGGATGAGCCCGAAGACCACGCCGAGGACGAGGAGCAGAACCGTTCCCGCGAGCCAGCCCCACCGCCCGCGCGGCCAGCCGGTCTTGTCGCCGTTGTCGTCGGATGTCGTCATGACTCGATCCTCGGCGGTTCGGGAGTGTGCGAGATCATCCAATCGACCCCGAAGCGGTCGGTGAACATGCCGAACGTGCCGCCCCACGGCGGGTTCAGGTAGGGGGCGGTGACCGTGCCGCCCGCCGAAAGCCCGTCCCAGAAGCCCTGGAGCTTCTCGCCGTCTTCGCCGCTGATCGAGATCGAGTAGCCAGCGGGTGTGCCGTACTCCATCGTGCTCGGAACATCGGACACCATCAGCACGAGGCCATCGTCGGTCGTGAGCTGCCCGTGCATGACGAGGTGCTCTTCGCCGGGCGGGGCCATGTCGGGGAAGTCGGCGAACGTCATGATCTGCAGGTCGCCGCCGAGGACCGATCGGTAGAACTCGAGCGCTTCGCGGGCCGTGCCGCGCAGGTTCACGTAGGGGTTCAGGATGAGTGCCATACCCACAGTGTCGCGGGGGCCTCCGACATCCGCAATGCGCGTGCCTACCGCGCGCGGTGGTCTTCGGGGGCGAGGCGCGGGCCGCGGCGGGGCTCGAACGCACCCGTCAGGCCGATGAGCCGGATGACGCGCTGCCGGTGGCCGCGCCACGGCTCGAGGAGCTCGAGCATGCCGTCGTCGTCGACCCGATGACCGGTCAGGGCGAAGCCCACGTGGTGGGCGAGGTGGTAGTCGCCGACGCTCACGGCATCCGGATCTCCGAAGGCACGGATGCGCGCTTCGGCGCTCGTCCACAGGCCCACGCCGGGGAGGCTCGTGAGGACGGCGTCGCGCTCGTCGGCGCCGGATGCAGCTGTCGCCGCCCGTTCGATCGAGGCGCGGCGGCGCGCGGCCGCGACGATCGTGCGCGACTGGGGCGGCTCGAGCCCCGCGCGATGCCACGTCCAGCTGGGGACGAGGTTCCAGTCGGCGGGCGGCGCGAACATCGGCTTCGGCGTCGGGCCGGGCGCGCGCTCGCCGCACCATGTGAGGATCATCCGCCACGCGCCGAAGGCCTGCAGGCCCGTGACCTTCTGCTCGAAGATCGCGCTCGCGAGCGCGTCGAAGACGAGGTCGGTGCGGCCGAGACGCACGTGCGGATACCGGCGGTGCGCGTCGGCGATGAGCGCGTGATGGCGCGGGTCGAAGCCCGTCGGGTCGTCGTCGGCGCCACACAGACGGGGGAGCTGCTCGATCGCCCACTCGGCACCCGGACCCCACGCGGCGGCGCGGATGCGGGTGCGCTCGACGCGGATCGCGAGCGTCGCGACGCCCTGGGGCGTGCGGCTCGCGCGCCAGATGACGCCGCCGACGGACGTCTGCGCGGGGTCATACGCGCCGCGCTGCTGCAGGGCGATCGCCCGGTGGGCGTCGACCTGTGCGCGCGGCCGATACTCGGTCTCCAGCGGGCGCGGGTGCGCCGGGCGCGGGTCGCGCAGCCCCACGGCATCCCGCACCTGCATCGTCATGGCGTCACCTTACGCCACGGCCTCCGACATCCCGCGCGCGGTTCGCGGGCGTGGCGTGGGCGTGTGCGGTGCCCCACTCGGGGTCGCGTTGTGTGGGTTCGCTCGCCTCAAGGGGTGCTTTGGCGCCCCCGAGTTGGAGGTGGGCGCGAGCGTGGCCCGTCGGGGTCGTGGCCAAACTCGGGGTCGCGTTGTGTGGGTTCGCTCGCCTCAAGGGGTGCTTTGGCGCCCCCGAGTTGGAGGTGGGCGCGAGCGTGGCCCGTCCGGGTCATGGCCCCACTCGGGGTCGCGTTGTGTGGGTTCGCACGCCTCGAGGGGTGCTGTGGTGCCCCCGAGTTGCGAGCCGTCCGGCGGATGTCGGGGCGCGGCGCCCGCGCCGAACCCCTCAGAACCGGTCGGGCGACGGGGTGCCGTGGCCGTAGCGGATGACGACGTCGGCGTGGCGGTCGAAGCGGTAGCCGATGCCACGCACGGTCCGCACGATGTCCTCATAACGGCCGAGCTTGGAGCGCAGGCGCCGCACGTGCACGTCGATCGTGCGCTCGCCGGGGGCCTCGTCCTCGTCGGCGTGGCTCCACAGCGACGAGACGAGTTCCGCGCGCTCGATCGTGCGTCCCTCGCGAAGCACGAGGTACTGCAGCAGCTCGAACTCCTTGAAGGTCAGCGCGGCGGACTCGCCGTCGATGTGCACGCGGCGGCGGGAGATGTCGATCGTGACGCCGCCGGCGACGTGGTCCTCGTCGGGGACCTCGGCCTTGGTGCGCGCGACGGCGCTCGGCTCGTGGAGCGCAAGGCGCACGACGTCGACGTCGCGGCCACCGGCACCGGCGGGGGCGAGCGCGACCGTCGCGTAGCTCTCGGCGTGCGGGGCGAGCTCGGCGAGCGTCTGCCGCAGCGCCGTGACGATCGTCGAAAGCGAGACGCCGTCGGTGGCTGCCTTCAGCTCGTCGAGTCCGACGTAGAGAGCGAAGCCCCTCGGGGCCGTGCCGGCGGGAATTGCCGCCGGTGCCGCAGGTGGCGTTGCCGCGGCGGGATCGACGGCGCGCAGGTGGCGGACGGACGGAGCGGCGGGCGGGGCGAGAAGAGCGGTGTTCGACATGAGGATGTCCTTCGGGGTGGAACCCGGGCGGTTCGCCTGGAGCGGGTTCGGTGTGTGCTGCGTGTGGCTCGCATGGATACGGCGGGCCGGTGTGGAGGCATCCCACATCCGCTTTGTGTGCGGACGGGGTGACTCGGGGCCTCGTGCTCCGTGTTCAGAAGCGGAGCGATGGCCCGGCGGAGTTGACCGTCAGTGACACATTCGACAGCACATGGCAACGCGCGGCATCATGATGCCGGCAGGTCCGTTCGCCTCCCGGGCGGACAGAGTGCGTGCGTTGTCAGTCATGCGCTGATTATGACGAACAGCGTCCGCATGTGTCAAACCGCTCGGTCCCAGAGCTCGAATGATGACGCCGTATGACAAAGTGCTCAGGCGCCGGCGGCGCGCCAACCGGGCGTAACGTGGAGGCATGACCGAGTTCACGTTCGCCGACGAGAAGGATGCCTCGCGCTACACCCTGCACCGCGGCAACGACCTCGTGAGCGTGCTCGACTACCGCGACGACGGGCGCACGGTCGCCCTCACCCGCGCCTATACGATCCCGACGTTCCGCGGCCACGGCTACGCGGCCGAGATCGTCGCGCGCGCGGTCGCCGACCTCGAGGCCCGCGGCGATCGCGTCGTCAGCCCCGTCTGCTGGTACGTCGCGGACTGGTTCGACGCGCATCCCGAGCGCGCCGGCATCCTCGCCGCGCGCCCCATTCCGCGCTGAGAAACCATCGCCGCGCTGAGAAACCATGTGCGCCGTGGTTTCTCAGTCGCCGTGTAGTTTCTCGCGCAAGCGCGTGGTTTCTCGCGCGCGGCGGCCGCGTCAGTGCTCCGCGAGCCAGCGGCGCAGCTCGTCGGCGGCGGGCTCCGCCGTGCGGATCAGGGTCTCGTGGTGGTGCCCCTCGACGACGAACGCGGTCGCATCGGGGATGGCGGCGACGACCTCATCGGTCCACGCTTGCGGCACGACGACGTCGAACTCGCCGCGGATGACGAGCGTCGGCGCGGCGATCCGCGGGTAGGAGTGCTCGGGGCGGTGCACGAGCATCGCCTTCATCTTGCGACGCAGGTGCGGCCCCGCCCTCACGTACTCGCGCGCGCCGAGCAGCAGCACCTTGCCGCTCTCGCCGAACAGGTCGCGCCCGAGCCGCCAGAGCTGCGTCAGCGCCTTGCGGTGGTGCCGGTCGACGGTGGGGGCGACGAGCACGAGCCGCGCGACCGTCTCCGGGTGACGCACGGCGACCTCCGTCACGACCTGTGTGCCCATCGAGTGCCCGAGAAGGATGACGGGGCCGCGCCCGAGGTGGCGCAGGTACGCCGCGACGAGGTCGGCGACGCGCTCGATCGCGGGCGTGCGCGCGGGCTCGGGGGCGTCTCCATAGCCGGGCAGGTCGACCGACACGACGAGCGCGTCGCCTTCGAGACGCCGCGACAGGTCGGCGAAGACCTTCCGTCCCATGCCGATCCCGTGCACGAGGACGATCGTGGCGGATGCCGTGGCATCCCCGCGCCGCTCCGCGATGAGGGTCGATCCGTCGTGCGTGAACTCCTCGATCTCGCCGTCGTCGACGGGGACATCGGTGAGCTCGTCGATTCGTCGGTCCACGGCATCCGTCGCCTGATCGACGATCTCGTCAACGGTCGCGGCGGCATCCTTCAGGGGAGTGTCGTCGGTCGGCATGATTCGAGATTATGGCCTGGCCATGGGCGATCCCTGAGCGTACGGTGAGGGGCATGTGCCGGAACATCCACACACTCCACAACTTCGAGCCCGCCGCCACGGAAGACGAGGTGCACGCCGCGGCGCTGCAGTACGTCCGCAAGATCGCGGGTACGACGAAGCCCTCGAAGGCGAACCAGGATGCCTTCGACCGCGCCGTGGCCGACATCGCCCACGCGACGCGGCACCTGCTCGATGACCTTGTGGCGACGGTGCCGCCGAAGGACCGCGACGAGGAGGCCGCGAAGGCCCGCGCCCGGTCGGCCGACCGGTACGAGGCGTTGCAGGCCTACCAGAGCGCGAAGAAGGCGGAGCGCGCCGCGTCGTGACCCGCGTCCACCCCGACGAGCTCAGTGCCATCCACGCGCTTTTGCATTCGCGGCAATAGAGTTCACGACCCTGGTGATGGCGGGGTCGTTGCCTAGGATCACGCGAGCGTCGGCCGCAGCTTGGTCAAAGGCAGTCGTCACGCCGCCGAGGATCCGACGCAGGTGAGCCTGCGCAGAATCCTGGTCGATGCGTAACTTCCGGGCGGCAACAAGCATTGCCTTCTCGCCGACCCGAGACATCGTGTACTCGCCGTCGATGGACATCGCGAGCTTCGCCGAGGTTCCCTCGGGCATCGGGTACCGCGCATGGGTACTCAGGTCGTAGAGGGGCGCGAGCGTCGCGCGATCCCCGTGGAGCATGAGCGAGTAGTTCTTCGCGTGCGCGTCGGTACCGACAGCCGCAAGGTTGAATGCGAGCGCGTCGAAGAACTGTAGTGAGTTGTTCTCTCGGTCGCGTCTGTCCGGGAGGCTCCGGAAAAGGTCGGCGATTCTCGCTACCCCCGGTCCGCCGTCGCTTTGATACTTCAGGTCCGGAGTAACGCCGAGTGACTGACAGAGGTCCTCTTGGTGCAGTCGTGTCCACCGTTCACCGACGAGCATCCGGTCGTACCGTCTCGAGATGAAGACGCTATCGCCGAGAGCAGTGGTCGCTAGCTCGCTGTCCGCCACGGCGAGGCCAAGGTGCCGGGCTGCTGACATCGTCATGAACTCGTTGATGTGGTGCTCTGTGTAGGGCGGGACTGCTGGCTTGATGACGTACGTCGTCGGGGTTGAATCCAGCGGTGTCGCCCACTGGCCATCGTGTGTTCTGAAGAGCGCAGTCTTTGGCTGTGCACCGGGGAGCGACCATCGTCCTGCGCGCCTCACTCCCCACGTGGCTGCGTTGTTGATGAGGTCGCGGATGATTTCTGCGAACTCTTGGTCACTGTGACGCTGGACATGTCCGGTGCGCGTTACCGCGTCGGTGCTCTCTATGCCCTCCGGCAAGAGCTGCACCGCACCCGCCGCGTCGCGGCCGATGTGGGTGAGGATGGCGAAGGGGTTTCGGGCCGAAACGTGATACTCGACACCGAGTTCGCGGAGCCTTCCGTCACTGTCGGGCAGGAGGCCTTTGAGATACGCGCTCGCGGCGGCGTTCTTGTGCGTCTCGCGGGTGAGGGGCATGGAGAGCGACAGGGGCGTCGCATCTCGTCGTCGCCTGTATTCATAGTCGTACGTGAAGCTCAGGCTTCCTCGGGTCGTCTGCGCGAAGGTTCCAGCGCGGACGCCGTCCACATAGGCGCTCAGCTCACCGGCCATCGCTGACGCTCATCTCGAGACCGAGGGCGTTCAGTACCCACAGCACCCTGTGTAGGGTCACTGTGCTCTTGCCGCGCTCGAATCGGTTGAGCCAGTCGCGGGTCACCCCGGACTCTTCGGCGAGTTGCTGCTGGGATAGGCCTAGCCGCTCTCGTTTCTCGGCCACCAGTGCGCCCAGGTCAGCGCTTCGCGCGACTCGCATGATTCCTCCGTGTGGGATCTATCCCACACGCGGAGTAGTGGGATTTATCCCACTATAACCGTTGTGGGATAAATCCCACTTGAATGGACATGGGATTTATCCCACCTGGATCGTCGACCAAAGGACCCGCCCCGCCCTTACCCGCGTGGGCCTAATCTGAAGGCGATGACTTCGCCCGCCACCGCCAGCATTCCGCTCGATCCCTCGCAACGCTGGCGGGCCTTCTGGGTGTGCGCGTCGGTCGCCGCCCTCACGATCCTCGATCTGAGCAAGATCAACGTCGTCCTCCCGTCGATCGAACACGCGCTGGAGGCACAGTCCACGCAGCTGCAACTCGTCGTGTCGGGCTACGTGCTGATGTTCGGCCTCGCGCTCGTGCCGTTCGGCCGCCTCGGCGACCAGCGGTCGCGGCGGCAGCTGTTCATCGTCGGCCTCGTGCTGTTCACCCTCATGAGCATCGTCTGCGCGGTTGCGCCGACGATCGAGGTCCTCATCATCGGGCGTCTGCTGCAGGGTATGGCCGCCGGCATCCAGATGCCTCAAGTGCTCGGCACGATCCAGCAGCTGTTCACGGGGACGGAGCGGGGCCGCGCCTTCGGGATGCTGGGAGCGGTGATCGGCGTCGCGACGGCGATCGGGCCGACCTTCGGCGGCCTCATGATCGCCGTCGGCGGCGCCGTCGACGGATGGCGGCTGATCTTCTGGATCAACGTCCCGCTCAGCCTCCTGGTACTCGCGGGGGTCGTGTGGATGCTGCCGGTGACGCGGCGTCGGTCGCCCGGCGCCATCCAACTCGACCCGATCGGCCTCGTGCTGTTCGCGCTCACGATCGTCACGCTCATGTGGCCGTTCCTGTTCACGACCGGCTCGCCCGACGATGACCCGCGACGGTGGTGGATGCTCGTGCTGTTCGCCGTGTTCGGGGCAGCGTTCGTCCTCTGGGAGCGCCGCTGCGCGGCATCCGGGCGGGCACCTCTCGTGCCGCTCGCACTCTTCACGGTCGCGTCGTTTCGCAACGGCACTTTGATCGGCACCTCGTACTTCACCGCCATCCCGGCGCTGTTCCTGCTGACGACACTGTTCCTGCAGCTCGGTGTCGGGGTCGAGCCCGTCTTCGCGGGGATGGTGTCGATCGGGTTCGCGCTCGCGAGCGCCCTGAGCGCGTGGTACGGCGGCAACCTCGTCGGACGGCTCGGTCGCCCGCTCGTCGTGTGGGGGCTCGGGATCGTGCTCGTCTCGGTCGTCGCGCTCACGATCGTCGCGTACACGGTGCCGACGGGCGCCGTCGAGTATGCGATGGCGGGCGCGCTGACCGTCGCGGGCGTCGGGGCGGGCTTCGTGATCGCGCCGAACCAGGCGCTGACGCTCGCCGAGGTCCCGACGCGCTCCGGCGGCGTCGCCGGCTCGGTGGGGCAGCTCGGGCAGCGCATCGGCGCGGCCGTGGGCACCGCGATCGGACTCTCGCTGTTCTTCTCCGCGATCTACCGCGACGAGGCGGCGGGCGAGCACGGCATCGAGGTCTTCCACGACGCCTATGCCCTTGGGATGACCGCGGTCGGGGCCTTCCTGCTGATCGCGTTCGCGCTCGGCATCGTGGATCTGGCCTCGCGAAGACGCGCGCACGGTCGTTCGGACGCCTGAGAAACCGCGACAGCGGCGGGCCGACGGGGCGATGTCGGAGGCCCCACCTACCGTGGGATCATGCGAATCCTGCACACCTCTGACTGGCACATCGGGCGGACCTTCCACGGTCATTCCACGCTCGAGGCGCTGCGCGGCGTGCTCGAGACGCTGACCGCGCAGGTGCGCGAGCGTGAGGTCGACGTCGTGATCGTCGCGGGCGATGTGTTCGACTCCGCCACGCCCGCGGCGGGCTGCTACGCGCTGCTCTCCGACACCCTGCGCGCGCTCGCCGAGACCGGCGCGACCGTCATCGTCACGAGCGGCAACCACGATTCGGCCGCCCGGCTCGGGTTCCAGGCGGGGCTGCTGCGCGACGGCATCCACGTGCTGACCGATCCTTCCGCGATCGGCGCGCCGGTGACGGTCCGCGACGAGCACGGACCGGTGCACGTCTACGGCATCCCCTTCCTCGAGCCGGCGCTGCTGCGCCACCTCTGGCCCGGCGCCCGGTCGCAGGCATCCGTCCTCGACCACGCGATGGGGCTTGTGCGCGCCGACCTGGCGGGGCGGGAAGGGGAGCGGTCGGTCGCGATCGCGCACTGCTTCGCCGCGGGGGTCGAGCCGACCCCGCACCTCGAGCGCGACATCCAGCAGGGCGGGCTCGATGTCGTGCCGCTCGCCGCGTTCGAGGGCGTCGACTACGTCGCGCTCGGGCACATCCACGGCCGCCAGCAGCTTGCGCCGCACGTGCGCTACGCGGGGGCGCCCCTGCACTACAGCTTCGGCGAGGGCGACAAGCCGCGCGGGTCGTGGCTCATCGAGCTGGATGCCGCGGGGTTCGCGGGTGCCGAGTGGCTCGAACTGCCCGTGCCGCGCCGGCTCGTGACCCTGCGCGGCGCGTTCGACGAGCTGCTCACGGGCGACGCGTACGCCGATGCTGAGGATGCCTGGGTCTGCGTCGAGTACACCGACGCGCTGCCGCAGGCCGACCCGCTACGGCGGTTGCAGGAGCGCTTCGCGTACTGCGCCAAGGTCGTCCATGCGCCGGCGGTCGTGACCGCGGCCGACGAGCGCACCTACGGGCAGCGCGTGCGCGCCGCGCGTACCGACACCGAGCTCGTCGAGGCATTCCTGCAGCACGTGCGTGGTGGCGAGGGCGCGAGCGAGCGCGAGGCCGAGCTCCTGCGCGACGTGCTCGACGAGCGCGTGCGAGCGGAGGCGCTGGCGTGAGGGGCGTGTCGTGAAGCTGCACGCGCTCGAGCTGACCGGATTCGGGCCGTTCCGCGAGACGCAGCGCGTCGACTTCGACGCGTTCGACGGCGACGGACTCTTCCTGATCTCCGGGCGCACGGGGGCGGGAAAGTCGAGCATCCTCGACGGCGTGAGCTTCGCGCTCTACGGGTCCGTGCCGCGCTACGACGGCGGCGAGAAGCGGCTGCGTAGCGACCACTGCTACCTCACCGATCCGACCGAGGTGCGCCTCGAGTTCACGATCGGCGACACTCGCTGGCGCATCACGCGTGCGCCCGAATACGACCGTCCGGCCAAGCGGGGTGGCGGACTCACGGCCGAGCCCGCCCGCGCCGAGCTCGAAGAGCTCGTCGGGGGCGTGTGGGTCGGGCGGGCGGCGAGGCCCCGCGACGTCGGGGTCGCGATGGACGAGCTGCTAGGCCTGAACGCGCAACAGTTCCAGCAGGTCATCCTGCTCGCGCAGAACAAGTTCTCGCGGTTCCTGCTGGCATCCGGCGAAGAACGCCAGACGCTCTTGCGGACCCTCTTCGGCACGCGCCGGTTCGAGCGGTATCGCGATGATCTCGAACAGCGGCGGCGTGACGCGCAGAAGCAGCTCGACACGTCGACCGAGCACGCGCGGACGCTCCTCGATGTGGCAGAGTCGCTCGTCCGTGAGCATGCGCTTGGCGGCGACGACACGGCGCCCGCCCCCGCCGAGGCCGACGTCGCGGGCCGACGCGACGCCCTTGTCGCGGCTCTGCAACGCGCGGAATATCGCGTCGAGCAGGCGAAGGTCGCCCGCGCGCACGCGGATGCCGCTCTCACTTCGGCTACAGAGACCCACGCGAACCTGGTGGCTCAGGCGGCGCGCGGCCGCGAACGCATCGAGCTGCGCGCTCGCCTGGCGGAGCTCGAAGCGATGGCCCCGCGGCTCGCCGACGTGCGCGCACGACTCGAGCGGGCGCGCACGGCCGAGGCGCTGCGCGCGCCGCTCGAGACGGCCGATCGGGCGCAGGCCGCGCTCGCCGCCGCCCAGGATGCCGTCGACGCGGCGCTGGTCGCGTGGACGACGGGCGGGGGAGAGGCCTCCGCCGACATCGCCGTCCGCCTCGACGAGCTGACGGTCGAGCTTGCCCGCTTCGCCGACGCGGCGGCGCAGGAACGTGATCTCGACGCGCTCGAACGGAGTGCCGACGAGAAGGCTCGCGCCCTCGCCGAGGCCGACGCAGCGCTCGTCGCGTGCGACGCCGTCCTCGGGCGACTCCCCGCGGATCGCGGGGCGCTCGACGAGGCGACGAACGTCGCTCGCGCCACCGCGGCGCGGCGCGACGATCTGCACCGGGCGCTCGGCGAGCTGCAGGCCCGGAGGGATGCCGCGCGCGAGGCGGCGGTGCTCGCTGAGACCGCCGAGAGGGCCGACCGGGAGCACGCGGGGGCGAGCGCCGCCGCGGCGACCGCGGCAGTCGCCGTCAGCGATTTGCTGCAACGCCGGCTCGCCGGATACGCGGGCGAGCTTTCCGCCGCGCTCGTTGCCGGTGAGGCGTGCGCCGTCTGCGGCTCGACCGAGCACCCGCATCCTGCGGCCGCGTCGCCAGAACCCATCACCGACGACGATCTGGCCCGCGCCGAGCGGGCGCGGGATGAGACGGCGGGCGCGGCGTCTGCGGCCGCCGAAGCGGCGCGCGCGGCGCGCGAGCGACTCGCCGACGCGAACTCGCGCGCGGGCGGGTTCGACGAGGCGTCGCTTTCCGCATCCCTCGACCTCGCCCAGAGCGAAGCGGAGGCGGCGGATGCCGCGTGGAACGAACTGCAGCGCCTCGAGGCCCGGCGCGCCGACCTCGACGAGCTCACCGCGCGCACGCAGCGAGAGCGCGTGTCCCTCGAGGCGCAGGCGACCGCGCATCGCGCCGAACACGCCGCCATCGCCGCGGACATCGCGCGTAGTGCGGGCATCGTGGCGGCCGCCCGGGGTGAGTTCGCGACGGTCGCGGCCCGCATCGCGGCCGCGGAGTCGGAACGTGCGCTGGCGCTGACGCTCGCCGAGGCGCGAGCCCATCACGCCGAGCGGTCGCGCGCACTCGCCGACGCGAACGCCGATGCGGCGGCCCGGATCGCGGCCAGCGGTGTCGGCGATATCGCAGGCGCCCGCGCCGCGCTGCTCTCCCACGACGAGCAGGCCCGACTCGATGACGAGCTGAGCGCGCATGCCGCCGCCTTCGCGGCGACCCGCTCTCGACTGCTCGAACTCGAGCTCGACGCGGCGGGAGACGATGTCACGGATGCCGCTGTGACGGCATCCGCCGAGGCTCTCGAGGCCGCCGACCGTGAGCGGGCGTCCGCGATCGCCGCGCAGCGAGACGCCGAGAGCACAGCCGCGCGCCTCCGAAAGCTCGCGCTCGACGCCGACGCGGCCTACGCGGCGGTCGCCGAGGTCGCAGACGACGCGGCGTCGGTCACGCGCCTCGCCGACACCGTCGCGGGCCGCGCCCCCAACACGATGAAGATGGACCTCGAGACGTTCGTCCTCGCCGCCGAACTCGAAGAGATCGTCGCCGCGGCGAGCATACGACTGTCGGAGATGTCGTCAGGGCGCTACACCCTGCACCACTCCGACGCGCGCGCCGCGCGCGGCCGGGCATCCGGGCTCGGAATCGAGGTGCTCGACGCGCACACCGGGCGCCTCCGCGCACCGCAGTCGCTCTCCGGAGGCGAGACGTTCCTGGCATCCCTCGCACTCGCGCTCGGACTCGGCGAGGTCGTGACCTCGCGCGCGGGCGGCATCCGCCTCGACACCCTGTTCGTCGACGAGGGATTCGGCTCGCTCGACCCCGAGACCCTCGAACTCGCGATGCGCACGCTCGACGAACTGCGCGCGGGCGGGCGCACCGTCGGCGTCATCAGCCACGTCGAGGCGATGAAAGAGCAGCTACCCGCGCAGCTCGTCGTCGAGGCGACAGCACAGGGGCCGAGCGTCATCCGGCAGGACGTCGCTCAGCCCCTGTGACCTGTCTGGGTTACTGCAGGTGGGCTACCGCCGCGTCGTAGATCGCCTGGTAGAGCGAGCGCATGAGCTCGGCGTCAGCGGCGCCTTCGGTGCCGGCGGACTGCTCGGCGAACGAATCGACGCCAGCCTGGCCCGTCGTCAACAGCGCCTCACCGACGGTGATGAGGGTCGCGTCGTCGAACGTCGCCTCGACGATGTCCGGGGTGATGCTCGGGTCGATCTCGGCCATGATCCGGTTGACCTCCGGTCGCACCTGCGCGAGGAAGGCGGTCTCGTTCGCCGTCAGCGCCGAGTCGTCGGCCGTGTCGTCGGTGGTGGCGTCGTCGTCCGCCGCGTCGCTCGGCTCGGTCACCGACGGGGTCTCGCGGCCGCTGTCCTGCACGATTCCCTGCGCGACCGAGTTTCCGGTGATGACGAGCGCGGCCGCCAGCGCGATGACCCCGAGCACCCCGCCGACGATTGAAACGACGAGCGCCGTGATGCTCAGCGGCTTGCCGCCGAAACGCTTTCCGGCGAGGCCCACGATCGAGAAGACGAACGCGGCGAGCAGCACGATTCCGCCCAGAACGACGGCGATGATGCCGACCCACGGGACCGGAACGAACCCGATGAGGGTGAGGACCACCCCGGCGATCGCGAGGCTCAGCGCGGTCCAGGCGATCCCCTTGGTGCGAGTGTCGGGCTCGGGCTGCGGAGTGTACGTCGGTGTGGTAGTCATGAAGCTTCCTTGGTTGGTTGGTAAGAAAAGGCTATCGGCCGCCGATGGCTTTTCCGGCACCTGCACGCACACGCGGGGCCCGCGCGCGCGATGATGGGAGCACCGCGACCCACGAGGCCGACCCACAAGGAGCACCATGACACTGCAGACCGTCCCCCTGGACGCACCGGCGGGGGTGACCGCACGGCTGGGCTGGGATCCGGCGACCTCCGTGCACGATCGGCGCCGCATCCTGGCGAAAGAGCTGATCGCCGCCAAGCTCGGCTGCGACACGACGGCCGTGCGGATCGAGCGCGAGGCCCCCCGCGGATTCGGCTACCACACGAGGCTCATCGCCTCGCGTGACGGCGTCGACCTCCCCATCTCGATCGTGACGGCGAGCTACCGTGCCGCGACGGTCGCCGCGATCTGCGACCCCGAGCTTCCACTCGGGATCGACATTCGCGACCTGACTCCGGATGACGCCGACCTTCGCCTCATGCGAAAGCACTCGCACCTGTTCGACCTCACGAATACGGCCGATCTGCTGCAGCATTGGGTGCGCGTGCAGGCCGTTCTCGAGGCCGACGGCCGGGGCGTGCGCGTCGCGCCCGAGCGGGTGCGGCTCGACATGGGGCGTCACAAGGGCTGGATCCCCGACCACAACATGAAGTACGAGATCGTCGACGCCTCGCGCGACGGGTGGGTCATCACGATGGCCGTCGGGGCGCTGCCTAAGAAGTAAGCCCGGCGCGCAGCTCCGCGAGCCACACGTCGGCGTTGCCGTCCGACGGCGCGCGCCAGTCTCCGCGAGGCGACAGCGAACCCGCCGGCAGTACCTTCGGGCCGTTCGGGATCGCGGTGCGCTTGAACTGCGCGAACCCGAAGAAGCGCGTCAGGAACACCTCGAGCCAGCGCACGATCGTGTCGCGGTCGTAGGCGTACCGGTCATCCTCGGGGAATCCGGGAGGCCAGGCGCCGGCATCCTGGTCTGCCCACGCTTGTTCGGCGAGGAACGCGATCTTCGACGGGCGCAGCCCGTAGCGGAGCACGTGGAACAGCGCGAAGTCGTGCAGCGCGTACGGCCCGATCGTGCTCTCGGTCGACTGCACGGCGCCGTCTTGACCCGCGGGGACGAGCTCGGGGCTGATCTCGGTGTCGAGCACCGACTGCAGCACGCGCTTCGCGTCGTCGCTGAGCGCCGCACCCTCGTCCGGGTGGGCGATCACCCAACGGATGAGGTGCTGGATGAGCGTCTTCGGGACCCCCGCGTTGACGGCGTAGTGGCTCATCTGGTCGCCGACGCCGTACGTCGCCCAGCCGAGGGCGAGCTCCGACAGGTCGGAGGTACCGACGACGAAGCCGCCGTTCTGGTTCGCGAGGCGGAACAGGAAGTCGGTGCGCGCACCGGCCTGGACGTTCTCGAACGTCACGTCGTAGACCGGCTCGCCGTTCGCGAAGGGATGCCCGATCCCCGTGAGCAGCTCGGTCGCCATCGGTCGGATATCGATCGTCTCGATGGACGCCCCGATCGCCTCGGCGAGGGCGATCGCGTTCGACTTCGTGTGCTCGCTCGTCGCGAACCCCGGCATCGTGTAGGCGAGGATGTCGCTGCGCGGCCGCCCCATCCGATCCATCGCGCGCGCGACGACGAGCAGAGCGTGCGTCGAGTCGAGCCCGCCGGAGACGCCGATCACGGGCTTCGGCGAGCCGATCGCGCGCATGCGCTGCTCGAGGCCGGACACCTGGATGCTGAACGCCTCATAGCAGTCCTGATCGAGGCGGGCGGGGTCGTCGGGCACGAACGGAAAGCGGTCGAGCGGACGGCGCAGCGTCGTGACGGATGCCGGCGGCTCCACCGCGAACGGGATGCGGCGCACCTCGGCGTCCGAGAGCGTCCGCACGCGGTTCTCGTCGAATGTGCCCTGGCGCAGGCGATCCTGGCGGAGGCGGTCGAGGTCGACATCGGCGAGCGCGGTGCGCGGCCCGTCCGGAAAGCGTTCCGTCTCGGCGAGCAGGGTGCCCGCCTCGTAGATCATCGTCTGGCCGTCCCAGGAGACGTCGTTGGTCGATTCGCCCTGACCGGCGGCCGCGTAGACGTAGGCCGCGTTGCAGCGGAAAGACTGCGACTTCGCGAGCAGGTGTCGGTCGTCGGCGCGCGCGATCGTGATGGGGCTGCCGGAGAGGTTCAACAGCACCGTCGCGCCCGCGAGCGCCGCCAGCGAGGACGGCGGAATCGGCACCCACAGGTCTTCGCAGACCTCGACGTGCACGACGAGGCCGGGCACATCGGATGCCTCGAACAGCAAATCGGTGCCCACCGGGACGACCTCTCCGCCCAGCAGTGCCTCGCTGGGCGCGTCGATACCGCTCGCGTACCAGCGCGACTCGTAGAACTCGCGATACGTCGGCAGGTAGACCTTCGGCACCACGCCGAGGATCTCCCCGCGGTGGATGACGACGGCGCAGTTGTACAGGCGCGATCCGAGCAGAAGTGGCGCGCCCACGACGAAGAGGGTCCGCAGGTCCGCCGATGCGGCCGTCACCTCGGCAAGAGCGGCGCGGACGGCATCCAGCACGGCATCCTGCATCACGAGATCGTCGATCGCGTATCCCGTGAGACACAGCTCGGGGAACACCGCGACGGCGACGCCCTCGTCGTGCGCCGCGCGGGCGGCGGCGATGACGGACGCGGCGTTCGCGGCGGGGTCCGCGATCGCGACCGGGATCGTGCACGCCGCGACGCGCGCGAACCCGTGCCGGTACACGCACTCGAACGGCAGTTTCTCGCTCACCCGACCAGTCTGGCATCGAAGCGTGTCGGATGCCGCGGCTAGTGTCGATCGCGAAAGGAAGACATGCGATACATCGATGACGGCGAAGGCGACGCGCGAATCGTCTGGAGTGCGAGCGACCTCAAATCGGCCGCCGAGTGCGAGTTCGCGTGGCTGCGCAAGATCGACGCGAAGATGGGCCGCATCGAGGCGGTCGACGAGCCCGAAGACCTGACCCTCGCGCGGGCCGGCGCCCTCGGTACGCAACACGAACTGCGCCAGCTGGAGGCGTATCGCGCGATGTTCCCGGGTCGGGTCGTCGAGCTGCCCGCGACGGTGGCGTCTGATGCCGAGGGCGTCGCTGCGGCGGTCGCCGCGACGAACGCGGCCCTCGCCGACCCCGATGTCGCCGTCATCTACCAGGCGGTGTTCTCGACCGACGAGTTCATCGGGTTCGCCGACTTCTTGATCCGCGATGACGAGTGGGTCGTGCAAGACACGAAGCTCGCGCGGCACGCGCGCGTGACAGCGCTCATGCAGTTGGCGGCATACGTCGATCAGCTCGACCAGCTCGGTGTGCCCCACAGCGACCGCGTCGAACTGCTGCTCGGCGACGGGACGACCTCGGTGCACGCGATCCGCGATCTCATGCCGGTCTTCCGGCTGCGCCGCGAACGACTGCGCGCGCTCATCGTCGATCGCGACCTTGCGGCTGGTGCGGCGGGTGCCCCGATCGCCTGGGGCGACGAGCGCGGTGCACTGCGTGTCGTCGCCTGTGGCCGGTGCGCCACGTGCGACGCCGAGGTCGTCGCACACCGCGATCTGCTGCTGGTCGCGGGCATGCGTCCGGTGCAACGCGACAGGCTCCGCGCCGCGGGCGTCCGCACGATCGACGACCTCGCCGCGGCGCGGCAGGCGCCCGAGCGGATGTCGTGGGACACGTTCACGGGCCTTCGCACGCAGGCGGCCCTGCAGCTCGCGAGTCCCGCGGGCGGGGTCGCCGCGGCATCCGATCCGCACGCCGTGCCGACGTACGAGGTGGTGTTCCCGAAGGCGATCGGCGCTCTGCCGCGCCCCGACAACGGCGACATCTTCTTCGACTTCGAGGGTGACCCGCTCTACACCGAGACGCCCGCGCCAGGCGCGAACGCGCAGTGGGGCATCGACTATCTCTTCGGCTGGGTCGACACCGCCGAGGTGTACACGGCGCTGTGGGCGCACACGCACGCCGAAGAGCGCGCGGCGTTCGAGGAGTTCCTCGATCTCGTCGCGCTCCGTCGCCGCAAGCACCCCGGCATGCACATCTACCACTACGCCCCGTACGAGACGACGCACCTGCTCGCGATGGCGGCGACCTACGGCGTGCGCGAGGCCGAGGTCGACACGTTGCTGCGCGAAGGCGCTTTCGTCGACCTGTACCCCGTCGTGCGGCGGGCGCTTCGGGTCGGCTCGCGCTCGTACTCGATCAAGAAGCTCGAGCCGCTGTACATGGGCGATGAGGTGCGCACGAGCGACGTGCAGCGGGGCGACGACTCGATCGTGAAGTACGTCGAGGCCCGCACCCTGATCGACGCCGGGCAGCTCGCTGAGGGCGAGGCGGTGCTGACAGACCTCGCCGACTACAACCGCTACGACTGCGTGTCGACCCGGCGCCTGCGCGACTGGCTCGTCGACCGCGCGCGCGAAGCCGACCTCACGCCCACGGCCGACATCGACGCGAGAGAACAGCCCTACGAGCCATCGCACCGCGCCGAGAGCCTGACCCGTCTGGCGGCCGAGGCAGCCGCGGCCGCCGAGGTCGACGAGCGCGCCGTCGCGGCGCTGCGCCTCGGGTCGGCGGCGATCGACTACTACCCGCGCGAGGCAAAGACCTACTGGGCGACGCACTTCCTGCGGCTGCGCGAACCGGTCTCGGTGTGGGAAGACACGCGCGATGTCGTCGTGTTCGATCACGACCGCTGTCGGGTGCTTACCGACTGGCACCTCCCCGAGGGAGCGCGTGTGCAGCGCCGCGTGCTCGAGCTCCGGGGCGACCTCGCGCCCGGCACGAAACTCACCGCCGACAGCACTGTTTGGGTCCTGTACGAACTGCCCGCGCCGTTCCCGATCGACACGAGTCCGCGCTTCATCCACGCGGCGCGGCGCGTGCGCGTCGTCGACACGCTCGACGACGGCGTCGTCGTCGAAGAGACGCCGATCGACGGGATCACCTGGCGCGAGTTCCCGATCGCCCTCACCCCTCCCGACCCGCCCCGCGCGGGCAGCCAGCAAGTCGCGATCGACGAGTGGGCCGATGCCGTGATCGAGGCGGCGCCGACGGCATCCGCGTCTTTCCCGAAGGATGCCGCGACCGACCTGCTGCTGCGTCGTCCACCCCGCACGCGCAGCGGCGCGCTGACGCGCGGCTCCGGCGAGAACGCCGACACCATCGACGATATCGTGCGCTCGGTGCACGACCTCGACCACAGCTACCTCGCGGTGCAGGGCCCACCCGGCACCGGCAAGACCTACGTCGGCTCGCACGTCGTCGCGCGGCTGGTCGCCGAGCGCGGCTACCGCGTCGGCGTCGTCGCGCAGTCGCACGCGGTCGTCGAGAACATGCTCGATCGCATCGTCGCCGCCGGCGTGCCGAAGGAGCGCGTCGCGAAGGCACGCAAGTCCGACTCGGGACCGGAGCCCTCGTTCACCCCGATCGCGAAAGACGGGTACGCCGCCTTCGCCGCCGACCACCCGGACGGGTTCGTCATCGGCGGCACCGCGTGGGACCTCAGCCACCCGGGGCGAGTGGCGCGGGGGAGCCTCGACCTTCTCGTGATCGACGAGGCGGGGCAGTTCTCCCTGGCATCCACGATCGCCGTCTCGGTCGCCGCCGAACGTCTCATGCTCCTCGGCGACCCGCAGCAGCTGCCCCAGGTGAGCCAGGGTACGCATCCCGAGCCGGTCGACACGTCGGCGCTCGGCTGGGTCATGGACGGCGCCGCAGTCATCCGCGAAGACCGCGGATTCTTCCTCGCGCAGACCCGTCGCCTGCGCCCGGAGGTGGCAGAGCCGGTCTCCGAGCTGTCGTACGAGGGGCGCCTCGCCGCGCACGAGAGCACGTCGGCGCGGCACCTTTCCGGGGTCGCGCCGGGCGTCACTCCGGTGCCGCTCGGACATACCGGAAACTCCACGTCGTCGGCCGAAGAGGCAGACGCGGTCGTCGCGATCGTCCGCGATCTGATCGGCCGCTCCTGGACGAGCGGCGAAGGCGCCCTGCCTCGCCCGCTCGCGCAGGGCGATCTCATCGTCGTCACGCCGTACAACGCGCAGCAGGTGACGGTCGAAGAAGCGCTTGCCGCGGCCGGGTTCGGCGAGGTCCCGGTAGGGACGGTCGACAAGTTCCAAGGGCAGGAGGCGGCGGTCGCGATCGTGTCGCTCGCGGCATCCTCGGGCCGCGATGCGCCGCGCGGGCTCGAGTTCCTGCTGCTGCAGAACCGGCTGAACGTCGCCGTCTCACGAGCCGAGCACACGGCGTTCGTCGTATACGGCACGGGGCTGCTCGACGACCTCCCGCGCACGCCCGACGGAGTCGCGCGGCTCAGCGCCTTCGCCCGTCTCGTGGGTGCGGCCTAGACCGCACGCTCACCGCCTAGACTCGCGACAGACACAGAGGGGGATGCCATGGCCGACGAGGCTCCGCGCCAGTTCGAGATCGACGTGCCGGCCGATGTGGTCCGCGGCAGCTACGCCGACTTCGCGAACGTGTGGCACACCCCCGACGTCTTCGTGATGGACTTCGTCGCGCTCGCGCGGCCTCCGCAGTCGACCTCGGATGCCGAGGGCAACCCGGTCACCCTGGTGCCGGGCCAGGTCGTCCAGCGGGTGCGGATCCCGCCGCAGCAGGTGTTCGAGCTCGCCAAGGCGCTGACGCAGCAGCTGGAGTTCTGGGAGCAGGAGACCGGCCGCCGCACCGGCGGCTGAGCGCGGCCGGCGCCCGGGCGGCTACACCGTGCCGTAAAGCCTGTCCCCGGCATCCCCGAGGCCGGGGACGATGTAGCCGCGCTCGTTGAGCCGCTCGTCGAGCGCGCCGAGGACGAGCGTCACGTCGCGACCGCCGACCTGCTCCTCGATCTTCGCGACGCCCTCGGGGGCGCCGAGAATGCAGATCGCGGTGACATCCTGCGCGCCGCGCGCAAACAGGAAGTCGATCGCCGCGCCGAGCGACCCGCCGGTCGCGAGCATGGGGTCGAGCACGAAGCACTGCCGGTCGCTCAGGTCGTTCGGAAGCCGCTCGGCATACGTGTACGGCTGCAGGGTCTCCTCGTTGCGGGCCATGCCGAGAAAGCCGACCTCCGCCGTGGGCAGGAGCTTCACCATGCCTTCGAGCATCCCGA
Organism: Microbacterium sp.; assembly: GCA_003248655.1. GTDB lineage: Bacteria > Actinomycetota > Actinomycetes > Actinomycetales > Microbacteriaceae > Microbacterium. Next base: position 79,338 of record QFPM01000006.1, read on the forward strand.
GGCCCGCCCGCAGGATCGGCACGACAAGAGGCCGCGGTTCGCTGATGTGGACGCCGGTCGTCGCGGTCACAGGCGTCGTGATCGCGACCTCCTCGACACGCACGTTCCGCGTCGCCTCGTAGGCGAGCAGAGTCACGAGCTCTTCGGTGAGCTGACGGAACACCGGCGACGGCGTCTCGCGATCGCGCAGCACCGTGAGCTTGTGGGTGATGAGAGGGTGGTCGGCAACGTGCACGCGCATGGCAGTCAGCCTACGCGTCCGGGGCAAGCTCCCACGCGGCGGCGAGCACGATGGCATCGGCCAACTGCTGGACGTCGGTGAACTGGTCGACGTGCGGGGTCGAGAAGCTGACGAGGCAGAGGCCCCTCCCGTCCGGGAACTGCAGCCAGTAGTCGATGATCCCCACGGGCGCGAGCGCCAGCTCCGCAGGCCCGATCCGCCGGTGCGTCCACCGCAGCAGCGGACCAGCGGCGGTGGCAGCCTCGACGAGCTGATCCTGCGGGCCGAGGTCCGCCTGCACGCGCGCGCGCATCGCGGCGAGATGCCCGCCTTCGGGAGCAGGGCCGAGCTCTTGCCAATACGTCGTGACCGCGACGGATGCCGCGGCATCCGCGGTGCGCCTCGTGAGATACACCATCGATCTGCCGCCCGCCGCCGCGGCGGTCCGCGCCGACTGGCGCAGCCACGCGGTCAGCTGGCCGCGCAGAACCGGCGCCTGTGGGATGCCCGCCAGTTGGGCTTCGACGAGCGTCTTCGTATCTGCGTCGATGGACGCCGGGCTCGTGAGGTCGATCCGGGCCCAGTCCGCGCCGAGGAAGAGGTCGAGCCCCGTGACCCGCTCGCCGTCGCGCAGCCCGTGCTCCTGACCCTGTTCCTCGGTGATCCATCGCACGTCGTCATCACCGGGCTGCGGCTCGAGACTCGCGCGCACATCCTCGGGCGACGCGTTCACGGGGTGCGGGCCCGCCGTGTCGAACACGACGCGGCGCAGGATCGGCCCGTACGCGTCGAGGAGGGCGATCAGGCTCGTGCCGCGCTGGAGGGCGAACTCGCCGGCATCCGTGTTCGATCCGATCCACGCCGCGAAGCTCTGCGACGAGGAGAACAGGTGCAGCTCCCATCGGCGCTCGCCGTCGGCATCCTCTGCCGCGACGACGCGGGTCTGCGTCTCGCCCTCGGGTCCTCGCATGAGCGGCACCACGACGAAGTCCTGGCGCAGCGCCCGCCCGACCGCCGCGGGATCCATCGCCGCGAGCGCCGCGGCGAGCCGCTCGGATCCGACGTCAGCGGCGGGGGCGGAGGGGATGGACTCAGGCATAGCTGAACTCGATCTCCGCGCGTTGGCGGAAGCGCGCCCCGAGCGGCGCGCCCGGGGCGGGGAGGTCGGCATCTGCTGAGGCGTCGACGTCGTAGAGAAGCCCCATACCCCACCGGCGACCGCGCACGTCGGTTGCGAGCCGGGTCTGGATGTAGCCGTAGCGCGTCTCGCCCTCGCTCTTGTAGGCGACGAGCGCGCCCGGGCTGTGCAGCGGGTCGCCGGATGCCCGCACGATCATCCCCTCGAAGGGCGGAGGACTGTTGCTCAGGATGAGCGGGAGGGTGAACTCCTCGTCGGAGACGCGCGTCACGGCAGCCTCCAGGCGACGTCATCGATGAGCGAGAGTCCCTTCGCCGGCAGGTCGCCGCCGACGATGATGTACTCCGGAGCACCCCCGGGCATGCCGTTGAGCGGCAGCGCATGCCGCTGCAGCACGACGGAGCCGAGGTCGTCGACCGAGGCGCTCACGAGGCGCTCGGCGGAGTTGACATCGGGAAGACCCAGGGCGCTGCGCGTGCTCGAGAAGGTTTCGGGGGCGCGCGACGACCACGATGCTCCGGTCTGGAGGGCTTCGTCGCCGTAGAGGCGGAACACCTCGTCACCCTTCGCCAGGTCGCTGACCGGCGTCGCCCACAGGCGCTCGGACTCGGCGAGCTGCTGCGGGCGCAGCCGCAGGGCCTGGCGCACCGTCAGCTGCTCGAAGGCTTCCGTTCCCCCGCGCGCCGCGACTTCCGCGGCAGCTTGTGCGTTGATGCGGCCGGCCATCGCGAGGTTTCCGAGGACGCGGGCGGCGCCGCCCAGACCGACCACGGCGAGGGCCGCGCCGATGATGCTGACGATCGCCTCACCCCAGCTGCGATCACCGGTCGAGGCCAGCACGATGTTGCCGATCGCGTTGATGACAGCGGCGATGCCCGCGACGAGAAGGAGCGCCGCCGCGAGAGCCTGGCCGATGACCGGAATCCACGAGACGACGAGAGCGAGGATGCCGGCGATCGCGGCGATCGTCCCGGCGATGTCGGTGATCGCCGACAGCACGTCCTTGCCCCAATCGTCCCACCACGAGTCGTTCAGGTCGTCGCCGCTCGTGGTGTTCTCGATGTCGTCCCGGGCGGTCTCGGCGGCGCGGTCGCGGCGGCGCGCGGCATCCAGGATGTCCTGATGCGCCGCACCCGCGGTGGCGCTCGCATGCCGGGCATCCGTTCCGGCGCTGTCGGCGAGCGTCTCGTACCGGAGGGCGTCGGCGGGGTCAGTCGCATCTTCCGACAGACGGAGGTAGCGGCGCCGCTCCTGCTGGGCGTCGGCGGCGTCGCCCTGCGCGGCCTGCGCTCGTTGCAGAGCGGCCAGCGAGTCGTCCTGCGCGCCGGCGAGGGCCGCCGAGTAGGTCACGAGCGCGTTCCCCGTCGCACGGTAGCGCGCCTCGGCCTTGGCGATGTCGTCGGCGACGGTGCGCGCCGTCTCGCCCAGCGCGTCGATCGCCTCGGAGACGGTGCTGTCGAGGTCGAGCGTACGCAGCCCCCGCGCGGTGCTGTCGATCGTGCGCGCGATGTCGAGGTAGCTCTGACCGCCGCGGCGGACGAGGTCCGGGTCGCCGGGGACGGGGTCGGAGCCGAACCCCGCGGCCGACCAGTCGGCGGGCCTCATCGCGCCACCTGGTGGCCGCCAGCGGATGCCGCGGGCGGGGCCGTCGAGGTGCCGTCCATCGCGGCGGCGAGCTCCTGATCGGCCTGCTCGAAGGTGTCGGCGATAGCGGTCGTGGCCTCGCCCAGGCCCGTGATCGACTCGGTCATGTCGCTGCGGGTGTCATCCCACGAGTGCGCGAAGGAGCGCACGGCGTCGGCGAGGCCGTCATGACCCGTGGCCTCCGCGATCTGATCGCTGCGCACGTTGGCGTTCTCGAACTCGTGCGCGATGCGCGCGAGCCCGGTGCCGACGGCGCGCACGCGCTCGGTGTCGATTCGCAGATCGGACATGTCCCCTCCTCGGCTTCGAGCCTACGCGGCTTCGCGCGTGACGCCGATGGGGAGGACTCCCCATGCCCGCGCCGTACGCTGGGGGCGTGACCCTGCACGCTCCGCTCGCCGACGACGCGGCAATGACCCGCGCGCTCGTGCTCGCCGAGGTGGCGTCGGCCGCCGGCGAGATCCCCGTCGGGGCGGTCGTGACGGATGCCGGCGGAGCCGTCATCGGCGAGGGCCGGAACCTGCGCGAGGCGACCGGTGACCCGACCGCCCACGCCGAGATCGTCGCGCTCCGCGCGGCCGCCGCGACGACCGGCTCGTGGAACCTCGAGGGCTGTACCCTCACGGTGACGCTCGAGCCGTGCGTCATGTGCGCGGGGGCGATTCTGCAGGCGCACGTCGGCCGGGTCGTGTTCGGCGCGTGGGATGACAAGGCCGGCGCGGCGGGGTCGGTCTACGACCTCTTGCGCGACCGTCGCCTGCCCGTGCGCGCGGAGGTTGTCGGCGGCATCCGCGAGCCCGAGGCGCGGGCTCTACTGCGGGAGTTCTTCGACGCGCGCCGCTGACGGGCCGGCGCCGGCGCCTCAGTCAGACGAGCTCAGGATGATCGTCTCGGTCGGCGGTGCGGGGTAGGCGGGGCGGCCGAGGTAGCCGATGACGCCGAGGAGCGCGCGGCGTACCTCGGCCGGGCTCTCGAGGTGCGGCGAGTGTCCGACGCCCTCGAGTTCGAGCTCGGTGACCTCGCCACCCGCGGCGCGATACGCATCGAGCACGTCGCGCGTCTGCGACACCATCAGCTGCGCCGGTGCGACCCCCTCGCCCGGCCACCCCGGGATGACCCCGAGTGCGCCGAGCTGGTTGAGGTCGAAGAACGAGGCATCCGACACGATGGCATCCGCCGACCCGTGCACCCACAGGATCGGGGGCTTCACCTCGAGATCGACGATGCCGCTCGTGTCGAAGTAGCGAGGCGCCATCGTGTTGAGCACGCCGGTCGTGCCCGCCCCGAAGCCCGGCCAGTTCTCGCTCGGCACGCCATCGCCGGGGTAGTTGCCCTCGGCGGTCGAAGTCGTGTTCATCGACTCGACCCAGATGTCCTCGTGCTCGCTCGCATACCCCGGTGCGACGTACCCGGTGCGGAAGACGGTGCGCGGCGACGTGGGCGAGTCGGCTGTCATATCGCGGTCCGTGAGCCGCTGCACAAAGTCGGGGTTCGCGCCGCCGCCCCCGCATCCCGCGTCGTCGTCGGTGAGCCGCGAACCGTCGCGGCGCGTGCCGCCGAAGCCATAGGGAGAGACGGGAGCCTGCAGCGTGAGCGAGAGCACGGGGTGATCGAGCGCGTACTGCATCACGACGCCGCCGCCCATCGACCAGCCGACGAGGTGTGCGGTCTCGAGCCCCAGCGCGGTGAGGGTCGCGTAGACGTCGTCGCTGAAATCGCGCAGACCGCGGGTCGCGTCGACGGGCAGGCTCTCGGTGCCGCCGAAGCCGCGCAAGTCGATCGCGATGACCCGCAGCTCGCTCGGCAGATCCTGCATGAGCTCCTGCCAGAACAGGGCCGACGAGACGTTGCCGTGCACCAGCACGACGGTCTGATCGGGGGTCGCCCCCGGGTCGTCACCGACTCGCTCCAGAATGTTCACCGTGAGGCGATCAGTGTCGATGAGCCGCGCGGAAATGCCTTCCAAGAGGGTCATATCGGCATCCTAGTGCGGGCACCGGCGGTCTCTCCAGGGCGCCCGGCCGAGGGTTCGCTCCTAGGATGGACGCATGCCCCAGACCCTCCCGTCCATCGCGATCCTCGGTGCCGGTTCGATGGGCGGTGCGATCCTGCAGGGCCTCGTCCGGTCCGGACGCGCCCCGCGGGTGAGCGTCACCAACCGCACCGCGGCGAAGGCCGCAGAGCTGGTCGGGCTCGCGGGCGTGACGAGTCTCGCGCTCGCCGACGACCCGGAGGCGAACGTCACGGCGGCATCCGGCGCCGACATCGTGCTCATCGGCGTGAAGCCGGTCATGGTGCCGGATCTTCTCCGCGAGATCGCGCCGGCGCTGCGGCCCGGAACGATCGTCGTGAGCCTCGCCGCCGGCGTCACGACCGAGACGTTCGAGTCGATCGTCGGTGAGGGGGTGTCCGTCATCCGCGCGATGCCGAACACCCCGGCCGTCGTCGGCAAGGCCGTCACGGGGATCGCGCGTGGCTCCGCGGCATCCGATGCCGACCTCGCCCTCGTGCGCGACCTCTTCGAGACCTGCGGCGTCGTGATCGAGGTTCCCGAGGAGCAGATCGACGCGCTCTCGACGATCTCGGGCTCCGGTCCGGCGTACGTCTTCCTGCTGATCGAAGACCTCACCGAGGCGGCGCGCGGCAAGGGATTCTCGGATGCCGACGCGCACCTCATGGCCGAGCAGACCTTCATCGGCGCCGCCGCGCTGCTGGATGCCACGGGCGAGGACCCCGGTGAGCTCCGCCGCCGCGTCACGAGCCCGAAGGGCACGACCGAGCGCGCGATCGCGGTCCTGCAGGGTGCGCGCCTGGACGGCGTCTTCGCCGAGGCGACCGACGCCGCCCTCGCCCGCGCGCGCGAGCTCGCCTCCGGCGCGTAGCCCGCCGCGCGCCCGCGCGCCGCGAGAAACCACTACTTCCCGCGAGAAACCACTCCGCGCCTGAGAAACCATGGCGCAACGGGTTTCTCAGCATCCGGATGGTTTCTCACGCGGGCGGGCGCCGTAGCAGCCGGGGCGCGCGGTGCAGGGAGGCGAGCCGCGCGCGATCGGGCGCACGGATCACGCGAACGGATGCCTGGGTGAGCGCCCGGCACATCGGTTCGACGCGTACCGCGTCGGCATAGTCCCACGGCGCGAAGCCGTGCCCGTGCCGGCGGAGCCGGTCTTCGCGCCGCTTCTCGTTCCGAAGGTGCCGCTCGGCCGCGGCGGCGTCGCCGAGATCGTACTTGCCCCAACCGTCGCTTTCGCCCACAGCCCCGGCGCGCGGGAAGAAGAAGTCCGAGCGGTCTTCGTTCCCCTCGTAGTGAAACGTCCGCTGCAGTTCCGGGGTCTCGAACCCGCTCCACTCGATGACGGCCCGGCTCACTGACTCACCGGGTGACTCGGCGCGAGGATCGGCGCGATCGAGCGCCCACGTCAGTCCTCGACTGCCGCGGCGGTCGGCGCGATCGGAGGCGAGCTCGCGTAGGACGGCGAGCGACGCGGACCCACCCTGGACTGGCGATACCGCGGCATCCACCACCGCAAGTGCCTGCGCAGGCGGCAATGCCCGCATCAGATCGACCACCGTGTCGGCCAGGGACGTCACCGCAACGCCGTCCACCTCGGCGACCTCGCGGGCATCCTCGCTCGTGTGCACGCAGACGTCGCCGAAGCGACGGGATGCTGCACGGTCGGGGTCGTACACGTGGATGTCACGGCACTCGCCGAAGAGCGGGATGCCGTGGAAGACCGCTGCCGGCTCGAGACCCAGGATCGCACCCGGATGCGCGAGCACGAACGCGTGCACGCGCGCGGCGTAACGCTCCCACGGCGCGAGCGCGGCGACGGCGCGGGCATCCGCGTACACGCCGTGCCGGATGCGGATGTAGCCCGGATCGGGCAGACGGATGCCGCGGGCACGCCCCTCGGCCGAGGTGATCAGCGGGACGGGCGAGCGGGTGGCGGCGCGGGTGGACAGAAGCAACGGCATCCGCTGATCATCGTGGGCCGCAGCCGCTCGTGGGCCGCCTGTGCCCGGATCGGTGGACAGTTTCGCCGATTCGCGCGTTGTGGAGGAGGCTGCGCGCGAGACACGAGAAACCACGCGGCGGCGTGAGACATCACTCGCGCCCCGAGAAACCACGGCACCCGCGGTTTCTCAGGCGGCAAGTGGTTTCTCGGCGAGACCGTGAGTCGGCGGACGCGCCCGGGTCAGCGATCGAGCGAGGCGAAGCGCTCGATGTCGCTGTTCGTGCCCGAGACGATGATCAGGTCGTGGTTCGTCACGATCGTGTCGGCCTCCGCGTAGCGGAACGGCTTGCCGGGGCTTTTCACCCCTACGACGGTGACGTTGTACTTCGAACGGACGCCGGATTCGTTCAGGCCCGTGCCGCGGATGAACTTCGGCGGGTACATCTTCGCGAGCACGAAGTCGTCGTCGAAGCGGATGAAGTCGAGCATGCGCCCCGACACGAGGTGCGCGACGCGCTCGCCGGCCTCGCGCTCGGGGTAGATGACGTGGTTCGCGCCGACGCGCGCGAGGATCTTGCCGTGGCTCTGCGACACGGCTTTCGCCCAGATCTGCGGCACTTTCAGGTCGACGAGGTTCGCCGTGATGAGAACGGATGCCTCGATCGAGGACCCGACCGCGACGACCGCGACCTGGAAGTCCTGCGCGCCGATCTGCTTGAGCGCGTCGATGTTCTTGGCATCCGCCTGGACGGTGTGGGTGACGCGCTCCGACCACTTCTGGACGAGATCGAGGTTCTCGTCGATCGCGAGCACCTCGCGGTCGAGGCGGTCGAGTTCGCCGGCGCAGGCGGCGCCGAAGCGGCCGAGGCCGATCACGAGGACGGGAGCATCGCTCCGCAGCTGCTCAACCAACGATGGGCCTTTCCACGGGCAGCGCGTAGTGCTGCGAACGGGATGTCGCGGCCACGGCCGCGGCGAGAGTCACTGTACCAACGCGGCCCATGAACATCGTCAGGGCGAGGACGTACACGGCCGGATCGGGGAGCTCCGCCGTGAGCCCCGTCGAGAGCCCCACGGTCGCGAACCCCGAGATGACGTCGAAGAGCACCTTCTCGATCGGCGCCCCGGTCAGCTGCCCGATCGTGATGGTCGAGATCGCGACGATCGTCGATCCCCACGCGACGACCGAGAGTGCGACGCGCTGCACGTCGCTCGGGATGCGGCGGCCGAACGCCTGCACGCTCGGACGCCCCTTGGCCTCCGACCACACCGCGAGGGCGAGGACCGCGAGAGTTGTCACCTTGATACCGCCGGCGGTGGATGCCGAGCCGCCGCCGACGAACATCAGCATCGATCCGACGACGAGCGACGAGCCGCCCAGCTCCGACATGTCGATCACGCTGAACCCGCCCGAGCGGGTCATCGCCGAGAGGAAGAACGACTGGAACGTCGTGTCCCAGGCATCCATTCCGCCGAGGGTCGCGGGGTTGTCGTACTCGAGCAGGAGGAACACCGCGGCGCCGGCGAAGAAGAGGATGACGGTCGTGATGATCGTGAGCTTCGCGTGCAGCGACCAGCGGCGGAGGTGGAAGTGGTGCCGCCAGAGCGTGAAGATGACGGGGAACCCGATCGACCCGAGGAAGACGCCCGCCATCAGCACCGTGAGGAAGAAGTAGTCCTGCGCGAACGGGGTGAGCCCGCCGGCGTTGGGGGTGAACCCGGTGTTCGTGAACGACATCGCCGCATAGAACGGCGCCTCCCACAGCGCCGTGAGCGGGTCGACGCCGTTGATCAAGAGCGATGGGTAAAGCAGCACTGCGAGAGCGGCCTCGATGACGAGGGTCGACAGGGCGACTGTCGCAAGTAGCTGGCCGACTTCGCCGAGCCGCACGGTCTGGCCTTCGTTCACCGGCCCGCCGTGGGCGCGCAGCGGATTCGAGTCGCCCGCCGCGAGCAGCTTCGCGCGAAGGCCGAGGCGCTTCGAGATGACGAGGCCGAGGATGGATGCGAGGGTCAGAACCCCCAGCGCTCCGACGTTGACGCCGATGTAGACGAGCACATGGCCCAGCGGTGACCAGTGCGTCGCCATGTCGACGGTCGACAGTCCCGTGACGCAGATCGTCGACACGGCCGTGAACAGCGCGTCGGCGAACGGCGTGCGCGTGCCGTCGGCGGATGCCGCGGGCAGCGAGAACAAGAACGTGAACAGCAGGATGAGCGTCAAGAAGACGAGGACGGCGAAGCGCGACGGCGAGGCCATCGCGAGCTCGCGCAGCGCGTGAGCGACGCGGCGCAGGGCGTCCGACAGCCGTCGCCCGGCGCGGGCGGCGACGGAATCCTCCGTCATGGCCGCCTCCTTGTCTGGTTTGGTGGCGTCTCATGGTACCTGGAGCGCGACGCGGGCTAACCTTAGGTCATGGCGGACATCTTCGACGTGATCGCCGACGGCACCCGTCGGGACATCCTGCGGCTGCTGCGCGAGCGCGCGGCATCCGGTGACGAGGGCACGAGCGTGTCGCAGATCGTCGGTGAGCTGGGGATCAGTCAGCCCACCGTCTCGAAGCACCTCAAGGTGCTGCGCGAGGCCGAGCTCGTGTCGGTGCGCGAAGAGGGTCAGCACCGCTACTACAGCCTCGACACGGCGCCGCTCGACGAGGTCGACGACTGGCTCGTCACGTTCTTCGACGACGGGATCGCCGCCGCCGCGGCCGCCGGTACCACGGCGTTGCCCGATTCGGCCGCTGCCGCCGCCGACATGGTGGGGCGCGCTGCGGCATCCACGAAGCATGCCTTCGACAGCATGCTCAAGCGCATTCCCGGGCGCTGATCCCGAGTACTCACTAATCACAGCCGTCTCAGAGGTTTACACGCGCACCACGAGACCCCTAATGTGGGGGAGATGCGCGAGCGCGCTGGGGTTTTCGCGGGAAGTAGGAACATGGCAGAGCTGTCCGACGTGCGTTTTCTGACCGTCGCCGAGGTGGCGGAGATCATGCGCGTGTCGAAGATGACGGTGTACCGCCTCGTGCACTCCGGCGAGCTCCCCGCCGTGCGGTTCGGCCGTAGCTACCGCGTGCCCGAGACGGCCGTCTCCGCCGCCCTGCAACGGCCTGTCGCCGACGTCGGCTAGACTGTTCCGACGGCATCTTTCGCGGGTGCCTGTTCCCGGACGCGGAAGACGCGCGTCCAGACCCCTGACATAGTGAGGTTTTCCGTGGGTTCTGTCATCAAGAAGCGCCGCAAGCGCATGGCGAAGAAGAAGCACCGCAAGCTGCTTCGCAAGACTCGCCACCAGCGCCGCAACAAGAAGTAACTGCGGCACGCACACCGAGCGCCTGTCCCCGGGATCGATGATCCGGACGGGCGCTTCGTGTTTGCGTCGTCACGCGGTGGCAGGATGGATGCCGTGACGAGTCTCACGATCATCTCCAAGCCCGACTGCCACCTGTGCGACGTGGCGCGCGAGATCGTCGAGACCGTCGTCGCCGACTATCCGGAGGACGAGGTGTCGATCGAGGAGCTCTCGATCGCGGCCGACCCGGCTCTCCACGCGCAGTGGTGGGAGAAGATCCCGGTCGTTCTCATCGACGATCGGCTCCACGCGCACTGGCGACTCGACGCCGCGCGGCTGCGCACGGCCCTGGATGCGGCGCGCGACGCCGCAGCTCTCGAAGCCGCAGCACCCGAAGGGAACCCCGCATGATCCGTCACGTCGTCGCGTGGAAGCTCGCCGCCGAGGACGCCGCCGAACGGCGCGCACAGGCGGCGAAGATCACCGCCGACCTGCTCGCGCTCCGGGGCGTCGTCCCCTCGATCCTCGACATCTCGATCGGTCCGGACGTGCTCGGGGGCGGCAACTGGGATCTCGCGCTCGTCGCCGACTTCGCCGACGCCGCCGGGCTCGAGGCGTATGCGACCCATCCCGACCACCAGGTCGTCGTCGCGTACGTGCGCTCGGTGACCGCAGACCGCGTCGCCGTCGACTTCGAGCTCAGCGGAAGTCGCGATCGCTGAACTCTCCCGCGGGGGGCTGCGCGCCGCGTGAGGACTCCGCCGCGCGCAGCTCGATGCGGCGGATCTTGCCGGAGATCGTCTTGGGCAGCTCGTCGACGATCTCGAGGCGCCGCACCCGCTGGTACGCGGAGAGGCGGGCGCGGGAGTGCGCGAAGATCTCGCGCGCCGCCTCGCGGTGGTCTTCCGGCGCGAGCGCGGAGAGTCGGACGAAGGCCTTGGGCACGGCGAGCCGCAGCGGGTCCGGGCTCGGCACGACCGCCGCCTCGGCGACGGCCGGGTGTTCGAGCAGCACCGATTCCAGCTCGAACGGCGAGATCTTGTAGTCGGATGCCTTGAACACGTCGTCGCTGCGACCGACGTAGGTGAGATAGCCGTCGGCATCCCGGCTCGCGATGTCGCCGCTGCGGTAATAGCCGTTCGCGGTGGCGCGGGCGGTGCGCTCGGGAGCGTCGTGGTACCCGTCCATGAGGCCGAGGATCGGGCGTGACAGGTCGAGGCAGATCTCGCCCTCGTCCGCCGCGACCTCGCCCGTCTCGGGGTCGAGGAGGACGACCGGGTAGCCCGGCAGCGGGCGGCCCATCGAGCCGTCCTTGACGAGCTGACCGGGGGAGTTGCCGATCGCGCAGGTCATCTCGGTCTGGCCGTAGCCGTCGCGGATCGTGGCCCCCCAGGCATCCCGCACCCGCGCGATGACCTCGGGATTGAGCGGCTCGCCGGCGCCCAGCAGTTCGCGGGGCGGATGCCGCAGCTGACCGAGGTCCGCCTGGATCAGCATGCGCCACACCGTCGGCGGAGCGCAGAAGGTGGTCACGGCGTGCGTGTCCATGACGTGCATGAGGGTCGCCGCGTCGAAGCGGTCGTAGTTGTAGACGAACACGGTCGCCTGCGCGAGGAATGGCGAGAAGAAGTTGCTCCACGCGTGCTTGCCCCACCCGGGCGACGAGATGTTCATGTGCACGTCGCCGGGGCGGACGCCCAGCCACCAGAGCGTCGAGAGGTGTCCGACCGGGTACGACACGTGGGTGTGACGGACGAGCTTCGGAGTGGCCGATGTCGTGCCCGACGTGAAGTAGAGCAGGTTGAGCTCGTCGGCGCGCGTCGGGCCGGTGGGCTCGAAGGTCGTCGGCGCGCTCTGGGAGGCGGCGAAGTCGAGCCAGCCGGATGCCGCGCCGACGGCGATGCGCAGCACGTCGGCATCCACACCCGAGGCACGACCCGTGACCTCTGTGGGGGCGATGATCGCACGCGCGCCCGAGTGGGTCACCCGGTAGGCGAGGTCGTCGGCCGACAGCAGCGTCGTGGTCGGGATGGCGACGGCGCCGAGCTTCGTCAGCGCGAGCATCGTCTCCCACAGCTCGATCTGATTGCCGAGCATCACGACGACGCGGTCGCCGCGGCGAAGTCCCACCTGCGCGAACCACGCGGCGACCTGGTCGGAGCGCCGCGACAGGTCGCCGTACGTCCACGACCGGTCGCTCAGGTCGGTCTCGACGATCGTCACGGCGGCGCGATCGGGGTGCTCTCCGGCGACGACGTCGAACCACTCCAGCGCGAAGTTGAACTCGTCGAGCTCGGGCCACGCGAAGTCGGTGACGGCTCCGACGTAGTCGTCGGAGTGGGCGAAGAGCACGTCGCGCGCCGTGCGCACCTTCACGGTCGCGGGTGTGGCGGGGCGTCCGAGGACAGGCAGATCAGGCACCCGCTCAGGCTATGCCTCGCCCCATGCCGTCACCGACATGGCGCGCGCGCCGTCACGGACGCGGGCGCACCGTCACGGGCGCGGTCGCGAGGGTGACCCGCACGCGCTCGCCGTACTCGAGCCGCTCGTCGGCGCCGTGCTGCACGCGCACGATGACCCCGTCGTCGGTGCGCAGGACCGACCGGCGGAAGCTGCCGAGGAACGTGCTCTCGTCGACCTGTGCGAGCGCGCCCCCGGCATCCGCGTCGGCCAGCGGGGCGAGCCGCACGTTCTCGGGCCGCACGAGCACGTCGACGGCGCCGTGCGCAGGCTCGCCCTGGATGGGAAGGCGGGCGCCCCACACCGTGACGACGTCGCCTTCCGCATCGCCCGGGAGTGAGCTCGACAGGCCGACGAACGCCGCGACGGCGGGGGTCTGCGGGCGCAGGTACAGGTCTTCGGGCGTGCCGATCTGCTCGATGCGCCCGGCATCCATGACCGCGATCCGGTCGGAGACCGCGAGGGCCTCCTCCTGATCGTGCGTCACGAACACCGTCGTGATGCCCAGCCGCAGCTGGAGCCGGCGGATCTCGTCGCGCAGCTGCACGCGCACCTTCGCGTCGAGGGCCGACAGCGGCTCGTCGAGCAGCAGCACCCGCGGCTCGGTCACGAGCGCCCGGGCGAGGGCGACGCGCTGCTGCTGGCCGCCCGAGAGCTGGTGCGGGTAGCGGTCGGCGAGGTGGCCGAGCCCGACGAGCTCGAGCGCCGCCTGCGCGCGGGTGGTCGCCGGTGCGCGCCCGACTCCCCGCCGACGCAGACCGAACGCGGTGTTGTCGACGATGCGCAGGTGCGGGAACAGCGAGTACGACTGGAACACCATGCCGATGTCGCGGCGGTTGGTCGGCACGCGTGACACGTCGCGGCCGCCGAGGAGGACGGCGCCGGCATCCGCACTCTCGAGCCCGGCGAGCACGCGCAGCGCCGTCGTCTTGCCGCAGCCCGACGGCCCCAGCAGCGACACGAACTCGCCCGGCGCGACGTCGAGGTCGACGCCGTGGAGCACGCGCGTCGTGCCGAAGCTCTTCTCGATCGACTGCAGCTGCACGCGGGTGCCCTCGCCCGCTTCGGCGAGCAGCAGGTTGTCGGCGGTGCGGGGGAGGGCGCGATCGAGGCTCACGGGCGGTCCTTTCGGGTGCCGCGCGCGGCGCGGCCGATGACGAGGAGGAGGACGAAGCAGAACAGCAGCGCGAGCAGCGTGAAGATCGACGGGGTGTACGGGTCCTGCTTCTGCACCACGACCATCGCGGTCTGGAACACCTGCCTGTTCAGCAGCGACGCGATCGTGAACTCGCCCAGGACGACCGCGATGGAGATGAGGGATGCCGCGAGCAGGCCCGGTCGCAGGTTCGGCGCGAGCACCCGCACGACGACGTCGAACCAGTTGGCGCCGAGCGAGCGCGCGGCCTCGGCCAGGGTGCGGAGGTCGACCGCGTCGATCGACGCCTGGATCGAGCGGTAGGCGAAGGGCAGCACCGTGATGCCGTACGCGAACGCGAGGGTCCACGTTCCGGTGCCGAGCAGCCGCCCGATCTGCAGGTAGATCGGCGCGAGCCCGACGACGAGCACGATCGCGGGGATCGAGATCGGCAGCAGCACGGCGAACTCGAACCCGCGCCGCAGCCGCGGGAAGCGCAGCGCCACGAGCACCATCGTCGGCGCGAGCAGGACGAGCACGATCGCGACGGTGACCACCGCGAGGACGAGCGAGTTGCCCAGGCCCGTCCAGATCGGCTTCAGCTGCGCGGTCGTGCTGGGATCGAGCAGGCCCGCCCAGCGCGAGAACGACAGACTGCCGTCCGGCATCCGGAGCGTGTAGAGCAGGGTCGACAGCAGCGGGATCGCGAAGAACGCCCCGACGAGCACGCCGATGATCCAACGGGTCGCGAGCGAGGGAGCGATGCGGTTCACGACTGCCACCTCGCGGCGCGGCGCTGGATGACCGAGTACGCGGCCATCACGACGCCGACGACGACGATCATGCCGAGGGCGAGGGCGCCCGCGAGGTTCTCGCGGCCGAGCACCGTCTCGCTCGTGAGCGCGGCGCGGATCTGCAGCGGCACGATCTGCGAGCCCTGGCTGGCGAGCGCGGCGGCCGTCGCGTACGACGAGAACGCGTTGGCGAACAGCAGCAGGAGGCTTGCGAGGAACGACGGGGCGAGCACGGGGATGCCCACGCGCAGCCAGAAGCTCGCGCGGGTGCCGCCCAGGGTCAGGTTCGCCTCGGCCCACTGCGGACGGAGGGCCGACAGAGCGGGCATGAAGGTGATGATCATCAGCGGGATCTGGAAGTAGATGTAGGGCAGGAACAGCCCCGGCAGCTCGTACAGCCACGTGCCGTTCGCGAAGATGTCGATGCCGAAGCCGTCGAGCAGGAACACCCGCACGACACCCTGGATGCCGATCGTCGCGATGAAGGCGAACGCGAGCATGACGCCGCCGAACTGGGCGAGCACGCCCGCCGCGGCATCGACCGACGACCGGATCGCGCCGTCGGGGCGAAGGCCCAGCAGCGCGTAGCACGCGAGGGCGCCCACGACCGCGCCGACGATCGCCGTGATCAGCGAGAGCACGGCCGAGTTCGCGAACGTCGTGAGGATCAGCGGATCGCCGAGTGCGGCGAGGTTGTCCCACGTGAACGAGCCGTCCCGGGTGAAGAACCCCGATCCCACGGAGAGCACCGTCGGCACCGCGAGGAACAGCACGACGTATGCCGCGAACGGGACGAGCCCGAGCCACGCGAACGATCGCGTGGCTCGGGCGGGGGTGACGGTCACTGGACCGCCGACGCCCACTTCTCGCCGAGGAGCGTGCCCGCGGCGGTCGACTGCGCCTCGGTCGGCACGACGGTGTCGGCCGGGGCTTCGGGGAGGGCATCGGCCAGCTCGCTGTCGATCGTCCCGGCATCCGTCATCGCCGCCATGCGCACGGGACGCGCGCCGCCCTTGAGCCAGAGGTTCTGCACGTCGTCGCTGTAGAGGAACTCCTGCCACAGGCGGGCCGCCGCCGGGTGCGGGGCGCTCTTGTTGATCGCCTGGTTGTAATAGCCGGCGTACCCGGTGCCGTCGAAGACGACGACCTTCCAGGCCGGGTTGTCGGTCGCGTGCGCGGCGTTGAGGTAGTCCCAGTCGAAGACGACCGGGGTCTCGCCGCTCGCGACGGTCGCCGTCGTGACGTCGACCTTCAGCAGGTTGCCCGCCTTCTGCAGCTCGCCGAAGAAGTCGATGCCCGGCTGGAAGTCGTCGAGCGTGCCGCCCGACTGCACCGTCGCGAGGCCGACGGCCGCGAAGGCGGCACCGGCCTGCGTCGGGTCGCCGTTGATGGCCACCGCACCCTTGTACGCGGGGGTCAGCAGGTCGTCGAGCGAGGTCGGCGCGTCGAACTTCGACGAGTCGTAGCCGACCGACATGTAGCCGCCGTAGTCGCCGACGAACAGGCCCGTGGGCTCTTTCAGGGCGTCAGGGATGTCGTCCCACGTCTGCACCTTGTAGGGCGCGAAGACGTCGGTGTTCTGGAGGGCGACGGTCAGGCCGATGTCGAACACGTCGGGCGCGGTGTCAAGGCCCTCGTTCGTCTTCGCGGCCTGGATCTCCTCGGCGCTCGAGACATCGGGCGACTGCTCGTTGATCGTGATCTCGGGGTAGCGCTCGGCGAACAGGTCGAGGATCTCGCCGTAGTTCGCCCAGTCGCGCGGCAGCGCGATGACGTTGAGCTGGCCCTCGGCCTTGGCCGCGGCCTCGAGGTCGGCGAAGCTGCCGAAGTCGGCGACGCTCGTCGCGGTGGCCGCGTCGGCGCCCGCGCTCGGGGCCGTCTCCGCGGTGCCGCCGCAGGCGGTGAGGGCGAGGGCCGCGACCGATGCCACGGCAGTGGCGATCAGTGCGCGACGAAGGATCGTGCGGTGCATGGTGTTCCTCTCGGGTAGACCCGTGCAGCCCCGATGGGGTGCTGCGCGGGGGACGAGAGGAACCTAGGGCCCTTCCGTGACGGGCGACTTCTGCGCGGGTGAACGCGCGGTGTCGTCCCGGTGGCCGGGCCGGGGACCGGGGAGGTCAGACCTCGACGACGTCGGCGCCGGGGGCGTACTTCTTGACCGACTCGATGCCGTTCTGCGCGGCAGACTTCGACTCGTAGGCCTCACCGACGGCGATGACCTGGCCGTTGCCGGCCTTCAGGCGGAAGCGCCACTTGCCCGCGGCGTCGGTGTAGAGCTCGAACTTTCCAGCCATCGTCATACCTCCAGATCACCGCGAGGGGTGCGCGCCGGAGACCACGCTAGCCCTCGCCGGGAGACGCCGGAAGTGGGTGTTCAGGGCGAGGCGCGCTTACGGAGCCAGGCGCGTCGGCCCGCGGAACAGGAACGTGACCTCGCGGATCGAGTCCTGGCCGAGCATCAGCATGAGCACGCGCGCGAGGCCCATGCCGAAACCGCCGTGCGGGGGAACGCCGTAGCGGAAGAAGTCGAGGTAGTGCTCGAGTCCCTCGAGCGACAGGCCCTTCTCGAGCGCCTGCGCCTCGAGGACCTCGATGCGGTGCTCGCGCTGCGCGCCCGTCGTGATCTCCGTCCCCCGGAAGAGCAGGTCGTAGCTCGTCGTCAGGCCCGTCTCGGCGTTGCGCATGTGGTAGAACGGGCGGATCTCGGGGTGATAGTCGGTGATGAACACGAACTGGTGGCCGTACGTCTCGAGCACGTGCGCCGAGATCTGGCGCTCGCCCTCGGGGTCGAGGTCGCCGTCGGTGCGCGGGATGTCGTAGCCCCGAGACTTCACGATCTCGCGCGCCTCGGCGAGCGGGATGCGCGGGAACGGCACGGTCGGAACGACCACCTCGACGTCGAAGAGCTCTTGGATCTCGGCGCCGTGCTTGTCCTTCACGGCCTGGAACGCGAACGCGAGAAGCTCCTCCTGCATCCGGGCGACGTCTTCATACGACTCGACCCAGCTGATCTCGGCGTCGATCGACGTGAACTCCGTCGCGTGCCGGCTCGTGAAGCTCGGGTCGGCGCGGAATACGTCGCCGATCTCGAACACCTTGCCGAAGCCGGCCGCCTGCGCCATCTGCTTGAAGTGCTGGGGGCTCTGCGCGAGGTACGCGGTCTGGTCGCCGAAGTACTCCAGGGCGAAGAGCTCCGCGTTGCCCTCGGCGGGTGTCGACATGAGCTTGGGGGAGTGGATCTCGACGTAGTCGTGCTCGACCCAGTACGTGCGCAGCGCGTGCTCGAAGGTCGTCTGGATGCGGAAGATGAGGGCGTTCCGGCGCTGGCGCAGGTCGATGAAGCGCCAGTCCATGCGCTTGTCGAGGCCGCTGTCGGCGGCGATCGGCGTCTCCGGAAGGGCGGATGCCGCGACCTCGAGCGACGCGATCTTGATCTCGACACCGCCGAGCTTGACCCGCTCGTCGTGCTTGAGCTCACCCGTGACGGTGAGGAAGGTGCCGGTCGACAGCTCGGAGATGACGGCCGTCAGCGCGAGGGCGTCGGCATCCTGGTCGGTCGCCTCCGGGTCGGGGCGCGTCGCCGGGTTCACGAGCTGCACCGCGCCGGTCTCATCGCGCAGGATGACGAACTGCACTTTCTTCTGATCGCGGACGGTCTCGACCCATCCGGAGACGGAGACGGGCCCGTCTTCGCGGGACTGCAGCTGGCTGACGAGGGTGCGTTCGGTCACGAGGAGCCAGTCTACGTGCGCAGGGCTTCTGTCCAGGTTCTCGTAACCTGCCCTGCTTACCCTCGAACGCATGACGACTCCGGACGGATCCTGGCTGACCGCCCTCGTCGACGGCGTCGTCGGCCTCATGGACATCATCGGCGCTCCCGGCGCGGGCATCGCAATCGCGCTCGAGAACCTCTTCCCGCCGCTGCCGAGCGAAGTGATTCTGCCGATGGCGGGGCTTGCGGCCTCGCGCGGCTCGTTCACGCTGTTCGAGGCGCTGTTCTGGACGACGGCGGGGTCGCTCGTGGGCGCGTTCGCGCTCTACGGCATCGGCGCGTGGCTGGGACTCGCACGCCTGCGCGCGGTCGTCCGCCGCATCCCCCTCCTGCACGTCGACGACGTCGACCGGACGGTCGCGTGGTTCGGAAAGCACGGCGGCAAGGCCGTGTTCTTCGGGCGGATGCTGCCGATCTTCCGGAGCCTCATCTCGATTCCGGCGGGTGTCACGCGGATGCCGCTGTGGCGCTTTGGGCTGCTGACTCTCGCGGGCTCGCTCATCTGGAACTCGGTGTTCGTGCTCTCGGGTTTCTTCCTCGGTGAGCAATGGCACATCGTCGAGGAGTACGCCGGCATCCTGCAGTACGTCGTGATCGCTGCGGCCGTCGGCGCGCTCGTGTGGTTCACGATCGCGCGCGTGCGTCAGCTGCGCTCGCGCCGCGGTCTCTCAGCCCGGCCACAGACACCGCGCCCGTAGACTGGGCGGGTGCCCGCCGATCGCCTTCACCTCGTGCGCCACGGCGAGGTTCACAACCCCGGGCGCGTGCTGTACGGGCGGCTACCTGACTTCCGGCTGAGCGCCGCCGGGCGGCAGATGGCGCGCACAGCGGCCGAGCACGTGCACGGCCTCGGCCGGCCCGTGGGCGGCCTCTACGCCTCGCCGCTGCAGCGCACGCGCGAATCGGCGGAGCCCTTCACCGAGCTCTTCGGTCTCACGCCCGTCATCGACGACCGCGTGATCGAGCCCACCAACGTCTTCGAGGGCCGACGCATGCGCCGCGCTCTCCTCAACCCGCTCAACTGGTGGCACCTGCGCGCGCCGTCGGTACCGAGCTGGGGGGAGCCGTACGCGGAGGTCGTTCGCCGAATGGATGCCGCGATGACCGAAGCCTGGGACGAGGCCGACGGCGGCGACATCGTCATCGTCTCGCACCAGCTGCCGATCTGGATCACGCACCTCGCGGTCGCCGGCGAGCCCCTGAAGCACGACCCGCGCCGCCGCCGTTGCGCGCTGTCGAGCGTCACGAGCTTCGAGCGCGACGCCGATGGCTGGCACGAGGTCGCCTATGCGGAGCCCGCCGTCACCTCCGGCGCCGTGGATGTGGGGGCGGTATGAGGCGCACGGCGACGGCATCCGTCATCGCGCTCGCGATGGCCCTCGTGCTCACGGCCTGCACGGGCCCCAACGACGGCCTGGTCGAGCAGTACCAGCAGGGCGACGGCAAGGGCTACATCTCGGGCGACGGCACCGTGCAGGAGATCCCGGCAGGTGAGCGCGGCGATGCCGTCGAGTTCACCGGCACGGACATCGACGGCAAGACGGTCTCGAGCGATGACCTCGCGGGCACCGTCGTGGTCCTGAACTTCTGGTACGCAGGGTGCGGGCCGTGCCGCGCCGAGGCGCCCATTCTCGAGGCGAGCCACCAGAAGGGCTCCGCCGAGGGCGCGCAGTTCCTCGGGGTGAACATCTTCGACGGCCCCGAGCAGGCGACCTCGTTCGAGAAGACGTACGGCATCACCTATCCGTCCCTGCTCGCCGCGAAGGATGCCCACCTCAAGCTCGCCTTCGCCGAGTGGACCTCGGTGCAGGCGACGCCGACGACGCTCGTCCTCGACCGCGAAGGCCGCGTGGCGGCGCGGTTCATCGGGCAGGTCAAGAGCGGGTCGATCCTGCAGTCGATCGTGAGCGACGTGCTCGCCGAGAAGTCCTGACCGGCGTGGATGTCGGTTCGGTCGTCTTCGACGGTGCGCTCTGGCTCGCCGTGCCGATCGCCGTCCTCGCCGGCCTCATCTCGTTCCTCTCGCCGTGCGTGCTGCCGCTCGTCCCCGGCTACCTCGGCTTCCTCGGCGGCGCGAGCGGACGCCGCGGGCGCCTACTCCTCGGGGTCTCCCTCTTCATCGCGGGCTTCACGCTCGTGTTCGTCGCGATGGGGGTGCTCGCTGGCACCGTCGGGCGGTTCCTCCTCGAGTACCAGGATCTCCTCACCCGCATCCTCGGCGTGGTCGTCATCGCGATGGGTCTCGTCTTCCTCGGGGTGTTCGGCTTCGCCCAGCGCACCGTCAAACCGCAGGTGCGCGGCGGGCTCGGCCTTGTCGGTGCGCCCCTGCTCGGCGTCGCGATGGGCATCGGCTGGGCGCCGTGCATCGGCCCCACCTACGCGACGATCCTCTCGCTCTCGCTCACGCAGGCCGACCCCGGCCGTGCCGTGCTGCTGGCGATCGCGTACTCTCTCGGCCTCGGTATCCCGTTTCTGCTGCTCGCCGTGGGCTTCGGCTGGGCGACCCGGTCGGTCGCCTTCCTGCGGCGGCATATCCGCACGGTCAACGTCGTCGGCGGCATCCTCTTGATCGTCCTCGGCATCCTGATGGTCACCGGCGTCTGGAGCGCGATCATGGCGCAACTGCAGGGGGTGATCGGCAGTGTCGAACTCCCCCTCTGACGACGCGGTCTCGGCGGGCGATCCGCTCCGGCCCTCCGATCACGCCGACGGCGTGCGCGAGACCCTGCAGCCGAACCGCGGATTCATCGGCTGGCTCCGGTGGGGCTGGCGTCAGCTCACGAGCATGCGGACGGCGCTCGTGCTCCTGCTGCTGCTGGCGATCGCGGCGATCCCGGGGTCGATCGTGCCGCAGCGCAGCGCCGACCCCAACGGCGTCATCGACTTCCAGTCGAAGAACCCGGGCCTGTTCGACGTCTACGAGAAGCTGCAGCTGTTCGACGTGTACTCGTCGGTGTGGTTCTCGGCGATCTACATCTTGCTGTTCATCTCGCTCATCGGGTGCGTCATCCCGCGCACGAAGCACCACTGGAAGGCCCTGCAGGCACGCCCGCCGCGCACCCCCGCGCGGCTGGGCCGGCTCGACGACCACGCCGAGACCGTGTGGGAGATCCCCGAGGGCGCGGATGCCGAGGCCGAAGCCGTGCGCGCCGTCGACCTCGCTCAGGCGCAGCTGCGGAAGGCGGGCTACCGCGTCGAGCGGTACGACCAGCCGGGCGTGGCATCCGTCTCCGCCGAGCGCGGCTACGCGCGCGAGACCGGCAACCTCGTCTTCCACGCGGCGCTCGTGGGCGTGCTCATCTCGGTCGGCGTCGGGGGAGGGCTCACCTACACGGGTCAGACCGTCATCGTCGAGGGCGACAGCTTCGTCAACTCGCTCGGGCTCGGGTACACGAGCTTCAACCCCGGTCGCTTCGTCGACACCGAGGCGCTGCCGCCCTACTCGCTGACCCTCGACAGCTTCGAGGTCACGTACGTGCCCGTCGGGTCGGCGGGGCAGGGCATGGCGGGCGACTTCGCGGCGCACCTCTCGACCCGTCAGCCCGGGCAGGATGCCGTCGACAAGACCGTGCGCGTCAACCACCCGATCGACATGGCGGGGGACCGCATCTACCTCATGGGCAACGGCTACGCCCCGACGATCACGGTGCGAAACCCCGATGGCGAGGTCGTTCTCCGCGAGGACGTCGAGTTCCTGCCCCGCGACGCGAACATGACCTCGCTCGGCGTCGTGAAGGTCCCCGACGGCCTTGCCGACCAGCTGGGCCTCGTCGGCTTCTTCTACCCGACCGCCGCGACGCTCGACAGCGGCGCGTTCACCTCGGTGTACCCCGCGCTCGTCAATCCGCTCCTGACCCTCGACGTCTACACGGGCGACCTCGGCATCGACGACGGCACCCCACGCAACGTCTACGCACTCGACACGACCGGCATGACGCAGCTCACCGGCCGCGCGATCGACGTCGACTCGCTCGAGCTGCGCCCCGGCGACACGGTCGACCTGCCGAACGGACTCGGCACGATCACCTTCGAGGATGCGAAGACCTCGGGCGCTCCCGAGCAGGTCAAGCGCTACGTGTCGCTGTCGATCCACCGCGATGTCGGGGCACCGTTCGTGCTCGCGTTCGCGATCCTCGCGCTCGGGGGGCTCCTCGCGGCGCTGTTCATCCCGCGCCGGCGGCTGTGGGTGAAGGCGACGGCTTCGGACGACGGCATCCGCATCGAGTACGCGGGCCTCGCGCGCGGTGAGGATCCCGCGATCGCCGTCGCCGTCGCCGACCTGCAGAGAGAGCACACGGCCGCGCTCGAGCGCCCCGACGTAGACTGACTGCCATGCCCGAAGCAGGATTCTCTCTCGACAGCGTCTCAGTG
Organism: Microbacterium sp.; assembly: GCA_003248655.1. Classification (GTDB taxonomy): domain Bacteria; phylum Actinomycetota; class Actinomycetes; order Actinomycetales; family Microbacteriaceae; genus Microbacterium. The sequence goes on from QFPM01000006.1 coordinate 102,120, forward strand.
CTTCTCGTCTGGACCGCCGTCGCGATCTACGCGCTCGCCTTCGTCGCCTACGCCGTCGACCTCGCCCGCCGCTCCGACCTCGCCGTGAAGGCCCAGGATGCCAAGGCGCAGGATGCCAAGCTGCAGGGGTCCAGGGCCGCAGCCGTCCCCGCGCGCGAGCTCGTGGGCGCCGGTCGTCCGACGATCACGCAGGTGCGCGCCGAGGAGGACGCGGCGCTCGCCGCCGTATCGGCCCGCCCCTCGGCCCGCCCGCGCTACGTCTGGGCGCGCATCGGCACGGCGCTGACGGTGCTCGGCTTCCTCTTCCACGTCGCTGCCGACATCACGCGCGGCATCGCGGCGGGGCGCGTGCCGTGGTCGAACATGTACGAGTTCGCCCTCACCGGCACGATGCTCATCGTCGCGGTGTACCTCGCGGTGCTGGTGAAGTACGACCTGCGCTTCCTCGGCACGTTCGTCACGGGGCTCGTGACGGTCCTCCTCGGCGGCACCGCGATCTGGTTCTACACCGTGGTCGTGCCGCTGTCAGACCCGCTGAAGAGCGTGTGGCTCGTCATCCACGTCTTCGTCGCGTCGCTCGCGACGGCGCTGTTCGCCCTCGCGTTCGCCCTGTCGGTCATGCAGCTGCTGCAGGCACGGCGCGAACGGCTCGTGATCGCCGAGTCCGACGGGAAGACCGGACCGCGGTTCTTGCGAACGCTCCCCTCGGCGGATGCCCTGGAGTCGCTCGCCTACCGCTTCGCGATCATCGGGTTCATCTTCTGGACGTTCACCCTCATCGCCGGCTCGATCTGGGCGAACGACGCGTGGGGACGCTACTGGGGCTTCGACACGAAGGAAGTGTGGACCTTCGTCATTTGGGTCCTCTACGCCGGCTACATCCACGCGCGCGCGACGCGCGGCTGGCGCGGCACCCGCTCGGCGTGGCTGTCGATCATCGGCTTTTCGGCCGTGATGTTCAACTTCACGATCGTGAACATGTTCTTCAAGGGCCTGCACGTCTACAGCGGCCTGAGCTGACGCCCCGGCCGCACCGGCGATCACGCGAGCGCGGGCGACGCCTTCAGCAGCATCCGGGTGTCGGCGGTGCGGCGGCGGGCGACGACGATGATCGTCGCGACGAACGCGAGCGCGGCCCAGATGATCATCGCGGCGAGGCCCGCGCCGAGGCCGCCTGCGGAGGTGAGCGCCGCGAGCATCGCCGTGTAGGCCGGCGTCGTCGGCATGAGCCCCGCGATCGACGAGAGGATGCCGGGGACCGTCGACACGACACCGGTCGCGACGGCGAGCACTCCGACGAGCGCCGAGATCCACCGGCCCGCGCCGCCGAAGACCGCGACCAGCGCCTGGTTGACGGCCGCGAACGAGACGCCCGCGACGACCGCGAGCCCCGCGAACGACCACCACACGCCCGTGTCGTAGCTCGCCGCAAGCTGTACGACGATCGCGACGAGCAGGCCCTGCAGGGCGCCGATCGCGGCGGCCGGGGCGAGGCTGCGCAGGGCCAGCAGCGCCGACGGGCGGCGCGAGCTGAGCGCGTGCCGCGGCACGGCTTGGAGCGCCACGAACGACGCGAGACCCCCGAACCACAGCGCGAGCATCGCGAGGAGCGGAATCGCCGACGCCCCGAACAGCGACGACGACGTGCCCTCGGCGGTCACGGGGTTCGCGACGACGGAGGCGAGATCGCTCGCCTGCTGGTCGGTGTAGGAGGGGAGCGACGAGGATGCCTGGGTGAGCCCGTCGGCGAGCGAGGCCGTGCCCGTCGACAGCTCGGTCACCCCGTCCGCCAGCGACGTCGCGCCGGCCGAAAGCTCGCCCGCGCCCGACGACAGCTGCGCGGCGCCGTTCGCGATGCCCGTCGCGCCGGTGGCCGACTGGTCGATACCCGTCGCGATCGTGCCGAGGCCCGTCTGAAGCGACGACGCCCCGCCGGTCAGCTGGTCGATGCCCTGCGCGGTCTTGCCGAGCCCCTGCTGCACGCCGGCGGCGTACCCGGCGGCGTAGCCGGCGTTCGTCGCGGAGGCCTGCACGTCGCCCGCGAGCTGCCCGAGCGCCGTGCACACGGTGACCTGCTCGGGCGTGGTCGGCACGCCCGGCGGGACGCATCCGTTCTGCGCGAGGAGGGTCTGATACTTCGTCGCGAGCGCCTGCGTTGAGGAGGCGGCCCCGTTCGCGTACTGGACGGTCGCGGCGGCCGCGCCGCCGAGCGTCCCGCTGGCGGTCGAGGTGAGCTGTCCCGAGATCTGCGCGAGCCCGGCGGCGAGTTGGCCGGCGCCGCCGGCGGACTGGCGGGTGCCTCCGGCGAGCTGGCCGAGGCCGCCTGCGAGCTGTCCCGCGCCGTCGCCGAGCTCCGCAGCGCCCGACGCGAGCGCGTCGGCACCGGCGGGCAACTGCGCGGCGCCGTCGGCTGCCTGCGACGCGCCGCTGGCGAGCTGGTGCGCGCCGTCGGCGGCCTCGCCGAGCTTGTCGCCGAGGGTCGTGAACCCGAGGAACACGTTCTCGAGGTACGTGCTCGAGATCTGCTCACCCATGACGGATGCCGCGGCCGCGGCGACCTGCGAGGTGATCGCGTCGTCGACGATGAGGCTGTCGGGCGAGGTCTGCGCGCTGATCGTCGCCTTCTCGGGCGTGCCGCCCGACCCGTTCGATGCGCCCGCGGTCGACGTCGCCGCGGCCGAGAAGTTCTCGGGAATCGTGATGACGGCATCGTACGTGCCGTCGGCGAGGCCCGCCGCGGCATCCTCGGTGTTCGAGATCGTCCAGTCGAGGTTCGACGGCAGGTCGTCGGAGCCCTCGACGAGGGCGGCCGTCAGCTGGCGACCGAGCGGGATGAGCTGGTCGTCGATCGTGACCGGTTCGTCGTTGTTGACGATCGCCGCACGCATGCCGTCGAGGCGCTCGACGGGGTTGTAGAGCGCCGCGACGAGAACGCCGCCGATGACGACGGGCAGTAGCAGGATGCCGAGGAGCGTCAGCCACGTGACGGGGCGGCGCGAGCGGGCGCGTTCGATGGGGAGAGTCATGAGATCACCTGCGTCGAGGGGTTCGAGGAAGAGACGGGCGCGAGGTCGAGCGTGGTCACGCCCTGCCGGTGCGCGTCGGAGAGAACTTCGAGCGCCGGTCCGCCAGGGCGGGCCGAGGCGATGATGGTGAGGCTCGCCCCGGCATCCCGAAGGAGGGTCGCGGCCTGGTCGCGGTCTGCGCCGGCGAGCGCGTCGAGGCCGTCGATTGCGACGAGGGCCGTGCCGCCGGCGAGCGCGCGGCGAAGCTCGCGCAGGGGGTCGATCGCGCCGTCGAGGAGGGCCACGCCCACGTGCGCCCGCACCCACGCGCCGCGTCCGGGCAGCAGATGGCTCGCGACGCGCAGGCGGCCTTCGCTCGGGTCGATGCGTCCCGCCGCCATGAGGACGAACGCGCGTGCCGCGCGCGGGTCTGCGGCACTGACGACGAGGGTCTCGCCCGCTTCGACGCGGACGGATGCCCCCGCGAACAGCTCGACCTCGCCGACGCCGCGGCCACCGTCGACGCGCACCGCGACCTCGTCGGCGACGAGCGGTGAGCGGCAGTCGTGCTCGGGCCAGTCGCGCAGCGCGAGCTCGCGCTCGACGGCTTCGCCCTCGATGTCGAAGTGCGGCAGGATGCGGTCGAGCCACGCCGGCATCCACCAGGCCTTGTCGCCCAGGAGGGCCATGATCGCAGGGCCCAGCGTCATCCGCACGAGGAAGGCGTCGATCGCGATGCCCGCGGCAAGACCCAGGGCGATCGGTTTGATCGAGGTATCGCCTTCGGGGACGAACGCCGCGAAGACCGCGAACATGATGACAGCGGCGGCCGTGACGACGCGGGCGGATGCCGTGAAGCCACTGCGGACGGCCGCGACGGCGGTGTGCCGGTCGGCGCGGGCGCCGCGCGCACGGCGGGTGTGGACGAAGTCCTCGCGCATGCGCGAGACGAGGAAGACCTCGTAATCCATCGCGAGGCCGAAGAGGACTCCCATAAGGATGATCGGCATGAACGAGATGACCGGGCCCGTGCGTGTGACGTGCAGCGCGTCGGCGAGCCAGCCCCACTCGAACACGGCCGCGACGACGCCGAACGCCGCGACGATCGATAGCAGGTAGCCGAGCGTCGCCTTGAGCGGCACCCACACCGAGCGGAACACGATCATCAGCAGGATGAACGAGAGCCCGACGACGAACAGCCCGAAGGGCACGAGCGCCGCGCCCAGGCGGTCGGAGATGTCGATCGCGATCGCGGTGAAACCGGTGACCTTGAGGTCGACGCCGTAGGTGTCGAGCCACTCGTCGTGGTGGGAGCGGAGCTCGCGCACGAGGTCGGCCGTCGCAGGGTCGTCGGGCGCCGTCTCGGGGATCACCTGGATGAGCCCCGTGTCGGCGGTCTCGTTCGGTGTCGAGAGGGCGACGCTCTCGACGCCGGGGATCTTCTCGACCTCATCCTTCAGGTCGGCCATGAGGCCCAGCGGGTCGGTCGAGGTGACGATCGTGCCGGTGAGGATGAGGGGGCCGTTGAAGCCCGGCCCGAAGTGCTCGGCCGTGAGGTCGTACGCCTGCCGCGCTTCGCTCGAATGCGGCTGCATGCCCGCGTTCGGGAGGGCCAGCTGCAGGCTCGCGGCGGGAATCGCCACGATGCCGAGAGAGGCGACCACGGCGATCGTCGTGACGACCGGATGCCGCGTCACCAGCATGACCCAGCGGTTGGTCTTGGGTGCCGTCGTGGTGGCGGCGGCGCTCGCGCGCTTCCGCGTGCGCGGCCACCCCGCGACGCGCCCCTTCGCGAACCCGAGGAGGGCGGGCGTGAGCGTGACAGCGACGAGCACCGCGACGGCGACGGCGGCGGCCGCCGCGACGCCCATCGTCGTGAGGAAGGGGATGCCGGCGAAGCTCAGCCCGATGAGGGCGATGAGCACCGTGACGCCCGCGAAGACGACCGCCGATCCGGCGGTGCCGGTCGCGCGCGCGGCGGACTCCTCGGGTGGGACACCCGCGCGCACCTGATCCTGATGTCGCGCGACGATGAAGAGGGCGTAGTCGATGCCGACCGCGAGGCCCAGCATGATCGCGAGCATCGGCGTCGTCGACGATACCGTCGCGAACGCGGTCGACGCGTAGATGAGCGCGACCGAGAGCGCGACCCCGATGAGGGCGCTCGCGAGGGGAACCACGCGACGGCGAGCGAGCGGAACGTCACGATCAGGACGAACAGCGCGATGAGGACGCCAACGACCTCGACGAGCGACAGTGTCGGCAGCGACGTCGAGAACAGGTCGCCGCCGACGACCACCGTGGAGCCGCTCGGCAGCGCCTCGCCGAGCGTCTGGGAGAGGTCGGTCAGCGCCGTCTTCGTCGCCGCGGGAACCTTCGTGACCGTGCCCTCGAACTGCAGGCGGATGAGCGCGGCCTGCGCGTCATCGCTGACCATTCCGGTGACGGTGTCGGAGAACGGATCCGTGACCGCGAGGACGCCTTCGAGCTTCTCGAGGTCGGCGATGGCATCCTCGATCGAGGTCGTGTAGGGCTCGTCGTCGACGCTGTCGCCGGGCGCGGCGACGACGACGTACTGCGCGCTCGTGCCGCTTGCCTGCGGGAACGTGCGGTTCAGGAGCTCGATCCCCTCCTGTCCCTCCGTGCCGGGGATGGTGAACGCGTTGTCGAAACCCTTGATGGCGCCCGTCGCGATGCCGAGGCCGACCGATCCGCCGACGATGCCGAGCACGAGCAGCCACGACACGAGCACGCGCCAGGGGTGGCGGTACGACCAGCGACCCAGCGAGAAGAGGAGAGTGGACACGAGCGCTCCGGAGGATGGAATCGGACGATTACGATACGTCACTGTATCCGATACATAGATGTATCCTAGAAGTGAAACCGGACGCAAGTCTGGGGACTGGATGTGAATCTTGGGACGAGAGGGTGAACGGTGAGCGAGGTGACGAGTCGACCCGCGACGCGCCGTCGCGACCAGACGCGCGCGCGCCTTCTCGACGCCGCACACGAGGTCTTCGCCGAGGTCGGCATGGATGCCGCGTCGGTCGAGATGATCTGCGAGCGCGCCGGCTTCACGCGGGGCGCGTTCTACTCGAACTTCGAGTCGAAAGACGAGCTGTTCCTCGCGCTCGTGACGAGTCTGTCCGACGCGAAGCTCGACGCCGTCGCGAGCCGCGTGCAGTTGCTCTCGCCCGCGCATGTCGTCGACATCTCCGATCTGGTCGGTGAGCTCGACGCCCCGTTCGGTGAGCACATCGACCCGCACCTGCTGACGGAGATTCGGTCGCAGGCGATGCGCGATCCGCGGCTGGCCGAGGCCTTCCTTCGGCTACAGCGTCAGGTCCTCGAGCGGATCGAGGGAATCTTGGACCACATCGTCGCAGCCTATGGACTGCAGTTGCGGGTGCCGATCTCAGAGGCCGCGAGGATCCTCTTCGACATCTCCAACGAGACCTGCACGACCGCCACTCTTCAGGGGCTGGCGGGCGAAGAGGTCACGCGTGCTCTTCGTGACCGCCTGGAAGCGATCGTCCCCGTTTTGGTCGCAGCACCGGGAACCGCGCACTTCCGCTGACCTCGCCGGTCAGAGCAACGCGTAGCAACGCTCGAGCCGGGCGAGCCACCACGCGCGCCGGTCGGGCGCGGCGTCGTGCCGGGCGAGGAGCCCGGCATCCGGCTCGACCCTGCCGATCGGCAGCGCGCCGGCGACGGGGCGCAGGGGGTTCAGCGCGACGTCCGCGGCGAACAGGGACGCCGTGCCGAGGCCACAGTCGTAGGGCAGGTCCGGCAGAGCCGCCGCCAGCGCGACGCCCATCGCGAGCCCGACGGAGGTGTCGAGGGCGCTCGAGACGACCGCCGGCATCCCGGCTTCGGCCACGATCTCGAGCGCGCGCGCGACGCCGCCGAGCGGCTGGGCCTTCACGACCAGGATGTCGGCGGCGCCCGCGCGCGCGACGGCGAGCGGGTCGGACGCCTTCCGCACCGACTCGTCGGCGGCGATCGGGATGTCCCAGTCGGCGATCCGCTCGCGCAGCTGCGCCAGCGCGTCGATGCCCACGCACGGCTGCTCGATGTACTCGAGATCGAACTCGGCGAGCGCGTGCACGGCGTGCTCGGCTTCGTCGACGTTCCACGCGCCGTTCGCGTCGATGCGCACGCGACCCTCGGGTCCCATCACGGCGCGCACGGCGCGCACCCGCGCGACATCCTCGGCGAGGGTCTGCCCCGGCTCGGCGACCTTGACCTTGGCCGTCCGGCATCCGTCGAATCGTTCGAGGATGCCGGGGACGTCCGCCGCGGCGACCGCCGGCACGGTCGCGTTGACGGGCACCGCCGTGCGCTCCGGCGTGGGCTGCGCGCGCCAGCCGAAGTCGATCGCGGCGGCGAGCCAGGTCGCGGCCTCGGCGTCGTCGTACTCGAGGAACGGCGAGAACTCGGTCCAGCCCTCCGGGCCTTCGAGCAGGAGCGCCTCGCGGTGCTCGACGCCCCGAAACCGTGTGACGAGCGGGAGCGAGACCACGTGCGCGCCGGCGAGGAGATCGGCGAGCGGGGGCTGAGCGGCGTCGGTCACAGACCCATTGTGCCCGCGACCGCGCTCAGTCGCATGGCCGCTGGGGCTGGAGTCACCTCACGTGCCCCGTGAGGCGGCCGCCGCGCCCGCGGCCATGCGACTGACCGTCGTGGGAGAATCTCGCAGTGACCGTCACCGCCCGCGCCCCCCGTTTCGCCCTCGACATCGACGGCGTGCCGCGGACAGAGCGCGCGCAGGCGCTGCTGGATGCCCTGGCATCCCGCGTCGTGATCGCCGACGGCGCGATGGGCACCATGCTGCAGCGTCACGACCTGTCCATCGAGACCGACTTCGCGGGGCTCGAGGGCTGCAACGAGATCCTCAATGTGACCCGGCCCGACGTCGTCGGCGAGATCCACGACGCGTATTTCGCGGTCGGCGTGGATGCCGTCGAGACCAACACCTTCGGCGCGAACTGGTCGAACCTCTCGGACTACGGCATCGACGACCGCATCACCGAGCTCGCCGAGGCTGGTGCCCGTATCGCGCGGGAGCGCGCCGAGGCCGCCGAGGCGACGGACGGACGGATGCGCTGGGTGCTGGGCTCGATGGGTCCCGGTACGAAGCTGCCGAGCCTCGGGCACACGACGTATGCGCACCTCAAGGAGACGTTCGCCCTGCAGGCCGAGGGCCTCATCGACGGGGGAGCGGACGCGTTCCTCGTCGAGACCTCGCAGGATTTGCTGCAGACCAAGGCGGCGATCAACGGCTGCAAGCAGGCGGTCGTCAGCCGCGGCATCCGCCTGCCGATCTTCGTCGAGGTCACGGTCGAGACGACCGGCACGATGCTGATGGGCTCCGAGATCGGCGCGGCGCTGACGGCCCTCGAACCGCTCGGAGTGGATGCCATCGGCCTCAACTGCGCGACCGGTCCGGCCGAGATGAGCGAGCATCTGCGGCACCTGTCGAAGCACTCGCCGGTCACGATCGCGTGCATGCCGAATGCCGGGCTGCCGGTGCTCGGCGCCGACGGCGCGCACTATCCGCTGACTCCTGCCGAGCTGGCGACCGCGCACGAGCAGTTCGTGCGCGAGTTCGGCCTCGGCCTCGTCGGCGGATGCTGCGGCACCACCCCCGAGCACCTCGCCGCCGTCGTCGAGCGACTCGGCGTCACTGAGAAACCACGTGCGCCCCGAGAAACCAACGCACCCGTGGTTTCTCAGGCGCGGAGTGGTTTCTCGCGGGCGGCGCTCGAGCCGGGCGTGGCATCCCTGTACCAGCACGTGCCGTTCGCGCAGGATGCGTCCTACCTCGCGATCGGCGAACGGACCAACGCGAACGGGTCGAAGGCGTTTCGCGAGGCGATGCTCGAGGGGCGCTGGGACGACTGCGTCGAGATCGCGCGGAACCAGACGCGCGTCGGCGCGCATCTGCTCGACGTGTGCGTCGACTACGTCGGCCGCGACGGCGTCGCCGACATCCGCGAGGTCGTCTCGCGCTTCGCGAGCGCCTCGACGCTCCCGCTCGTGATCGACTCGACCGAGCCCGCCGTCATCGCCGCGGGGCTCGAGCTGATCGGCGGCCGCCCCGTCGTCAACTCCGTCAACTACGAGGACGGCGACGGCCCGGCATCCCGCTTCGGACGCATCATGCCGCTCGTCAAAGAGCACGGCACCGCCGTCATCGCCCTGACGATCGACGAGCAAGGACAGGCCCGCACGACCACCGACAAGGTGCGCATCGCGAGTCGGCTCGTCGACGAACTGGTGGATGCCTGGGGCATGCGTGTCTCGGACATCATCGTCGACTGCCTGACGTTCCCGATCGCGACGGGGCAGGAGGAGACCCGACGCGACGCGATCGAGACGATCGAGGCTATCCGGCAGCTGACCGCGAAGTACCCGGGCATCAACACGACCCTCGGCGTCTCGAACGTGTCGTTCGGGCTCAACCCCGCGGCGCGCAGCGTGCTGAACTCGGTCTTCCTGCACGAGGCGACCGAGGCCGGGCTCACGAGCGGCATCATCGACGCCGCGAAGATCGTGCCGCTGGCATCCCTCGATGAGGCGCAGCGGAAGGTCGCGCTCGACCTCGTCTGGGACCGGCGCGAATGGGATGAGGGCGGCAACCTCAGCTACGACCCGCTCGCGACGATGCTCGACCTGTTCGCCGGCGTCGACACCGCGGCGCTGCGCGACCAGCGCGCCGCGGAACTTGCCGCACTGCCCGTCGGCGAGCGGCTCGAGCGGCGGATCATCGACGGCGAGCTGAAGGGCCTCGAGGCCGACCTCGACCTCGCGCGGGCAGGCGGCACCAGCCCCCTGGCGATCATCAACGACCACCTGCTCGAGGGCATGAAGGTCGTCGGCGAGCGGTTCGGATCGGGTCAGATGCAGCTGCCGTTCGTGCTGCAGTCGGCCGAGGTCATGAAGACCGCCGTGGCCCTCCTCGAACCGCACATGGAGCGCACCGACGAGGCCGGCAAGGGCACCATCGTGCTCGCGACGGTGCGCGGCGACGTGCACGACATCGGCAAGAACCTCGTCGACATCATCCTGACGAACAACGGCTACACGGTCATCAATCTCGGCATCAAGCAGCCGATCGCCGACATCATCGCCGCCGCCGAGGAACACGACGCCGACGTCATCGGCATGTCGGGCCTGCTCGTGAAGTCGACCGTCGTCATGAAGGAGAACCTGCAGGAGCTCCAGTCGCGGGGGCTGGCCGCTCGCTGGCCCGTCATCCTCGGGGGCGCGGCGCTGACCCGCGCGTACGTCGAGCAGGACCTCGCTGAGCTCTTCGACGGCGAGGTGCGCTACGCGAAGGATGCCTTCGAGGGCCTCGCGCTCATGGAGCCCCTCGTCCGCATCGCGCGCGGCGAGGCACCGGATGCCGTGGGGCTACCGGCGCTGAAGAAGCGCCTCCACGCGCCGGGGTCGCGGCTGACGCTGACGGAGCCTTCCGACATGCCGGAGCGGTCGGACGTGGCATCCGATAATCCTGTTCCGGCGCCGCCGTTCTGGGGGACGCGCATCGTCCGCGGCATCGCGCTGGCCGACTACGCCGCGTTCCTCGACGAGCGCGCGACGTTCATGGGGCAGTGGGGGCTCAAGCCCGGGCGCGGCGCGGACGGGCTCTCGTACGAGCAGCTCGTCGAGACCGAGGGGCGGCCGCGGCTGCGGTACTGGCTCGACCGCATCCTCGCCGAGGGCATGCTGGATGCCTCGGTCGCCTACGGCTACTTCCCGGTCGTGTCGGAGGGCGATGACATCGTGGTCCTGCACCACGGCACGAGTGGCGACGACCCGACGGGCGTCCTCGGCGTGCCGGGGCTGCTCGCGCCCGATGGAGGTTCGGGAGGGGGGCTCGGCACCGACCGGCTGCGCTTCCACTTCCCGCGCCAGCGTCGCGACCGGCACCTGAACCTCGCCGATTTCGTGCGCTCCCGGGCATCCGGTCAGGTGGACGTTCTGCCGGTGCAGCTGGTGACCGCGGGCGCCGCGATCGACGCAGTGACGGCGAAGCTGTTCGCCGAGAACCGCTACCGCGACTACTACGAGCTGAACGGCCTCGTGATGCAGCTGACCGAGGCGCTCGCGGAGTTCTGGCACGCCCGCATCCGCGCCGAGCTCGGCTTCGCGGGCGAAGACCCGACCGACACCGAGGGCCTGTTCAAGCTCGAGTACCGCGGCGCGCGGTTCTCGCTCGGCTACCCCGCGTGCCCCGACATGGAGGATCGCCGCAAGGTGGTCGAGCTCCTCCGCCCCGAGCGGATGGGCGTCGAGCTGTCGGACGAGTTGCAGCTCCACCCCGAGCAGTCGACGGATGCCTTCGTCTTCCACCACCCCGAGGCCAAGTACTTCTCGGTGTGAGGCCCCCGGCATCCGCTGAACCGCGTCGCGCCGACGCAACTGCAAGGCTTCGGCGGCGACACGCCGCGGGTGGCGCCGCCAGCGCGGCGTGTCGCGAGGCATCCCTTGCACTTCGGTCCACCGGCCGGGCCGGGCGAGTGCGCAGGCAGCGTAGGCCGCGACGGCCACCGTTCCGGCGACGGCGATCGCGAGCGGTGCACGAGATGTCATGGCGCGAGTGTGTCGCGCGAAGCTGAACGTGCCATCCACGTGAACTCGTCGCTCAGCTCGGTGAACCCGAAGGGACGGTAGACCTCTTGCGCGTCGGCGGTCGCGAGCAGGATGCGCTTCAGCCCGAGCGGCTCGAGGTCGTCGATGACGCCCGAGATGAGTGTCTTGCCGATTCCCCGGCCCCGCGCAGCCTCGTCGACGAACACGTCGCACAGCCACGCGAAGAATGCGCCGTCGGTGACGACCCGCGCGTACGCGAGCTGTGCGCCCGTGTCCTCGTCGTACACGCCGTAGGTGCGCGAGTTCGCCATCGCCGCGTCATGCTTCGCGCGCGAGCGACCTTTGGCCCAGTAGGCCTCTTCGCTGAGCCAGCGATAGACGAGATCGGCGTCGATACGATCGGCGTCGGCCGAGAACACGGGCATCGCGTTACGCGACCTGCTGCCCGCACATGCCGCAGACGCCCGTCGCCGGCACGACGACGAAGCAGTCCGGGCAGAGGATGTCGGGGCGCTCGGGGATGATCGGGGCGGCGGCCTTGCGCGGGGCCGCCGCGCGCGGTGCGCGGCGGGCGCGTTCGGCCATCGACGGCGCGGGGGCGAGCTTCGGGGTCGGCTTGTGGTCGGCGCAGTAGTACCGCACGAACCCGGCGGGGTTCGTGGGATGCCGGTGCTTCACGACCCACAGCGCTTCGCGCGGCCACGGCTCGCTGTCGGGCCCGCAGCCCGAGCAGCGGGTCGGCTCGCCCGGCACGGCCTCGGCGGCAGCCACCGGCAGCTCGAAGGGGAGGGCGTCGCGCCAGTCCGAGGAGTTCCTGATCTGCACGATGCGCCTTCCCGGCGGCATCCCGCTCGGGTGGGATACGCCGTCTTCCAGTGTGTCACGCCACCGGCTTGACGCGGCGAAGCGACCGCAGGATCGCCCGGCCCACGAGGCAGAGTCCGACGACGGTCGTGACGGCGCGGAGGGTGTCCCAGCCGACGGTCGAGGTGAGCAGCGAGTAGACGAGGAAGTGGCTCAGGTTCTCGCCCACCGTGCCGCCCGGCACGTACGAGATGCTCGTGTTCGCACCGACCGCGAAGGGCCAGAACCACATGTTCATGATGAGCCCGAAGAGGTAGGACGCGAAGACTCCATAGACGCACAGCACCACGATCTCGGGGATGCCGCGCACCCGCCGGGGGAGGAGGCCCGCGCCCGCGCCGACCCACCCGCACGCGAACATCTGGAACGGCAGCCACGGCCCGACGCCGCCCCACAGGAGGGCGGAGAGGGCGATGGATGCCGCGCCGAGCAGTAGTCCGAAGCGGGGCCCGAACGCCCGCCCGCACAGGATCAGCAGGACGAACAGCGCCTCGACGCCCCCGACTCCCGTGCTCACGATGCGGATCGCGGCGCCGATCGCGGCGAGGACAGCGAGGAGGGCCAGCGTGTGCGCCGAGCGCACCGATGCGTCGAGCGCCGCGAAGACGAGCACGATCGCGAGCGGCGCGAGCGAGAGGGCGATGTAGGGCACGGCCGCCTGCGCCTGCGCGGGGCTCGCGATCGCGATGAGGGGCCACAGGAACGCCGCCGCCGCGGCGAGGTTCGCGATGATGAGCGTGATGGTGCGGACCTTTGATCGCGGATGATCTCGATGCACCGGCGCTTCGCGCCGGCACTCGATCACCGGAGGGAGAGTCGCGGTCTCGCCGCCGATCACCGGTTGGACCCCCGCCGCCGTCTCGCCGCCGCCGATCACAGGGGGGACCCCCGCCGCGGTTTCCACCTCCGGGGGCCTCGTAGCCGCAGGAGGCGGCGTATCGAAACCATGCGTGAGCACCCCGGCATCCATCGCCAGAGTGCGGTCGGCGATGGATGCCGCGAACTCGGCATCGTGCGTCGCGAAGAGGACGGCGGACGTCTCGGCCTGCGCCGCGATCGCGCGTGCGACGAGCGCGCGGGCGCGCGGATCGAGCCCCCGCGTCGGCTCGTCGACGAGCAACACTCGGGGTGAGCCGGCGGTCTGCAGCGCGATCGCGAGGCACCGCCGCTCGCCGGCCGACAGGTCGCGCGGATGCCGACGCATCAGCTCCTGGTTGCCGACGAGCGCGCCGAACCGCGCCGCCGTCGTGCCGGTCTCGAGCCGGAACCGTCGGTCCGCGCGCCGGCACTCGGCGGCGACCGTGTCGCGGACGAACAGCGCGTCGGAGTCGTCCGGCACGAGCGCGATCGGACCCGCATGCTCACCGGTCGCGAGCGCGATCAGCAGGCTCGACTTCCCGGCGCCGTTGGGCCCCCGAAGGGCGACGATCTCGCCCTCGCTCAGCGTCACCTCCGCGTCCGTGACAGCGACGTGGTCGCCGTGGCGCACCGTGATGCCCGTCGCGGTCAACGCGTCGCGAGAGGCCCGATCTCGGGGCTTTCCGGGCACCTGGTCCTGCACACGGTACAGCGCCCCGCCCGAGCCGCGTCCGTCCGAGACCCGCCCGTCCGAGACCGCCAGCCACCCATCCGCGACCCCGTCGAACGCGGCCGCGCGGTGCTCGGCGACCACGACGCACAACCCCGCGTCGTGCGCGAGTGCGGCGAGCAGCGCCACGATTCGCTCGCGCGCTGCGGTGTCGAGGTCGGCGAGAGGCTCGTCGACGAGCAGCAGAATCGGGTCGTCGACGATCGCGGCGGCGATCGCGACGAGCGTCGCTTCGCCCGCCGACAGTCCGCGCAGCTCGCGGCCGAGCAGCTCCGTGACGCCGACGCGCGCCGCCACGTCTCTCACCCGCGCATCGATCAGCACCCGCGCGACGCCGCGCAGCTCGAGCGCGAGTCCGATCTCGTCGGCCACACGTGTCGTCCCGAACGACTGCCGCGGATGCTGCAGCACGACCCCGACCCGCCGCGCCAGATCGCGCGGCGGCACCGCGGCGCGGTCGTGCCCGACGACCCGCACCTCGCCCGCCAGCCGGCCGCCGTCGACGTGCGAGTGCAGGCCGCTGAGCGCGCGCAGGAGCGTCGTCTTGCCCGCCCCCGTCGCTCCCGTGACGACCGTCAGCGCGCCCGCCCGCAGCGCAAGCTCATCGACTGCCACGACGACCGAGCCGAACCCGGCCGACATCCCCCGCACCATCACCGGCCGCGCGCAGTCGCCCTCGAACCCGCGCCCCGCGTATCCGCGCAGCTCGAGCGCCGCCGTGATCGCGGTCGCCCGTTCGAGCGTGTGCTCGAGCACGGGCGCGAGCAGCCGCGCCCCCGCCAGGATGCCGCCGCGCTCGCCGCGCAGGCGCTGCGCGAGCCGCGCCGACCGCACGGCGTCGGAGAGCGACGGCAGCGTCGCCCACGCGACCGAGACCGCGCGCGCGACGCCCTGCAGCGGGCCGCGTCGCGCGCCGCGCGAGATCAGCCGCGGCACGTCGACCAGGGCGTTCAGCACCCCGAACACGAGGATCGTCGCCGCGATCGGCAGGGCGCTGACCACGGCATCCGCGAGACCGCCCGTCGTCACGGGGCCGAGCACCTCGACGTACGCGAAGGGCGCCGGCAGCCGCCACACCGGCAGCGGCAGCAGCACCGCGCCCGCGCCGTCCGCGCCGTGGAACAGCACGCGGTAGACGACCCGCACGGCGATGAACCCGGCGGCGAGCCAGGCCGCAGCGCGCAGGGGTCCGCGTCGCATGGCTACGCCGAAGCTCGCACGGACTACGCCGACGGTGCGGCGGGTGCGCCGTCGAGCGTGAACAGCAGCTCGACGCTGTCGCCCGGTTGGAGCTGCAGGGTCGACAGACCCTCCTGCGCGTAGTCCCACGTTCCGCCCGCGGGCTTGACCCACAGCGACCAGTACGCGAACGCGGCGGGCATCGTCGCGCACGACTCGACGTACGTCGGGTCTTCCGTCGATCCGACCGGCTCGGATGCAGAGGGCTGCCCGTCGACGCGGCAGATCACCTGATCACCGTATTGCTGCGTGCCCTCCGTCTCGACACCGAGGATGTCGAGGGCATCCGCCGCGCCGAGCGCTTTGTCGGTGAAGATGCACGAGCTGACGTTCGTGTCGGCGGCGCCCGCGAGGTCGCCCGCGTCGATGACGACGCTCACGCCCTCGTCACCCGAGCATCCGCCGTCGGCGACGGCATCGGCGATCGTGGGAGTCGGCGCGGGCGCGGTGGTGGCGGTGCACGCGGAGAGTCCGAGGGCGAGAAGAGCGGCGGCGAGCAGGGACGCGGAGCGGAGGGTGGAGATCACCCGTCAAGATTAGACGCCCGCGTAGGCTGGCCTGGTGAGCGCGATCGAGAACGTATCCGAGCTGTTCGAGCCGGCCGAGTGGGTGCTGGCGCCCGGGGCATCCGCGTACACCGACATCACCGCGCACGTCAGCGTCGACGGTCGCATCGCCCGCATCGCCTTCGACCGGCCCGAGGTGCGCAACGCCTTCCGTCCGCACACCGTCGACGAGCTCTACCGCTCCCTCGACATCGCCCGGCAGGACCCGAAGATCGGCGTCGTCCTGCTCACCGGCAACGGCCCGAGTCCGAAAGACGGCGGCTGGGCGTTCTGCTCGGGCGGTGACCAGCGCATCCGCGGACGAGACGGCTACACCTACGCCGCCGACGACGCGACCGCGCCCGACCCCGCCCGCGCGGGGCGCCTGCACATCCTCGAGGTGCAGCGGCTCATCCGGTTCATGCCGAAGGTCGTGATCG
Source organism: Microbacterium sp. (assembly GCA_003248655.1). Taxonomy (GTDB): domain Bacteria; phylum Actinomycetota; class Actinomycetes; order Actinomycetales; family Microbacteriaceae; genus Microbacterium. The sequence continues at coordinate 118,399 of QFPM01000006.1, forward strand.
CCGTCATCCCCGGGTGGGCCGCAGGCGGTGGGCACTCGCTGCACATCGTGTGCGACCTCTCGGTGGCATCGGCCGAGCACGGCCGCTTCAAGCAGACGGATGCCGACGTCGGCTCGTTCGACGCCGGCTACGGCTCGGCGTACATGGCGCGCCAGGTCGGGCAGAAGTTCGCGCGCGAGGTGTTCTTCCTCGCCGAGGAGTACTCCGCGCAGCGCGCCTACGAGATCGGTGCCGTCAACCGCGTCGTGCCGCACGCCGATCTCGAGCGCGAGGCGATCGCGATGGCACGGACGATCCTCGGCAAGTCGCCAACGGCGATCCGTATGTTGAAGTTCGCGTTCAACGCTGTCGACGACGGCTTAGTCGGCCAGCAGGTGTTCGCGGGCGAGGCGACCCGCCTCGCCTACGGCACCGACGAGGCCGTCGAGGGCCGCGACGCCTTCCTCGAGAAGCGCGACCCCGACTGGTCGCCCTACCCGTACCATTTCTGAGGCCCGCGCGGTGAAGCTCGAGGCGGTGGATGCCGCGGACGCCCGCGCAGTGCTGCGAGGCCTCCGCGGGGCGGTGCTGGGCGCCGGCCCCGCCATCGCGCTCGGGGGATCGGAACCTCTGCCGGGCGAGGTTCCCGCCGGCACCGCCGTCGTCGTGACGACCTCGGGCTCGACGGGCTACCCGAAGTCGGTCGCGCTCAGCCGGTCGGCGCTGACCGCCTCGGCGCTCGCGACCGCTGCCCGCATCGGCGACGGGGCATGGCTGCTCGCGCTGCCGCCCGGGTACATCGCGGGCGTCCAGGTGCTCGTGCGGTCGCTCGTCGCGGGGCGCGAGCCCGCGATCCTGTCGGGGTCTTTCTCGGCGCGCGCCTTCGCGGCGGCCGCCGCGGCGATGGCCTCGTGCGACGGGGGAGTGCCCGTGCCGAGCTACACCTCGCTCGTCCCCGCGCAGCTGCAGACGGTGCTCGACGACCCGGCGGCGACCCGCGCCCTCGCGGGGTTCGAGGCGGTCCTCGTCGGCGGCCAGGCGCTCGCGCCCGCGCTCGCCGCCCGCGCGGCCGACGCTGGCGCCCGGATCGTCCGCACGTACGGGTCGAGCGAGACGGCGGGCGGGTGCGTGTACGACGGCATCCCGCTCGAGGGCGTCGGCATCCGCGTCGTGGACGGCGAGGTGCACCTGTCGGGTCCGACGCTCGCCGACGGCTACCTCGGCGACCCCGCGCTCACCGCCCGCGCCTTCGAGACGGATGCCGCGGCCATCCGCTGGTATCGCACGGGAGACCTCGGCACGCTCGAGGGCGGGCGCCTGCGCATCACCGGCCGCGCCGACAACGTCATCGTCTCGGGCGGCGTCAACGTGTCGCTCGACCGCGTCGAACGGGTGGTTCGCGCGCTCCCCGGGCTCTCGGACGCGGTGGTCGTCCCCGTGCCCGACGCGCGCTGGGGCCAGGCATCCGTCGTCGTCACAGACTCCTTGTCCGCTGGCCGCGCGGCCACAGATGCCGTTCGCGCCGCCGTCGAAGCCGAGCTCGGCAAGGCCGCCCGCCCCCGCGGCATCCTGCCCGTCGACGCGATCCCTCTGCTCGCGAGCGGCAAACCCGACCGCGCCGCCCTCGCGGCCCTCGCCACCGACCTCACGCCCTGAGCCCGCCGCCCGACCCCCACCCATCCACCCGCCACCCCGCCCCGCTCGCCCACCCGCACAGCCCCCGCCCACCCACCCCGAGCCGGTTCAGTCGCATGGCGCGTGGGGCTGGTGTGCACGCGAGTGACACGTGGGGCGGTTCCCGTGCCACAGCCCATGCGACTGGCCCCCACCCGCCCGCCACCCGGCCACCCCACCCACCAACCGCCCCCCGAGCCGGTTCAGTCGCATGGCGCGTGGGGCTGTTGTGTACGCGAGTGACCGGTGGGGCGACTCCCGTACCAGAGCCCATGCGACCGGCCCCCAACCCGGGCATATACCCGCCGCCAACCGGCCGCCACCCGGCCGCCAGGCCGACCGACCGCGCCGCGCACGGCCGCGCCTCCCCGCCCGGAATAGGATCTCGGGCATGGCAGGCAGCACCCGAAAGAAGAAGCGCTCCGGTTCGTCGGCGCACCGCAAGCCCCAGGGCAACCCGCAGAAGGCCCACGTCTCGCGAGACCCGGCGCACACCGCGCCCGCGACTCTCGGCGACTGGATCGGCGCCGCGCGGCTGCGGACGCTCCCCCTCGCCGTCTCGCCGGTCGTCATCGGCACGGGCGCGGCGATGGTCGTCGAGTACGTCTTCCACTGGGTCATCGCCCTCGCGTGCCTCGTCGTGGCGGTGTCGCTTCAGATCGGCGTCAACTTCGCGAACGACTACAGCGACGGCATCCGGGGGACCGACGAGCACCGGGTCGGCCCCACGCGCCTGACGGCGAGCCGTAAGGCGAAGCCCCGCACGGTTCTCACGGTCGCGCTCATCTTCTTCGCCATCGCCGCCGCCGCGGGCATCGCGCTCGTCGTGCGCACCGGGCACTGGTGGATGCTGCTGGTCGGCGCCGCCTGCATCCTCGCGGCCTGGTTCTACACGGGCGGCAAGCGCCCCTACGGCTACGCGGGGCTCGGCGAGCTGTTCGTCTTCGTCTTCTTCGGCCTCGTCGCCACCGTCGGCACGACGTACGTCCAAGCGCCGTCGATCCCCGACGAGGCCTGGTTCGGGGGTATCGCCGCGGGCCTGCTCGCCTGCGCCGTCCTGCTCGCGAACAACCTGCGCGACATCGACCAGGACCGCCTCGCCGGCAAGCGCACGCTGACCGTGCTCATCGGCCGCCGCGCGACGCAGGTGCTCTTCACGGTGTTCGTACTCGCGCCGTTCGCGATCCTCGTCGTGCTTGCGCAGTTCTACCCGCTCGCGTGGATCGGGCTCGTCGTGCTCATCCCCGCGGCGTGCGCGATTCTCATCGTGTGGACGTACCGCGCGCCGCGCGAGCTCGTCGTCGCGCTGACGCTCACGTCGCTCACGTCACTCGCGTACGCCGGGTTCCTGTGCTGGGCGTTCGTCGGCTGACACCGCGGAATCCTCGACGTCTTCGTCGGTGACGCGGGTGGAGCGGCGCTGCGCGAGCTCGGCGGTCAGGTCGTCGAGCGGGCGGCGGAGGAACAGTAGCGAGAGGCTCAGTCCGATGAGCGCCGCGAAGATCGCCGACAGCCAGTAGTACTCGCGGAGGACGGGCACGAGCATCATGAGCCCGAACGGAACGAGGAACGCGGCCAGACGCAGCACCGTGTAGACAAGGGCCGAGCGAGCACGCATGCCCCCCAGCTTACGCGCGGCACCCCCGGCCGTCGTTCAGGCGCCCGCGCCTAGGATGGGACCGTGGTGCGCATCCTTCTGCCGTTGGCGCTGCTGCTGATCGCGTTCTGGATCTACAGCATCGTCGACTGCGCGCTCCTGCCGCCGACGCGTCACCGCGGCGTGAACAAGCCGGTGTGGCTGCTCATCGTCATCCTGCTGCCGGTCGTCGGCGGTATCCTCTGGTTCGTGGTCGGTCGCGGCCGCGTGCGGGTGCAGCCCGGCTTCCGCGCTCCCGACGACGACCCCGCCTTCCTCGGAACCATCGGCTCGATCAGCGACCAGGACGAGCGCATCCGCCGCCTCGAAGCCGAGCTCGCGGCGCTCGATTCCGACGAGGACACGAGCGACGGCGACGGCGACGGCGACGGGTCGTCGCGCGGGTCGCACGCCTGACATGGATGCGGAACGCGCGCCCGCGACGGATGCCGCGGCAGCGCTTCTCGGGCACCTCGTCGAGCTCGGGGTGCGTCACCTCGTCGTGAGCCCGGGCTCGCGCTCGCAGGCCCTCGCCCTGGTCGCCGCCGAGCTCGAGGCACGCGGCCTGGCATCCGTGCACGTGCGCATCGATGAGCGCGTCGCGGGCTTCACGGCGCTGGGCATCGGTCGGGAGAGTCGGATGCCGGCGGCCGTCGTCTGCACGTCGGGCACGGCGGTCGCGAACCTCCTGCCGGCGGCCCTCGAGTCGCACCACGCGGGGGTGCCGATGATCCTGCTGACCGCCGACCGACCGCCGGAGCTGCGCGGCGTCGGCGCGAACCAGACGACGCGCCAGCCCGGCATCTTCGCCCCGAACATGCGGCTCGAAGCCGATCTGCCGGTTCCCGAAGAGGTGGATACGGACGCCGCCGGCGAGCAGTCGGCGATGCTCCGACAGGTCGCCGTCGAGGCCGTCGCGGCGGCGCTCGGCGAGGGCACGCGTGGCGCCGGGCCCGTCCACCTGAACCTGCCCTACCGTGAGCCGCTCGCGGGCGCCCTGCCCGAGTGGCTTGGCGCGCCGGGCCCGGAAGCGCCCGGTCCCGGCCCGGACGATGCGCCCGTCGAGGCGCCGCCCGAGCCCGACCCGTCCGGCGCGCTGTATCAGGGCGGTGGCGGAATCGGCGAGTCAAACGTGCCGACGGCGCCCGACGTCGAGCCGCACGTGCTGGTGCGCGGGCCGCGCACGATCGTCATCGCAGGCGCGGATGCCGGGCCCGCCGCCGAGTCGCTCGCGCACGCGGGCGGCTGGCCGCTCGTCGCCGAGATCGTGTCGGGGTCGCGGTTCGGGCGAAACCTCGTGCACGGCTATCGCGGGCTCCTGGCAGACGAGGACCTGGGCGGCCGCGTCGAGCGGGCGATCGTGTTCGGGCATCCGACGCTCAGCCGTGAGGTCACGGCACTGCTCTCGCGGCCCGACGTCGAGGTGCTCGCCGTCCGCGGACCGGGCGAACCGCTCAACCTCAACGACGCGACGACCGCCGTCGATGCCGTCGTCGCCGCGGTCGGCGACATCGACCGCGACTGGTTCGGTGCGTGGATGCGCGCGTCGCGCGCGGCAGTCGTCGACCTCGCGCCGGCGGCGCCCGATGCGGATGCCCTGGCCTCGGCCGTGCCGAAGGAGCGTCTGGGCGCGATCGCCGCCGAGCTCGCCGCGGTGCGGGCGCCGATCGACCGGGCGACCCTCGTGGATGCCGTGTGGCGTGCGACCTGGCCGCACGACCGGCTGCTGTTCGCGTCGTCGCGGCTCGTCCGCGTCGCCGACCAGGTGCTCGGCGGCAAGAAGGTCCCCGTGCACGCCAACCGCGGCCTCGCGGGCATCGACGGCACGATCGCGACCGGCCTCGGCATCGCCCTGACGAGTCAGGCGGGTGGGCGCGCGGGTGTCACGCGCGTGCTGACGGGCGATCTCGCGCTCTTGCACGATGTCGGCTCCCTGCTTCTGCCGGAGGCCGAGCCGGCCCCGCGCATCCAGGTCATCGTCGGCAACGACCGCGGCGGCACGATCTTCGACGGCCTCGAAGTCGCCCGGACGGCGAGCGCCGCCGCGATGGAGCGCGTGCTCTACACGCCGCAGGCGGTGGGCATCTCAGACCTCGCCGCCGCGTACGGCTGGCACTACGTCGCCCCGACCACACGTGCGGAGCTCGATCAGGCGCTGACCGCCGCCGTCACCGGTCCGCAGCTCATCGAGGTCGCGCTGCCGCGCTGACCACCGGCATCCGACAGAATGGCCGCATGACCGCGAAGAGCCAGAAGAACTGGACGGGCGAGCCCGCAGAGCTGTTGCGCGTGGGGGAGGGTTTCCGCCTCGCGGACGTCGACCCGAGGTCGACGCCCGGCTACGACGGTGCGAAATCGGACGGCCAGGAAGACCTCGTCGCCGGCGCCGACGAGCTCGACGACCTGCAGGAGAGGCTGTTCGCGCAGAGCCGCATCGACCCGGAGACGCCCGCCGTGCTCCTCGTGCTGCAGGCGATGGATTCGGCGGGCAAGGGCGGGATCGTGCGGCACGTCGTCGGCTCGGTCGACCCGCAGGGCGTCGCGATCGCGTCGTTCAAGAAGCCGACGCCCGAAGAGCGCGAGCACGACTTCCTCTGGCGCATCGAGAAGCGCGTGCCCGAGGCCGGCATCATCGGCGTCTTCGACCGGTCGCACTACGAAGACGTCCTGATCGGGCGGGTGCGCGAACTCGCGCCGCCGGAGGAGATCGAGCGCCGCTACGGCGCGATCGTCGACTTCGAGAAGCGGCTGACGGATGCCGGCATCCGCCTCGTGAAAGTCATGCTGCACATCTCGCCCGAGGAGCAGAAGGAGCGGCTCATGGAGCGGCTCGACCGCCCCGACAAGCACTGGAAATACAACCCGGGCGACGTCGACGAGCGAAAACTCTGGCCCGCGTACATGGAGGCGTACCAGACCGTCTTCGAGCGCACCTCGACGCCGAACGCGCCGTGGTACGTCATCCCCGCCGACCGCAAGTGGTACGCGCGGATCGCGGTGCAGGCGCTCCTGCTCGAGGCCCTCGAGGACATCGATCCGCAGTGGCCCGTGGCCGACTACGACGTCGAGGCCGAGAAGGCGCGGCTCGCCGCGACCTGACCGGCCCCGCTACGCCAGCGCGTCGACGACCGGCCGGAACTTGACCCGCGTTTCGAGCAGCTCCGCCTCGGGGTCACTTCCCGCCACGATGCCCGCACCCGCGCACGCGCGGAACGGGATGCCGTCGCCGCCCGCCGCATCGAGATCGAACTGCGCGCCGCGCAGCGCGATCGCCCACTCCCCGTCGCCGTGCGCGTCCACCCAGCCGACCGGCCCCGCATAGCGACCCCGATCGAACGGCTCGATGCGCGCGATCGCGGCGATCGCGGCATCCGTCGGGGTGCCCGCGACGGCCGCCGTCGGGTGGAGCGCGCGCACGAGGCCCAGCACCGAGGTGCCCGCCGCGACGCGCGCCTCGACGTCGGTCGCGAGGTGCCACACGTTCGGGAGGGCGAGGGTGAACGGCTGCTCGCTCGTCGCGAGGGCGCTCGTGAGCGGGGTCAGCGCATCGACGAGGCTCCGCACGGCGTAGCCGTGTTCGGCGAGATCCTTCGCGCTTGAGGCGAGGGTGAGCGCCGCGTCGCGGTCGGCATCCGGGTCGGCTCCGCGGGCGAGCGTGCCGGCGAGGACGCGCGCCGTGACGGTGCCGCCGGTCGCCGTGACAAGGGTCTCGGGGCTCGCGCCGATCAGGCCGTCGACGGCGTAGACCCACGTGTCGGGGTAGCCCGAGGCGAGCGAGCGCACGAGGCGGCGGAGGTCCGACCCTGCGGGTACCGTGCCGACGAGGTCGCGCGCGAGCACGACCTTGCTGACCTCGCCGGACGCGATCGCGGCCAAGCCCGCGCGCACGGCATCCTGGTATCCGTCCGGAGTGAGCGCGCCCGGGCCCACGGCCGCCGACCAGTGCGGACCGAACGCGACGGGCTGCGGCTCGTCGGGATCGCCCGCCGAATCGAGCACCCACGTCGCCCAGGTGCGGTCGCCGCGCCGCCCGATCGTCAGCTGCGGCACGATCAGGACCGCGGATGCCGTGGAGCGCGCGTCGAACGGCATCGCCCCGAACGCGACGAGCCCCGAGCCGGGCACGCCGACCTTGTCGTCGACGACCGCCGCGGCGGCTACCTCGCCCCAGCGCGCGGCGAGGCCGCCGGCATCCTCTCCGGTCGCCGTCAGGGTCAGGGCCGCACCGACGCCGACGAGCCACGAGCCACGGCGGGTCCAGACGAGGGGGTTCGTGGGATCGGCGTATGCGAGCGGGTCGTCGATCGGCGCGATCTCTCGGGTGACGATGCGCAGCACCGTCTCAGCCTAATCGGGGCCGTCTAGGATCGAGGGATGACCGCCTCCCGAGACCCGGAGCACCGCGCCGACCTCGACAAAGACCCCGATCGGGTGAGCGGAATGTTCGACGAGGTCGCCGCCGCCTACGACCGGACCAACGACGTCCTGAGCCTCGGGCAGGACCGCCTGTGGCGCATCGCCACGACGCGCGCCGTCGCGCCGCTGCCGGGGCAGCGCATCCTCGACCTCGCCGCCGGCACTGGCGCGAGCTCGGTCAGTCTTGCCCGTAGCGGCGCCGAGGTCGTTGCGGGCGACTTCTCGCGCGGCATGATCGCCGAGGGGCGCCGCCGCCACGGCAATGTGCCGAACCTGACGTTCACCGAAGCGGATGCCACCGATCTGCCTTTCGAGGACGACACGTTCGACGCGGTCACGATCTCGTTCGGGCTCCGCAACGTCAACGACCCGAAGAAGGCGCTCGCCGAGATGCTGCGCGTAACCGCGCCCGGCGGACGGCTCGTCATCTGCGAGTTCTCGCACCCGCAGAACGCCGTGTTCGCGGGCCTCTACGGCTTCTACAACGACAGCGTCCTTCCGGTCGTCGCGAAGCTCGTCAGCAGCAACGCCGCCGCCTACGACTACCTGAACGAGTCGATCCGGGACTGGCCCGACCAGGTCACGCTGTCGTCCTGGATCCGAGATGCCGGGTGGACCTCGGTCGCGCACCGCGACCTCACCTTCGGCATCGTCGCGCTTCACAGGGCACTCAAGCCGCAGGCATGATCGCCCCGGGTAGGCTGGAGACGTGTCTGCGAGCATCCCCGCCTCCGGCGAGCGCCTCTCGGCTCAGCTGGGTCTGACCGAACGCGTCCTCGCCGGTCCTCGCGCGCGCAAACTCCTCGGTGTCGTCGAGGACGGGCTCGACCTCGTCGAACAGACTCTTGCCCGCGAGCTCACCGTCTCCGACGCGCTCGCCGACGCAACGACCCGCTACCTCTACGAGGCGGGCGGCAAGCGGGTGCGGCCGATGCTCGCGATCCTCACGGCGCAGCTCGGCGCCGGCACGACCGACCAGGTCATCGCCGGTGCGACGGCGCTCGAGATGACCCACCTCGGCTCGCTCTATCACGACGACGTCATGGACGGTGCCGACAAGCGCCGCGGCGTTCCGAGCGCCCACGCCGTGTGGGGCAACAACGTCGCGATCCTCACGGGCGACCTGCTCTTCTCGCGGGCGAGCCAGCTGATGGCCCAGATCGGCGAGCGCGCCATCCGCCTGCAGGCTGACACGTTCGAGCGGCTCGTGCTCGGTCAGATGCACGAGACCGTCGGACCGCAGGCGGGCGAGGATCCGGTCGCCTTCTACCTGCGCGTGCTCTCCGACAAGACGGGATCGCTCATCGCGGCATCCGCTCAGGCCGGTGTGCTCTTCTCCGACGCGCCCGCCGAGTACGAGAAGCCCGTGCTCGAGTACGGCGAGAAGGTCGGCGTCGCGTTCCAGCTGCTCGACGACGTCATCGACCTGTCGGCGGATGCCGGCGAGACCGGCAAGGTGCCCGGCACGGACCTCCGCGCGGGGGTGCCGACCATGCCGTACCTCTTGCTCGGACGGGCCGGCGACCCGGCATCCCGCGCCCTGAAAGCCACGATCGATGACGGTGTCGCGCGCATCGCCGACGGGGCTGACCCCGCGATCCTCGACGATGCGATCGCGCGGCTGCGCGATGACCCGGCGACCGAAGCGACGCGGCGACAGGCCTATGAATGGGCGGATGCCGCGGTCGAGGCCCTCGACCCGCTGCCCTCGGGCGTCGTGCGCGACGCGCTCGTGAAGCTCTCGCACGTCATCGTCGACCGCTCCAGCTGACGCGTCTGTCGCACAGCGTCTCTCTCACCGAAGGAACACCCATGACCAAGCTCAGGCTGGCCATCGTCGGCGCGGGCCCCGCCGGCATCTACGCGGCCGACATCCTGCTGAAGGCCGAGCGCAAGTTCGACGTCTCGATCGACCTGTTCGACCACCTGCCCGCGCCCTACGGGCTGGTCCGCTACGGCGTCGCCCCCGACCACCCGCGCATCAAGGGCATCATCACGGCGCTTCGCGACGTGCTCGACCGCGGCGACATCCGCATCTTCGGGAACGTCCGCTTCGGCGAGGACCTCACCCTCGACGACCTCAAGCGCCACTACAACGCGGTGATCTTCGCGACCGGCGCTATCAAGGATGCCCCGCTCGAGATCCCCGGCATCGACGCGGCCGGCTCGTTCGGTGCGGCCGATTTCGTCAGCTGGTACGACGGGCACCCCGACTTCCCCCGCGAGTGGCCGCTCGATGCGGCATCCGTTGCCGTCGTCGGCGTCGGGAACGTCGCGCTCGACGTGGCGCGCATCCTCGCGAAGCACGCGGAAGACCTGCTGCCGACCGAGATCCCCGCGAACGTGCAGGCGGGCCTTGAGGCATCGCCCGTGACCGACGTGCACGTGTTCGGCCGCCGCGGTCCCGCGCAGGTGAAGTTCACGCCGCTCGAACTGCGTGAGCTCGGCGAGCTGCGCGACGTCGACATGGTCGTGTACGACGAGGACTTCGACTACGACGAGGCGTCGAAGGCGGCGATCGCGTCGAACAAGCAGGTCATGGTCATCGACCGCGTGCTGCAGTCGTGGCGCCAGCGCGAGTCGGCGAACGGGGTAGGGGGCTCGGCGAGCCGCCGGCTGCACCTGCACTTCTGGGCAAAGCCCGTCGAGGTGCGCACCGACGAGGCCGGCCGGGTGAGCGCGCTCGTGTACGAGCGCACGCGCCCGGACGGCGAGGGTGGCGTCGAGGGGACGGGCGAACTGCGCGAGGTCGCGGTGCAGCAGCTCTATCGCGCGGTCGGGTACTTCGGCTCGCCGCTGCCGGGAGTGCCGTTCGACAAGCGTCACGGCGTCATCCCGAATCACGAGGGCCAGGTGCTGCAGAAGGATTCCAACGAGCGCGTGCCCGGCGTCTACGCGACCGGCTGGATCAAGCGCGGGCCGGTCGGCCTGATCGGACACACCAAGTCGGATGCCATGGAGACCATCAGCCACCTCATCAACGACCAGGGCTCGTGGTGGACGCCGGAGGAACCCTCGCCCGAGGCGATCGATGCGCTCCTCGCCTCGCGGGGCGTCGCGTGGACCGATCTCGACGGCTGGCACCGACTCGACGAGCACGAGATCGGCCTCGGCGCGCCCCACGGCCGCGCGCGCATCAAGGTCGTCGACCGTGATGAGATGGTGCGGATCTCGCGGGGAGAGTAAGACTGAGGTTATGGCCGGAGCGTGGGTTGCCGACATCCTCGGAGAGCCGTTCGAGCAGCTGACTCTCGATCTCGGCGAGGACGCCGAGGGGCCGGTCGTCGCGACGCTCGTGCGGTCGCTACCGCACGCTGCGCTGCTCAAGCCGCTCGCCGACGTCGACGTGCTGTACGTCCACGGCTGGTCGGACTACTTCTTCCAGCGCGAGCTCGCGCGGTTCTGGAACCATCTCGGCGCGCGGTTCTACGCTCTCGACCTGCGCAAGTACGGGCGGAGTCTGCGCGCGGGTCAGACACCCGGGTACGTGACGAGCCTCGACGAGTACGACGGCGACATCGGGGCCGCTCTGGCGGCGATCGCGGCTACTGGCGCCCACCGCGGAGCCCGCCGGCTCGTGCTGATGGGGCACTCGACGGGAGGGCTCACGCTGAGCCTGTGGGCGGCGCGGCACCCGGGGCAGGCGGCGGCGCTCGTGCTGAACAGCCCGTGGCTGGAGCTGCAGACCGGGGCGATCGGGCGGCAGGCGATCGCGCCGCTCGTCGCTGCGCGGGCGCGGTTCGATCCGCTCGGCGCGCATCCGGTCGTCGACCTCGGCTTCTACACGCGGGCGCAGGCGGCGCTCGGCACACTGCCCGAGAGCCCCACCGATCCGCAGCCGTGGCGGCCGGCGCGGGGATTTCCTACGCATCCGGGCTGGCTCGCCGCGGTCATGAAGGGCCATGCGAGCGTGGCGGCGGGGCTCGAGATCGACTGGCCCGTGCTCATACTGCTCTCGCGCGGCTCGACGCCGCCGGTGCAGTGGGCGGATGCCATGACCTCCACCGACAGTGTGCTCGTCGTGGACGACATCGCTCGCGCCGCGACGCGCCTCGGCGGTCTCGTCACCGTCGCACGGATCCCCGACGCGATCCACGACGTGTTCCTCTCGGCGCCCGAGGCGACCTCTGCCGCCTACGACGCGCTGCGTGAGTGGTCGCTGAGGGGAGCGCTCGCGTGACCGCGTCGAGCGACGACGAGCAGGACGAGGTCGCCCAGGCGACGCAGTGGCTCGAGCGCGTCACGGGCGATCCGATGGCGGATGCCGTCGCCGGCCGCATCCGCGTGGATGCCGTCTCAGCGCCCGAAGAGCGCCGTCGGTACCAGGAGTGCCGCGTCGAGGCCACGGCGGAAGCCCCCGGCATCCCGCCGACTCAGGTCGTCCTGGAGGTCGTCATCGACCGGAGGTTCTGGCCACGCGCCGGGCAGCTGCTGCCGGCGCGCGTGTCGGTCTCTCGCCCCACCGCGGTCGAGGTGGGATGGGATGCCTTGCGCCGCTGATGCCGCGATGGCAGGACGGGTCAGCGGTAGTTGACGAACTGCAGGTCGACGTCGAGGTCGGCGGCCTTGAGTAGGCGCTGGACTTCCTGCAGGTCGTCGCGCGACTTCGACTGCACGCGCAGTTCGTCGCCCTGGATCTGCGACTTGACCGACTTGGGGCCTTCGTCGCGGATCATCTTCGAGATCTTCTTCGCGTCCTCGGAGGAGATGCCCTCCTTGAGCGTCGAGGTGATGCGGAACTCCTTGCCGGATGCCTGCGGCTCACCCGCATCGAGCGACTTGAGCGAGATACCGCGTTTGATCAGCTTCGACTGGAACACGTCGAGTACCGCCTTCGCACGCTCTTCGCTGTTCGCCTTGATGAGGATCGCTTCGCCCGACCAGTCGATCGAGGCATCCGTGCCCTTGAAGTCGTAGCGCTGCTCGACCTCTTTGCGCGCTTGGTTGAGAGCGTTATCCGCCTCTTGGCGATCGATCTTGGACACGATGTCGAATGAGGAGTCGGCCATGCGACCAATCTACCCGTCGACCCTCGGTGCGCGCGGGGCCGCCTCGGCGCAGACGTGATCAGAACGGCGGGCGGTCGGCGGGATCGATGGTCGCGTTGACGTAGCGAGCCCAGGCGGGAGTGCCGGCGACCGAGAGGGCGACGGGTGGTGCGTTGTTTCGGTATCTTCGCTTGGTCGGCGAGATGAACTCGAGTGTTCCGCCGCCGAGTTGGATGACTTTCCACAGCGACGCGTGCTTGAGCGTATGGTGCCGCTTGCACAGGGCCTCGAGGTTGCCGGAGCAGGTCTTGCCGCCCTCTTCGAACGGGATCGTGTGGTCGACGTCGCACTTTGCGACGCGCCGCCGGCATCCGGGCCAGCGACAGTGCTGGTCGCGCGCGCCGAGAAGCCTTCGCAGGCGCTTGCTCGGGCGGTAGGTGTCGAGGCGGAGCGGCTCGTGCGTCACGGGATCGATCATCACCCGCTGCCAGCAGGGGGCGGATGCCGCGAGGACGCGGGCAGTCTCGGCGTCGATCGGGCTCTCGCCGTCGAGCAGCGCGGGCTCGTCATCGAGCCCCGCGAGCGTCAGGACCGGGATCGTCACCTGCACCGTCGCGCGGATCGCGCCGAGGCCCGATTCGTCGAGCGCGGGCCGCCCGGTCAGAAGCAGGTCGCACATGAGATCGGCGCGGCGCTGGTCGAGCGTGCGCTCGTCGGGAGCCTCTTCGGCATCAGCCTCGCCGGGCACAGCCTCGCCGGGCACAGCCTCACCGGGCCCAATCTTGCCGGGCACAGCCTTGCCGGGCACAGCCTCACCGGGCCCAACCTTGCCGGGCTTAGCCTCGCTGGCATCCGCCGTCTGGATGGCATCCACCTCACCTTGAGCGACGCCCATCGCGGTGAGGCGCTCGAAGATGCCGTGGATGAGAGCCGCGGGACCATCGAGCAACAGGCGCGCGAGTCCGTCCTCGAGGTCGAAAGCGCGCACGCGGCGCTCTGCGAGCGCACGTCGATGCGATTCGTCGATGATGTCGGGTTGCAGTCTCGCGGCGATGGCGCGGGCGAACTGGCGGGTCGCGGGTGCTGTCTCATTCTCGGCGTAGGGCAGGACGAGACGTTCGAGCTCCGCGCGGTTCTCGGGTGTCAGCGGCGCCGCGCTGTCGATGATCGCGGATGCGTGCCGCTCGTCGATCCGGCCTTCGCGGAGGGCCTCGAGCGTCACCCGATGGGTGCCGGCAAGGGCGGCACCATCGCCGAGCCACGTCGAGATCGTGCGCTCGCTGACGCGCAGCGCCGCCGCGAGCTCAGCCATCACTTCGCGCAGCGGAATCGTGTCGCCGAGTTCGCGGTCGGGGCGCTCGGCCCGACGCTGCGCGACCCGGAGCGCAACGAGTTCGAGTGCCTCGGCGCACACCTCCGCGCGTTCCGCCTGCAGCCGCGACATCTCCGCGCGGTTCGCCTCGGCACGCGTGACGAGCGCTGACAGCTCAGCCCAGTGCGGATCGACGGGAGAGTCGACGGACGCAGCGTCTGCAGACGACGTGAACCGCACCACGTGACGTGGCGGCTGCGGCGACTCGGCCGGTGGCTGTTCCATGGCGCTCCTGACGTTGGCATTCAACGTCCGGTTGCACCGCCGGCTCATCCTTGCGACCACCTGAATGGAATGGCCGCCGATCTCAGTATAGAACACATGTTCTAAGAAGTCAAGACCTGTCTTTAGAATCTTTCGTCGCACCCGTCCGTGCGCCGATATCCGCTCGTAGACTGGCCGAATGCTGCCGCTGACCAACGATCAGGTCCGTGCGGCGCTCGTGAACGCGTCGCCCGATGAGCGCGAGCGACTGGCGGTGCCCCTGTCGTTCGTGCTCAACGACTGGGACCACCTCGACTTTCTCGCCTGGCCCGACCCCGAAAACCGCGGCCGCGGCTACGTCATCATCGAGCACGGTGGCGAGCCCACGGGAGTCGTGCTGCACGCGGCATCCGGCGCCCGATCGCGCACCGCGCTGTGCAATCTGTGTCACACGATGCAGCCCGGAAACCAGATCGTCCTCTTCACTGCGCGCCGCGCGGGACCGGCGGGGGAGCGCGGCGACAGCGTCGGAACCTACGCCTGCGCCGACCTCGGATGCCACGAGAACGTCCGTCTCGCGGCGCCCCTCGCGCCCAGCGAGATGCGCGCGAGTGTCGACCGTCGGATCGACGGCACCCGCCAGCGCGTCGAGGCATTCGTGGGGCGCGTGCTCGATTCGTGGCATCCGTGACGACCCGGTAAGATGGTGGATCGCGCCTCCGGTCGACTGGACAAGCCGGGCGGGTGCGCACTGGCGAGTTACCCAAGCGGCCAAAGGGATCTGACTGTAAATCAGCCGTCTTCGACTTCGGGGGTTCGAATCCCTCACTCGCCACTTTGTGATGAGTCGCGTCATAGGCGACATGTGAGTCGCGTCATAGGCGACTTTTTTGGGTGGGGGAGCCCGGCCATCGGCCGGGCTCTTTCTGCGTGTTGC
>QFPM01000007.1 GCA_003248655.1 Microbacterium sp.
GCAACACGCAGAAAGAGCCCGGCCGATGGCCGGGCTCCCCCACCCAAAAAAGTCGCCTATGACGCGACTCACATGTCGCCTATGACGCGACTCATCACATTGGTGGACCTGAGGGGACTCGAACCCCTGACCCCCTGCATGCCATGCAGGTGCGCTACCAGCTGCGCCACAGGCCCGTTGTGGGTGCCGCCGCTCTCGCGGCAACCCTACGATCCTACTACATGCCCGCGTGCGCGCCGAACCCGCGCAGCTAGTCCGAGGCGACCGCGACGACGCCCGTGGGGATCAGCGGGCAGTCCTTCCAGAGCCGCTCGAGTCCGTAGAACACGCGCTCCTGCTCGTGGAAGACGTGCACCACGACATCCCCGAAGTCGACGAGGATCCAGCGGGCCTCGCTCTTGCCTTCGCGCCGCAGGCGCTTGACGCCCTGCTCGAGCATGGCCTCCTCGACGGCATCCGCGATGGCCGCGACATTGCGCTCGCTCGTGCCGGTGGCCAGCAGGAAGGCGTCGACGAGCGGCAACGGTTCGGAGACATCGAACGACAGCAGATCCTCGGCGCCCTTGCTCGCGGCCGCGGCCGCGGCGATCTGGACGAGCTCGCGCGTGCGATCGCTCGCCGTCACTGGAACGCTCCTGTCACGAGGGCAACGATAAGCACGCCCGTCAGGGCCAGCGCCAGCGCTCCGGCGGTGATGACGAGGACGAGCATGAGTCTGCTGCCCTTGTCCGGCGCGGGAGGCTTGATGATGTCGTCGGCGCTCTTGATCGTGCTGATGGCCGCGCTCGCGGCGATCGGCGTGGGCGACGACGACGCGGGCAGCTCGCCGTCGATGAACATCGAGTCGAGATCCTTGCCGTCGGTCGAGCCGCGCGTGATGCCGGTCGAGCCGAACGACTCGGGCAACTGGTAGGTGCCGGTGATGAGCACCTCCCCTGTCGACGCGACGGGCGACGCGAACGAACCGGTGTCGGGTGTCTGCGAGAGGATCAGCGCGTTGGATGCCGGCATCGCCCCGGTTGCGGGGCTGTTGCGCGTCAGGAGCTGATCGAAGGATGCCGGGAGCTCCAGTTCGACGCCCTCGCCGGCGAGCAGCCCCGAGCCGAACGTCGGCGCGACGACGGGACGATCCTCCGACTCGTCCTCGAAGAGGTTGTCGACCGCATCGACGGCAGCCTCATCCGATTCGTCCTCGACGGTTTCGACGTCGGGAGCTTCGCTCTGACTCTCGGCCAGCTCATCCGCGACAGAATCTGCGGCCTCGGCATCCGGCGTCGCTTCGGCGACAGCCTCAGCCTCAGAATCGGCAGGAGCGTCATCCTCGCCAGCGGGCGTCGCGTCGACGTCATCGAAGGAGACAACCTCATCCCACGAGACGGGCGCATCGTCGCCGTCTTCCGTCGCTGCGGCGTCGTCAATAGCAGCCTCGACGGGTTCGGCGACGTCTGCCGCAGGAGCGTACTCTTCGCCTTCGACCGACTCCACGTCGGCCGAAGCCTCCTGCTCGAGGGGCGCGGTCGGATAGATGACCGGGATGGATGCCGTGCGAATGCGCTCCTGTCGACGCGCATTGCGGCGCGTCAGTGCGGGGGCCTCGAGGTCGATTTCGGAGGCCGCGGGGGGCTCTTCCGAGACGGGGGCCGGCTCGGCGGCGCGCGGCAACGGCGCTACGACCGGGGCGGACGGCTCGACAGCGGTTTCGTCGGCATCCGGGGAAATGACCGGGTTCGACGCGGTGTTGCGCAGTTCGCGCAGCTGGCGTCGGGTCAGCTGGGGCGTTTCAGGCTCGTCGGGTGTGCTCATGCCTCGCTCCGGTACAGGTGGTGCTTCGCAATGTATTGGACGACCCCGTCAGGAACGAGATACCACACCGGGTTTCCCTCACGTACCCGGGTCCGGCAGTCCGTGGACGAGATCGCCAGCGCTGGGATCTCAAGCTGGCTGACGCCCTCGCTGGGAAGTCCGTCCGTGCTGAGGACGTGGCCCGGCCGCGAGACGGCGACGAAATGCGCGAGCTCCCAGAGGTCGTCGTGGTCACGCCATCCGATGATCTGGGCGATGGCATCGGCGCCGGTGATGAAGAACAGCTCCGCATCCGGCCGTGCCGCCTTCAGGTCACGGAGCGTATCGATCGTGTAGGTCGGTCCGTCGCGGTCGATGTCGACGCGGCTGACGGTGAACCGAGGGTTGGATGCCGTCGCGATGACGGTCATCAGATAGCGGTGCTCCCCCTCGGTGACCTTCTGCTTCTGATACGGGCGACCGGTGGGGACGAACACGACTTCGTCGAGATCGAACGACTGAGCGACCTCGCTCGCCGCCACGAGGTGGCCGTGGTGGATGGGGTCGAACGTGCCGCCCATCACCCCGATCCGAGGGGAGCGGGTAGTGCCTGCAGAACTCATGCGGTCGGCCTCAGTGGTGGCCGTGACCCACCTGCGTCTGGTCGACCGGGTGCGCCTTGGCGTATGCCTCCGCCTTGGGAGAGTGACGGTTCGCGACGTTGCGGAACGACACCGTCACGAGTCCGAGCGCCATGAACACGACGAAGGCGATCGCGCCGTAGATGAACGTCTCCGCTTGGACGTTGCCGTGGTGCTCGGCGCCCTCGGCGGCAAGGGTGACGATCGTAGCGAAGGTCATGCGGACTCCGTTCGGTTCGGGTACAACGAGTTTACCCGCTCAGGCTCTGATCTGCCCCGCACCCCGGGCGAGCCACTTCGTACTCGTGAGCTCGGGAAGGCCCATCGGGCCACGCGCGTGCAGTTTCTGGGTCGAGATCCCGACCTCGGCGCCGAAGCCGAACTCGCCGCCGTCGGTGAACCGCGTCGACGCGTTCGCCATGACCACTGCGGAATCGACTTCGGCGAGGAACCGCTCGGCGTTCGCATCGTCGGTCGTGACGATCGACTCAGTGTGATGCGTCGAGTAGCGGCGGATATGCTCGAGCGCCTCGTCGAGATCGTCGACAACCCGCATCGACAGGTCGAGGCTCATGTGTTCGGTCGCCCAGTCGTCGTCGGTCGCGGGCACCGCGCCGGGAACCATCGACCGGACGTACTCATCGCCGTGGATGGTGACCCCGGCATCCGTTAGCGCCGCTGCGACGGGCGGCACAAGGCGCTCGGCGGCATCGCGCAGCACGAGAACCGTTTCGACGGCGTTGCAGACGCTCGGGCGCTGCGCTTTCGCGTTGACGACGATCTGCTCGGCCCACTCGAGCGGCGCCGAGGAGTCGAGGACGATGTGCACGACGCCCGCGCCGGTCTCGATCACGGGTACGGATGACTCGGTCACGACCGTCTCGATGAGCTGGGCGCTCCCCCGCGGCACGAGCACGTCAACCAGCCCGCGCGCGTGCATGAGCTCGTTCGCGCCGTCACGGCCGAAGTCATCGACCGTCTGGATGGCCTCGGGGTCGACGCCGACACCGGCCAGTGCGTCGCGCATGACGCCCACGAGCGCGGCGTTGCTCGACTGCGCGGCCGTCCCACCCCGGAGCACGACGGCGTTGCCCGAGCGCAGTGCGAGGGCGGCGATGTCGACGGTGACGTTCGGGCGCGCCTCGTAGATCGAGCCGATCACCCCGAAGGGCACCGACACCTTCTGCAGCCGCACGCCGTTCGCGAGCGTCCGCTCGTCGAGCACCCGTCCAACAGGATCCGGAAGCTGCGCGACGTCGCGCACGGCGGATGCCAGGGCGCGCACCCGCGCGTCGTCGAGGCGCAGGCGGTCGAGCAGACCGTCGGAGAGGCCGGTCTCGCGCCCGCGGGCGAGATCGTCGGCGTTCGCCGCGACGATGCTCTCGACGGACGCGTCGATCGCATCCGCGATCGCCAGCAAGGCTGTGGTCTTCGCCGCGTCGCCGATGAGACCGACAGAACGCGACGCTTCCTTCGCCCGCTCCATCCGCTCGCGCGCGGTCGTCTGCGTGATCGTCATGGCGTCAGTGTATCGGCGGCCGTGCGGATCGCTCCCGTGATGGGCGCGGCCACCGCGGTCGGATCGGGCGCGAACCACGTGCCGATCGGCGCACCGCGGAGCGCGTCGTCGACGAGGTCGGCGCTCGTGACGAGCACGCCGATGCCGGATGCCGTCGCCAGACGCGCCGCGGAGGCCTTCGTCGCCGCTCCCCCGGTGCCGACGCTGTTGACGACGGTAGCGCCGAACTCGAACCCGCGCAGGTCGTCGTCGTACGGAACCGTGTCGATCACACGCGCGCCCGGCTCGGACGGCGGCCGCGTGTACAGCGCTTCGATGTCGCTCAGCAACACGAGCGCGTCGGCGCCGATGAGCTCGGCGACGAGCGCGGCGAGGCGATCGTTGTCGCCGAAGCGGATCTCGTGCGTCGCGACCGTGTCGTTCTCATTGACGATCGGGAGGATACGCAGGCCCAGAAGCCGCTCCATCGCGCGTCGCGCGTTGGAGCGGTGCGTCGGGTTATCGAGGTCGCCGGCGGTGAGCAGCACCTGGCCGGCGACGATCTCGAAGGGGCGCAGGGCGTCCTGGTAGCGGTAGATCAGCACGTTCTGGCCGACTGCCGCGGCGGCCTGCTGCGTCGCGAGGTCAACGGGGCGCTCTTCGAGCGCGAGGTAGGGCATGCCGGTCGCGATGGCGCCCGACGAGACGAGGACGACCTGGGTTCCGCGCGCGTGCGCGGCGGCGAGGCCCTCCACGATCAGCTGGATCTTGTGCGCGTTCTCTCCGCTGATCGACGACGAGCCGACCTTGACGACGACACGTCGGGCGCCGGCGATTCCGGCGCGATCTTGGATGCTCACGACTCGTCGTCCTCCGCCCAGTCATCGTCCCACGACGCACCCGAAACGCGCTCGCTCTCGAGGTCTGCGCGGGCTTCGGCCTTGGCATCCATGCGCTCGTGGTATCGCTCGCGGCGCTGTGACGTCGTCCGACGCGGGTTCAGGTCGAGGCGCGGGTCGGTGCCGCGCGGCGCGGTCATGAGCTCTGCCGCCGACGAGAGCGAGGGATGCCAGTCGAAGACGATCCCGTCGCCGGGGCCGATGACGACGGTCGATCCCGCGACCGCGCCGACGCGGTAGAGCTCGTCCTCGACGCCGAGCTTCTCGAGCCGGTCGGCGAGGAAGCCCACGGCCTCTTCGTTCTGGAAGTCGGTCTGCTGCACCCAGCGCACCGGCTTGTCGCCGAGGATGCGGTAAATGTTGCCGTACGTGCCACCCTCGACGCGGATCTCGAACTCCCGATCGGCGCCCTTGGGGCGGATGACGATGCGTTCGGGCGCCGGCGCTGCCGCCACGTCGGCGCGATGGCGCGCGATGATGTCACCGAGTGCAAAGGTGAGCTGCCGCAGACCCTCACGGCTGACCGTCGAGATCTTGAACACGCGATATCCGCGGGCCTCGAACTCGGGACGCACGAGATCGGCGAGATCCTTCGCCTCGGGAACGTCGACCTTGTTCAGCGCCACGAGCTGCGGGCGCTCGAGGAGCGGCACCTGCCCCTCCGGCACGGGGTAGTTCCCGAGCTCGTCGAGGATGACGTCGAGGTCGCTCAACGGATCGCGGCCCGGCTCGAGGGTCGCGCAGTCGAGGACGTGCACGAGCGCCGTGCAGCGCTCGACGTGCCGCAGGAACTCGAGCCCGAGTCCCTTGCCTTCGCTCGCGCCTTCGATGAGCCCCGGCACATCGGCGACGGTGTAGCGCACGTCGCCCGCCTCGACGACGCCGAGGTTCGGGTGCAGGGTCGTGAACGGGTAGTCGGCGATCTTCGGGCGAGCCGCCGACACTGCGGCGATGAGACTCGACTTTCCCGCCGATGGGAAGCCAACGAGAGCGACATCGGCGACGGTCTTGAGCTCGAGGAGGACGTCGCCCTCCCACCCGGGGGTGCCGAGCAGGGCGAAGCCGGGCGCCTTGCGCTTCGGGTTCGCGAGCGCCGCGTTGCCGAGGCCGCCCTGGCCGCCGGGCGCGACGACGAAGCGCGTCCCCGGGACCACGAGATCGGCAAGGGTCTCGCCGTCGACATCCTTCACGACAGTGCCGACGGGCACGGCGAGTTCGAGGCTCTCCCCCGCGGCGCCGGAGCGGTTATCGCCCATGCCGAAACCGCCGTTGCCCGCCGAGCGGTGGGGCGAGTGGTGGTACGAGAGGAGCGTCGTCACCTGCGGGTCGGCGACGAGGACGACGTCACCGCCGTGACCGCCGTTTCCACCGTCGGGCCCGGCGAGCGGCTTGAACTTCTCGCGACGCACCGACACGCAGCCGTTGCCGCCCTTACCGGCACGCAGATGCAGCGTGACCCGGTCGACGAAGCTCACCATGTCGGTCTCCTGATGTGAAAAGAGCAAGGGGCGAGCCGAAGCCCGCCCCTTGCCTCAAGATCGTGGTTTCCCACGGGATGCGTGTGCGCCGCGGATCACTCCGCGACGGCGACGATGTTGACGACCTTGCGGCCGCCCTTCGTGCCGAACTCGACCGCACCGGCCTCGAGGGCGAACAGTGTGTCGTCGCCACCGCGGCCGACGTTCGCGCCCGGGTGGAAGTGCGTGCCGCGCTGGCGGACGATGATCTCGCCGGCGAGGACCTTCTGGCCGCCGAAGCGCTTCACGCCCAGTCGCTGGGCGTTGGAGTCGCGACCGTTACGGGTGGAGCTTGCGCCCTTTTTGTGTGCCATCTCTGCGCCTTCCGGGAGTCTTACTTGATGCCGGTGATCTTGACGCGCGTGAGGTCCTGACGGTGCCCCTGGCGCTTCTTGTAGCCGGTCTTGTTCTTGAACTTCTGGATCACGATCTTCGGGCCGCGCTCCTCGCCGAGCACCTCGGCCGTCACGGTCACCTTCGCAAGCTTGTCGGCGTCGGTGGTCACGGCGTCGCCGTCGACGAACAGGACGGCGGGCAGCTCGATCTTGTCGCCGATCTTCGCCTGCTGGCGGTCGAGAACGACGATCGTGCCGACCTCGACCTTTTCCTGCCGGCCGCCGGCGCGCACAACTGCGTAAACCACTTCACACCTATTTCTTCTGGGGATGTATCTTCTTCGGAGCACCTGGCACCGACTGTCTTGCGAGAAGCCACATCTCTGACGAGTCTTCGAGCGCGGAGGCCAAACCTCGACGCACCAAGGGACTACTTTACCGGATGCCGGCGCACCTGGCAAAAGGAGGCCGCTGGCGTGTCGGCGCTCCCTACGATGGACGGATGGCGATCCTCATCGACGATGCGCAATGGCCCGCGCACGGTCGTCTGTGGGCACACCTGGTCAGTGACGACAACCTCGACGAACTGCACGCGTTCGCGCAGGCCGCCGGCATCCCTCGGCGCGGTTTCGATCTCGACCACTACGACGTTCCCGAAGAGCACGTCGAGCGCCTCATCGCCGCGGGTGCGCAGCACGTAGGCGGACGCGAACTCGCCCGTCGGTTGATCGCCTCGGGGCTGCGTATCACCGCTCGTGAGCGGCGCGGAAACGCCTAGTCGGTCGCGTTCTCGCCGGGTGTGGCAGAGACAGGCGTCCCGCTGAGCGCAGCCGTCGTCACGCGGCGGCGGCCCCTCCCCTGGCCCGGAGCCTTCGGCTCGGGCAGGGCGCTGAGCACCGAGTCCAGCAGCACATCCTTCTCCGTCTTCGGCGCGCGAGCGGGTTCGCTGCGCTTCTTGCGCGGCGCACGCTGCGGGCGCTCGGCGGGCGGGTCGCCAGCGGCGTCTTCCGCCGGCGCGCTGTCGCCGCCGACCGGGTGGATCGTGGATGCCGCGATCTGCGCGAGCGCGGACTTCGCGCCCTCGGTGATGACGTGGGTGCCGCCGTTCGCGCCACCCGCACCCGAGCTGGCCGACGACGACCGCGGGCGGCGGCCGTTCTGGCCGCCGGACGGTGGGGCGCTGCGGTGCTTCACGACGGGGTCGTGGTGGACGATGACGCCACGGCCGGCGCAGACCTCGCACGCCTCGCTGAAGGTCTCGAGAAGGCCCAGGCCCAGCTTCTTGCGCGTCATCTGCACCAGGCCGAGCGAGGTCACCTCGGCGACCTGATGCTTCGTGCGGTCGCGGCTCAGGCATTCGACCAGGCGTCGCAACACGAGGTCGCGGTTCGACTCGAGGACCATGTCGATGAAGTCGACGACGATGATGCCGCCGATGTCACGCAGGCGCAGCTGGCGGACGATCTCCTCCGCGGCCTCGAGGTTGTTCTTCGTGACGGTCTCTTCGAGGTTGCCGCCCGAGCCGACGAACTTGCCGGTGTTGACGTCGACGACCGTCATCGCCTCGGTGCGGTCGATGACGAGCGAGCCACCCGAGGGCAGCCACACCTTGCGGTCGAGGGCCTTCTCGATCTGCTCGGTCACGCGGAAGCGGTCGAACGGGTCGAGGTCATCCTCGTACTTCTCGATACGCTCGAGCAGATCGGGCGCGACACCTTCGAGGTAGCCGGTGATGGTGTGGAAGGCATCCTCGCCCTGAATGAGCATCTTGCGGAAGTCCTCGTTGAAGACATCCCGCACGATCTTGACGAGCAGGTCGGGCTCGGAGTGCAACAGCGCCGGCGCCTGGATCGACTCGACCTGCTGGCTGATGCGCTCCCACTGGCTCGTGAGGCGCTGCACGTCGCGCGTCAGCTGCTCTTCGGTCGCACCCTCGGCGGCCGTGCGGACGATGACGCCGCTGGACTCGGGCAGGACCTCCTTGAGGATGCGCTTCAGGCGCGCCCGCTCGGTGTCGGGGAGCTTCCGCGAGATGCCGTTCATCGCGCCGCCCGGGACGTACACGAGGTAGCGACCGGGGAGCGAGATCTGGCTCGTCAGGCGTGCGCCCTTGTGGCCCACCGGATCCTTCGTGACCTGCACGAGCACGCGGTCGCCGCTCTTGAGCGCAAGCTCGATGCGGCGCGGCTGGTTGCCGGTCTCCACAGCATCCCAATCGACCTCGCCGGAATACAGCACGGCGTTGCGGCCGCGGCCGATGTCGACGAAGGCGGCCTCCATCGAGGGGAGGACGTTCTGCACGCGGCCGAGGTAGACGTTGCCGATGAGCGAGGACTCTTGGCTGCGGGCGACGTAGTGCTCGACGAGCACGTCGTCTTCGAGGACCGCGATCTGGATGCGCCCGTTCTTCGAGCGCACGATCATGTCACGATCGACGGCCTCACGGCGCGCGAGGAACTCGGCCTCAGTCACGACCGTGCGGCGGCGACCGGCGTCACGGCCGTCGCGGCGGCGCTGCTTCTTCGCCTCGAGTCGGGTGGAGCCCTTGATGCGCTGCGGCTCGGTGATCAGCTCGACGGCGCGCTGGCGCGGCTGGCGCCCCCCGCGGTCGACACGCTGCTCGCCGCGGTCGGTGCCGGCATCCTCGACATCGGATGCCGCTGCCGCACCCCCGCGCCGACGGTTACGGCGACGCGAGTTCGAGCCGGGCTCGGCGAACCCGTCGCGCCCCTCGGGCGCCCCGGGGCGTGGCGGGAGCGCGATGACCTCGGGCGCGTAGAAGACGAGGCGCGTCGACACCTGTGAGACGAACTCCTCCGGGAGCAGGCCCAGCGCCGCGGCGGTCAGCGGGCCGGGTGCGTCTTCGACGACCTCGGTGAGCTCGACGCCCTCGACGATGACGTCGGTGGCGGCAGACTCTTCCGTGACCTCCGCCGCGAGGGCGGCGTCGTCGACGACGTTCTCCGCATCGGCGATAGCCTCGGCATCCGCCCGCTCTTCGCCGGCGACGATCGCGTCGGCTTCGGCCACGACGGCCGCCTCTTCCGCGGCGAGGAGCGTCTCGTCAGTCAGCGACGGGTCCGCGTCGTGGTGTGCAGGTTCAACAGTGTCATTGTGCTCATCGGCCATCTCTGGCGTACTCCCTGCGGGGCGGCTCCGCGGGCCACTCCCGGCGAATCTCTGGCGGTGTCGCTCCGGTCCGGAGGTACCGCGAACTCATACGGCGTGCAGCCTCACCCGCTCTGTGGCGGGGCTCGTACTGCGAAGGGCGTTCATCGCCCGAAGTCTTCGGTGATGCGGGATGCGGCGCGGCCGCAAGAGCATCGGGGTCCAGTATCGCACTTTCTGCGACGAATTGCGCACGAACAGGCCCGCGCCGAGCATGCGCATAGGAAGCCGGTGCGATAATCGCGGCATGTCCCCCCGCACCGTGCAGACGCGCCCAATCGGGCTTGCCGTCTGGCTCATCCTCGCCGGCGTCGTCGGCTGGATCGCCGCGTTCGCGCTCACGATCGAGAAGTTCCACGCGCTGATGAACCCCGATGCCGGCGGCGCGTCGTGCGATTTCAGCATCGTCGTGCAGTGCACCGCGAACCTCGACTCGTGGCAGGGCAGCGTCTTCGGCTTCCCCAACCCGATCATCGGGCTCACCGCGTGGATGGCACCGGTCGTCGTGGGCGCTGCGATCCTCGCCGGGGCGCGATTCGCGCGGTGGTTCTGGTGGGCGTTCTTCGCGGGAATCGTCTTCGCGTTCGGTTTCGTCGCGTGGCTCATCAGCCAGAGCGTCTACGTCCTGGGCACCCTCTGCCCGTGGTGCATGGTGACGTGGCTCGTGACGATTCCGACGTTCTTCGCCGTCGGCATCCAGCTGCTGAAGTCGGGGGTCGTCTCGGATTCCGAACGCGTGCGCCGCGTCGGCACCGCGCTCACGCCGTGGGTGCCGCTCATGGCGATCGTCTGCTACGCCGTGGTGCTGCTGCTCGCGCAGTTCCGGCTCAACGCGATCCCCGAGCTCATCGGCATCCTGTTCTGAGGTCTCAGAACCAGATCGCGAGCTCCCGCGCTGCCGATTCCGGGCTGTCGCTGCCGTGGACGAGGTTCTGCTGGACCTTCACGCCCCAGTCGCGTCCGAAGTCGCCGCGGATCGTTCCGGGCGCCGCGGTCGTGGGATCGGTCGTGCCCGCGAGCGAGCGGAAGCCTTCGATAACACGATTGCCAGCGAGGCGGATGGCGACCGAGGGGCCCGAGAGCATGAACTCGAGAAGCGGCTCGTAGAAGGGCTTGCCCGCGTGCTCGGCATAGTGCTGCTCGAGAAGCTCACGCTCGGGCTCGACGAGCTTGATGTCGACGAGCGCGTAGCCCTTCGCTTCGATGCGCGCGAGGATCGCACCGGTGAGGCCGCGTGCGACGCCGTCGGGCTTGACGAGGACGAGGGTCTCTTCCGTGGGCATGTCAGTCTCCGTTCTGTGCGGCGCGCGCCGCGTTGCGGCGGTCGAGGGCGCCGCCTTTGATCGTCGCATATCCATACATCGATCCGAAGACGAGTCCCACAACGGCAAGTGCCGGAACGAGGAACGCGCCGAGGACGACGACCACCTGCCAGACCCAGCCGAGCATGATTCCCCAGCGGTGTCGAAGCACACCGGCGGTCGCGATCATGAGGATGGCGAGCACTGTTCCCCCCACGATCCCCCACCACGGCGGGATCTGGTCGGGCAGGGCCTTCAGGCCGTAGACCACGAGGCCGCCGAGGAAGACGACGATCGACTCGAAGCCCAGAACGACGGATGCCAGCGACTCGGCGGCCCCGCGGGCGCGGCGGCCGCGGCGTGCGCGTGGAGCGCGGGCTGGCGTATCGGCAACGTCGCTCACGCGCGCCACCCGTCCTTCCAGTCCTCTTCCGCCGCGAGCTGCAGGGCCTCACCCGCGAGAACGACGCTCCCCGCGATGACGACGGCGCGCCGCTCGGATGCCGACGCCCATTCGCGCGCCGCCTCGGCGGCGGAGCTCAGGTCGCCGTGCACCGTGACCGGGATGCCGGCGCGCTCCACGTGATCGGCGAGGAGCTCCGGGTCTGCGGCGCGCTCGGAGCCCGGCACTGTGACGAACACCTGGGCTGCGGCGGAGGCGACCGTCTCGGCGATCCCGGCGATGTCCTTGTCACCGAACGCGCCCAGGACGACGCCCCACTCGTCGAAGTCGAACGACTCGGCGAGGGCGGCGACGAGCGCGCGTGCACCGTGCGGGTTGTGGGCGCTGTCGACGAGAACGGTCGGTGCGACACCGATCAGCTGCAGGCGACCGGGCGACGTCACCTGCGCGAGGCCGTCGGCGACGACATCCGGTGCCAAGGCGTGATCGCCGCCCCCGATGAGCGACTCGACCGCCGCGATCGCGAGCGCCGCGTTGTGCCCCTGGTGTGCGCCGTAGAGCGGCAGGTAGAGGTCGTCGTAGGTGCCGGCGAGGCCGCGCACGCTGATCTGCTGGCCGCCGACCGCGAGTGCCTGCGTGGTGAGGGCGAAGTCGACTCCCTCCACGGCGAGGGTCGCCGACCGCGTCGCGGCCGCGTGCTGCAGCACCGAGAGCGCCGCGGAATCCTGCCCGGCGGACACCGCGGCGGCGCCATCCTTGATGATTCCGGCCTTGACCGTCGCGATGTCGGCGATCGTGTCACCGAGGCGATCGACGTGGTCGATGTCGATCGGCGCGAACACCGCGACATCGCCGTCCGCGGTGTTCGTGGAGTCCCACGCGCCGCCCATGCCGACCTCGATCACCGCGACGTCGACGGGGGCGTCGGCGAATGCGACGAACGCGAGCACCGTGAGCAGCTCGAAGAACGTCAGCGAGGCATCCCCGGATGCGACGAGCTCGGCATCGACGAGGCCCACGATCGGGGCGATCTCGGCCCAGGCATCCGCGATAAGTGCGTCGTCGATGGGCTCGCCGTCGATCATGATGCGCTCGGTGAATCGCTCCAGGTGGGGGCTCGTGAACAGGCCCGTGCGCAGGCCGTGCGCGCGGACGATCGACTCGGCGATGCGGCTCGTCGAGGTCTTGCCGTTCGTCCCCGTCACGTGGATGACGCGGTACGTGCGCTGCGGATCGTCGAGCAGTTCGAGCACGCGCCGCGTGCGCTCCACGCGCGGCTGCACCCACTGCTCGCCCTGGCGGGTCAGCAGCGCGGCGTACACGGCATCGGCGCGACTGCGGTCGCTCATGAGGTCCTCCCGACGCGGGTGACGCCGACGCTGAAGAGTCCGGCGTTGGCGAACGTGCCAGCATCGAACTGCCCGAGATGATCGGGACCGGCGCCGGGCGCGGGTGCTTCCGCGCTCCACGCGAACGACTCGCCGTCGGGAGTCAGGATCTCGTGCTCGACCGCGAGGGTCTCCCCCGCGACGTCGGCGGTGTCGAACGCCGACTCGACCGCAGCCGCGTCGCCGGCATCGGCGAAGAACAGCGTCAGCCGGATGCGGTCGCTCACGTCGAAGCTCGCCGCCTTGCGGGTGTCCTGCACCGCGCGGATGACATCTCGCGCGAGTCCCTCGGCCTCCAGCTCGGGGGTCGTCGTCGTGTCGAGCAGGACGAACCCGCCGCCGTTGAGGAGCGAGATCGCCGTGCCCTCGTCGACGCCGCCCGCCTCGAGGGTGAGGTCGTACTCCCCCGGCTCGAGCGCGATGCCGTCGACGACGACGGTCTCGCCGTCAACGCTCCACAGCCCGGACTTTGCGCCCGCGATGACGTGCTGCACCTGCTTCCCGAGGCGGGGTCCGGCGGCGCGTGCGTTCACCGCGAGCCGCTGGCTGATGCCGTAGCGCTCGGCGAGGCCGTCGACGAGTTCGAGCAGCTCGACCTCCTTGACGTTGAGCTCGTCGCGCAGGATGCCTTCGAACTGCGCGAGCGCACCGGCATCCGTGACGGCGACGGTGAGGCGCGGCAGAGGCAGACGCACGCGCTTGCCCTCCTTCTTGCGGAGCGCATTCGCGACCGACGAGACCTCGCGGACGGCATCCATCGCCGTGCGGATCTCGGGCGACGCGGGGAACGCCTCTGCGCCTGGCCAGTCTTCGAGGTGGACGCTCCGCCCACCGGTGAGACCCTGCCACACGCGCTCGGCGACGAGCGGGATCAGCGGCGCGGCGACGCGGGTCAGCGTCTCGAGCACGGTGTAGAGCGTGTCGAACGCCTCGGTGGAGCTCTCGTCGCCAGGGATGACGCCGACCCAGAACCGGTCGCGCGAGCGCCGGATGTACCAGTTGGTCAGCGCCTCCGCGAAGTCGCGCAGGCGCGCGGCGGCTGTCGTCGAGTCGAGCGCCTCGAGGTCGCTGGCGACGTCTCGCACGAGGTCGCCGAGCAACGCGAGGATGTACCGGTCGAGGACGTCGGTAGAGTCGGTGCGCCAGCGCGCGTCGTAGCCAGCATCCGGGTCTGACGCGTTCGCCGCCGAGGCCGCATTGGCATACGTCGCGAAGAAGTACCACGCGTTCCACAGCGGCAGCAGGAACTCTCGCACGCCCGCGCGGATGCCCTCCTCGGTGACGATGAGGTTGCCGCCGCGGAGCACCGGGGATGCCATGAGGAACCAGCGCATGGCATCCGAACCGTCGCGGTCGAACACCTCGCTGACGTCCGGGTAGTTGCGCAGCGACTTCGACATCTTGAGCCCGTCGCTACCGAGCACGATGCCGTGGCACGCGACACCCGTGAACGCCGGTCGCCCGAACAAGGCGCCGGAGAGCACGTGCATGACGTAGAACCAGCCGCGCGTCTGCCCGATGTACTCGACGATGAAGTCGGCGGGCGCGTGCTCGTCGAACCACTCGCGGTTCTCGAACGGGTAGTGCACCTGCGCGTACGGCATCGACCCCGAGTCGAACCAGACATCGAAGACATCCTCGATGCGTCGCATCGTCGAACGGCCGGTCGGATCGTCGGGGTTCGGGCGGGTGAGCTCGTCGATGTACGGACGGTGCAGGTCGACCTCGCCCTGTTCGTTGCGGGGCAGTCGTCCGAAGTCGGCTTCGAGCTCGGCGAGCGAGCCGTAGGCATCCACGCGGGGGTGCTCGGGGTCGTCGCTCTTCCAGATCGGGATCGGCGATCCCCAGAACCGGTTGCGGCTGATCGACCAGTCGCGCGCACCCTCGAGCCACTTCCCGAACTGCCCGTGCTTGACGTTCTCGGGCGCCCACGTGATCTGCTCGTTGTACGTGAGCAGGTCGTCCTTGATCGCCGTCACGCGCACGAACCAGCTCGAGACGGCCTTGTAGATGAGGGGGTTCCGGCAGCGCCAGCAGTGCGGATAGGAGTGCTCGTACGACGCTTCGCGCAGCAGGCGCCCGTTTGCCTTCAGCAGGCGGATGAGCGGACGGTTGGCATCCATCCACAGCTCACCGGCAACGTCGGTCACCTGCGGCAGGAAGCGCCCGCCGTCATCGAGGCTCATGATGAGCGGGATGCCCGCAGCCTCCGTGACGCGCTGGTCGTCCTCGCCGTAGGCGGGGGCCTGGTGCACGATTCCGGTGCCGTCGGTCGTCGTCACGTAGTCGTCGACGAGGATGCGCCACGCGCTGCCCGTGCTCCACGCCTCGGCATCCGCGTAGTAGTCGAAGAGCCGGTCGTACTGCACGTCGGCCAGGTCCGCGCCCGAGATCGTGCGCTCGATCGCCGCCGTCGCCGAGGCAGCGTCGTCGTAGCCGAGCTCCTTCGCGTGGTTCGCGACCAGGTCGGATGCCAGCAGGTACCGATGCGCGGTGCCCTCCGCGGCATCCTCGTGCACATCCGCGGCGCCGTTCGGGCCTCCCGGCACGATGGCGTACGCGATGCCCGGCCCCACCGCGAGGGCGAGGTTCGTCGGGAGCGTCCACGGCGTCGTCGTCCAGGCCAGGGCGCGGACGCCCGTGAGCCCCAGCGACTCGGCCTTCGCCCCCACGAGCGGGAACGTCACCGTCACGGACGGATCCTGCCGCATCTGGTAAACGTCGTCATCCATGCGCAGCTCGTGGTTGGACAGCGGGGTCTCGTCGCGCCAGCAGTACGGCAGCACCCGGTAGCCCTCGTACGCGAGCCCCCTGTCCCACAGGGTCTTGAAGGCCCAGAGGACCGACTCCATGTAGCCGGTGTCGAGGGTCTTGTAGCCGCGCTCGAAGTCGACCCACCGGGCTTGGCGGGTGACGTAGTCCTCCCACTGCTGGGTGTACTCGAGCACCGACTCCTTCGCCTTCGCGTTGAAGGCGGCGATGCCCATGTCTTCGATCTCGCTCTTCTCGGTGATGCCGAGCTGCTTCATCGCCTCGAGCTCGGCCGGAAGGCCGTGCGTGTCCCATCCGAAGACGCGGTCGACCTTCTTGCCGCGCATGGTCTGGAACCGCGGGAAGAGGTCCTTCGCGTAGCCGGTCAGGAGGTGGCCGTAGTGCGGCAGGCCGTTCGCGAACGGCGGGCCGTCGTAGAAGACCCACTCGGGAGCGCCCTCGCGCTGCGCGATCGACACGCGGAAGGTGTCATCGATCTCCCAGAAGCCGAGAACCTCGCGCTCGATGTCGGGAAAGCGCGGGCTCGGCGAAACGCTGTCGGCGGCGGGTCCGAAAGCCGAGGGGCGGGGGTAGGTCATGTTTCTCCAGCAGGTGCGTCGTTCGTGCTCCTGCGAGGACGATCTGTCGACCGCGGTACCACCCCGCTTGCCCGTCTCGGGCCACTCTCCAGCGGCTGTGACGGGCCTGCCCCGCGCGGTTCTACTTGCCCCGGCGGACCGGTGCGTTCTTCCGCGAGCTCCCCGGTGATGGCCGGATCGGTGCTGATCCATCCAGCATACCTGCGACGTAGGCTGTCAGGTATGGCCCCTCCGAGTGCCCGCCGGTCCCCCGCGCCCGCCTCGCCGCGCGTCTCAGAGCCCGACCTGCCGCCCGAGCTGCAGCCCGAGACCGCGCTCGGCGCGCGGGCCGATGTCTTCGGTGCGGCGCTCGACGGCCTCGGGGGCGATGTCAGCGTCGCGCACGGCCGCCTCGCCGAGTCGCGCCTCGAGCGACCGTCCGTCGACCGGTTCGATGCGACCGGCGCGACCTTCGTCGACGTGCTCGCCACGGAGCCGCGCGCGATCGAGCTCGTGCTGCGGGATGCGACGTGGCGCAACGTCACGGTCACGGGCGGACGCATCGGCACCCTCGACGGACTGCGGTCCTCCTGGGATTCGGTGGCACTCCGCGGCATCCGCGTCGACTACCTGTCCCTGCCTGCGGCCACGCTCGCTGACGTCCTGATTGAGGACTGCGAGATCGGCACCCTCGACCTCCCCGATGCGCATCTCACCCGAGTCCGCTTCGTGTCGTCGCGCGCCGAGGAGGTCGATACGCGAGGCCTCCACGCCACCGACCTTGACCTCCGCGGGCTCGAGGCACTGTCGTTCACCGACCCGCGCGCGCTCGCCGGCGCCTGGTTCGAACCGCGGCAGGCCGAGTTGCACGCTCCCGCGTGGGCCGCAGCCCTCGGTATCCGCATCGCGCCATGATGGTCTCGACCGAGCGGCTCGACCTCCGCGAGATGACGGATGCCGACCTGCCGGCACTCCGCGCGATTCTGCAGGATCCGCTCGCGATGGCGGCGTACGAGGGTGCGTTCGACGACGACGAGTCGCTCGTCTGGCTGCGACGGCAGCAGGAGCGGTACGTGAGCGACGGCTTCGGCCTCTGGGCGGTCGTGCTCCGCGAGACGGGCGAGATGATCGGCCAGTGCGGCATCACCCGCCAGCAGATCGACGACGACGAGGTGACCGAGGTCGGCTACCTCTTCCAGCGCGCGCACTGGCATCGGGGCTACGCCGTCGAAGCCGCGTCGGCCTGCCGGGACTGGGCTTTCCGCGAGCTGCCGATCGACGACCTGTACGCCAAGGTGCGCTCGACCAACGTGGCATCCATAAACGTCGCCATCCGCCTCGGAATGACGGTCCCACGTACGTTCACGACCCACTACCGCGGCGTCGACATGCCGCACCTCGCCTTCGCGATCTCGCGAGCAGCTTGGGCCACCGGCGCATAACTCAGGCAGATTCGGCTTCAGCGGCCCCGCGGGGCGCGAACAGCGCCTTTCTGCCTGAGCTATGCGCCGCGCCACCGGCCGGTAGACTGGCCCGACAACCCACACTCAGGCACGCTCACACAGTGCCGCACATATCGCTCGAGGAGACACCCATGACCGACGCGTCGATTCCCGACAAGCCCGCGCTGGAAGGCCTCGAGCAGAAGTGGGATGCCGCGTGGAGCGCGGCCGGAACGTACCTGTTCGACCGCGACGCGGCGAAGAGCAAGGGCCGCGCGGGCGTGTACTCGGTCGACACTCCCCCGCCGACGGCATCCGGGTCCCTTCACATCGGGCACGTGTTCAGCTACACCCACACCGACGTCAAGGTGCGCTTCGAGCGCATGCGCGGCAAGACCGTGTTCTACCCGATGGGCTGGGACGACAACGGCCTACCGACCGAGCGGCGTGTGCAGAACTACTACGGCGTGCGCTGCGACACGTCGCTCCCCTACGACCCCGCTTTCACCCCGCCGTTCCAGGGTGACGCGAAGAGCCTCAAGCCCGCCGACCAGGTGCCGATCAGCCGCCGCAACTTCATCGAGCTGTGCGAGGCGCTGACGATCGAGGACGAGAAGGCGTTCGAATCGGTGTTCCGTCAGCTCGGCCTGTCGGTGGACTGGACGCAGACCTACCGCACGATCTCCGACGACACGATCCGCACGAGTCAGCTCGCGTTCCTGCGGAACCTCGACCGCGGCGAGGCCTACCAGGCGCTCGCGCCGACGCTCTGGGACATCGACTTCCGCTCGGCGATCGCGCAGGCCGAGCTCGAGGACCGCGAGCAGCAGGCGAGCTACCACCGCATCGCGTTCCACAAGACCGATGGAACGGGCGACATCCACATCGAGACGACGCGGCCGGAGCTGCTCGCCGCGTGCGTCGCGCTCGTGGCGAACCCCGGCGACGAGCGCTACCAGCCGTACTTCGGAAAGACCGTGCGTACGCCCATCTTCGACGTCGAGGTGCCCGTGCTCGCGCACCCCCTCGCCCAGCAGGACAAGGGCTCGGGCATCGCGATGGTCTGTACCTTCGGCGATGTGACCGACATCGTGTGGTGGCGCGAGCTCGACCTGCCGAACCGCACGATTCTCGGGCAGGACGGCCGCCTGCTGCCTGAGGCGCCCGAGGCGATCGTGTCGGATGCCGGGCGCGCCGCCTACGGCGAACTCGCCGGCCTCACGGTCTTCAGCGCGAAGAAGAAGATGGTCGAGCTGCTTGAGGCATCCGGCGAGCTGATCGAGGTGTCGAAGCCGTTCAGCCACCCCGTGAAGTTCTACGAGAAGGGTGACCGCGCGCTCGAGATCGTGTCGACGCGCCAGTGGTACCTGCGCAACGGCGCCCGCGACGAGCAGCTGCGCGACCGCCTCATCGCCCTCGGGCGCGAGATGGACTGGCATCCCGACTTCATGCGCGTGCGCTACGAGAACTGGACGAACGGCCTCACGGGCGACTGGCTGATCTCGCGCCAGCGCTTCTTCGGTGTGCCGATCCCCGTCTGGTATCCGCTCGATGAGAACGGCGAGCGGGTGGAGGGCGGCGTCATCACGCCTGACCATGCCAGGCTGCCGGTCGATCCGACCACCGACGCGGCCCCCGGCTACGACGAGTCGCAGCGCGGCGTGCCGGGCGGCTTCGAGGGCGAGAAGGACATCTTCGACACGTGGGCGACCTCGTCGCTCACCCCGCAGCTCGCCGGCGGCTGGCAGCGCGACGAGGAGCTGTGGAACCTCGTGGCGCCCTTCGACCTGCGTCCGCAGGGTCAGGACATCATCCGCACCTGGCTCTTCTCGACGATGGTGCGCTCGGCGCTCGAGGACGGTCGCGCGCCGTGGTCGGATGCCGCGATCTCGGGCTTCATCGTCGACCCCGACCGCAAGAAGATGTCGAAGTCGAAGGGCAACGTCGTGACCCCCGCCGACATCCTCGATCAGCACGGCACCGACGCGGTGCGCTACTGGTCGGCGTCGAGCCGTCTCGGCGCGGACGCGGCGTTCGACCCGCAGAATCCGACGCAGGTGAAGATCGGCCGGCGGCTCGCGATCAAGGTGCTCAACGCCGCGAAGTTCGTGCTGTCGTTCCCGGTTCCTTCCGGTGCGCAGGTGACGCATGCGCTGGATGCCGCGATGCTGGCCACGCTCGACAAGGTCGTGGCCGACGCCACGGCGGCGTTCGAGGCATACGACCACGCGCGCGCGCTGGAAGTCACCGAGGCGTTCTTCTGGACGTTCTGCGACGACTACCTCGAGCTCGTGAAGGAGCGCGCCTACGACCAGACGGATGTCGGCCAGGCATCCGCCGCTCTCGCGCTGCGCCTCGCGCTTTCGACGCTGCTGCGCCTGCTCGCGCCCGTGCTCGCCTTCGCCGCCGAAGAGGCGTGGTCCTGGTTCGAGGAGGGCTCGGTCCACACGGCGGCCTGGCCCGAGCCGCTCGGCCTCGACGGTGACCCGGCGGTGCTGTCGGCAGCGAGCGTGGCACTCATCGGCATCCGCCGGGCGAAGACCGAGGCGAAAGCGTCGCAGAAGACCCCGGTCGCACGCCTCGTGCTCCGCGCCGACGACCGCACGGTCGCGGCGCTGTCGCTCGCCGAGGGCGACCTCAAGGCCGTCGGCCGCATCGAGCAGCTCGAACTGCTGGGCGGATGGGACACGTTCGCGGTGGATGCCGTCGAGCTCGCGCCGTCATCGACCGAGGGGGCCTGACATGCAGCTCGGAACCAGGTGGACGTCGGGCGACGAGCCCCCGGCTGCCGTGCCCGCCGTCCTGCGGGATCAGATCGCCGCCGTCGACCGCGCGCTCCCGACCGACGACCTCGGGCAGCCGCGGCCGCGGTGGACGCTCACGTTCCTGGAAGGCCGCGGCGTCGCCGAACTCGACACCGGGGTGATCGTCGAAGTCACGGCATCCGGCGATGTCGTCGTCCGTCACGACGACGAAGACGAGTTCAGCTGACCGTCAGTCGGAAGCGGCTTCCGCGCCCGCGCGGCGCGTTCCGCCGATGATCAGCGGGATGGCGACGACGGCCGTGATCGCGGTGGCCGCGCCGCCGAGGAGGAACGGCAGCCGCAGATCGACGCGGCCGACGAGGCCTCCGGCGAGCGTCGCGATGGGGAAGAGCCCCCACGTAAGGGTGCGGGTCACCCCGAGCACCCGACCGAAGATCTCGGGCGGCACGATCTGCTGACGCAGGCTCCCCCACGGCACGTTCCACACCGAGACGGCGCAGGCCGTCGCCGCGAAGGCGAGGACCGCCGTCCACGCCGACGGAGCGAGGCCCGTCACCAGCAGCGTGATCCCGCCGACCAGGATCGCTCCGAACATCACGGGTCCACGGCCGAACGCGGCGACGAGACGCGCTGCGACGAGAGACCCCGCGAGAGCTCCCACGCCGATGCCTGCGGTCACGAAGCCGATGGCGGCCACCGGGACGTCCAGCGTGTCGAGGAAGAACAGGATGATGACCGCCTGGGCGAACGACAGCGACGAGCCGATGAAGGCGGTGAAGACGACCATGGCGCGGAGGTAGCGGTGGCGCCACAGGTACCGCACCGCGTCGCGCGTGCTGACCCGCCCGGGTGCGACGGGGGCCGTCACCGGCTCGGCCACGGTGCCGACGACGAGGTCC
Organism: Microbacterium sp.; assembly: GCA_003248655.1. Taxonomy (GTDB): domain Bacteria; phylum Actinomycetota; class Actinomycetes; order Actinomycetales; family Microbacteriaceae; genus Microbacterium. The sequence continues at coordinate 21,368 of QFPM01000007.1, forward strand.
CCGACCCCGCCCTCTTCCGACCGGGTATTCGCGGTGCTGCCATGCATTGCGCGCGCGGCGCTGAGCGGAAGGAAGAGGGCGAGGACGACGGGAACGAGGTATCCGGCCGATCCGATCCACAGCGGCAGGGCGAGGGATGCCGCGAACAGCACTCCCGCGATGGGCGTGGCGATGAAGCTGTCGATGGTGATCTGCGCGGCCTGCATCCACCCGTTGGCGCGGTCGAGCTGATCGCGCCGCACGACGGCGGGAATGATCGCGTTCGTCGCGTTGTCGAAGAGGGCCTCGCCCAGACCGAAGACCAGTGTGCCGACGAACAGCGCCCACAGGGTGAGCCCGCCCGAGGCCCCCAGGATCGCCAGCCACAGGGCGACGCCGCCGCGGATGACGTTCGCGACGGCCATGACGTGTCGGCGGTCGAGGCGGTCGACGATCATGCCGGCAGGCAGGCCGAACACGAGCCACGGTACGAAGGCGAGGGCGCCGATCACAGAGATCAGGAAGGGGTCGTCGGTCAGCGTCACCGCGACCAGCGGCACCGCCGTGCGCCCGAGCCCATCCGCGAGGTTGCTGAAGGCCGCGGCGCTCCAGAGGGTCCGGAAGCCGCCGCCGAGCGGGCCTGTCGAGGCGGGCGCGTCGGCCACGGCTGCACTCGCACTGCTCATGATGCCGTCGGCCCGGCGGGCAGCGGGAAGACGTCGGTGCGGATGCTGGTCGGGCGGAGTCCTTCGCCCTCCTGGTCGCGGAAGCGCTCGGCGTAGCGGTCGACGACCGCCTGCAGGTCCTTCGTGAGCTCCGCAGTCTGCTCCCTGGTGAGCCGCAGGGTTCCCGTGGCGATCATCGCCTCGGACTCCTCGATCGACTCGGGAGTGCGCAGTTCCTCGGCCACGAAGCGCATGAGCTGCTGGTGTCGACGGTTGAGGAACTCGGTCATGACCACCTGGGTCGCCGCCTTGCCGGATGGCGTCTTCATCGCCTCCGGATTGGTGAGCGAGAACGGGCCCCGCGGCCTCTCCCACCACCGCTCGCGGCCCGTGCCGCGCCCGTCGACTTCGCGGATCAGCGCGTGCTTGGCGAGTGCCCGCAGGTGATAGCTGGTCGATCCGGACGACTCACCCGTGAGCGCCGCGAGGGTGCTCGCCGTCTGCGGTCCGTACTGCGACAGGATGTCGTAGATCTCGACCCGCAACGGATGTGCGAGCGCCCGGAGGGCGCCGGCGTCGATCACGCGGTCAGGTCGGCGGTCGTCGTGGGGTGCGTGCACTGATCCAGCGGCGTCCGTGGTCTCTGACGTAGTCACGATGCAAAGCTATCTTTGCAATCGCGTCTTTGCAATGACTTCTTTGCACATGGATGCCGGTGGCGACGCTCGATACGCTGGAATCATGACGGATGCCGCCCCGAATCCCCTTCTCGTCCCGAGCTCGCTGCCTTACGGTCTGCCCGACTACCGTCGGATCTCGCCCGCCGACTATCTGCCCGCTTTCGAGGAGGCGTTCGCCGAGCATCGTGCGGAGGTCGCGAACATCACGCGCGTGCGGTCCATGCCGACGTTCGAGAACACGATGGTGCCGCTGGAGCGCTCGGGCGACCTGCTGGGGCGCGTCGCCCGCACGTTGTACACCGTCTCGTCGGCCGATGCGACCCCCGAGATCCAGCAGATCGAGGAGGCCCTGGCTCCCCTGATGGCTGCGCATCACGACGCCATCCAGCTCGACGGCGCTCTCTACTGGCGTATCAAGACCCTCCACGACCAGCTCGACGAGCTCGACCTCGACGCCGAGCAGCGCTACCTCGTCGAGCGGCACTACCGCGAGATGACGCACGCCGGTGCGGCGCTCGATGACGTGCAGAAGCAGGAGCTGACCGATCTCAACCAGCGGCTCTCGGTGCTCACGACGACCTTCGAGAAGAACCTCCTCGCCGACACGAACGACCTCGCCGTCGTCTTCGACGATGCGGCCGACCTCGAGGGGCTCACCGAGGGTGAGCTCTCCGCGGCAGCCCAGAACGCCGCCGACCGCGGGCTCGAGGGGCGCTACGTCGTCACCCTGACGCTCTTCACGGGGCATCCGTACCTCTCCAGCCTCACCCGACGCGAGAGTCGCCGACGTCTGCTCGAGGCGTCGCGGTCCCGTGGGTCGCGCGGCAATGCCAACGACAACCGGGCCGTCCTGCTCGAGATCGTGCGGCTGCGCGCCCAGCGGGCGGCTCTCCTCGGCTACGCCAGCCACGCGGCGTACGTGACGAGCGACGAGACCGCCGGCTCCCCCGACGCCGTGCATGCCCTCCTGCGCCGGCTCGCCGCGCCCGCGGCGCGCAACGCCCGCGCCGAACAGGATGCGCTGCAGCAGACCCTGCGCGAGGTGGAGGGTGCCGAGGGTGAGTTCGCTCTCGAAGTCCACGACTGGGCGTACTACACCGAACGCGTGCGTGCGGCCGAGTACGATCTCGACCGCACCGCTCTGCGGCCGTGGTTCGAAGCCGAGCGGGTTCTGCAGGACGGCGTCTTCCGCGCCGCCGGCGAGCTCTACGGCATCACCTTCACCGAGCGCGCGGACCTCCCCGCCTACCATCCCGACGTGCGGGTCTTCGAGATCCACAACGCCGACGGGTCGGAGCTCGGGCTGTTCCTCCTGGATCTGTACACGCGCGACACGAAGCGCGGCGGGGCGTGGATGAACTCGATCGTGTCGCAGTCGCGCCTGCGCGACACGCGCCCGATCGTCGTCAACAACCTGAACGTGCCGAAACCCGCGACCGGGCCCACCCTGCTGACGCTCGATGAGGTGACGACGCTCTTTCACGAGTTCGGGCACGCGCTGCACGGCCTGTTCGCGACGGTGACCTACCCGCACTTCGCCGGCACGAATGTCTTCCGCGACTTCGTCGAGTTCCCGAGTCAGGTCAACGAGATGTGGATTCTCTGGCCCGAGATCCTGGCGAACTACGCGAAGCACGTCGACACCGGCGAGCCGCTCCCGCAGGAGGTCGTCGACAAGCTTCACGCCTCCGAGGCGTTCAACCAGGGTTTCGCGACGAGCGAGTACCTCGCGGCATCCTGGATCGACCAGGCCTGGCACAGCCTCGACACCGCCGGCGCGGATGCCGTCGACGACGTCGCCGCGTTCGAGGCCGCGGCCCTCGCCGACATCGGCCTCGACAACCCGGTCGTGCCCACCCGCTACTCGTCGACCTACTTCGCGCACGTCTTCTCTGGGGGCTACAGTGCCGGGTACTACTCGTACATCTGGAGCGAGGTGCTCGACGCCGACACCGTCGAGTGGTTCACCGAGAACGGCGGACTCACGCGTGCCAATGGCGACCGCTTCCGGCAGCGGCTGCTGGGAGTCGGCGGCTCGAAAGACCCGCTCGAGGCCTACCGCGACTTCCGCGGGCGGGATGCCGACATCGCTCCCCTGCTGAAGCGCCGGGGCCTCGACGGCTGAGGCGCACGCTGGGAGGATGTGGGCATGACTGCCGCATTCCCCGAAACCCCGTTCGCCGCGCCGACCCGCATCGACCTCGAGCCCGTGCCGCTCGCCGTCGTCCGGCACGACGGCATCCGTCTCGATGCGTTGCAAGCCGCGTTCGACGAGGGATACGCGGCGATCGCCGGGCTCTTCGCCGACGGCGTGCTCACGCCAGTCGGCCCCGCTATCGCGGTGTACTACGGCGACCCGATGGGCGAGTTCGATCTCGAGCTGGGCTTCCCCGTGGCGACCGCGCCGCGCGACCCGGTCGCCGCGGCCGGCGTCCCCGTGCTCGGTTCGGCCCTGCCCGGCGGCCCGGCCGTAGCCGCGAGCCACTTCGGCGCGTACGACACTCTGGGTCGTGGGTGGGCACAGCTCGTGCAGAGCGTCGATGGTGAGCCGACCGGCGTCTGGATCGAGAGCTACGTGTCAGACCCGACCGAGCCCGCTGAGAGCCTCCGCACCGATCTCATCCTGCCGGTGCGTGGCTGACGCACCAGCGCGACAGTCGCTGCCGACGGGCGGCGCGGCTCCCCCGGCTCAGGCGCTCTTGCGCTTGCGCTCCAGCACGAGGGTGGGCGGTGCCCCGTCGGTGACGGCGGCGCGGGTCACGATGACCTTCGCGACATCCTCGGTCGAGGGGATCTCGAACATGATCGGGCCGAGCACGTCCTCGAGGATCGCGCGAAGGCCGCGCGCGCCCGTCTTGCGGGCGACGGCGAGGTCGGCGATCGCGCGAAGCGCGTCGTCCTCGAACTCGAGCTCGGCGCCGTCGAGCTGGAACATGCGCTGGTACTGCTTGACGAAGGCGTTCTTCGGGCCGGTGAGGATCTCGATGAGCGCGGTCTGATCGAGCGGCGCGACCGAGGTGACCACGGGCAGACGCCCGATGAACTCGGGGATGAGGCCGAACTTGTGCAGGTCTTCGGGGCGGACCTCGCTGAACAGGTCGAGCTCCTGGCCCTTCTCCTGCAGGGGCGCGCCGAACCCGACGCCGTGCTTGCCGACGCGCGAGGAGATGATGTCCTCGAGTCCGGCGAACGCGCCCGCGACGATGAAGAGGACGTTCGTCGTGTCGATCTGGATGAACTCCTGATGCGGATGCTTGCGACCGCCCTGCGGAGGCACCGAGGCGACGGTGCCCTCGAGGATCTTGAGCAACGCCTGCTGCACGCCCTCGCCCGACACGTCGCGGGTGATCGAGGGGTTCTCGGCCTTGCGGGCGATCTTGTCGACCTCGTCGATGTAGATGATGCCCGTCTCGGCGCGCTTGACGTCGAAGTCGGCCGCCTGCAGGAGCTTCAGCAGGATGTTCTCGACGTCTTCACCGACGTAGCCCGCTTCGGTGAGGGCCGTGGCATCTGCCACGGCGAAGGGAACGTTCAAGCGCTTGGCGAGCGTCTGTGCGAGGTAGGTCTTGCCGCAGCCGGTCGGGCCGAGAAGCAGGATGTTGCTCTTCGCGATCTCGACCTCGTCGGCGCGCTGCTCGGCGCTTTGCAGCGTGCCGTGCGCGCGCACCCGCTTGTAGTGGTTGTAGACGGCGACGGAGAGGGCCTTCTTCGCGGCATCCTGCCCGACGACGTACTCCTCGAGGAACGCGTAGATCTCGCGCGGCTTCGGCAGATCGAAGTCAGCGACGACACCGTCGCCCGACTCGGCCATGCGCTCTTCGATGATCTCGTTGCACAGCTCGACGCACTCGTCGCAGATGTACACGCCGGGGCCGGCGATGAGCTGCTGCACCTGCTTCTGACTCTTGCCACAGAAGGAGCATTTGAACAGGTCGGCGCTCTCACCGATGCGAGCCATGATGCCCTCTCTCCAGACTGATCCCAGGAATGCAGTTCGAGCCTAACCGCTGGTCGGGACATCTCGGCGGATTGCGGCGCGACGTGTGGATACGTCGAAGCCTCGCCCGACGGATGCCGGGCGAGGCTTCGACACGGTGTGCTCAGGCGGTGAGCGCCGCAGGAACGCGCTTGCGCGAGGTCAGCACCTGGTCGACGACGCCGTACTCGAGGGCCTCGGCGGCAGAGAGGATCTTGTCGCGGTCGATGTCCTTGTGCACCTGCTCTTGCGTGCGGTTGGTGTGGCGCGCCATGGTCTCTTCGAGCCAGACGCGCATGCGCATGATCTCGGCGGCCTGGATCTCGATGTCGGACGCCTGGCCGTGGCCCGACTCGCCGACGGCGGGCTGGTGCATGAGGATGCGCGCGTTCGGCAGCGCGAGACGCTTGCCGGGCGCGCCGGCGGCGAGCAACACGGATGCCGCGGAGGCAGCCTGGCCGAGCACGACCGTCTGGATCTGCGGCGACACGTACTGCATCGTGTCGTAAATCGCGGTCATGGCCGTGAACGAGCCTCCGGGCGAGTTGATGTACATGACGATGTCGCGGTCGGGGTCCTGCGACTCGAGCACGAGCAGCTGCGCCATGACGTCGTCGGCCGACGCGTCGTCGACCTGGACACCCAGGAAGATCACGCGGTCCTCGAACAGCTTGTTGTACGGGTCCTGTCGCTTGTAGCCATAGGCGGTGCGCTCTTCGAACTGCGGAAGGATGTAGCGGCTGGAGGGCATCTGGAAGCCCTGCGGGATGCCGGCGGTGGGAAGGTTCATGGTGGTCACTCCGGTCACTTCGCAGCGGATGTCGCGGTGGTGGTTGCGCTCGAGTCGGTGCCGCCGCCGCCGATGACGTCGGCCGCCGACTCACGGATGTGGTCGACGAAGCCGTAGGCGAGCGCCTCTTCGGCGGTGAACCAGCGGTCACGGTCGCCGTCGGCGTTGATCTGCTCGACGGACTTGCCCGTCTGCGATGCCGTGATCTCGGCGAGGCGCTTCTTCATGTCGAGGATGAGCTGCGCCTGCGTCTGGATGTCGCTCGCGGTGCCACCGAACCCGCCGTGCGGCTGGTGAAGCAGCACGCGTGCATTTGGCGTGATGTAGCGCTTGCCCTTCGTGCCGGCCGTGAGCAGCAGCTGACCCATGGATGCGGCCATGCCGATGCCGACCGTGACGATGTCGTTCGGGACGAACTGCATCGTGTCGTAGATCGCCATGCCGGCCGTGATCGAGCCGCCGGGCGAGTTGACGTAGAGGTAGATGTCCTTCTCGGAGTCTTCGGCCGCGAGCAGCAGGATCTTCGCGCAGATCTCGTTGGCGTTCTCGTCACGCACCTCCGACCCGAGCCAGATGATGCGGTCTCTCAACAGCCTGTCGAAGACGCTCGTCGCGACAAGTGGTTCAGCCATGGGTGCTCCTGCTTCCGGGTTTCGGTTCGTGATCGAATCTACCGACGCCCGCGACACGCCCCGCCCGTGTTCGCCGTCGGCGGAGCGGGGCGCGTCAGGCTCCCGTTACTCCGAGTCGGCCTTCTTCGCCGCAGGCTTCTTCGCAGGGGCCTTCTTCGCAGGCTTCTCCTCCGCGGCCGGCTCGTCCTCGGCATCCTCGTCATCGGTGACGACGAAACCGGTCAGGTCGACCGCCTTGCCGTTGGTGTCGACGACCGTGACTTTGCCGAGCGCGATCGCGAGCGCCTTGTTGCGGGCGACCTCGCCGACCATCGCGGGCAGCTGGTTTCCCTGCTGCAGCGCGTCGACGAACTCCTGCGGCGCCATGCCGTACTGCGCGGCCGACTGGATGAGGTACTGGGTCAGCTCGTCTTGCGAGACCTGAACCTCGTTCGCCTCGGCGAGCTTGTCGAGGATCATCTGCGTGCGGAACTGCTTCTCGCTCGACTCGGTGACCTCGGCGCGGTGCACCTCGTCGTCGAGGCGACCCTCACCCTCGAGGTGCTGGTGCACCTCGTCCTCGACGAGCTGGGCCGGCACGGGGATGTCGGTGGCAGCGATGAGCGCCTCGACGAGCTTGTCGCGCGCGGCGGCGCCCTGCACGTAGACCGACTGCTCGGAGACGCGCTCGGCGAGGCTGTCGCGCAGCTCGCCGATCGTGTCGAACTCGCTCGCCATCTGCGCGAAGTCGTCATCGGCATCCGGAAGCTCGCGCTCCTTGACGGCCGTGACGGTGACGGACACCTCGGCCTCGTTGCCGGCGTGGTCGCCGCCGATGAGGGTCGAGCGGAAGGTCGTGTCCTCGCCCGCAGTGAGCGATTCGACGGCCTCGTCGATGCCCTCGAGCAGCTCGCCCGAGCCGACCTCGTACGACACGCCCTCGGCGCGGTCGATCTCGGCGCCGTCGATCGTCGCGACGAGGTTCAGCTCGACGAAGTCGCCCGTCTTCGCGGGGCGGTCGACCGTGATGAGCGTGCCGAAGCGACCGCGCAGGCGGTCAAGCTCGGCGTCGATCGCTGCAGCATCCGTCTCGACCGGGTCGATTTCAACGGTGATCGTGGAGAGTTCGGGAAGCTCGAACTCGGGACGCACATCGACCTCGACCTCGACCTTGAGGTCGCCGGAGAAGTCCTTCTCGTTCGGCCACTCGATGACCTCGGCGGCGGGGCGCCCGACGATGCGGACCTCGTTGGCCGTGACAGCCTCGCGGTAGAAGCCGTCGAGGCCCTCGCTGACGGCGTGCTCGATGACAGCGCCGCGGCCGACGCGCTGGTCGATGATCGGCGCGGGCGCCTTGCCCTTGCGGAAGCCGGGGATGTTGAGGTCCTGTGCGATGTGCTCGTACGCGTGCGCGATCGAGGGCTTGAGCTCGTCCGGAGTGACCGAGATGTGCAGCTTCACTCGAGTGGGGCTGAGCTTCTCTACGGTGCTGGTGACCATGCCTGTTCGTTCTCCTCGTGTTCGGTCGCGCGAGGGCGCGTCCGTGGGTCTGGGTCTGTGGGGGCCGTTGGTCGGGGCGACAGGATTTGAACCTGCGGCCTCCCGCTCCCAAAGCGGGCGCTCTACCAAGCTGAGCTACGCCCCGGGCGCGCACGCGAGCGAGCGCCGATTTCCGGCCGAGGTTCAGTCTAGCCGAACGGACCTTGTAGACTTCTCGGGATGCCGCGTTCCACCGCGGAATTTCGGGGCTGTAGCTTAGTGGTAAAGCCTCTGTCTTCCAAACAGATGATGCGAGTTCGATTCTCGTCAGCCCCTCCACCACCCTCACAACTTCGGAGATCTGCAGTTCTTCGGAGGATGCCGGGCATCCGGCTCCGAGGTTGTGCAGATCTCCGAAGTTGTGCGAGTCCGAACTCAGCGGGCGCGCGTCGCGGCGGCGTGCGTCGCGGAGTGCTCGCGATAGATCTGGGCGTTGCGCAGGATGCCGGCGCGCTCGTCCTCGGACAGCTCCCGCCGCACCTTCGCGGGGACTCCCGCCACGAGCGATCCGTCGGGGATCACCGTGCCGCCGAGGATGACGGCGCCGCCGGCGATCAGGCATCCCGAGCCGATGACGGCACCGGAGAGGACGACCGCTCCCATCCCGATGAGCGAGCCGTCGCCGATCGTGCAGCCGTGCACGACCGCGTTGTGGCCGACTGAGACGTCGCGACCGATGACGACGGGCGACCCGGCATCCACGTGCACCGATACGTTGTCTTGCAGGTTGCTGCCGGCACCGAGCGTGATGGGCGCGCCGTCGCCCCGGACGACGGCGTTGTACCAAACACTCGAGCCCTCCTCGAGGGTGACCGCGCCGATCACCCTCGCACCGGACGCGACGAAGGCCGACTCGTGCAGCGAGGGCGTGCGCCCGGCGAGGGACAGGATCGAGGCATCGTCGGCGATCGTCATGGATCCGACGATAGCGGGCGCTAAGCCGAGCCTTGGCTTGCTTGCGGAATGCCCTCGGCTGAGTAGCGTTGTAGTCATCACGGGGCGCGTGCACGACACGAGCGCCCGGACTTACGCAGAGGAGAAGCGACCATGACCAAGACGCAGACGATTTCGATGACCGCGACGAGCCCCGAGGCATCCGCCAGCACGGCTCAGTTCCTCACTCCCGTCGCGCTGGGCCTGCAGGCGCTCGCCGTCAACGGCAAGCAGGCGCACTGGAACGTGCGTGGCACGAACTTCATCGCGATCCACGAGCTGCTCGACTCGGTCGTCAGCAACGCTCAGGGCTTCGCCGACCTCGCCGCGGAGCGCATCGTCGCCCTCGGCCTGCCGATCGACGCCCGCGTGTCGACGGTCGCCGAGAAGACCGCCGCGACGGCCGTGCCCGCCGGGTTCACGCAGTGGCAGGACATCATCCGTGCTGTCGTGACCGACATGGATGCCGTCATCGCCGACGTCCAGGCCGCGATCGACGGCCTCGACGAGACCGACCTCACGAGCCAGGACGTCGCCATCGCGATCAAGTCGGGCCTCGAGAAGGACCGCTGGTTCCTCTCGGCGCACCTCGCCGAGTGAGCGCTTCGCGCTGAGAATCACGGATGCCCTGGGCGAGAGCCCGGGGCATCCCTCGTTCAGGCCAGGTGCGTGACGCGGCCGGCCAGGAGCGTCGCCACGGTGCGGGTCGCGCGCAGCGACGGCTCGTCGGCTGTCAACGGGTCACGATCCACGATCGCGAGGTCGGCGATCACCCCGGGCGTCAGCGTGCTCCCGCCCGTCGAGCCGTCGGCCGTGGATGCCGCGAGCGCGGTCGCCGCGTCGATCCCCTGCTCCGGGCGCCAGGCGGGGCGACCGTCGCGCGTCCGGTACACCGCCGCGGCGATGGCCGCCCAGGGATCGAGCGGGGACACCGGCGCATCCGAGCCGAACAGCAGGTTCGCCCCCGACGCCGCGAGGGCGCGCAGCGGATACGGCACGGCCGTCTGGCCCGCCCACAGCGTGTCGGTGAGATCGCGGTCGTCGACCGCGTGTTCGGGCTGCACGCTCGCGCCCACGCCGAGGCGCGCGAACCGCGGGATGTCGGCATGGGCGACGAGCTGCGCGTGCTCGATCGTGCCCGTCGCCCCTGTCACGGCGAACGCATCGAGCGCGTGGGTGTTCGCGAGGTCGCCGATCGCGTGCACGGCGCAGGAGAGTCCGCCGGCCGTCGCGCGCGTGAGCAGCTCGACGAGATCGTCGGGCGCGACGGTCAGGACGCCCCGGTCGTGCGCGTCGCCGGGATACGGATGCGAGCACGCGGCCGTGCGCGTGCCGAGCGACCCGTCCGTGATGATCTTCAGAGACCCGACACGGATGAGGCCGGCCGCGTCGACGGCATCCCCGGTCAGGAGGCCCTCCGCGAGGGCGCGATCCAGATCCTTCGGGTAGAGCCCGAACCGCACGCGGGTCGAATCGAACCCGGCGGCCGTGCGGCGCGCCCACGCCTCGGCGTTCCACGCCATATCGAGGTCGACGATGCCCACGATGCCGCGCGCCGCGGCCGCCTGCAGCGCCCGGGCGACGAGTCGGTCACCGGATGCCGGGTCGACCGCGTTGAGGCGACGCGAGATTTCGAAGGCGGGCTCCTCGCGCAAGAGCCCTGACTCGTCAGCCGGCATCCCCTCGCGCCTGAAGGCGGCGGAGTTCAGCCACACGCTGTGCACGTCGGCGTTGATGAGGTAGGTGGGCACATCGCCGGTCGCCGCGTCGAGCAGCTCGAGCGTCGGAACATCCGGCCACAGGGCGTCGCGGAACCCTGTTCCGACGCGTCGCCCATCGGCCAGCACGGGCGCGCGACCCATGACGGCAGCCGCCTCGACCGCCGTCGTCGTGTGCCCCAGCGGTTCGCGCTCGGCGACGAGCGCCCACTGCACGGTGTGGACGTGGTGGTCCCACAGCCCCGGGATGACCCAGCCACCGTCCGCGTCGACACCGACTCCGCGGTGCGGCAGCGCCCCGGCGGGCGCGACATCGACGACGACACCCCCTGCGAGGTGCAGGTCGACCGGATCGTCGCCGAAGGGGTCGAGTCGGTCGGCCCCGGTCAGGCGCGCACCCGCGATGACCGAGACGTCGGCGCCGACCTCCGCGGCGGTCACGAGGCGCTCCCGGTGCGCGCCGCCCGCAGCGCCTCGTGGGCGCGCCGCATCTCACCCGGCAGTCGCGGATCGGCGTAGGGGCTGCCGCCGCCCTCGAGCTCGGCGATGATCGTGTCGACGACCTCGTCGGACTTGTTCTGGCTGAGCTTTCGCTTCGCGACGACCTTCGTGGGTGTCAGCCGGAACCCGACCGTGCCCCGTTCGAGCCGACGCACGAACTCCTCGTCGTTCGGCGCCTGCCACATCAGCCGCGGCTGCGGCAGGGACTGTTCGAACCGGGCGACGAGGCGGTCGAGCACCCGCAGGTTCTCTTCGGCCGTGAGGATCTCGGGCACACCGCTCAGATGCACCGAGACGAAGTTCCACGTCGGCACGCTCGCGACGTCGCCGTACCACCCGGGCGAGATGTAGCCGTGCGGCCCCTGCACGACCAGGAGCAGCTCCCGCTCCCCCAAGCCATGGATGCCGTCATCCGGCTTCCCCACGTGACCGACGACCGTGAGATCGTCGCGGTCGTCGTCGAGGAGCACGGCGTAGTGGGATGCCACGAGGCCGTCCTCCGTGGCGCTGACGAGGGTCATCCAGGGGTTCGCGTCGATGACGCGGCGCAGCTCCTGCACATCCGTCATCGCGAAGCTCGGGTTCTGTCTCATGCGATTCCTACTTCTGACACGACGGACACCAATAGAGCTTGCGGGATGCCATCTCCTCGAGCACGATCTCGGTGCCGCACACGCGGCACGGCAGCCCCGCCCGGTGGTACACCCAGTGCCGGTCGTCGCGGCTCGCCATCGCGCGGCGGTAGGCCTCAGCATCCAGGTCGTCCATCGTCATCATCTGCCCGGTCTCGACGCCGATCGACAGCAACCGCACCCAATCGCGCCAGATGCTGCGCACGAGTTCTTCCGGCACGAGCTTGCCCGGCGTGTGCGGGTCGAGGAGGGCGCGGTAGAGGAGCTCGGCACGGTAGACGTTCCCGATCCCGCTCACGACGGTCTGGTCCATGAGCAACAGACCGATGGGCGTCGGCTTGCGCCTCACGGCGGCGGTGAACCGCTCCTCGCCCTCGGCGACATCGCCGACGAGGGGGTCGGGTCCGAGCTTCGCGATGGTCGCCAGCACCTCATCGGGGGTCTGCAGCTCGCACGCTGTCGGACCGCGCAGGTCAGCGCACGTGGCGTCCGTCACGAGCCGCAGGCGCACCTGGCCGACCACCGGCGGCGGCCACTCGCCGTCCGCGTCGTCGTCGAGTCCGCGCGTCTGCTCGCTCATCCGCACGCGGCCGCGCGCCTTGCGCGGTGCGCCGATCGAGGTCAACGAGTTCTCGCCCGCCGCATCGAAGACCGGCTCGGCGCCCGCGTCGAGATCGGTGCCGCGCTGGTTCGTCTGCCCCATGCGCCCGTTCGCCGACGCGATCGTCGGGTCGACGATGATCTCGCCCGCGAAGTCCCACGCGCCGTACATGCCGAGGTGCACGCGTAGCCACAGCTCGCCGTCGAACTCGAGGAACATCTGCTTGCCGACGGCACGGACGCTCTGCGCCTCGCGTCCGTCGATGAGCGACGCGCCTTCGCTAAAGCGGCCCTGGGGGCTCGACGCCGCGACGCTCCGCCCGACGATGTTGCGATCGAACTGGCGCGCGATCCGATGAACGGAATGACCTTCGGGCATGCGGGTTCAGCCGGCTTCGGGATCGAACGCGTCAGCGTCCTCTCCCCCGCCGACCGCGGATGCCGTGGCGCGCGGATCGGGCAGGAGCGACCCATCGGTCTCGTACGCGGCAAGCTGTGCGATACGTCGCGCATGCCGCTCCTCGCCCGAGAACGGCGTCGCGATGAAGCGATCGATGAAGGTCACCGCCTCGTCGAACGTGTGCTGGCGCGCGCCGATCGCGATGACGTTCGCGTCGTTGTGCTCGCGCGCGAGCTCGGCGGTCGCGACACTCCACACGAGAGCGGCTCGGATGCCGTGGACCTTGTTCGCGGCCATCTGCTCGCCGTTGCCCGAACCGCCGAAGACGACGCCGAGGGCCTCGATGCCGTCGGCGTGGTCGCGGACCACCGCCTCTGCCGCACGGATGCAGAAGGCGGGATAGTCATCCAGCGGGTCGTACTCGAGCGGGCCGTGGTCGACGACGTCATGGCCACGGGCGGCCAGGTGGTGCTGCAGCTGGGTGGAGAACTCCAGCCCCGCGTGGTCAGTCGCGATGTGGATGCGCATGGCCACCATCCTACGGATGGCGCCGGACGTCAGCGGCTGGCCGTCGCGCCTCCCTATCGGCGATATGATGGATTCATCATGTCATTGAGTCAGCAGCAACGCCCGCTGTACGAAGTCAAGGCGAACCTCTTCAAGGGGCTCGCGCATCCCTTCCGCATCCGCATCCTCGAGCTTCTCAGCGACGCCCCCGAGCGCAGCGTCGCCGAGCTGCAGGACGCGACCGGACTCGAGGCATCCCACCTCTCGCAGCACCTGTCCGTGCTGCGCCGCCACCGCCTCGTGACCTCCGAGCGACGCGGGAGCCACGTCTTCTATCGCCTCAGCGACCCGGCTGTCGCACGCCTGCTCGCAGCGGCGCGCGAACTGCTGTTCGGAGTGCTCGCCGCCGACGGCGACCTGCTACGCGACGCGCACGCGCTCCCGGCGATCGGGGCGCAGTCATGAGCACCTCCTCGACCGTCGCCACGGTCACGCAGCGACGGAGCTTCGGAGCGTCCGTGCGGGCGCTTCTGCCGAGCCGAGCAGACTACTCCGGCCTCGGACGCACCTGGCGCACCGACCTGCTCGCCGGACTCACCGTCGGCATCGTCGCGCTCCCCCTGGCTCTCGGATTCGGCGTCAGCTCGGGCCTGAGCGCCGAAGCAGGTCTTGTGACAGCCGTTGTCGCGGGCCTGATCGCGGCGGTCTTCGGCGGCTCGCACGTGCAGGTCTCCGGGCCTACCGGCGCGATGGTCGTCGTCCTCGTCCCGATCGTGGCGACGCATGGCGTCGGGGCCGTGGCGACCGTCACCATCCTCGCCGGGGTCATCGTCCTCGCGGCGGGCGCGCTCCGGCTCGGGCGGGCCGTCTCGTTCATCCCGTGGCCGGTGATCGAGGGGTTCACCCTCGGCATCGGGGTCATCATCTTCGCGCAGCAGGTGCCGGCGCTGGTCTCTGCGCACACGCCGGATGCCTCCGAGCACAGCTCGAACGCGATCGTCGCCGCGGTGCAGTCGTTCTCGCGGCTCGATCCCGTCTACCTGCTGTGGGCGCTGGGTGCCGTCGCCGTAGTCGCCGCCTGCATGCTGGTGGCACCCCGCATCCATCGCGCGATCCCCGGATCGCTCGTCGGCATCGTCGTCGTGACGCTTCTGACCCTCGTCCTCCCGGGTCCGCTCGCGCGGATCGGCACGCTCCCCTCGTCGCTTCCTGCGCCGAGCCTGCCGACGCTCGACCCGGGCGTGGTCGGTGCACTCCTCGCGCCGGCGTTCACCGTCGCAGCCCTCGCGGCGATCGAGTCGCTGCTGTCGGCGCGTGTCGCCGCGACCCTCGCCGACACGGGAGCGTACGACCCCGACCGGGAGCTCGTGGGGCAGGGTCTCGCCTCTCTCGGATCGGCGCTGTTCGGCGGGATGCCCGCGACCGGAGCGATCGCCCGCACCGCCGTCAACGTGCGCTCTGGTGCTCGCACGCGACTCGCTGCCGTCACCCACGCGATCGTGTTGCTGCTCGTCGTGCTGGTCGTCGCCGGTCCCGTCGGCCAGATTCCGCTCGCGGCCCTCGCGGGCGTGCTGATGGTCACCGCCGTGCGGATGGTCCATCCGGCGACCGTGCGCGCCGTGATGCGCTCGACCCGCGCCGACGCGGTCGCCTTCGTCGCGACCGCGGTCATCACGGTCTCGTTCGACCTGATCGTCGCGGTCATCATCGGCGTCGTCTTCGCCGGGATCATCGCAATCCGCGGGATGTCGCGCGCGGCGATCGTGCGCCGCGAAACGATTGCGGGCGAACCGCAACCTGGCGATGAGCGCATCGCGATCCTCCGCTTCGAGGGGCCCCTGTTCTTCGCCACCGCCGACCGCGTCCTCGGCCACGTCGGGGCCGTCCGCGACGTGTCCGTCGTGATCCTCCGGATGAGCCGCCTCGAACTCGTCGACGCGACGGGGGCGCGGGTGCTGGGCGAGATCGTCCAGGCGCTCGAACGGCGCGGCGTGACCGTACTCATCAAGGGAGTGCAGCCGCGACACGAGGATCTGTTCCGCAGCGTCGGCGTGCTCGACGCCCTCCGCCACCACAACCATCTCTTCACCGAGCTGCCGGCGGCGATCACGCACGCCCGCAGCCACGTGCGCCGGGAATCGGCGACCGCGTAGGCTTACGGGGTTGCCGTCGGCGCCAGCAGCGCCAGACCGCGGCATCCCACCCTCACCCTCGGGAGAATCGCAGTGCCTGGACAGAACCTCACCCGCATCGAGGCGCAGGAGCGCCGAGCGATCGTCGACACGCATGCGTACGACATCGCCCTCGACCTCACGACAGGTCCCGAGGTGTTCCGCTCGCGCACGGTCGTCCGCTTCAGCGCGACCGAGGGCGCGTCGACGTTCATCGACCTGATCGCCCGTGAGGTGCGCGAGATCACGCTCAACGGAGCGCCTGTCGACCCGCAGGCGGCGTTCGCCGACTCGCGCATCCAGCTCACGGGACTCGCCGCCGAGAACGAGCTGATCGTCGACGCGGACTGCCTCTACACCAACACGGGCGAGGGCCTGCACCGCTTCGTCGATCCCGTCGATGGCGAGGTGTATCTGTATTCGCAGTTCGAGGTGCCCGACTCGCGGCGCGTCTTCGCGGTGTTCGAGCAGCCCGACCTCAAGGCCGAGTTCACCTTCACCGTGACCGCGCCCGAGGCGTGGAAGGTCGTGTCGAACTCCCCCACGCCGGAGCCTGTTCCCGCGGGCGACGGCACAGCGACGTGGGCGTTCGAGGCGACGCCTCGCATCTCGTCGTACATCACAGCGATCGTCGCTGGCCCCTACGAGGCGACGTTCTCGGAGCTCACGAGCTCGTCGGGCCGCGTGATCCCACTCGGCGTCTACGGGCGCAAGAGCCTGTGGCACCACCTCGACGCGGACTACGTCTTCGACAAGACCCGCGAGGGCTTCGCGTACTACGAAGAGAAGTTCGGCTACCCGTATCCGTTCGCGAAATACGATCAGCTGTTCGTCCCGGAGTTCAACGCCGGCGCGATGGAGAACGCGGGCGCCGTCACGTTCACCGAGACCTACGTCTTCCGCTCGAAGGTGACGGATGCCGTCAAGGAGCGTCGCGTCGTGACGATCCTGCACGAGCTCGCGCACATGTGGTTCGGCGACCTCGTCACGATGAAGTGGTGGAACGACCTCTGGCTCAACGAGTCGTTCGCCGAGTGGGCCTCGACGATCGCGACCGCCGAGGCAACCGAGTGGGAGGGCGCCTGGACGACCTTCAACGCGATGGAGAAGACCTGGGCGTACCGCCAGGATCAGCTTCCCTCGACTCACCCGGTCGTCGCCGAGATCAACGACCTGCACGACGTCGAGGTCAACTTCGACGGCATCACCTACGCCAAGGGGGGCTCGGTGCTCAAGCAGCTGACGTCCTACGTCGGCATCGACGCCTTCTTCGCCGGCGTGGGCGCGTACTTCCAGAAGCACGCCTTCGGCAACACCGAGCTCTCCGACCTCCTCACCGAACTCGAGGCGACGAGCGGCCGCGACCTGTCGTCCTGGTCGAAGAAGTGGCTCGAGACCGCAGGCGTCAACACCCTCTCCCCCGAGATCAAGACGGATGCCGCAGGCATCATCACGCGCTTCGCGATCGTGCAGACGGCCCCCGCGGACTACCCGACGATCCGCCCGCACCGTCTCGCGGTCGGCTTCTACACCCTCGAAGGCGACGCGCTCGTGCGCACGCACCGCGTCGAGCTCGATGTCGACGGCGACTTGACCGAAGTGCCGGGGCTCGTCGGCCTCGCGCAGCCCGACCTCGTGCTCGTGAACGACGACGACCTCGCCTACGCGAAGATCCGCCTCGACGAGCGCTCGCTCGCGACCGCGATCGAGCACCTCGCCGACATCCACGACCCGCTCGCGCGGTCGCTCGTCTGGGGCGCCGCGTGGGATCAGACGCGGGATGCCGAGGCCTCGGCATCCGACTACGTCGACCTCGTGCTTCGTAACATCGGGGCAGAGACCGAGTCGACGACCGTCCGCACGACGCTCGCGCAGCTGCAGCTCGCCGCGAACTCGTACGTCGCCCCCGAGAAGCGCGAGGTAACGCGCGAGAAGGTCGCAGCCGGACTCTGGGCGCTCGCCGAGGCAGCCGAGGCGGGCAGCGACAGCCAGCTGCAGTTCGTCACGTCATTCGCCAGTGCGGCGGCGACGGCGGCCCAGTGGGAGCGCGTGCGCGCGCTGCGCGCGGGTCAGGTTGCGCTCGACGGCCTCGAGATCGACGCCGACCTGTCGTGGGCACTCCTGGTCTCGCTCGCCGCGGGCGGCCTGGTGACGGCATCCGATATCGATGAGGCCCTCGCCGCCGACAACACGGCCAAGGGCGGGGAGTTCGCCGCGCAGGCGAAGGCCGCCCTCCCGACAGTAGAGGCGAAGAACGTGGCCTGGGCGTCGCTCGTCGATGCCGCGGACCTTCCGAACACGGTCGTCCGCTCGACCACGCTCGGGTTCACCCACCCCGCCGGAGTCGGAACGCTGTCGAGCTTCGTCGAGCCCTACTTCGACATGCTGCTGCCCATGTGGGAAAGCCGGACGTACCACATCGCCGAATACCTGATCATCGGGCTCTACCCGGCGCCGCTCGCAAACACGGCGCTACGCGACGCCACGCGCGCGTGGCTTTCGGCGAACACCAACGCGCCCGCGGCCCTGCGCCGCCTGGTGCGAGAGAACCTCGCCGGCGTCGAGCGCGCACTGTCGGTGCAGGAGCGCGACGAGCAGTAGCTCCGGTGGGCTCAGGCGCTGGGGAGACAGCCCCGATAGGATCGTTCCGATGCTGACCGATCCCGCACTCTGGCAGAACGTCCTCCTCTGGCTGGGCCAGGCGGGCGCGAATCTGCTCAAAGTCGCGCTCATCATCGTGGGCTGCCTCGTCGCGTCGTGGGTGTTGCGCGTGGTCATCCGCCGCGTCGTCAACCGCATCGTCTCGGGCGCGAAGACCAAGGCCAACGTCGACGACACGCAGGCTCTCGAGCGCTCGCCGCTCGCGGCGATGCGCCTCGTGCAGCGCACGCGCACCCTGGGCTCGATTCTGCAGAACATCGTGAATGTCACCCTCGTGGTGATCGCGATCCTGCTCGTCTTCAGCGTGCTCGCGCCGAATGCGCTGGGCTCGTTCGCGCTGCTGTCTGCAGCGATCGGCGCGGGCCTCGGCTTCGGCGCGCAGAACATCGTGAAGGACGTCCTGAACGGCATCTTCATCGTCGCGGAAGACCAGGTCGGCATCGGCGACGTCGTAGACCTCGGCCTCGCGACCGGCATCGTCGAGTACGTCAGCGTTCGCATCACGCACGTCCGCGACGTCAACGGCACGCTCTGGTACGTCCGAAACGGCGAGATCACGCGCATCGGCAACATGTCGCAGGGGTGGTCGCGGGTCATCATCGACCTCGCCGTTCCCGTGGATGCCCCGATCGAGGACGTCGAGAAGACGATGCTCGGCGCCGCGAAGTCGCTCGCGAAGGATCCGAAGTGGCGCACCCGCATCATCGAGCAGCCCGAGGTCTGGGGGCTCGAGTCGATCACGGGCGATGCCCTCGTCATCCGGCTCGTCCTGAAGACCCGCGCGAACGCGAAGGATGACGTCGCGCGCGAACTGCGCATGCGCCTCAAGCACGCGATGGATGAGGCCGGTGTGACGCTCCCCTCGATGAACACCGTCATGCTCGCGGGGCTCGAGGGCGCGCAGCGCGTGCGCGGGGCGAATCCCCCGAAGACCCGCCCGACACCGGTCGCCAGGGAGGCAACCGCAGAGGGCAAGGCCGTCTGGAAGCCCAAGAAGGGTAATGAGTCTTCGGCACCACCCGCAACGGGCGAGGAGCCCACGTCGTGAGCGATTCGACGGCGGATGCCGGCGCTCCGCTCAGCTTTTACGACGAGATCGGCGGTCACGACACCTTCGTGCGACTGGTCGACGCGTTCTATCGGGGTGTCGCGGGCGACGAGGTGCTGAAACCCATGTACCCCGAAGAGGATCTCGGCCCGGCCGCCGTGCGGCTGACGATGTTCCTCGAGCAGTACTGGGGCGGCCCGGGCACCTACAGCGAACAGCGCGGGCATCCGCGCCTTCGGATGCGGCATGCGCCGTTCCACGTGAATCCCGACGCGCGTGACCGCTGGTTGCGTCACATGCGCGCGGCGGTCGACGAGCTCGAACTATCGCCGCTCCACGAAGCGACCCTGTGGGACTACCTCCAGCGAGCGGCCCACGCGATGGTGAACACTTTCGAGCCCACCGGCATCGGCCCGGAGCGCCCACCTAGCGCCGGTTCCCTTCCCCTTCATCCCGGCTCGTCCTAGCACCGCCGCCCCACACCCTCGACAAAGGAGTCGACGTGTCCACACCCTCCCCGGATGACCGCCCCGTTCATCGCGCCGACGTACTCGTGATCGGATGGGGCCTCGCCGGGCTCGTCGCGGCGAGCGAGGCGGCGGCAGCCGGCCGGAGCGTCATCATCGTCGACCAGGAGCCGCGGACGAACCTCGGCGGCCAAGCGTTCTGGTCGTTCGGCGGGCTCTTCTTCGTCGACTCCCCCGAGCAGCGACGGATGGGCATCACCGACTCTCTCGAGCTCGCCCGGCAGGACTGGTTCGCCACCGCGGGCTTCGATCGCGACGACGATCACTGGCCGCGCCGCTGGGCCGACGCGTACCTGGAGTTCGCCGCGGGCGAGAAGCGCTCCTGGCTGCGACAGAAGCGCGTCGGATTCTTCCCCGTGGTGGGCTGGGCCGAACGCGGCGGATACACCGCCACAGGTCCCGGGAACTCGGTGCCCCGCTTCCACATCACGTGGGGAACCGGCCCCGGCCTTGTCGCGCCCTTCCAGGCGGCTGTCGAAGCGGCAGAGGACGCGGGACGCATCACGATCCTTCCCCGCCACCGCGTCGTCGCCCTGACCGTCTCCGGTGGCGCCGTCGTCGGCGCCTCGGGCGACATTCTCGCGCCGTCCGACGCGCCGCGCGCCGTCGCGACCTCACGCGAGGTCGTCGGCGCGTTCGCGGTGGAAGCCGGTGCCACCATCGTCGCCTCCGGCGGTATCGGCGGAAACCACGATCTCGTCCGGGCGCAGTGGCCCGAGCGACTCGGCACACCACCCGCCGAGATGGTCACCGGTGTGCCGGCGTACGTCGACGGCTCGATGCAGCCCGTGTCTGAAGCCGCCGGCGCGCGACTGATCAACGGTGATCGCATGTGGCACTACGTCGAGGGCATCCAGAACTGGAATCCGATCTGGCCGAACCACGGCATCCGCATCCTTCCGGGCCCGTCTTCGCTCTGGTTGGATGCCACTGGCGCGCGTCTGCCCGTGCCGCTGTTCCCGGGGTTCGACACGCTCGGCACCCTCGCGCACGTGCGCCGCACCGGGCACGATCACTCCTGGTTCGTGCTGTCGCAGCGGATCATCGAGAAGGAGTTCACCCTGTCAGGCAGCGAGCAGAATCCTGATCTCACGGGCAAGGATCTGCCGCTGCTGGTGAAGTCGCGGCTCGGGAAGGGCGCAGCCGGTCCCGTGCAAGCCTTTCTCGACCACGGTGCGGACTTCGTCGTTCGACCGACCCTCGATGCGCTGATCGCCGGAATGCGCGAGCTCCCCGGCGGTGACGCGCTCGATGCCGCGCTCGTCCGCCGCGAAGTCGAGGCACGCGACCGCGAGCTCGACAACGACTTCACCAAGGATGCGCAGATCGCCATGCTGCGCTCCGCGCGGGCGTATCGGGGCGACCGGCTCATCCGCACGGCATCCCCGCACCGCATCCTCGACCCCGCCGCAGGACCGCTCATCGCCGTCAAGCTGCACGTCCTGACGCGTAAATCGCTGGGCGGGATCGAAACCGATCTGTCCGGTCGGGCGCTCGGGAGTGACGGGATACCGGTCCCGGGACTGTTCGCCGCGGGCGAGGCATCGGGGTTCGGAGGGGGCGGCATGCACGGCTACCGGGCGCTGGAGGGAACGTTCGTCGGCGGATGCCTTTTCACCGGCCGCATCGCCGGCCGCGCCGCAGCGGGCGCGGTCTGACCCGTCAGGCCGAAGGTCCCGTTGCGCGGACGGCGGTCATCCCGGCGCGCGTGGTGTCGCGCGAGAGTACGTGCCCTCGCGCGAGGCTCACCCGCGTCCAGGGACCGTTGGTGCGCAGCGCTGCCACCTCGTCACCGGCGATGAAGCCGAGGGCGAACGCGGCGAACGCGACGCCGAGCGGAAGCCCCGCGAGCGCCTCATCGGCCGCACCCCACACCGCTGCGCGGACGGAGTGCACCGCGTCCTCGCCCGCGTCGACCGGCACCGTCTCCGCCACCGAGGCGATCCCCCATTGCGCGCGCGCCGCGAGAAGGGATGCGGGCACCTCTCCCGCCGGCATCCATCCGGCCCGGGGCGGCGATACCCCGGCCCACGTCGCGGTGACGCCGGAGCTCGGGAGCAGGAGCGCGCACGCGTCTTCCGCAGCGGAGAGGGCCGACGCCTCCACCACGAGATCGCACACGAGCTCGGGGTCGACCGGCACGATCCGCATGCCGAGAACCGTCGGCGTCTGTTCGAGAAGCGAACGAGGCGCGAGCGGGGCGCTCGTGAGAGTGAGGATGCCGTCCTGCGCTTTGAGCCGGATCGCCCCGTCTCCCAGCCGAGACGCCCGCTGCGCGAACGTGAGCACATCGGTAGCCGTCGAGGCGTCGGGGAACGGGAGGCGTTGCGACATCCGACCTAAACTACCAACTGGGCTAGAACCTGCGCGGGCATCTCGAAGGAGCAACGTGAGCGAATCGGAACGTGCGATCGACGGATCGGATGCGGTCGCCACGATGCTCGACGTTCTCGACCTCGACTCGAGTGCCGCTCGCACGCGGGAGGACATCTTCACGGGCACGTCGCACCAGATGCCGACCGGCCGCATCTTCGGCGGGCAGGTTCTCGCTCAGGCCATCGTCGCCGCAGACCGGACGACGCCGGATGACCGGGTGCCGCACTCGATGCACGGCTACTTCCTGCGGCCCGGTGACGCGTCGAAAGGCGTCACGCTCTCGGTCGACCGCATTCACGACGGACGGTCGTTCTCGACACGTCGGACCCAGGCGTATCAGGACGGCGTCCCGATCTTCTCGATGATCGCGTCGTTCGAACACGAGGATCCGGGGCTCGACCACCAGCACCCGATGCCGCAGGGAGTCATCTCCCCCGAGGAGGCCAGGCGGTTGCAGTCGGGCGTCGACCGGCATCCGCTCTCACAGCGACTGTTGAGCGAGAGCGCCATCGAGGTTCTGCACGCGGACGGGGCCCTCTACGGCGGCGAGCCGACGACCCCGCAGCCGCGCCAATGCGTGTGGATGCGGACGCGACGCCCGATCGGCGACGATCCCGCCGTCCACCGCGCCGCGCTCGCCTATATGAGCGATCTCACCATTCAGGAGCCCGTACTGCGCGCGCACGGCCTCACGTGGTCTGAGCCGGGTCTCAAGGTCGCGAGTCTCGATCATGCGATGTGGTGGCACCGCCCGGCGCGAGTGGACGAGTGGCTGCTCTACGCTCAAGAGTCGCCCAGCGCCCGGGGCGGACGCGGGCTTGCGACCGGGCGGCTCTACACGCGAGGCGGGGAGCTCGTCGCGAGCGTGGCGCAGGAGATCATGATCCGCGTCCCCGCGGCGACGTAGCCCGCGTCACCGTCGCGCGAAGACCACCGGTTCGCCGAGGTATGGCGTCCAGACTTCCCGCATGCGGGCGGAGAGCCGCACAGGTCGGAACGATCGGGCATCCACCAGCACGACCGTCGAGGATGCCCGAGCGTACAGCGTCTGTCCGGCATCGCCGAGCGGGGCGCCGCGCGGGCTGAAGATCTCGTAGCAGATGTCCAGGCTCGAGCCGCCCAGCGCCCCGATCCACATCTGGATGTCGAGCGGTTCGCGGCCGTACGGGATCGGCCGCAGGTACTCGATCTCCTGCCGTGCGATCACCGTCAGTTCCTGCGCCTCCGGACCGACCGCGAACACCGCGGTATCCGGGGCGTCCTCGCCTGCCTCGGGCGTCCACAGCACGCGCACACGCGCCTCTTCGAGGAGCTTCAGCATCGTGGCGTTGTTGACGTGGTTGTACGCGTCGAGGTCGCCCCAACGGAGGTGGATCGGGACGTGGATCCGTTCAGTCACGGGTGAGTTTCCGGTACGTCGACCGGTGCGGGTTCGCGGCATCGGGCCCGAGCCGTTCGATCTTGTTCGCCTCGTAGGCCTCGAAGTTGCCCTCGAACCAGTACCACTGGTCGGGGTTCTCGTCCGTGCCTTCGTACGCGAGGATGTGCGTCGCGATCCGGTCGAGGAACCACCGGTCGTGAGTGATCACCACCGCGCAGCCCGGGAACTCCAGAAGCGCGTTCTCGAGCGACGAGAGCGTCTCGACGTCGAGGTCGTTCGTCGGCTCGTCGAGAAGCAGCAGGTTGCCGCCCTCTTTGAGCGTGAGTGCCAGGTTCAGCCGGTTGCGCTCACCACCGGAGAGGACGCCGGCCTTCTTCTGCTGATCGGGACCCTTGAATCCGAACTTGGACACGTAGGCGCGCGAGGGGATCTCGGTTTTGCCGACCGTGATGATGTCGAGGCCGTCCGAGACGACCTCCCACAGTGTCTTGTTGGGGTCGATGTTGGCGCGACTCTGGTCGACGTAGCTGATCTTGACGGTCTCGCCGATCTTGAGGTCTCCCCCGTCGAGCGGCTCGAGCCCCACGATCGTCTTGAAGAGCGTCGTCTTGCCGACGCCGTTCGGCCCGATGACGCCGACGATTCCGTTCGGCGGCAGGCTGAAGCTCAGCCCGTCGATCAGCGAACGGTCGCCGAAGCCCTTCTGGAGCTTCTTCGCTTCGATGACGACGCTGCCCAGGCGTGGACCCGCCGGGATCTGAATCTCCTCGAAATCGAGCTTGCGCGTGCGCTCGGCCTCGGCTGCCATCTCTTCGTACCGCTGCAGACGCGCCTTCGACTTCGTCTGGCGACCCTTCGCCGAAGAGCGCACCCATTCGAGCTCGTCCTTCAGGCGCTTCGCGAGCTTGGCATCCTTCTTCCCCTGGATGTCAAGGCGCTCGGCCTTCTTCTCCAGGTAGGTCGAGTAGTTGCCCTCGTAGGGGTACAGGTGCCCGCGGTCGACCTCGGCGATCCACTGCGCGACGTTGTCGAGAAAGTACCGGTCGTGAGTGATCGCGATGACCGCGCCCTTGTACGCCTGAAGGTGCTGCTCGAGCCACAGCACGCTCTCGGCGTCGAGGTGGTTCGTCGGCTCGTCGAGCAAGAGGAGGTCGGGCTTTTGGAGCAGGAGCTTCGCCAGCGCCACCCGGCGCCGCTCACCACCGGAGAGCTTCGTGACCGGCTCATCGCCGGGGGGCGTGCGCAGGGCATCCATCGCCTGTTCGAGCTGCGAGTCGAGGTCCCAGCCGTCGGCGGCGTCGATCTCTTCCTGCAGGACGCCCATCTCGGCGAGGAGCGCGTCGAAGTCGGCGTCAGGGTCGGCCATGAGCGCCGAGATCTCGTTGAAACGGTCGAGCTTCGGCTTAATCGCGACGCCGTCCTGAATGTTCTCCAGCACGGTCTTCGTGTCGTCGAGCTCCGGCTCCTGCATCAGGATGCCGACGGTGTAGCCCGGCGTCAGCTTCGCCTCACCGTTCGAGGGTGCGTCGAGTCCCGCCATGATCTTCAGGATCGTCGACTTGCCGGCTCCGTTCGGGCCGACCATGCCGATCTTCGCGCCGGGCAGGAACGACATCGTCACGTCGTCGAGGATCAGCTTGTCGCCCACCGCTTTGCGGGCACGGACCATGGAGTAGATGTATTCGGCCATAACGTCACAAGTCTAGGTGGCAGGCCGCGGCGGAGCCGCACGGCTGCGGTTCACCTGGCCCGTGACTCACCAGTCGATGGGGCGTGTGAGCCCGACCAGGCACATGCCTGCGGGCGTCAGCGGCAGCACGAGCGCGGTCGGCGCCGGCGTCGACGGTCCGACCTGCCCGACGATGCATTCGTCATCCCAGCGCACCGAGAACTGAATTGAATCGGCCGGGTTCCCGACACTCGTGAGGTCGTGCGTGACCTCCATCGCATCCTTCGGGAACCCCGCCGCCACGAGCGCGTCGATGTACGCGCGGCCCTGCGCGCGCGCATCGGTGGCTGCCACGGCGTTCATGACCGACGCGAACAGCGGAAGATTGTCCGCTGCTGTTCCGTCGGGCACGAGAACCGGGCCCGTCGGCGTGGGTGACGCAGAGGTCGACGGTGCGCTCGTGGTGCTCTGCTCAGGCTGCGGTGATGGCCCGCACCCTGTCAGCAGCACCGCGCAGAGCGTGAGGACCGTCATCGCTGCCGCCGCGGAGGCGGAGGAATCGGTTCGGCGCACCCGTCGAGTCTAGGACCCGCCGAACGAGCGACCGCCGCCCCCGCGCGGTTACCGTTCAGAACGGCGTCTCGTCGTCCGGGACGCCGCCGACGGCGACGAGCTGGCGCGCGTCATCGGGGACGACGGCGGGCTCTGCCACGGGAGCTGTGCTCGGCGCGCCGTCGAACGACTGGGGCGTCGTGCCCGGGGCGGCCCAGGCATCCGCCGGTGTCGACGCGGCGGGCGACTGCGGCGCTTCGTAGGTGGCACCACCGGTCGCGTCCTTCACGAAGGTCGCCACGCCGAACATCAGATCGGGACCGAGCGCCGTCGCGTCGAGATCGGCGCTCGTGCCCCGTCGCTCAGAGTTCTCCCAGTCGCGAATGCGGAGCTTGCCCGTGACGATGACGCGCTGCCCCCGTTGCAGCGACGCCAGCGCGTGCTCGCCGAGCTTACGGAAGACCGACACGTTGTAGTAACTCGTGTGCTTGTCGACCCACGTCCCGTTCTCGAGTTTGCGCTCGGTCGACGCGAGCCCGAACTTCGCGACGATTCCGCCGCCGGGCAGCTCACGCCGCTCTGGAGGGGAGGTGAGATTGCCGACCACGGTGATGACATCCGACATGATTGCTCCTTTCGTCCGGGGTGCGGACCGTCCGCCCCCTGCTCCGGCGTCCGCGTGCCCTTACGGACGCCGGAGCAGGGCCAGCATGCCGCCTCCGACCCGCCGCGCGGGGCGGGGTCGTGGATCTGTGGAGAGAATCGCGCATCAACGCACCTGTGGAGGAGGAGATGCCCGCAGGACGCCGAGGCGATGTCGGAGCCCGAAGTTATGTTCTACCCAGGAGGTGGATGATGAGCCCGGTGACAACGACTGCGACTCCGGCCGTGCGTGGCGCTGACCTGCGCCGCGTGTCTGCGGGGCGATGGCGCGTACTCGATCGCACGGGGCGTGTGATGGGGCACGTACGCGCAGAAGAGCAATCGAGCGGCACCCGCTACCACGCGGAGCGCTTCGATCTCGCGGGCGCCCGATTTCGGCACCTGGGAGCGTTCTGGAGCGCCCGCGAGGCCGTCGAGTGCTTGCGCTACCTGACGTGATGCGCAGGGCGACGTCACACCACTGCGTCGAGCAGGTCCGCGTGGCTCGCTGGCGCCACGCCCTGCACCGTCGGCCACAAACGGGCGAGCACCGCGACCGATCGCCTCAACTCGTCCGTCGTGGCCGTGAACGGCAGTCGCAGGTGTCGGTCGTGCACGGCATCTACACCGAATCGCGACCCAGACGACAAATGGATGCCGTGCGCACGCGCCGCGAGCACGATCGCCGTGCTCAGCGGCGCGTCGAGTTGGATCCACATCGCGACCCCGCCGGCCACGTCCGGCACGCGCCACTGCGGCAGCAACCGCGCAAGTTCCTCACGCAGCACGTCGCGCCCTTCGCGGAGCAAAGCGGAGCGCTGCGGGAGGATCTCGTCCAGTCGCTCCACCAGCCTCGTCCCGACGGCCTGCTCGAACTCGGGGGTACCCAGGTCGTGCGGCGGTCGTGCGGCGACGAGGCGCTGCACAAGATCACGATCGGCGCGCACCCACCCGATCCGCAGACCGCCCCACACAGTCTTCGCGAGCGAGCCGATGCGGACGACGTCGGCACCCAGGAATGCGGGCGCCTGTGGCAGGCCGTCGATCGTCAGCTCCCCCGTCGTCTCGTCGATGACGAGGGTCGTCCCGACGCCAGCCGCCGCGGCGGCGAATGCGTGCTCTTCATCCCACGACATGCACCGCCCGGTCGGGTTCTGGTAGCGCGGCATTAGGTATGCGAGAGTCGGCGACGTGCGGGCGAACGCCTGCTGCGCGCGATCCACGTCCCACCCGTCTGTCGTCGTGACAGGCACCCCGACCAGGCGCGCTCCCGCCGCGCGCAGTGCATCAGCGGCGTTCGGATAGGTCGGGGTCTCGATCGCCGCGCGGTCACCGCGGCGCAGAAGCGTGTGCGCGAGCAGGCTGATCGCCGCCTGCGCCCCGGTCGTCACGAGGATCTCCTCCGGGTGCGTCGGTACGCCGAGACGCGTGTAGCGCTCCGCGATGGCCGAACGCAGCGCCAAAGAGCCGCGCACGTCGTATCCCGCGCGCGCGACGATCGCAGAGGCATCTAGGGCGACGTCCGTCATCACGCCGGCGAGGCCCGGCCACGCGGCAAGGCTCGCCCGCTGGAGGTCGACCTCGTCGTCACCGACGGCGGCGCGCGCCGGTTCACGGTGCGGGCGTGGGAGGGTCACACTTCCGGAACCGCGGAGGCTCTCGATGTGCCCACTGTCGCGAAGGCTGCGATAGGCGCCGGCGACCGTCGTGCGGCTCAGGTGCAGCGCATGCGCGAGCTCCCGCTCCGCCGGCAAGAGCGTGCGGGCCGCCAGCCGATTGTCCAGACAGAGCACGCGGATGCCGTCTGCCAGCGCCTCGTATGCGGGTTCGCGCGTGCGCCACCCGCCGAGCGCGACGGCGAGCGCACGCGCGGTGATCCGGGAGTCCATGGGGCCACTCTAGCCCAATTGGACTGCGGCGCAGATGCCAATCTTCTGCTGTGATGGTCGACATGGGAATCCGCGTCGTGAAGCTGCTGATCGGTCTTGCGCTGTACGGCGCGGGATGCGCGATCATGGTGCGCGCGGGAATCGGGCTCGACCCCTGGACCGTTTTCGCACAGGGGGTGTCCCGTCAGACCGGCATCGGCATCGGCTGGATCACGAACATCCTCGGCCTGCTGATCCTGCTGCTGTGGATTCCGCTCCGGCAGAAGCCGGGTATCGGGACGGTCGCGAACATCCTGCTCGTCGGAACGAGCATGCAGGCGACGCTCGCGATCGTGCCGGACGCCCACGTGTTCTTGTGGCAACTCGCGGTCTTCATCGGCGGCATGGTGCTTGTGGCGATCGCCTCCGGCCTCTATATCGGCGCCAACTTCGGCCCCGGCCCCCGGGACGGGCTGATGACCGGCATCAATTCGCGTTTCGGGTGGCCGATCTGGATGAGCCGACTCGTCGTCGAAGCGACCGTACTCCTCGCCGGGTGGCTTCTCGGGGGCACGATCGGACTCGGAACCGTCCTTTTCGCGGCCGGCATCGGGCCACTCGTCCACCGGACGCTTCCGTTGTTCGACCGGCGCCGCCACGCGAAGACCGTTCGCAACGCCGACCTCGCGCCGACGCGATAGACCGCGCGCGCCGCCACGGTCGCGACGCGTCAGTGCTCGCGGAAGTTCGGCCAGGCAGAGCCCGGAGGCAGGTGCGAGTGTAGGGCGCTCTTCGCGATATCCATCGTGGGATACGTGCCGACGCTGGCAGCCGCATCCGCGATCGTTGCGGTGTACCCCTCGTCCGAACGCCGGATGGTGCCCACGACACTTCCTTCAGAGCCGTAGGCCACCCACAGGCTAGGCGATGCAGTGTTCATGGCGACTCCTCTCTCCGCATCGACGCTACGCCGCTACGCGCAGGCGCACCAGCGGGTCCGTCACAACCGAACGGGAAGAACGACACACGGTGCACCTTCGTAGAGAGTTTGAGAGCTTTCCCCCGGCCCTGAAGACCGTGGCCTTTCGCCTGTCTCGTGGTGCTTACAGGCGTAACGAGCGACCCTCGGAGCCGTCGATCACGGACGATCGGGGTCGGATCATCCGTTCGGTTGGGAAGACTCGAACTTTTCTGAGCGCCGCGCAGGTGGACGAACTGGTGGCCTTGTACGGCGAGGGCGTGAGCATCGCCGGACTCGGGCGGAAGTTCGGCATCCACAGCCGAACGGCCGCCGCCCACCTCGTTCGCCGCTCAGTGTCGTTGCGGCAGCGGGGGCTGGCGATGACGGACGTTCCCAAGGCGGTCGAGCTCTACGAGAACGGCATCACGCTGGTGGAGATCGGGCTGCACTTCGGAGTCAGCCAGGGGTCCGTGCGAAGGGTGGTCGCGGCGGAGGGGGTTGAGATTCGTCCACGAGGGCGCCGTCCGCCGCAGATACGGAGTACACTCATTATTGAGTTGACTCAGAATGGTGACCATGAGCGTGACGACGGCAGCCACAGCGGCGAGCAGACGCGACCGCAATATGCGCGACAAGCGTGACCGGATCTTCCGTGCCGCCTCTGAGCTGTTCGCGGAGCGGGGCTTCGCGGCGGTGGCCACGCAGGAGATCTCCGATCGAGCCGATGTGGCTGCGGGGACGCTATTCCGCTATGCGGCATCCAAGAGCGAATTGCTGCTCATGGTCTACAACGAGGAATTCCGTGCCGCGCTGGAGGACGGCGAGAGGCGCTCGGCTCGACTCGGTGACGTCCTCGCGGCGATCCTGGCCCTTGTCGAGCCCACGGTGGCCCGGGCGCGGGAGCACAGGGAGAACAGCACGGTCTACCAGCGCGAGCTGCTGTTCGGCTCGACCAGTGAGCGGTACCGGGCCGAAGGCCTTGCGCTGGTCGCGCGCCTCGAAGGCTCTGTCGCGCGAGTGATCGCGGACGCGACGACGCAGGAGGGCGCGACGATCGATGTCGACGCCATTCGTGTGGCGAGCTCGTCGATCTTCGCCGCGATGCACCTGGCGATCGCTCGGCTCTCGACCGGCGCGCACGAAGGAGCCGACACGTTCGACGATCTGCGCCTTCAGATCGCACAGATCGTCGCCGGCACGTTGGCCGTCCTGTCTGGACGTACCGAGTCGGCATCCGGCGACTGATCGCCGGGAAAGAGAAGGAGAAGAAGAACAATGACTGCCATTGCCAAGGTAACCGTGCTGGCACGGGAGTGCTCGGCTCCCAGATCGCCTATCAGACGGCGTTCAGCGGGTTCGAGGTGACCGCATACGACATCAACGACAACATCCTCGCGAAGGCGAAGACGCGCTTCGAGGGGCTTGTCGCAAGCTACAAGACGGACGGCGTCGAGGGCGCGGCCGAGGGAAAGGCGGATGCGGCGTTGGACCGCATCAGGTATTCCTCCGATCTGGCAGATGCCGTGCGGGACGCGGACCTGGTGATCGAGGCGATCCCGGAGGTGCTCGCGCTGAAGCAGCAGACCTACGAGCAGCTCGGCAAGGTGGCCCCCGCGAAGACCATCTTCGCGACGAACTCGTCGACGCCGCTGCCGAGCGATCTGAAGGACTTCACCGGCCGCCCCAAGAAGTTCCTGGCGCTGCACTTCGCGAACCAGGTGTGGAAGTTCAACACGGCCGAGGTGATGGGCACCGCCGACACCGACCCGGCGGTGTTCGACGAGATCGTCGCCTTCGCGGGCGAGATCGGCATGGTGCCGATCCCGATCCACAAGGAGAAGGCCGGCTACGTGCTCAACTCCCCGCTGGTCCCCTTCCTCAACGCCGGCTACGCAGAGCCGAAGGACATCGACAACGTGTGGCGCATCGCCACCGGCGCGCCGATGGGACCCTTCCAGATCACCGACATCATCGGACTCACCACGCCGTACAACATCCTGTCGAACGCCGGCGCCGAGTCGAAGCCGCTCGCGGACTGGATCAAGACGAACTACATCGACAAGGGCAAGCTCGGCGTCGCCACCGGCGAGGGCTTCTACAGCTACGACACCAGCAAGTAACCATCACCGCAGCAGGACACGACAAGGAGCACTCTCATGCGTTACACCGCAGGCAATTACGAGGCGTTCGCGCGCCCCCGCAAGCCGGAAGGCGTCGATGACAAGGCGGCGTGGTTCGTCGGGGCGGGGCTTGCCTCGCTCGCTGGCGCCGCCTTCCTCATCCGCGACGGGCAGATGCCCGGCAACAAGATCACCATCCTCGAGGAGTTGAAGCTGCCCGGCGGGGCACTGGACGGTATCAAGGAGCCGAAGAAGGGCTTCGTGATCCGTGGTGGCCGGGAGATGGAAGACCACTTCGAGACATTGTGGGATCTCTTCCGCTCGATCCCGTCGCTGGAGATACCGGGTGCGAGCGTGCTCGACGAGTTCTATTGGCTCAACCTCGACGACCCGAACTACTCGCTGCAGCGTGCGACCGTGAAGCGCGGTGAGGACGCGCACACCGACGGGCTGTTCACGCTGTCGGAGAAGGCGCAGAAGGAGGTCGTGAAGGTCTTCCTCGCCACCCGCGAGGAGATGGAGAACAAGCGCATCAACGAGGTGTTCTCGCAGGAGTTCCTGAAGAGCAACTTCTGGATGTACTGGCGCACCATGTTCGCCTTCGAGGAATGGCACTCCGCACTGGAGATGAAGCTCTACCTGCACCGCTTCATCCACCACATCGGCGGGCTCCCCGACTTCTCCGCACTGAAGTTCACCAAGTACAACCAGTACGAATCGCTCGTGCTGCCGCTGTACACGTGGCTGCTGGAGGAGGGCGTCGTGTTCCACTTCTCCACCACCGTCACCGACGTCGACTTCGACCTCGATAAGGCCGGCGGCCGAAAGCAAGCCACCCACATCCACTGGGACGCACGGGAGGGCGGAGCACCCGGCGACGGCGTCGACCTCACCGAGAACGACCTGCTCTTCGTCACGATCGGGTCGCTGACGGAGAACTCCGACGAGGGCGACCAGCACACCCCCGCGAAGCTCAACGAAGGCCCCGCACCCGCATGGGACCTCTGGCGGCGCATCGCCGCCAAGGACGCCGCGTTCGGGCGCCCCGGCGTGTTCGCCGACCACATCCCCGAGACCAAATGGGAATCCGCCACCGTCACGACCCTCGATGAGCGCATCCCCGCCTACATCGAGAAGATCGCCAAGCGCGACCCGTTCAGCGGCAAGGTCGTCACGGGTGGCATCGTGACCGCCACAGACTCAAGCTGGCTGCTGTCGTGGACGGTGAACCGCCAGCCCCATTTCAAGCAGCAGAAGCCGAACGAGGTCGTGATCTGGGTCTACGCGCTCTTCACCGACGTTCCGGGCGACTACACCGGCAAGACGATCCAGGAGTCCACCGGCGAGGAGATCGCCCGCGAATGGCTCTACCACCTCGGCGTCCCCGTCGACCAGATCGACGAGCTCGCCGCGAACGCCGCGAAGACCGTGCCGGTGATGATGCCCTACGTAACGGCGTTCTTCATGCCCCGACAGGCGGGCGATCGCCCCGACGTCGTCCCCGCCGGATCGGTGAACTTCGCCTTCATCGGCCAGTTCTCCGAATCGGCCGAGCGCGACTGCATCTTCACCACCGAATACTCAGTCCGCACCCCCATGGAAGCCGTCTACACCCTCCTGAACATCGAACGAGGCGTCCCCGAGGTCTACAACTCCACATACGACATCCGCAAACTCCTCGCGGCCACCAGCCGCCTGCGCGACGGCAAGGAGATCAAGATCCCCGGCGGCTCTGTCGCTCGGAAGCTGCTGATGAAGCGGATCGACGACACTGAGCTCGGCGAGCTCCTCAACGAGTTCCACCTGCTCGGCGAGTGACCACGAAGGCGCCCGCGGACGGCATCCGAGTCCGTTGGCGTCTGCTGCTTGTCTTCGCACCACGAAGCAAAAGTTTGAACCTTGTGCATCGGGTTGTGCCCCCGGCAGGATTCGAACCTGCGACCAACGGATTAGAAGGCCGTCGCTCTTCCACTGAGCTACGGAGGCGCGGCATCCAGCGTAGCGCCCGTACCGCGGCGCGTCGGGAGCCCTCAGTAGGATTGAGGGCATGGTGACCCCCGCAGAAAACGACCGTCTCGTCTGGATCGATTGCGAGATGACGGGCCTCGACCTCGAGGTCGATGAGCTGGTCGAGATCGCGATCATCGTCACCGACTTCGACCTGCACCCCCTCGACGACGGCTTCCAGATCGTCATCAAGCCCGATGACTCCGCGCTCACCAACATGGGCGAGTTCGTCACGAAGATGCATGAACACTCGGGCCTGCTCGCCGAGATTCCGAACGGGGTGAGCCTCGCCGAGGCCGAGTTCGAGGCGCTCGAGTACATTCAGCGCTTCGTTCCGGAGGGCAAGGCACCGCTCGCGGGCAACACGATCGGCACCGACCGGATGTTCCTTGCGAAGTACATGCCGCGCGTCGACCGCTGGTTGCACTATCGCAACGTCGACGTGTCCAGCGTGAAGGAGCTCTCGCGGCGCTGGTACCCCCGGGTCTACTTCAACGCGCCCGCGAAAGACGGCGGACACCGCGCACTGGCAGACATCCGCGAATCGATCCGCGAACTGGCGTACTACCGGCAGGCCGTTTTCGTGCCCGAACCCGGCCCCACGAGCGATCAGGCCCGCGAGGCTGCGGCCGCCACCGTGTCGTCGTTCGCCGCGGGTCTGTAATACAATCGGGGGGTTGCCTGCGTGCAGGCACGTGGTGGGTATAGCTCAGTCGGTAGAGCACCTGGTTGTGGTCCAGGGGGTCGCGGGTTCAAGTCCCGTTACTCACCCCACGTACTCCCCCACCGGGAGGATCTGATGATCGAGATGGATGCCGAGGCGTTCGACGAGCTCGTCTCGGACGAGTTCGACCGGTTGCCCGACGACATGGTCGACGGTCTCGACAACGTCGTGTTCGTCGTCGAGGACCGCCCCGAAGACGGCAGCCTTGACCTTCTCGGGCTGTACGACGGCCTTGCACTGACCGAGCGCGATCGCTACGGCAGCGGCGAGCTCCCCGACCGCATCATCGTCTATCGCGAGCCCCACCTGCAGGCGTGTGAAGACCTGGGCGAGCTGCGCGACGAGGTCCACACGACCCTCGTGCACGAGATCGCGCACTTCTACGGCATCGACGACGCGCGTCTGCACGAGCTGGGGTGGGCGTGATGGCGGCGACGGCATCCGTTCTTCCGCTCGAGCGGACGGACGAGGACGTCGCCCTCGACGAACAGGTTGAGACTCCCGGGCCTTGGCAGGCGGTCGTCTGGAACGACCCGGTCAACCTCATGAGCTACGTCGTCTACGTCTTTCGCACCTACTTCGGCTTCTCGCGGGAGCGGGCCGAGCAGCTCATGCTCGCCGTCCACCACCGCGGTCACGCCATCGTGGCCGAAGGCGCGCGCGAGCAGATGGAGCTCCACGTGCAGGCGATGCACGACTACGGCCTGTGGGCAACCGTGCGGAAGGGTGACGAATGAGCGCGAAGGTTCTAATGGAGCTCTCGGTGCTCGAAGCGGCGCACCTGACCGCCCTCGTGGTCCAGTTCGCTGATCTCCTCGCTGAGACCGTCGATGAGGAGGCGGTGCGTGATCCGGCGATCGCGCGTCTCGTGCCGGATGCCTACGACGAGGATGACGACGCCTCCGCGGACTTCCGACGTCTCACACAGGCCGACCTGCTCGATCGTCGTCGGGACGACGCCGCCCGGGTGTTGACGAGCCTCGAGCGCGACGGTGTGCGCCTGAGCCCTGACGAGATCGACCGCGTCGACGCCGAAACGCCGCTCGTGATCGAGCTGGACGCGCACGGGATCGCGGCGTGGCTACGCACACTCACGGCCGTGCGCCTCGTGATGGCGACGCGCCTCGGCATCCTCGACGAAGACGACGACGACGGGGATGATGACCCGCGGCGGGGCGTGTACAACTGGCTGGGATTCCGGCTTGAGGGGCTCCTGCAGGCGCTCGAGGACTGACGCCGCTCAGGGAACGTCGACGACGATCGTCGCGAGAGATCGCGGGTCGTCCCGGCGCAGGTGCCGTTCTTCCTGCACCGCCCAACGGTCCCAGTGCGGTCGGTAGGTGTCACCGTCGCGGGCGAGGGCGCGCTCACGGCGTGTGTCAGCGGGAGCCTCGAGCCACACGCGCACGGGGGCCAAAGCAGCGGATGCCGGCGTGAGAACCCCCGAGCCTTCGATGATGAGCGGGGTACCCGGTGGCGTCACGACCTCTGCGCCCGGCCTCGAACGCGCCCAGTCCCAGCGGCGCCACCGCGCCTCGCGCCCGCCGGTCAGCGGCTCGAGGATGCTCGCGCGCACGATCTCGGCGCCCTCGGCAAGCCCGTCCCATCCGGGGTAGATCTCGTCGAGCCCGATGACGCCCACCTCGCCTGACCAGCCCTCGCGCAGACGCGCGGCGAGGGTCGTCTTGCCGGCGCCGGAGCGCCCGTCGATGAGGACGATCGGCGGCGGGCCAGCCGGATCGAGCGCCGCGATCGCGTCGTGCACGAGCGACGCCGCGCGCGCTAGTGCCGCCTCGAGGGGGTCAGCGCTTGAGGGCACGGATGATGCGGCTCAGCGCACGCCCGGCAACCCACACGAACGGGATGCCGACGGCCACCAGCGACACGAGATTCGGCTCGAACCGCAGGTCATCACCCTTGCGGATGTAGGCGCCGACCGGGATCGCGACGCCACCGCCACCCCCGCCATTGCCTTCGGGACTCTCGCCCGCTCCGAACCCCGACCAGGTCGCAGCGACGGGCACCAGGCGCATGCCGTCGATGTCCTGCTGTTCGCCATAGACGGCGGCTACGCCGAGTGATGCGGTCTGCTTGCCGAGTTCGAGTGCGAGGTTGGGCATACCCTCACCGTAGCCGCTGACGTCATCCCTCGCGAGGGAGGCGCGGATTCGTCGGTAGCGCATTGACGTCGCGACGAGGTCCGAGCACGCTCGCCCGGGTCACGGCGCCCCCGCCGAAGCGTCCTCGTGCGTCGTCGAGCGCGGCATCCACACGTCGCCAGTGTTCGTCGTCATCCCAGAGCGCAAGCGCGCCCGCACCGCTCGGGCGAAGCTTCTCTGCGCGAACACCGATCAGACGCACCGGTTGTGCGAGGTCGAGCGCGTCGAGAAGGCCGATCACGATGTCGCCGATGCGCTGGCCGACATCCGTGGGCTCGGGGGGCGTGAGCGCGCGCGAGAGCGACGTGAAGTCCGCGTAGCGGAGTTTCAGCGCGATGGTCGCGGCCTCCCACCCACCGCCGCGCAGGCGGGATGCGACCCGATCTGAGAGTCGGCGTAGTTCGCTGCGCAACACCGTGACGTCCGAGACGTCGTGCAGGAACGTCTCTTCGTGGCCGATGCTCTTCTCGATGCGTTCGGTTTCGACCTCTCGCGCGTCCTCACCCCGCGCGAGTTGCACAATCCTGGTCGCGCCCGCCGACCCGAGCGCGCGCTCGATGACGCGTTCCGGCGCGGCAAGGATGTCGGCGACGAGGCGGATGCCGCGCCCTTCGAGCGCTTCGGCGGCCTTCGGGCCGATGCCCCAGAGCGCCCGCACGGGCAGCTCTGCGAGAAACGCTCCCGTCTCCGGCTCGCTCACGATGAGCAGCCCGTCCGGCTTCGAGAGAGTCGATGCGATCTTCGCGACGTGCTTGGTCGCCGCTACTCCGACGCTGCAGACGAGGCCTGTCTCGGCGAGAACACGGGCGCGAAGGTTGCGCGCGATCTCGCCGGGCGAACCCCACAGGCGCCTGGCCCCCGACACGTCGAGGAACGCCTCGTCGATCGACAGCGGCTCGACGAGCGGAGTGACGTCGTGGAAGATCTCCATCACCTGTCGCGACAGCGCCGAGTACCGCTCGAAGTGCGGCGGAACCACGAGTGCGTGCGGGCACAGCCGTAGCGCCTGGGCGACGCCCATCGCCGACCGCACGCCGTAGCGGCGCGCCTCGTAGGTGGCACTGGAGACGACCCCCCGACCCTCCATGCCACCGACGATGACGGGCTTGCCCGCGAGCGAGGGATCGTCGAGGACTTCGACCGACGCGTAGAACGCGTCCATGTCGACGTGCAGGATGCGGGTGCCGGTGTCGTCGGCATCCGCCGCTGACACCCGCCGCCCACTCCCGTCACCGCGCCCCACGGCATCCATTGTCGCCGATGCCGCCGACACCAGCCGGCTCAGTCGCATGGCGCGTGGTGCGTGTGTGATGCGGTGGGGCAGGTGGGGCGCCGCCAAGGCCGGGCGCCATGCGACCGTGCGCCAACCGCCGACAGAACCGGGCTCAGGGCCGACCAGGTCGGGCGCGGTGGCAACCGGTCCGGGGTCAGCCGGCGGCGCGCTCCAGCACGAGCTCGCGCACGCGCGCGGCGTCGGCTTGGCCGCGCATCGCCTTCATGACTGCGCCGATGACCGCGCCGGCGGCTTGCACCTTGCCATCGCGGATCTTCTCGAGCACATCGGGCTGCGCCGCGAGGGCCTCATCGATGGCCGCGATCAGCGCGCCGTCGTCCGACACGACGGCGAGGCCCCGAGCATCGACGACCTCCTGGGGCGTTCCCTCCCCCGCGATGACGCCTTCGAGCACCTGCCGGGCGAGCTTGTCGGTGAGCGTGCCCGCGTCGACGAGCTGCTGCAGTGCGGCGACGGATGCCGGCGACACGAGCGAAGACGCCTCGACGCCCTCGGCGTTCGCGAGACGCGTGATCTCACCGGTCCACCACTTTCGCGCGGCTGCCGGCGACGCACCCGCCGCGACCGTCGCGTCGACCTCGGCGAGGAGCCCGCCGTTGACGACGTCCTGAAACTCGAGATCGGTGAAGCCCCAGCTCTCCTTGAGTCGACGCCGGCGCACGGCGGGCGGCTCGGGCAGCGCAGCGCGCAGGCTCTCGATCAGCTCCACCGGAGGCGCGACAGGAAGGAGGTCGGGCTCCGGGAAGTAGCGGTAGTCGTCGGCATCCGACTTGGGCCGACCGGGAGAGGTGGTCCCGGTGTCTTCGTGCCAGTGCCGCGTCTCCTGCGTGATCGCGCCGCCCGCGGCGAGGATCGCCGCCTGGCGCTGGATCTCGTAGCGCACCGCCCGCTCGACCGAACGCATGGAGTTGACGTTCTTCGTCTCGGTGCGGGTGCCGAGCTTCTCGGCACCGCGGGGGCGCAGCGACACGTTCGCGTCGCAGCGGATGTTGCCGCGCTCCATGCGCGCCTCGGAGATCCCCAGGCCGATCACGATGTCGCGGATCGCGCGCACATACGCGGCCGCGAGCTCGGGCGCCCGCTTCTCGGCGCCGAAGATCGGCTTCGTGACGATCTCGACGAGCGGGACGCCTGCGCGGTTGTAGTCGACGAGAGAGTACTCCGCTCCCTGGATGCGACCGGTCGCGCTGCCCATGTGGGTGAGCTTGCCGGCATCCTCCTCCATGTGTGCGCGTTCGATGGGGATCTCGTAGGTTGTCCCATCAGCAAGCTCGACCTCGACCTGACCCTCGAACGCGATCGGCTCGTCGTACTGGCTGATCTGGTAGTTCTTACCGAGGTCCGGGTAGAAATAGTTCTTCCGCGCGAACCGGCTCGACGGCGCGATCGAGCAGCCCAGCGCAAGGCCGAGCGAGATCGAGTACCGGACGGCCTGCTCGTTCACGACCGGCAGCGACCCGGGGAGCCCCATGTCGACGGGCGCGACGAGTGTGTTCGGTGCGGCGCCGTGGTTGCGCTCGTTCGCGGGGTTCGCCGCGGCGGAGAACATCTTCGTCTCGGTGTTGAGCTCGACGTGCACCTCGAAGCCGAGCACCGGCTCGTAGCGCTCGAGCGCCTCATCGAAGTCCATCAGTGCGACCTTCGCCATCAGCGTGCCCCTCCCAGAGCGGGTGCGCGGTCCAGCAGCGGACCACCCCACTCATCGACCAGCAGCGCCTCGAGCGCCGCTCCGACACGGTAGAGGCGCGCATCCTCGCGCGCTGGCGCGATGAACTGGATGCCGACGGGCAAGCCATCCTCTTCCGCAAGCCCCGACGGGATCGAGATCCCGGGCACACCCGCAAGGTTCACCGGAATCGTCGTGACGTCGTTGAGGTACATCTGCAGCGGGTCGTCGATCTTCTCGCCGAGGCGGAACGCCGTAGTCGGAGCCGAGGGTGTGGCGATGACGTCCACCTGAGCGAAGGCCTCGTCGAAGTCCCGCTGGATGAGCGTGCGCACCTTCTGTGCGCTGCCGTAGTACGCGTCGTAGTAGCCCGCCGACAGCGCATAAGTGCCGAGGATGATGCGGCGCTTCACCTCGTCGCCGAAGCCTACGTCGCGCGAGCGCGCCATGACGTCCTCGACCGTGCCGCCGGGCACGTCGACGCGAAGCCCGAAGCGGACCGAGTCGAACTTCGCGAGGTTGCTCGATGCCTCGGCTGGAAGGATCAGGTAGTACGCGGCCACGCCGTACTCGAAGTGCGGTGCGCTGATCTCGACGATCTCGGCTCCGTGCTGTTCGAGAAGCGCGAGCGACGCGCGGAAAGATGCCGACACGCCCGCCTGGAACCCCGAGTCGGGCAGCTCGCGGATCACCCCGACGCGCAGGCCCTTCAACACCTCACCCGAGGCGCCCTCGCGCGCCGCCGCCGCGAAGGACGGCCAGGCATCCTCGAGCGAGGTCGCATCGTGCGGGTCGTGCCCGGCGATGACATCGTGCAGGAGCGCCGAATCGAGCACGGTGCGCGAGACGGGACCGACCTGGTCGAGCGAGGATGCCAGGGCGATCGCCCCGAAGCGGCTCACGCCGCCGTAGGTCGGCTTCATTCCGACAGTTCCCGTAACATGCGCGGGCTGACGGATCGAACCGCCCGTGTCAGAGCCGAGCGCGAAGGGTGCCTCGAACGCAGCGACGGCCGCGGCTGAGCCACCGCCCGAACCACCCGGGATACGGTCCAGGTCCCACGGGTTGTGCGTCGGGCCGTAGGCCGAGTGCTCGGTCGAGGACCCCATCGCGAACTCGTCCATGTTCGTCTTGCCGAGCGGTACGAGACCGGCGGCTCGCGAGCGTGCGACGACGGTCGCGTCGTACGGCGAGAGGAATCCCTCGAGGATCTTGGACCCGCTGGTGGAGGGCATATCCGTCGTCACGAGGACGTCCTTGATGGCAAGCGGAACGCCCGCGAGTTCGCCGAGGCTTTCGCCTGCCGCGCGACGATGGTCGATGTCGGCTGCCACGTCAAGGGCGTGGTCGCTCACGTGCAAGAAGGCGTGCACGTCACCGTCGACGGCGGCGATGCGGTCGAGGTGGGCCTGCGTCGCCTCGACGCTCGACACCTCACCGGCGGCGAGTCGCGCGGCAAGCTCGGCGGCGGTGAGACGGATGAGCTCGCTCACTGCTCCTCCCCCAGGATCGCGGTCACCTTGAAGCGGTCTTCCGTGGCATCCGGGGCGTTCTGCAACACCTGCTCGACGGTGAGCATGTCGCCCACCACATCGGGGCGGAACACGTTCTCGAGCGGGATCGGGTGGCTCGTTGCCGGCACGTCGGGAGTCGCGACCTCCGACACCTTCGCGATGTTGTCGACGATGGCCGACAGCTGGCCGGTCAGGCGCTGCACCTCGTCATCGTCGAGTGAGATCCGTGCGAGCACGCCGAGATGACGGACGAGATCAGGGGTGATTTCAGACACCACGACAGTCTAGTTGGGTGCCTCAGATGCCCTCGGCGTCGCGAGTAGGCTGTCGGCCGTGACAAAGTTCTCACCGCCGCGACCGTGGACCGAAAGCTACGCCGCCGGAGTTCCCGAAGACCTTGCTCCCGTCGAAGGCAGCCTCGTCGACATCCTCGCCGAGTCTGTGCGCGACTACCCGAACGCTCCCGCCTTGCAGTTCTTCGGCCGCACGACGTCCTACCGCGAACTCATGGATGCCGTGGAGCGCGCGGCCGCAGGCCTGAAGGCACTGGGCGTCGGCAAGGGCGACACGGTCGCGATCGTCCTCCCCAACTGCCCTCAGCACATCGTCGCGTTCTACGCGATCCTGCGCCTGGGCGCGGTCGCGGTCGAGCACAACCCGCTCTACACGGCGCGCGAGCTGCGTAAGCAATTCGAGGATCATGGCGCGAAGACCGCGATCGTCTGGAGCAAGGTCGTCCGCACGGTACAGGACTTTCCCACCGACCTCGCCGTCACCAACCTCGTGACGGTCGACGTCACGCGAGCGATGCCGGCCTCGCTACGGCTCGCGCTGCGTCTGCCGGTCGCCAAGGCACGCGAGTCGCGCGCCGCACTGACGGAGCGCACTTCCGGGGCGATCGCGTGGGAGAAGCTTGTCGCGACGCCGCCTCTGCCGGCATCCTTCCCCGGCCCCACAACCGACGATCTCGCGATCATCCAGTACACGAGCGGCACGACCGGCACACCGAAGGGCGCGATGCTCACGCACCGCAACCTCCTGTCCAACGCCCGGCAGGCGCAGGCGTGGACCCCGTCGATCCAGCGCGGCAAGGGCTGCGTCGTCTACGCCGTGTTGCCGATGTTCCACGCGTACGGGCTCACGCTGTGTCTCACCTTCGCGATGTCGATGGGCGCACGCCTCGTGCTCTTCCCGCGTTTCGAGCCCGCAATGGTGCTCGAAGTCACCAAGAAGCACCCCGCGACGCTCCTCCCGCTCGTGCCACCCATCGCCGACCGGCTACTCCGGGCCGCACAGGAGGCGGGCGTCTCTCTCGCCGGGACCGGGGTGGCGATCTCGGGCGCGATGGCGCTGCCGCACGAGCTCGTCGTGCCATTCGAGAAGGCCACCGGCGGTTACCTCGTCGAAGGGTATGGCCTTTCGGAGTGCTCGCCCGTGCTCATGGCCAATCCCGTTGCGGAGAACCGCAAGCCGGGCACGGTGGGCCTTCCCCTTCCGGGGACCGAATGCCGCGTCGTCGACCCGGACGAACCCACCCGCGACGTTCCCGCCGGTGAGCGGGGCGAGCTCATCGTCCGCGGACCTCAGCTGTTCCAGGGGTACT
Source organism: Microbacterium sp. (assembly GCA_003248655.1). Lineage (GTDB taxonomy): Bacteria > Actinomycetota > Actinomycetes > Actinomycetales > Microbacteriaceae > Microbacterium. The sequence continues at coordinate 63,842 of QFPM01000007.1, forward strand.
TCGGCAAGCCCGAGGCCACCGAGGAAGTGTTCGTCGACGGATGGTTCCGCACGGGCGACATCGTGCAGATCGACGATGAGGGGTTCGTGCGCATCGTCGATCGCATCAAGGAGCTCATCATCACGGGCGGCTTCAACGTCGCACCGACCGAGGTGGAAAACGCGCTTCGCCAGCATCCGCACGTCGTGGATGCCGCCGTCGTGGGGCTTCCGAGCGACCACTCCGGCGAAGAGGTCGTCGCCGCCGTGGTCCTCGACCCCACGGCAACGGATGCCGACACCGACGCCATCCGCGACTACGTGCGCGCGATCCTGACTCCCTACAAGGTGCCGCGCCGCATCTTCGTCGTCGACGAGCTGCCGAAATCGCTCATCGGCAAGGTGCTGCGTCGCCAGGTCCGCGAGTCGCTGCTCGCACTCACCCAACCCGAGAGCTGATCAGCCGGCATCCGGAGCAACCGCGTCGAGCGCGGCAGGACCCTGCTCGACGAGGATGCGGAACTGCGCGGCGTCGATGATCCGGATGCCGAGCTCTTCCGCCTTCGTGAGCTTCGACCCGGCCCCGGGGCCCGCGGCGACGAAGTCGGTCTTCTTCGAGACGCTGGATGCCGCTTTGCCTCCCGCCGCGATGATCGCCTCCAGCGCCCCCTCGCGGGTGTAGCCCTCGAGCGAACCGGTCGCCACAACGGTGAGTCCGTCGAGCACTCCGCCTGCTGCGGCCGCGGCTCCGGGCCCGGGGTGCCCGGGAATCTCGAGCCGTGCGCCGGCGGCCTGCCAGCGGTGCACGATCTCCTGATGCCAGTCCACGGCGAACCACTCGATCAGCGAATCGGCGATGATGCCGCCGACGCCTTCGACGGCGGCCAGCTCATCACGGGATGCACCGCGGATAGCGTCGAGTGAGCCGAACCACTGCGCGAGGGCGCGGGCGGCGACGGGCCCGACATGGCGGATGCTCAGCGCCACCAGGAAGCGCCACAGGTCCTTCGTCTTGGCCTTCTCGAGCTCGTCGAGGAGCTTCAGTGCGGCCTCCGACGGCAGCACCTCGCGGTGATCCTTGCGGATGCCCGCGCGCCGCCGCTCGGCGGCGTCGAGGTGCTCCGTTCCGGGCGGGTAGGTCGCCGCCCCGAGCTTCTGGAAGGGCGTCCGCCGCACATAATCGCCCGTGTCGGCATCGACCTTTCGCTCGCCGGTCTCGGCGTCGCGGACCACCACTTCGATCGGCACGAGGTCGTCGAGAGTCAGCTCGAACAGCGCCGCCTCGGTCACGAGCGGCGGCGTGACCGGCAGGTCGGGCTGGGTGAGCGCCGCGGCCGTCACCTCGCCGAGAACCTCGATGTCGAGCGCACCACGCGAACCGATGTGCTCGACGCGCCCGCGCACCTGCGCGGGGCACGACCGCGCGTTCGGGCAGCGCAGGTCGACGTCGCCCTCCTTCATGGGCCGAAGCGTCGTGCCGCACTCGGGGCAGTCGGTCGGCATGACGAACGCCCGCTCGGTGCCGTCGCGCAGCTCGACGACGGGGCCGAGCACCTCGGGGATGACATCGCCCGCCTTGCGCAGCACGACGGTGTCGCCGATGAGCACGCCCTTCGCCTTCACGACATCCTGGTTGTGCAGCGTCGCCTGGCGCACCACTGATCCCGCGACCCGCGCCGGCTCCATGACGGCGAACGGCGTCGCCCGACCGGTGCGTCCGACCGAGACGACGATGTCGAGGAGCTTCGTGTTGACCTGCTCGGGGGGGTACTTGTAGGCGATCGCCCATCGAGGAGCGCGGCTGGTCGCCCCCAGCTCGTCGTGGAGAGCAAGCTCATCGACCTTCACGACGACGCCGTCGATCTCGTGCTCGACGTCGTGGCGGTGCTCGCCGTAGTGCGCGACGAAGTCGACGACCCCCGGGACGTCGTCCGCCGTCCGGAAGTACGGGCTCGTCGGCAGTCCCCACCCCGCGAGCAGCGCGTAGATCTCGCTCTGCGAGGACACCGGGGGCGCCGGCCACGCACCGATTCCGTGGACGTAGAGCCGCAACGACTTCAGGCGAGCACGGCCCGCTTCGAGCTCGAGCCCCGACTTCTTGTCGAGCTGCTGGCGGAGTCCCCCGCTCGCCGCGTTGCGCGGGTTCGCGAAGGCGGGAAAGCGCCGCGCGGCACTGCGCGCCAGCTTCTCTTCGTCGCCGCCCCGCTCGAGTCCTTCGGCCAGCACCCGCTCGCGCAGGGTCGCCTGCAGAGCGTTCAGCTCATCGAATGCCGCAACCGGAATATAGACCTCGCCGCGCACTTCGACCAGCGGTGGATGTCCGTCACCGCTGAGCCGTGTCGGCACTCCGAGGACCTGCACGGCGTTGACCGTCACGTCCTCGCCGACGCGGCCATCTCCCCGCGTCGCGGCAGACACGAGCACACCGTTCTCGTATCGAAGGTTGATCGCGAGCCCGTCGATCTTCAGTTCGAGCAGCCACCGCACCTCGCGCCCCGCAGCTGCCTTCGTCTTGGCGCACCACTCCCGCAGCTCGTCAAGGCTGAAGACGTTGTCAAGACTCAGCATGCGCTCCGCATGCTCGACGGGCGCGAACATCGTGCTCTCCGCCGCGCCGACGCTGAGGGTCGGCGAGTCCTGCCCCTGGACCTCGGGAAACGCTCGTTCGAGGCGCTCGAGTCGGTGCATCCAGCCGTCGTACGTGGCATCGTCGACGAGCTCGGCATCGCGGCCGTAATACGCGTCACGCGCCCCCACGATCAGCTCGATGAGGCGCTCTGACTCCGCCCGTGCGTCGTCGAGGGTCGTCGGCAGGGCGTCGGAATCGGTCACCCGGCCAGTGTAGGCGGCGGCTCCGACATCGGCAGGGCGGTCGACGACGGCATCCGTCACGCTCAGACGGGCGTGGGAACCGCCGACACCGTCCGGTCGATCGTGAACTGGCCGAGCACGCGCGTGCCGTCGTACAGCACCGCCGTCTGGCCGGGAGCGACGCCGTCGAAGGGAACGTCCGGCCTTACCGTGACCTCGCCCGCCGTGATCGTCGCCTGCGCCGACACGGGCTCAGCGTGCGCGCGGATCTGCACGTGGCACGCGATGTCGCCGGATGCCGGCGCGCGGCCCGCCCACGTGAACCGCTCCCCCGCGATCTCCGCGGTCGCGAGGGCTTCCTTCGGTCCGACGACGACGGTGTTCGAGACGGGACGCACTTCGAGCACGAATCGGGGCTTCCCGTCAGCGGCGGGCACACCGAGTGAGAGTCCGCGCCGCTGGCCGACGGTGAACGCGTGGGCTCCCTCGTGACGTCCGACGACGGCCCCCTCGCGGTCGACGACATCGCCCGGGGTGGCACCGACCCGCTCGGCAAGCCAGCCGCGGGTGTCGCCGTCGGGGATGAAGCAAATGTCGTGACTGTCCGGCTTCTGGGCCACGGTCAGCCCACGTGCGGCTGCCTCCGCCCGCACGACCGCCTTCGACGGCGTCGATCCCAGCGGAAAATAGGCGTGCGCGAGCTGCTCGGCCGAGAGCACGCCGAGCACGTACGACTGGTCCTTCGCCTCGTCGCTCGCGCGGTGAAGCTCGCGCCCCTCGGGCCCGTCGACGAGCGTCGCATAGTGTCCCGTGCACACGGCGTCGAAGCCGAGCTCGAGAGCGCGCTCGAGGAGAGCCGCGAACTTGATCTTCTCGTTGCAGCGCATGCAGGGGTTCGGGGTGCGGCCGGCCTCGTACTCCGACACGAAGTCGGCGATCACGTCGTCGCGGAAGCGCTCGGAGAAGTCCCACACATAGAACGGGATGCCGAGCCTGTCGGCCGCGCGCCGGGCATCCATCGCATCCTCGATCGTGCAACACCCGCGGCTGCCGGTGCGTAGCGTCCCGCCCGCGCGCGAGAGCGCGAGGTGCACGCCGACGACGTCGTGCCCCGCCTCGACGGCCCGCGCGGCCGCGACGGCGGAGTCGACGCCGCCGCTCATCGCCGCCAGAATCCGCATCGTTCCAGTCTAGGAGAGCGAGGCGGGACCCGCTCCGGATGCCCGCGCATATGCCTCGGGCAGGGCCGCCAGGACGGCCTCGACATCGGCATCGGTCGAGGTGCGACCGAGGGTCATTCGGAGCACCGATCGCGCCTCACGCTCCGAGCGACCGAGCGCCATCACGACGTGCGAGGGCTCCGCGACCCCCGCCTGACACGCCGACCCGGTCGACACGGCGATCCCCGACTGGTCGAGCAGGAACAGGAGCGACTCCCCCGCCGCACCCGGGAAGAGGACGTGCACGTTCCCCGGCACTCGCTCGGCCGGGTCGCCCAGTAGCTCGGCGGACGGGATCGCCCGTCGGATGCCGGCGATGAGACGCGCACCCAGGCCGCGCAGGCGCTCGGCTTCCGCGGGCAGTTCTGCCACGGCCTCATCCAGCGCCGCAGCAAGCGCTGCCGCGCCCGCCACATCGGGCGTCCCCGAGCGGAGCCCGCGCTGCTGACCGCCGCCGTGAAGCACCGGCGTCGGTGTCGCGTGGCGCGAGACGATGAGCGCGCCCGCACCACCCGGGGCCCCGAACTTGTGCCCCGAGAGGCTCAGCGCGACAAGCCCCGTCGCGCCGGTCGCCGCGCCCCGCCACCGGGCAAACGTGACCGGCAGGTGCCCGACGGCGCCCACCGCGTCGAGGTGCAACGGCACGCCCGCCTCCGCCGCCGCGGCCGCGAGTGCGCCGGCATCCTGCACGGTACCGACTTCGTTGTTCACGACGAGTGCGGTGGCGAGGGCCGCGCCCGGCAGCGCGTCGGCGAAGCCGGCGGCCGAGATCCGCGCCCGCTCGTCGAGCGCGACCGGACGCACGACAGCGCCCTGCGTCGCGAGCCACGTCACCGAGTCGAGCGTCGCGTGATGCTCGCCGTCTGGCAGCACGACGGCATCCGTGCCGTCCGTCCTCGACCACCACAGTCCCTTGAGCGCGAGATTGACCGACTCGGTGCCGCCACCCGTGAAGACGACCTCGATGGGTTCGCAGTCGAGCAGCGCGGCGATCCGCTCGCGCGACTCCTCGAGGACCCGGCGCGCGGCCTGGCCCGCCCCGTGGATCGACGAGGCGTTTCCGACGTCAACGGATGCCCGGAGCCACGCGTCGCGGGCGACATCTCGCACGGGGGTCGTCGCGGCGTGATCCAGGTACACCATGTCGCCCTCCCCGCGTGTGACGTGCCGGACACACGGCCTTACTACTGTAGAACGCATGGCGATCCCCGAGCCGCTCCCGCGACCGTCCCTGCTCGACTCGGCATACGACCGCCTCGGCGTCACCGTGGGACCGGACGGCGGCACGCTGCGCGTCTGGTCGGGGACGGCATCATCGGTCGAACTCGTCCTGTTCGACGCGACCGACCTCGACTGGATCACCGACATCGTGCCGCTCGCGCCCGTCGGCGGCGGGGTGTGGGAGGGCACGCACGCACACCTGCGCGTCGGCGCGCGCTACGCGCTGCGCGTCGACGGTCCGGCGGCGCCCCGCAACACGTTCAACCCCGAGACGCTGTTGCTTGATCCCTACGGCCGTGGGCTCGACCCCGTCCGCACGGGGCAATGGCGCAGCGCCGTCGTGGACGGATCGTATGACTGGCAGGGTGTCGAGCGTCCGCGAACGCCGCTCGATCGGACGGTCATCTACGAGGCGCACGTCAAGGGGCTCAGCAAGCGCCACCCCGGCATCCCGCCCGCTCTCCACGGCACGTACGCGGGCCTCGGGCATCCGGCGATGCTTGAGCACCTAACGTCCCTCGGCGTCACGGCGGTCGAGCTCCTCCCGATCCACGCGTTCGAGTCCGAGCCGCGGCTGCGCGGTCAGGGCCTGACGAACTACTGGGGCTACAACACGCTGAACTTCTTCACGCCGCACGGCGCCTATGCGACGGCCGAGGCGCGCGCGGCCGGACCGGACGCGATCCTTCGCGAGCTGAAGGATGCCGTGCGCACGCTCCACGCGGCGGGCATCGAGGTGCTGCTCGACGTCGTGTACAACCACACGTCCGAGCTCGGAATCGGCGGCCCGCGCACGAGCTTTCGAGGCATCGACAACAGTGGCTACTACCGCCAGAGCGACGACGGCGTCTACATCGACGTGACGGGATGCGGCAACTCGCTCGACACCTCGGTGGATGCCCCCGCCCGCCTCGTGCTCGACTCGCTGCGCTACTGGGCCAACGAAGTGCGCGTCGACGGATTCCGCTTCGACCTCGCACCCGTGCTCGGACGGAACGCGAATCACGAGTTCACCCCCGACCACCCTCTGCTCCGCGCGATCGTCGACGACCCTCAGCTGCAGGGGATCAAGATGATCGCCGAGCCGTGGGATGTCGGGATGGGCGGCTGGCAGACGGGGTCGTTCGGTCTCGGGTGGAGCGAGTGGAATGACCGCTACCGCGACCGGGTGCGCAACTTCTGGCTCAGCGACGTCGACTACGCGCGGCGCGCGGCGACCCCGCCCGTGGGTGTGGGGGGCTTCGCGACCCGGCTCGCGGGCTCGTCGAACACGTTCAGCGAAGAGCGCGGGCCGCTCGCGAGCGTCAACTTCGTCACGGCGCACGACGGCTTCACGCTTCGCGATCTCGTCTCGTACGACGTCAAGCACAACCTCGGCAACGGCGAGCAGAACCGCGACGGCGCCGACACGAACCGGTCGTTCAATCACGGTGCGGAGGGTTCGACCGACGACCCCGGCATCCTCGCGACGCGCCGGAAGGCCATGCGGAACCTCCTGGGAACGCTCCTGCTGTCGGCTGGCGTGCCGATGCTGACGGCGGGCGACGAGTTCGGCCGCTCGCAGCGCGGCAACAACAACGCCTACTGCCACGATTCGCCCCTCACGTGGTTCGACTGGCAGCACGCGCCGTGGCAGGAGGACCTGTTCGCCCACGTGCAGCGCCTGGTCCAGCTGCGGCGCGAGAACCCGGCGCTGCGTCCGATCCGGTTCGCACACGAGGTGGAGACCGTGCCGAGCGCATCGGTCATCGATTGGTATGACGAGCACGGCGAGACGATGTCGCACGCGCGCTGGACCGACCCCTCGCACCGGACGCTCCAGTACGACGCGCAGTCAACGCCCGAAGTCGAGGAGCCGAACCGCATTCTGCTCGTGATCCACGGCAACGAACGACCCATCGATGTGACGCTTCCCCGCATCGAGGGTGTCGCGCAGTTCACGTCGCTCTGGTCGAGCATCCCCGATCACCCCGACGATTCCCGACCCGTCTACTCCCCCGGCGACACCATCACGTTCCCCGGCACGGCGCTGCACCTGTTCCGCGCGGACTGAGGACGGCGGTAGGTTCGAGTCGTGGCCTCGAAGACGCGAATCCCCGACTCCCCTCCGGTCAGCGAGCCGCCGCTGCGAAGCGCGTCACAGCTGCCGCTCAGGGCGGCGGTCGCAGAGCCCGCGACGTCAGATACCCGCACGCCGCGCATTCCCCTCGCGGATGCCCGCCCCTCGGCGCCGGATGCCCGCTTCCGACCCTCCGCGTTCTCGGGCGAGGCCGTGCCGTTCCAGGTCGTCGCGTTCCGCGAGGGGCACGACGCGATCGGCGTGCACCTGCGGCTCACCTCGCCGTCGGGGGCCGAGTCGCTCCACCGACTGTCGCCGCTCGGTGATGGATATGACCGCTGGTGCACCCTCGTCGCGCTCGTCGAACAGGGCGTCTGGCGCTTCCGGTTTGAGGCGTTCGCCGACGACTTCGCGACCTGGGAGCACGCCGCCGAGCTCAAGATCGCGGCCGGCGTCGATGCGCCCCTCATGCGTGAGATCGGCGCCCGCCTGTTCACCGCTGCGGCCACCGAGCGCGACCGAGGCACCGCGCAGGTGCGCGCGCTGACGGCGGCCGCCACCGCACTTCGGGATGCCGCGGTCACCGACGACGCGGCACTCATCGTCGTCCGCGACCCCGCGCTCGCCGCCTTCTTCCGCGAACGTCCCGTGCGCTCGCTTGTCACCGTCGGCGACGAGAAGGAGCTCCTCGTCGAACGTGAGCGGGCGGGAGTCGGCGCGTGGTACGAGTTCTTCCCACGCTCCGAGGGCGCGAAGCGTCAGAAGGACGGCACGATCAAGTCCGGCACGTTCCGAACGGCGACGAAACGCCTCCCGGCGGTCGCCGCCATGGGGTTCGACGTGCTCTATCTGCCCCCGATCCATCCCATCGGTCAGGTGAACCGCAAGGGGCCGAACAATACCCTGACAACCAGGCCCGGCGACCCCGGATCACCGTGGGCGATCGGCTCCGCAGCCGGCGGACACGACACGGTCCACCCCGACCTCGGCACCCTCGCCGACTTTCGCGCGTTCGTGCGCGCCGCGCGCGCCGAGGGCCTCGAGATCGCCCTGGACCTCGCCCTGCAGGCCGCCCCCGACCACCCGTGGGTCACGGCGCACCCGGAGTGGTTCACGACCCTCCCCGACGGGTCGATCGCTTACGCCGAGAACCCGCCGAAGAAGTACCAGGACATCTATCCCGTCAACTTCGACAACGACCCCGCCGGCATCCGAGCCGAGGTGCTCCGGATCGTGCGGCACTGGATCGCACAGGGTGTGAAGATCTTCCGCGTCGACAATCCGCACACCAAGCCCCTGCAGTTCTGGGAGTGGCTCATCGGGGCCGTGAACGCCGAGCATCCCGACGTCGTCTTCCTCGCCGAGGCGTTCACGCGGCCCGCGCCGCTGCTGGGCCTGGCACAGGCGGGATTCCAGCAGAGCTACTCGTACTTCACCTGGCGCAACACCAAAGCAGAGCTCGAGGAGTTCTTCACCTGGATCTCGGGCGACACCGCGGATGTCATGCGGCCGAACCTTTTCGTCAATACCCCCGACATCCTGACCGAGTACCTCCAGTACGGCGGCCGGCCCGCTTACAAGATCCGCGCCGCGCTCGCGGCGACCGCCGGAGCGTCGTACGGCGTATACGCCGGCTACGAGCTCATCGAAAACGTCGCCAGGCCCGGTTCGGAAGAGAACATCGACAACGAGAAGTACGAGTACAAGCTCCGCGATTGGGCAGCGGCGGATGCCGCGGGCACGACTATCGCGCCGTACCTCGCGAGACTGAACGAGATCCGCCGCGCGCACCCGGCGCTTCGTCAGCTGCGCGGCCTTCGCGTGCACTGGAGCGACGACGACGCCATTCTCGTCTACAGCAAGCACCTCGACGGAGCGCTCACCGAAAGCGGCCATTCCGACACGATTCTCGTCGTCGCGAACGTCGACCCGCACTCGACCCGGCAGACGACCATTCACCTCGATTCGACCGTGTGGGGCGTGCCCCGAGGCGCGGACTACGAGGTCGAAGACCTCATCACCGGCGCCGTGTGGACGTGGAACCAGGATGCCTTCGTCCGCCTGGACGCGTTCGACGAGCCCGTCCACATCCTGCACGTGAAGGAGGCGCGATGAGCGACATCGCCGACCACGTCCTCGACTCGGTCGCCACCGGTTCGTACCACGCCCCCCATGACGTGCTCGGCGCCCATCAGCGCAGTGACGGCACCTGGGTGATCCGCGCGCGCCGCCCGATGGCCCGCACGGTCACCGCCATCGTCGACGACGGAACCGAAGTTGCGCTCGAGCACCTGCGCTCGGGCATCTGGGCCGGCACGACGGCGACGCGGCCTCGCTCCTACGAGATCGTCGCGACCTACGACGGTGCGCCCGACTACCGCGCCGATGATCCGTACCGGCACCTGCCCACGCTCGGTGAGATCGATCAGCACCTGATCCGCGAGGGGCGTCACGAAGAGCTCTGGAACGTTCTCGGCGCGCACGTACGCCACTATGACGGCGCCGCCGGCGTCTCGTTCGCGGTATGGGCGCCGAACGCTCGCGCCGTGCGGGTCGTCGGCGACTTCAACTCGTGGGACGGTCAGGGCCATGCGCTGCGCTCCCTCGGCGACAGCGGCGTCTGGGAGCTGTTCGTCCCCGGACTCGGCGTCGGCACCACCTACAAGTACGAGATCCTCACGACGTGGGGCGAATGGATCCTCAAAGCCGATCCGATGGCACAGTTCGCGGAGGTTCCGCCCTCCACTGGCTCGATCGTCACCGAGAGCACCTACACATGGGGCGACGGCGGCTGGATGACCGCCCGCGGGCAGCGATCGCCCCTCGATCAGCCGATGTCGACGTACGAGCTGCACCTGGGCTCCTGGCGACCGGGCCTCGGGTACCGCGACGCCGCAGATCAGCTCATCGACTACCTCACCGAGCTCGCGTACACGCACGTCGAGTTCCTCCCGCTCGCCGAGCATCCCTTCGGCGGGTCGTGGGGCTATCAGGTCACCGGCTACTACGCGCCGACGAGCCGCTTCGGCACCCCGGATGACCTCCGCTACCTCATCGACCGCCTGCACCAAGCGGGCTTCGGCGTGATCATGGACTGGGTTCCCGGGCACTTCCCGAAGGATGCCTTCGCACTCGCCCGCTTCGACGGCCAGCCTCTCTATGAGCACCCCGATCCGCGCCGCGGCGAACACAAGGACTGGGGCACCCTGATCTTCGACTACGGCCGCAACGAAGTGCGAAACTTCCTCGTCGCGAACGCCCTGTACTGGTTCGAGGAGTTCCACGTCGACGGTCTCCGGGTGGATGCCGTGGCATCCATGCTCTATCTCGACTATTCGCGCGAAGAGGGCGAGTGGGTGCCGAACATCCACGGTGGACGCGAGAACCTCGAGGCGATCCGGTTCCTGCAGGAAGTCAATGCGACCTCCTACAAGCGTTACCCCGGTATCGCGATGATCGCCGAGGAGTCCACGAGCTACCCGGGAGTCACGGCGCCGACGAGCGCGGGTGGTCTCGGCTTTGGGTTCAAGTGGAACATGGGCTGGATGAACGACTCGCTGGAGTACATCAAGCGCGACCCGATGTACCGCGCTCACCACGAGGGTGAGTTGTCGTTCTCGTTCGTGTACGCGTTCAGCGAGAACTTCGTCCTGCCGATCAGCCACGACGAGGTCGTGCACGGCAAGGGCACCCTCTTCACTCGGATGCCGGGCGATCACTGGCAGAAGCTCGCGAACACCCGCGCGTTCCTCGCCTACATGTGGGGGCACCCTGGCAAGCAGCTGCTGTTCATGGGGCAGGACTTCGGGCAGCTCTCGGAGTGGTCGGAGAGCCGAGGACTCGACTGGTGGATGCTCGATCAGCCGCCCCACCGGCAGCTTCTCGACTTCGTCGGCGCGATGAATCGCGTCTACCGCGACCACGCGCCGCTCTGGGCGCGCGACAGCGACGGCGCGGCGTTCGCACGGCTCGGCTCACCGACGTGGAACCCGAACGTCATCGCCTTCGCGCGGCACGACCACCACGGCAACACCGTCGCCGTGATCTGCAACTTCTCCGGCGTACCGATCCACGACTATCCGCTCGATCTGCCCGCGGGCGGGGCGTGGACGGAGCTGCTCAACTCGGATGCCGTGACGTATGGCGGTTCGGGCGTAGGCAACCTCGGCGAGGTTCACGCGGATGCGAACGGCCGCGCGACGATGGTGCTCCCGCCCCTCGGCGTCCTGTGGCTGGGGCACAGCGCGTAGCTGGGGCGCGGCACGGGCACCTACCCGGCTCGTGTCAAAACAGCAGCGACGCGAGTCGGCCGCGAGCGCGGATGACGCGGGCATCCGCGTCACCGACGAGGCCGAAGAGCTCGAGCAACCGCTCGCGCACCGGCGCGCGCTCATCGGCGGGAAGCGCCGCGAACAGGTCGAGCAGGCGGGCGAAGGCGTCGTCGACGTGCCCGCCGGCGAGGTCGAGGTCGGCGACCGTGAACTGTGCCGAGAGGTTGCGGGGATCGGCAGCCGCGGCATCCCGCGCGCTGTGCAGGTCGACGCCCTGCACACGCTGCAGGAGCTTCACCTGGCCGAGCGCTGCGGCGGCCTCCTCGTCGCGAGGATTCTCCGCGAGTGCGGCCTCATACGCCGCGACCGCTCGCGCATAATCGCCCGCTTCGATCGCGTCGAACGCCTCCTGGTGGTGCGGCGGCAACTCCTGTTCGGGCGCTTCGCCGTCCTCCGCTTCACCGACAGGGATGACCCCCGTCACACCCTGCTGGGCGGCCAGCTGCAACAGCTGTGCGAATACGTCACGCACCTGGTGCTCGGGAACGGCCCCCGTGAACAGGGGCACGGGCTGACCCGCGATGAGCGCGACGACCATCGGAATCGACTGCGCGCGGAACCCCTGCGCGAGTTGAGGATTAGCGTCGACGTCGACTTTCGCGAGTACGAGCCGCCCCGCGAGCTCCGCGACGACCTTCTCGAGAACGGGGCTCAGCTGCTTGCACGGTCCGCACCACTCCGCCCACAGGTCCACGACGACCGGCACCGTGCGCGAGAGCTCGAGCACTTCGCCGAACGTGGCATCCGTCGCGTCGAAGACGAGCGCCGGCGCATCAGCTGATGCCGTGCGCACAGCAGGCGCAGGAGCGTCCGCGCGCGAACGAAGTGCGGACAGGTCGACGGCGCCACGCAACACGGCACCGGATCTGGGATCGCTCATCAGCCGACCACCTTTGCGTCGAGGATGTTCGAAGAGAAGCCGAGGAGGCGGATGCGCTCCTTCGAGCTCTGACTCGGAACGAAGAAGAACAGTTGATCGGCGTACGTCGTCGTGAACCCGGTCGAAGACTGGGTCACTCCGGTCAACGTCGCCACGACGGGGTTCGGCGGGTCGCCATCCAGCTTGATCACGGCATCGGGGGTCGTCGGCGTCACGGTGTCGCGGTCGAGGACCGTGACGGCGACGATCGCGCCCGAGTCGAGCGTCGCGAGCGCAACGGGCGGCGACGCATCCGCCTCTGATGAGAACGCCATCGCGCCCGTCTGCACGCCGGTCGCGTTGAACTTTGCGAGACGTTCCGCGCGATTCTGGGTCGTCGAGGTGATGAAGGCGTCATCCTGCATATCGAAGAGCGCCGCGAACTGGCTCTGCTCGCCGTTGGTCAGCACGTCGGCGTATGCCGCACCGAGTTCGTCGGGCGCGATGGTGAGGAAGGGCGAATCCGGCAGAATCGGGATCGCTCCGACGTACTCGGGAGCGAGCTGCAGCGTTGTGTCGGAGGTCAGCTGCGCGAGCCGGGTGATCTTGTAGGCCGACCACGGATCCTGTTGCGTCACGCTCATCACGAGGTCGGGATCGGTGCCCTCACCGGCCGCGACGGCGAGGAAGGTGCGCGGCCACTGGTCGTTGGCCTCGGGAAGGACGACATCGAGGGCGCCGCTCGGAATCGCCGCCGGCGCGGCTTGGTCGGGGAGCGCCGCCCGCAACCGGTAGTTCGTCTCGCGTACGGCGAGGGCGCTTCCGTCGAGGCGCGTGGCAGCCGCTGCCGCGTCGAGCTTCGTGTCGGCGTCGGCGACCGCGGCCGCTGCGCGCGCCACGATGCTCTCGGCCTGCGGCTTCGTCACGACGGGGCTTCCCTGGTCTTCGGGGACGATCACCGTCGGGCTCTCGGACGGTGTCGGGCCGCCGTCGATGTCGGGCCAGGCATCCGCTGAGCAACCGGTGAAAAGTGCAGCCGTGAGCGCAAACGCCGGCACGGCGATGAGCGAGCGGCGCCGTGACGAGAGCTGACGCCTCGTCGGCGCGGCGGTGATGACACCCTTGTCGGCGCCCTCCACCGAGAGGTCAATCGGTTCGGTCGCCGGCAGCGGCAGTCCCTTGCGGCGTGGACCTCGTGACCGCCGCGCGTGCCGCACACCGAGGTAGTACAGCAAAAGCCCGGCGACAAGCAGAAGGCATCCGCCGACGATGAGCGGGCCTGCCCACGGCGTCGAGTTGTGCACCGGCCACGTGACGGTGAGCTCCTTCGGCGCCGCGGCCGTGCCGTCGGTGGCGATCAGCAGGCTCATGTCCTGCGGGAGCTGTAGCGTCGCCTGAAGCGTGCCCTGCTCGTGATACTCCGCAAGCCACAGATCAGATCCCACAGGGCTGAGCGGCGCTGCGTCCGCCGCTGGCGGATCGGATGCCGGAACGTCCGCGGACTCGACGCCGGCGCCCTTCGCCGACACGAGCGTGTAGTCGGCCTTCGCGAGCCACGCGTCGAGGTCTGCGGTGCGGCCGTAGGCAGCGAAGATCTCACCGGACTGCTCCACACGGAGGTTCTGCGATCCGGGGTGGCTGCCGAGGACTGCGCCATCGATGAGCACGTACGGCGCGTCACCGGTCACCTCGATCGTTCGGGTCACGGTCGTCGGACCCTCGAAGATCGTCCGCTGCGCGATGCCGGCACCGATCATGAGCGCTGCCAGCACAAACGCCGCGACAGCCCAGATGAAACGCACGGATGACACCTCCCGGCATCCGGTTCGGTGTCCGGATGCGCATACTCGACGTTCCAGACTAGCGAAGACCACCTGTACGTGGCGTGGGAGCGTGTCAACCCCCGCGTCCTTCCGGCCGTGGACCGGTATGTTGCCTATCCTGTCCATACATCCGTCCCCGCGACGGCGGTCACACAGGAGAAGTCGAGTGAAACTGCACCAACCGTTCCGCACGGCGCTCATCGCAACGCTCGGCGTCGGCGTCGGCATCCTGCTCATCACGAGCATCCAATCGCTGTCGACGATCCTCCTGTACGTGGGGACTGCCCTGTTCCTCGCGCTGGGCCTCGACCCGGCGGTCTCGTGGCTCGAACGCAAAGGACTCCCCCGTTGGGGCGCGCTGCTGATCACCTTCGCGGCTGTGCTCGCGGTGTTCGCGGGCATCATCCTGATCGTGATCCCCGTGCTCGTGGGTCAGATCGCGCAGCTCGTGACGCAGATCCAGAAGCTGGTGCAGGCGCTCGTCGACGGGGAATGGAAGCCCGCCGAGGACGTCGCCGCGTGGCTGCAGAGCACCTTCCCCACGCTCAAGGTGGATGAGGTGTTCAGCTATGTAACGAACTGGCTGAACTCGCTCGACTACGGCCAGATCGGCGGCGCCGCGACAGGCGCGCTGATCGGTATCGGCGCGGCCCTCATCGCGGGCTTCACGGGCGCGATCGTCGTCTTGATCCTCACGATCTACTTCACGGCCTCCACCCCGAGCCTCAAGGGAGCCGTTTACCAGCTCGTGCCCGCGTCAAAGCGGGGCCGGTTCATCGACCTGTCCGAGCAGATCACGGCGTCCGTCGGCCACTACGTCATGGGTCAGGTCACCCTCGGTGTCATCAACGGTGTGCTGAGCGCGATCTTCCTCACCATCATCCAGGCGCCTTTCCCCGCCGTTCTCGCGGTCGTCGCGTTCTTCTTCTCGCTGATCCCGCTCGTGGGAACGCTGACGGGTTCGGCCATCATCGTCCTCACCTGCCTGATCCCCGGCCTCGGGTCGCCGCTGACCGCCCTCGTGGCGCTGATCTGGTACGCGATCTACATGCAGGTGGAGGCCTACGTCCTCTCGCCGCGCATCATGAACCGCGCGGTCTCGGTGCCCGGTGCCGTCGTCGTGATCGCCGCCCTCGCCGGCGGATCACTGCTCGGCCTTCTCGGCGCGCTCATCGCCATCCCGGTGGCGGCGAGCATCCTGATCATCTACCGCCAGGTCATCATCCCGCGGCAGAACGAGAAGTAGCGAGGCTCAGACCCCGTCCCATTCGGTCGGCAGCGGCAAGGCGTCGGGGTTCACGGCAGCGACGATCTCGGTGAGCACGCGCCGCGTCTGTGACTCCCCCACCCAGAGGTGCTTCCCGCCCTCGACGGCGATGACGACCGCATCGGGAACGCTCGCGAAGCGCTCGCGCGCCTCCGCGGGGCGCAGGTAGTCGTCGAACTCGGGCACGAGGACCACCAGGCGCCGGTGGTCGCCGCTCCACGCCGCGACCTCCTCGTCGGTGGCGCGGTGAAGGGGCGGGGACAGCAGGATGACCCCGTCCACGTCGTGGTCGCGGCCGTACTTGAGGGCGAGTTCGGTGCCGAAGGACCAGCCGACGATCCACGGATGCGGCAGGCCGCGCTCGCGGACGACATCCATCGCCGCGGCGACATCGAACGCCTCGGCGCGGCCACCGTCGAAGGCGCCCTCGCTGGTGCCCCGTGGCGATGACGTGCCCCGGGTGTTGAAGCGGAGGACCGCGAGATCGGCGAGGGCGGGAAGGCGCGCTGCGGCCTTGCGCAGAATGTGCGAGTCCATGAACCCACCCGCAGTAGGCAAGGGATGCAGCGTGACGAGCGTGGCCACCGGTGCGGCGTGCGCGGGAAGCGCCAGCTCACCGACGAGCGTGAGCCCATCGAGCGTGTGCAGCTCGATGTCCTCGCGTCGCGCGGGTAGCTGCACGGGGCCGCGAATCTCGATCATCCGATCCTCCAACACGACGTGTGCCAGTGTCGCCGTGCGGCGAGGTCCGCGGCATCCCCGAGCACTCCATCCGCACGCCACGCGACCAGATGCGCGACGCCCGGCGCGACCTCTCTGCCGCAGCCGGGGCAAACATAGGACTTCTGGGCCTGAGCGCCCGTGACGGGCTGCACGGTCCATTCGACGCCGCGACGCGTCTCGGTGCGCTTCCAGCCGCTCAGCAGTCGGTCGAAGGACTCGTCGCCCCGATCCGGACGCCGACGGTTCGCGCGCGGCATGCGCTCAATACCAGCCCTTGGCCTGCGAATGACCCCACGCGCCGCAGGGCGAGCCGTAGCGGCCGCCGATATAGCCCAGGCCCCACGCGATCTGCGTTGCCGGGTTCGTCTCCCAGTCCGCGCCGGCGGAGGCCATCTTCGAGCCGGGGAGCGCCTGCGGGATGCCGTACGCGCCGCTACCCGAGTTGTGGGCGTTGACCCGCCAGCCCGACTCCTTGTTCCACAACGCCACGAGGCACGCGAACTCGTCGTCGCCCCAGCCGCGATCCTGCACCATCGTGTAGGCGATCGCCTGAGCGCTGCCGGGATCGGGCGTGACGAAGGGCGGCTTCCACGTGCTGGCCGGCTCCGCCACGGGGGTCGGGGTCGGCGTGGGCTTCGGCGCAACATACACCGTGTAGACGATGTCGTCGCGGCCGAGGGACACCTCTGCCTCGGATGCCGCCAGGAAGGACTGTGCGTCGGGGAAGGAGTCCGCGTACTGCGAGATCGGCGCGAGGTCGGCGGCCTGCGCGGGAGGTGTCGTCGCGACGAGCGGGCCGGCGTAGGCGACCGCGAGGCCGGCCACCGCAAAGACCGCGAAGGCTGTCGTCGCACCCCGACGAACCCGACCCCGAGCTCTTGCCACGGGCTTTGTCGCCACGCGACGCGACCGCGCAAGATCCCGACGCGTGAGAGGGGCGATACCGTGCTCGTGCGACGCCGATCGCCGCGAGAGTTCGCGGTCGGCCGTCGGGTACAGCTCGGCTTCGGAAGTCACAGTGCGTCGAGTCTACCCGCCCGTGCGTCGAGGTGCCACGCTCACCCGACCGCGAGCATCACCTCGACGACCGCGTCGAGCACGGCATCCACCTGGGTTTCGTCGTAGCCGCGCCGCTGCATCCGGAATGCGACACTGCGGATCTGCTCCGCAGAGATCGGTTCGCCGCTCTCGAGGTAGCGCGCGATCTTGTCCGCCACGAGGTCCACTTCGTCGACCCGATATCCGAACCGGAGCGGCCCGACACGACGGAATCGGTGTCGCCTCGGCCGGGTGAGCCGATCGAGGACCTCCTGCGCGAGCCTGCGCGACTGACCCACCCACGCGCGTGCACCCGCGCGGGTGAGGGCGTGCTCGCGCTCCCGCGCCGCAAATGCGTCTTCGATGCGCCCGAGCGCCGCGTCGACGGACGAGACCTGGTAGCCGCCGCGGACGAGCGGGAAGGCCGCCGTGCGCACGGAGTTCGCGTCGAGCTCACCCGCACCCGGCGATTCGAAGGATGACCGCGCGCGCGCCAGGAAGTGATCCACGTCATCCGGCCGATACCCCTTCTGCCGGCCGGACGCGTACGGGAACGGAGCTGCCTGGGTCGTTTCGTCGCTCACGTGACCACCAAAGGAGAGAAGAAGAAGTACATCGCGAGGGCCGCCGCCGCCGACGGAAGAATGGAGTCGAGGCGGTCGAGCACGCCGCCGTGTCCCGGGAGCCACGAGCTCATGTCCTTGATGCCGAGATCGCGTTTGATCATCGACTCACCGAGGTCGCCGGCGGTGGCACACCCGAGGATCACGGCGCCGAAGATCGCCCCGACCCACCAGGGCGCATGGAGGACGAGCATGCCGTATCCGATCGACACCGCGACAGCAGCCAGCGCTCCCCCGGCAAAGCCCTCCCAGGTCTTCTTGGGGCTGATGCGTGGCGCCATCGGGTGCGACCCGAAGGCGAGGCCGCTCGCGTAGGCACCGGTATCGGCCGCGACGGCCGCCGCGATCATCCCGAGCACCCAGTACTCCCCCTGATCCTGCTGCAGCAGGATCAGGGCGAGCGATGCGAGGAAGGGCACATACAACGGCACGAACCCGCTGATCAGCACGTCGGTGAGCACGTCGGCGTATCTGCGACCGTCCCTCGCCGCCATCTGCGCGAGCAGGCGCCACACGATGACCAGGGTGACGCACGCGAACGTGATGACCCAGTGCGTCCAGTGCCCGAGAAAGGCCCCGGAGAGCATGATGATGCCGCCGGCGACGAGCTGGGGCACGACATCGACCCGGTGCCCGGCGGTCTGCAGAGCGCGGACGAACTCGAACACGCCGAGCAGGCAGACGGGGATGGCGAACAGCAGGAAGAGCCACTTCACGAACAGCAGCGATGCCAGGACGACCGCACCGATCCCGACGCCGATGAGTATGGCCATCAGCAGGTTCCGACCGGTGCGTTCGTTGATGCGGTCCTGGACCTGCTCGAAGTCGGCACGCGCACGATCGAACTGCTGCTCAAACTCGTTCCGCGCAGCACGGACGTGATCGTGGAAGGCAGAGGCGGGCTCGGCGGGTCGCCGCGCTGCCGCACGCGTCAGCGGCGGGTCATCACTCGCCGGGACGTCTCCGGAAGGATCGGACACCGGTCAGACCTCGAGCAGCTCTGCCTCTTTGCGCCCGAGCGCGACATCGATCTCGTCGACGTGCGCACGGGTGATACTGTCGAGCTCCTTCTCCGCACGCACCAGGTCGTCTTCGCCCACCTCGCTCTTGAGCGCGTCGAGCTCGTCCTTGGCCTTGCGCCGGATGCCGCGGAGGTGCACCTTGGCATCCTCGCCCTTGCTACGTACGAGCTTGACGTACTCCTTGCGACGCTCGGCTGTGAGCTCGGGCATCGTAACCCGTACGAGGTTGCCATCGTTGGTCGGGTTCACGCCGAGATTCGGGATGTCGCGGATCGCCTGCTCGATCGCCTTCAGCGCTGACTTGTCGTAGGGCGTGACGACAAGCGTCCGCGCCTCGGGCGTGTTCAGCGACGCAAGCTGTGCGAGCGGCGTCGGCGAGCCGTAGTAGTCGACCAGAACCTTCTGGAAGAGAGCCGGGTTGGCGCGACCCGTGCGCACCGTGGCGAAGTCGTCCTTGGCGGCCTCGACGGCGCGATCCATGCGTCCGCTCGTTTCGGACAGGATGTCGGCGATCACGGTCACTCCATTCGTTGTTGCTTCGAGGACGATTCTACTGTGGCACGCCTTCTCAGACCGTGACGAGCGTCCCCATCCGATCGCCCAGAAGCGCCCGCGTGACGTTGCCCTCGGGCTCCATGCCGAACACCCGCATGTCAATCCCGTTGTCCATGCAGAGGCTGAACGCGGTCGAATCGACGACCTTCAGGCCGCGCTGCAGCGCGTCCTGGTAAGTGATGCGGTCGATGAGGGTCGCACCCGCATCCTTCTTCGGATCGGCCGTGTACACGCCGTCGACGCCGTTCTTCGCGACCAGCACCTCGTCGGCGCCGATCTCGAGCGCGCGCTGCGCGGCGACCGTGTCGGTGGAGAAGTACGGCAGGCCGGCGCCCGCGCCGAAGATCACGACACGGCCCTTCTCGAGGTGTCGCTCTGCGCGGCGCGGGATGTAGGGCTCGGCGACCTGGGTCATCGAGATCGCGGACTGTACGCGTGTCGCGGCGCCCGCCTGCTCGAGGAAGTCCTGCAGGGCGAGCGCGTTCATGACGGTGCCGAGCATGCCCATGTAGTCGGCGCGCCCTCGATCCATACCGCGCTGACTGAGCTCCGCGCCGCGGAAGAAGTTGCCGCCGCCGACGACGATCGCGATCTCGACGCGGTCGACAGCCGCAGCGATCTCGCGGGCGATCTGGCTGACAACGTCGGGATTGACACCGAGCTGCCCTCCTCCGAACGCCTCTCCGGACAGCTTCAACAGGACGCGACGGCGTCCGGTGTTCTCATCGATCACGCAGGGATCCTCTCGTCTGGTTGCACACTAGCGAACCGGGTGCAGAAAGGGGGCCCGCATCCGATGAATGCGAGCCCCCTTCCGCGTCTTACGCGCCGACCTTGTAGCGGACGAAGTCCGTGATGGTCAGTCCCGCATCCTGCGCGACCTTGGCGACCGACAGCTTGTTGTCCTTCGCGTAGTCCTGATCGAGCAGGGCGACCTGCTTGAAGAACGCGTTCACGCGACCCTCGACGATCTTCGGGAGCGCGGCCTCGGGCTTGCCCTCGTTGCGCGAAATCTCGGTGACGATCTCACGCTCCTTGTCGACCTCGGCGGCGGGGACATCCTCACGCGTGAGGTACGACGGGTTCGCGAACGAGATGTGCTGCGCGATCGAGCGCGCCGTTTCCGCGTCGTCGCCCGAGTAGGCGAGGACGACGCCGACCTGCGGCGGGAGATCCTTGCTCGTCTTGTGCAGGTAGATCTCGAACCCTTCGCCCGAGAGCGTGCGCACGCGACGGAGCTCGACCTTCTCGCCGATGATGGCGGCCTCGTCGGAGATGAGGTCTGCCACCGTCTGCGACCCGGCGGGCGCGGCAAGCGCCGCCTCGACGGACTCGGCGTCGACGGCCGCTGCCGCCTCCAGCACCTTGTCGGCGAGGGCGATGAAGCGCTCGTTCTTCGCGACGAAGTCGGTCTCGGTGTTGAGCTCGAGGATCGTGACCTTGTCGCCGTGCTGGACGGCGGCCACGAGGCCCTCGCTCGTCGAGCGGTCAGCGCGCTTCGCGTTGCCCTTCGCGCCCTTCAGGCGCAGGATCTCGACCGCCTTCTCGAGGTCGCCATCGGCCTCCTCGAGCGCCTTCTTCGTGTCGACCATGCCCGTTCCGAGCTGCTCGCGCAGCGCCTTGATGTCGGCGATGGTGAAGTTTGCCATGAGTGGTGGCTCCTTGATTCTGGTGGGTAGATACCGCGCGGGACCGACGCGATCAGCGACGGCCCCGCGCCGAAAGAGGTGTTCTCGCCTTACTCGGCGGCGTCGGCCTTCGCCTCGGCTGCGGCCTCGGCGCCTGCGTCATCGGCGGCCGACTCAGTCGCGATCGTCTCGACCTCTGCGACATCGGTGACGATGGGCGTCTCATCGGCAGCGACCTCGACGGGCGCCTCTTCGACAGCGCCGCCTTGCTCGAGCAGCTCGCGCTCCCAGTCTGCCAGCGGCTCGGCATCCGCCGACTCGTCGGTCGGCTGGTGGCGCTGGATGAGACCCTCGGCCGCGGCATCCGCGATGATGCGGGTGAGCAGGCCCACCGAACGGATCGCGTCGTCGTTGCCCGGGATCGGGAACTGGAACTCGTCGGGGTCGGCGTTCGTGTCGAGGATGCCGATCACGGGGATGCCGAGCTTGCGGGCCTCGTCGATCGCGAGGTGCTCGCGCTTGGCGTCGACGACCCAGAGGGCCGACGGCGTCTTCTGCAGGTTGCGGATGCCGCCGAGCGACTTGTGCAGCTTGTCCAGCTCACGACGCTTGAGCAGGAGCTCCTTCTTCGTGAAGCCCGAGTCGGCGGGGTTGTCGAAGTCGAGCTCCTCGAGCTCCTTCATGCGGGCGAGCCGCTTGCTGACCGTCGAGAAGTTGGTGAGGAGGCCGCCCAGCCAGCGCTGGTTCACGTAGGGCTGGCCGACGCGGGTCGCCTGCTCGGCGATGACCTCCTGCGCCTGCTTCTTGGTGCCGACGAACAGCACCGTGCCGCCGTGGGCGACGGTTTCGCGCACGTATTCGTACGCCTTGTCGATGTACCCGAGCGACTGCTGCAGGTCGATGATGTGGATGCCGGAGCGCTCCGTGAGGATGAAGCGCTTCACCTTCGGGTTCCACCGGCGGGTCTGGTGCCCGAAGTGGACGCCGCTGTCGAGCAGCTGGCGGATCGTGACGACGGCCATGGCCGTACTCCTTCTGTTGGGGTTGTTCGCTCGGTCGGTCGACCGATGCTTCCTGGTGCCCGGCACACACCCGCTCGCCGCTTGCGCGGTGAGACCTCGGGGTGTGGGTGCCGCGCGGGCGATGTCTGTCGACTCGTCCAACGCTCTGGGCACGCGTAGTCACCCCGACGAGCGGGGTGCGGATGCCAGTGTATCAGGGCACAGCCTCCTCCCCCGACTCGGATTCCGTCCGATCATCCACAGATCGCCGGTTCCGGCGCCTGCGAGCTGCCGCGGACGGGCACAGTGGAGCGATGATCTCGCTTCGCTCTCGCCTCGCGCTCGCCGCACGAGCGCTCGCGATCGCTCTCGCGTCGATGACGGCGGCGTCTGCCGCGGGTGCGCCAGGGGACGCGCTCGAGGGATGGGAATGGCCGGTGTCGCCGGTGCGGATCGTCGAGTCCTACCTTGCGCCCGCGCATCGCTACGGTCCCGGACACCGCGGCATCGATCTCGCGGCACCGCGCGGAACGGAGGTGACGGCACCCGCCGACGGCATCATCGCGTTCGTGGGGGTCGTGGCGGGGCGACCGGTGCTCACGATCGATCACGGGTCGGGGCTCGTGACGACACTCGAGCCGGTGACGGCGAGTGTTCCCGTCGATGCGGCCGTGCACGCCGGGGAGGTCGTCGGAGTGGCGGATGTCGGAGGTCACGCTGCCCTGGACACCATCCACTTCGGTGTCCGCAAAGACGGGGAATACATCAACCCGATGTTGCTGCTCGCCGGCATCCCTCGCGCCGTGCTGCTCGCCGGCATCCCTCGCGCCGTGCTGCTCGCCGGCATCCCTCGCGCCGTGCTGCTGCCCTGTTGTTGAGCGGTCCCTGCGCTGCGGGTGCTGTGATCAGGCCCGCGGGTGCGCGAGCCGGTACGCGGCGGTGAGCTTCTCGGCCGAGACGTGGGTGTAGATCTGCGTCGTGCCGAGGCTCGCGTGACCGAGCATCTCCTGCACCGTGCGCAGATCGGCGCCTCCGTCGAGCAGGTGTGTCGCGGCGGAGTGCCGCAGGGCGTGCGGGCCGACCCGCTCCCGCCCGACGGCAGGGGCAAGCACGCGCGACACGACCTCGTAGGCGGCGCGCGTGCCCAGCCGCGCGCCTCGCGCGCCCAGGAACAGCGCCGGGGTACCGGAGCCACGCGCCACGAGCGCAGGACGCCCGGTCGCGAGATACGCGTCGAGCGCGTGGGCCGCCGGGTCTCCGTAGGGCACGATCCGTTCTTTGGATCCTTTGCCGAGCACGCGAATCGTCCGGCGGTGCCGGTCGAGTTCGTCGAGGTCCGCCCCGCACAGTTCGGCGACGCGCAGTGCCGACGCGTAGAGGAGCTCGAGGATCGCCGCGTCGCGCAGCGCGATGGGGTCGCCGTCGGCGGCGCGCACCGATGCGGCATCCAGCACGCCATCGACGGCGTCCGCCGTGGCCACCTTCGGGAGGGAACGCCCGCGTTTCGGTGCCACGAGCCGAAGGCTCGGGTCCGAGGCGATGATGCCGGCGTCGGTCGCCCACGCGAAGAAGCCGCGCGCGGACGCCGTGCGGCGCGCGATCGTCGCCCGGGCATCCCCCCGCTCGCTCGCCCGCCACAGCCAGGTGCGGAGATGCTCGAGGTCGAGGTCCTCAAGGGAGAGGTCACCGGTCGCGTCGCTCAGGTCGCGGAGGTCCGACGCGTATGCACGGACCGTCGCGGGCGAGAGTCGCCGCACGTCGGCGAGATGCGCCAGATAGGCGCTCGCCGCGTCGGACAGTCTCACTCGCCCAGCATGCCTCCCCGGACACCGGCGGGCGCCGCGTTCACCAGAGTGTCGCCGCCTTCGTGCCCGTGAGCTGCACCCATCCGTCTGCGCGGCGCGCCACGACCCCGTCGAGCTCGAGAAATCCCAGGAGCGCCGCAACCTCGTCGCCCGCAAACCCCGCGCGGCGCGCGATGTCCTCGGCGCTGCGAGGACTGCGTGCGCTCATCGCGTCGAGCACGCGCACCCGATCGTCGGTGTACTCGGCCGGGAGGGTGGCTCCGCCATCCGTGTCTGCTCCGATCAGCTCGCACACATCGCGGATGCCTGTGATGCACACGGCGTCGCCTTCGCGCAGCAATCGGTGGCAGCCCATCGACGAAGCGCTCGTGATCGGGCCGGGAACAGCGCCGACGGGCCGCCCGATCGCCTGTGCGTGATGGGCGGTGTTGATCGAGCCGCTTCGCCACCCGGCCTCGACCACGATCGTCGCATCGGTGAAAGCCGAGATCAGCCTGTTCCGCGCGAGAAAGCGATGTTTGGTCGGCGTCGTGCCACACGGCACCTCCGAGATGACCGCGCTGGATGCCGCGATCCGGTCGATGAGCGAACTGTTCCCCACGGGGTATGCCCGATCCAAACCACCCGCCATGACCGCGACAGTGTGACCCCCGGCCGAGAGCGCCGCCGCGTGCGCCGCGGCGTCGATCCCGTACGCCGCCCCCGAAAACACCGACACGCCGACGGCTGCGGCCTCCGCCGCGAGCTCCGCGGCGACGTGCTCGCCATACGACGACGCGGCACGCGCACCGACGATCGCGATCGCGCGTCCCGGCGGACGCACCCGGCGCAGGTCGCCTCGTACCCATAGGCAGATCGGGGCGAACGGTCCGAGGTCGCCAGCACGAGCGGGCCACTGCCCATCGTCGGGCGTGATCAGTCGCACTCCGCTCCGGCGCGAGAGGTCCAGTGCCCGCTCGACATCGCCGACTCTGGGGCCCCACCGCTTGCGGCCCTGCGCCACCTCCGCGGCCGCGAGTTCCGCGTGCTCGGTGGCCGCCGCGACGGAGGAGCCCCCGAGCGCGACCTCGAGCGCGCGCACGGCACCGAGCGCGTCGACGAGCGCTCCGGCGACGCGGTCTCCGGGTTCGACGAGCACCGACCAGATGGCGCGCGCATATGCCGCCAGAAGGTCGTCACCGTCGAGGTCGGGGGCCATGATTCCGAGAGCGCGCCGCGCAGCGCCGACCGTCAGTGCGACGGAGCTCATCTCGCCGCCCCCTGCTTGAGGTACAGCGCCCTCCCGATGTCGGCGACAGCGAGACGGTCTCGCCCGGCTATGTCCGCATGGGACCACGCGACCCGCAACACGCGGTCGTATCCGCGGAGCGTAAGCGAGCCGCGGTGGAGTGCGGCATCCAGCGGCCGCCGGACGACGGGCTCGGGCGCGAGAGGCCCCTCGCGAAGCCACGTCCCCGGTACGTCGGCGTTCTTGCGCCAGGGCGTCTCACGCAGGCGCCGCGCCGCGCGCGCCCGGGCTTCGACGACCACGCTCCGCGCCTGCGCGGAGGTCACCTGGGTCGAATCCCCCTCGATCAGTCGTGCGACGGCGACACGCTGCAGCGACAGCTCGATGTCGATCCGGTCGCGCAGCGGTCCGGACAGCTTGCCGAGGTAGCGCCGGATGGCGATCGACGGGCAGCGGCACTCTGCGTGCGGCACCCCGTAGTTGCCGCACGGGCACGGGTTCGTCGCGAGGATCAGCTGGAATCTCGCGGGAAACGTCGCGTGGAACCCTGCCCGATGGATCTCGATGCTTCCCGATTCGAGCGGCTGGCGCAGGGCGTCGAGCGCGTGCCCGCCGAACTCGCCCGCCTCGTCGAGGAACAGCACCCCGCCGCTCGCTCGCGCGATCGCCCCGGGACGGACGGTGCGGCTGCCTCCGCCGATGAGCGCGGCGACGCTCACCGAGTGGTGCGGCGCCTCGAACGGCGCGACGCGACTGAGGCTCGTGACGGGAAGACCCGCGAGCGATCGGATCGACGCGGCCTGCACCGCCGCGTCGTCATCGAGCTCGGGCAGGATGCCGGGGAGTCGCCGCGCGAGCATCGTCTTGCCGGCACCGGGCGGCCCGCTCATCAGCACATGGTGACCGCCCGCGGCCGCGAGGATGAGCGCGTCGACGGCATCCCGCTGGCCGATGACCTCGGCGAGGTCACAGTTCTCGGCGGCCCGCGGGTGATCATCGCCGGTGGTCAGCGGCACGGGATCCGCGACCGCCTCGTCGTCGTCCAGCGCGAGGCCGTGGCACCGCGCCACGTCGCGAAGAGTGACGGCTCCGCACACCTCGACGCCCGGGACGAGCGCGGCCTCTTCCCGATTGGCCCAGGGCACGACCACGCGGCGCCTCCCCGCGCGTGCTGCCGCGGCGACCGCCGGCAGCACCCCGGGGACGGGTCGTAGCCGCCCGTCGAGTCCGAGCTCGCCGATGTGGACCGTCTCGCGCAGGGAAACGGAATCCATCGGCGCCTCCGTCGCGATCGCCGCGATCGCGATCGCCACATCGAGTCCCGTCCCGTGTTTGGGAAGGCTAGCGGGCGAGAGGTTCACTGTGAGCTTGCGTCGACTGAGCGGAAGCGCACTGTTCGCGCACGCGTTGTGCACCCGCTGATGCGCTTCGCCGATCGCCTTGTCCACCAGCCCGATGATCGTGAACGACGGCGTCTGGTTGGAGATGTCGGCCTCGACTTCGACGAGGTCGCCCTGGAGACCCGTGAGCGCGACACCCCACGTGCGCCCGACGGTCACCGGAGGTCCTCGAGGTGCTCGAGTACCGCCGTCGCGGGGTCTTCACCGGTGATGCCGATCACGTCCAGGCGCAGCGTGCGTCGTCGCGCAGCGTCCGGGTGCGCGACGATCCAGGCGCAGGCGACCCGCCACAGCCGATCCCTCTTGCGACGGTCGATCGCCGCGAACGGATGGCCGAACCACTCCGTGCGCCTGGTCTTCACCTCGACGACCACGAGGTCGCTGCCGCGCGCCGCGACGATGTCGAGCTCCCCCGCGCGGCATCGCCAGTTGCGGTCGAGCACCTCGTAACCCTGTGCGGTCAGATGCTCTGCCGCCCGCTCCTCACCCGCTCGTCCGCGGTCATCCTTCGCTGCCATGCTGGCATCGTGCCCGCTCGCACGCGGCGATGGACGCGAGAACAGCGCATCCGTGGACAGATCGGGAAATCAGCCGACTGTGGAGGAGGCGATGCCCGAGACTCAGTTGTCGAGCGAGAGCTCCTCGGGAAGCTGGAAATCACGGCGTTGCAGCTCTTCGACGTTGACGTCTTTAAAGGTGAGCACCCGGACCGACTTCACGAAGCGATCAGCGCGGTAGATGTCCCACACCCAGACATCCGTCATCGAGATCTCGAAGTAGAAGTCGTGCTCGGTGTCGCGCCGAACAACGTTCACATCGTTCGCGAGATAGAACCGCCGCTCGGTCTCGATGACGTACTGGAACTGCGAGACGACGTCTCGATACTCCTTGTACAGGGCCAGTTCGAGTTCGCGGTCGTAATCCTCGAAGACTTCGTCATCCATGGTGGATCCAGTCTAGGCGTGCGTCAGAACAGCGTCGGCGCATCGGCGATCGCCCAGGAGGCTCGGTGGTGCTCACTCAACCCCACCGAACGGATCGCGTCACGGTGCTCGAGACTCGCGTAGCCCTTGTTGCGTGCCCACTGGTAGACCGGGAATCCATCGTGGAGACGTACCATGAGCTCATCGCGCGCGACCTTCGCGAGGACGGATGCCGCGGCCGCAGACGCGCAGTCGCGGTCGGCCTTGACGATGGGCTGGACGCGAAGACCGGTGCCGCCGGCGGGCGTGATGTAGTCGTGGTTGCCGTCGAGGATGACGATGGCATCCTCGGGGACGATCCCCGCAGCCCGGAGCCCCGCGATGGCCCGGAGCGCCGCCAGGCCCAGCGCGCGGATGATCCCCACGTCGTCGATCTCCGACGCCGACGCCCAGCCGACCGAGGATGCCTCGACCCAGGCGGCCGCCCGTTCGGCGACCGCCGGACGATGATGCTCAGCCACGAGCTTCGAGTCCCGCAGCCCCTCGGGCACGCGGCGCCGTGCGCGCCCGGCATCCACTGCCACGGCGCCGACCGCGACGGGACCGGCGAGGGCGCCCCGGCCGACCTCGTCGCAGGCGATGACGAGAGCGTGCTCCCGCAGGAGCCGCCGCTCGACCGTGAGCCTCGGCGTGGCGACTGTCATCCGCTCTCGCCGTCGGGGACACCGTCGAAGACGGCGTGGTGCGTGTCGATCGGACCCAGCCTGTTGAACGGCCAGGTGATGAGGAAGGCGCGCCCCACGACGTTGTCGATCGGCACGAACCCCTTCGACGGTTGCTCCATGTTGTACCGCGAGTCCTTCGAGTGATCGCGATTGTCGCCGAGGACCCACAGCGAGCCCTCCGGCACCGTGATGTCGTAGGGCACCACGGCGGGAGCGCTCTGCCCTTCGGCGAGGTCCAGGTAGGGCGTCTCGTCGATCGGCGTGCCGTTGACGGTGACCTGACCGAGCGCGTTGCAACAGACGACATGGTCGCCGGGCAACCCGATCACGCGCTTGATCAGGTGATCGTCACTGTCGGGTGCGGAGATCCCGACGAGTGAGGTCAGCCAGACCCACGCTTCGACGATGGCGGGCCGATCAGGCGTCGGCGTGACCGGCAGCCATCCGCCCGGATCACGGAAGACGACGACATCGCCTCGCTCGTAGCCGGTAAAGCGCGGCGTCAGCTCGTCGACGAGGATCCGGTCCTTGATGAGGAGCGTCTGCTCCATCGACCCGGAGGGGATGTAGAACGAGCGCACGAGGAACGTCTTGATGACGAACGAGATCACCACCGCGACGACGACGATCACCAGGATGTCGCGCAGCAGAAGCCAGAATCCGCGGCGCTTGCGCGGTCGAGCGGGGGCCGGGGTGGGTTCGACGGCCGCCACGTTCTCGGAGGTCATTCTTCCCCTTCTCCGCCGCTCGCCGCCGCTCGGCTCGCGCCCATCAAGGGTCGCACATCGCGGCGCCACTGGCGTACCGCGCGCGGCCATGTCGTGAGACGCGAAGACCCCGGACGGCGGTCGCCGTCCCGGGGTCTTCGAACGTCGAAAGACGAACGCGTCAGTTGTCGCGCTTCTCCTTGATCTTGGCCTTCTTGCCGCGGAGCTCGCGCAGGTAGTAGAGCTTCGCACGGCGGACGTCACCACGGGTGACGACCTCGATGTGGTCGATCACGGGCGAGTGCACCGGGAAGGTACGTTCCACGCCCACCTGGAAGCTGATCTTGCGGACCGTGAAGGTCTCGCGCACGCCATCGCCGGAACGGCCGATGACGACGCCCTGGAACACCTGGACGCGCGAGCGCGCGCCTTCGGTGATGTTCACGTGCACCTTGACGGTGTCACCGGGGCCGAAAACGGGAATGTCGTTGCGGAGCGATGCCGCGTCGACGGAGTCGAGGATCTGCATGATCGTGTCTTCCTGCGACCGCCACCGGTCGATCGCGAGATGGGATGAAAAGGATGTCGTGTGCCCGGGCGTCGCGATGCGACGCCGTGCTCCCCTGTGGCAGAGCCTGATCAGGGCACAAACATCCATTCTGCCACGGATGCCGTCGCCCGCCAAAACGGGTCAGGCCGATCAGCGGGTCAGCGCGCGCCGCGCTCACCCGTCTCGTGGATGATGATGACGTCGGCATCCGCAGGTGACGGCGCCTTCGGCGCCGCAGCGGGCACGTAGCCCATCCCAGAGGGCGTGTGCAGGACGAGCCCGGCCGGGCGCGCTTCGCGCCAAAGCTGGAGGAACGCCATCCACAGCGCCGCCACACCGACCGCGACCGTGAGTCCGAACAGCGGCCACCACCACGGGTTCGCGAAGAAGCCAAGCGCCACGATCAGCACGTGCCACGCACCGATCAGCGAGAAATCCGTCCACGACACCGCCCGCTCGGCGCGGGCCGTCCCGCGCGCGCGCACGAGCAGAGTGAGGATGAGCTGACCGACCAGCACGATCGGCGCCGAGACGAGCACCCACAGCAGCGACAGGGCGCTGGAACCGGACACGATCCAGCCGATGAACAGCCACAACGGCAGGATGAACGCCGCCGGGATCAGCCATCGGTAGAACACGCTTCTCAGTGCCATGCCTCGATGGTACGCCGACCCAGCAGAATGGAAGCTGAGGAAAGGATCACGATGATCGAGCTGCGCACCCCCGCCGAGATCGACGCGATGCGCCCCGCGGGGCGCTTCGTCGCGGAGGTACTGGCGACCCTGCGCGACGAGACCAAGGTCGGGACGAATCTGCTCGCGATCGATCGTCGAGCGCACGACCTCATCCGCCGGGCGGGCGCCGAGTCCTGCTACATCGACTACCACCCCTCGTTCGGCGCCAGCCCCTTCGGCAAGGTGATCTGCACGTCCGTCAATGACGCCGTCCTGCACGGGCTCCCCCACGACTACGCGCTTCGCGACGGAGACCTCCTGACTCTGGACTTCGCCGTGTCGGTGGACGGCTGGGTGGCCGACTCCGCCGTCTCCTTCGTGGTGGGAACGCCGCGCGACGAGGACCTCGCCCTCATCGACACCACCGAGCGAGCTCTGGATGCCGCGATCGGCGCGGCCGTCGCGGGCGGCAGGGTCGGCGACATCTCCCATGCCATCGCGGAGGTCGCGCACGCGGACGGCTACTCGATCAACACCGACTTCGGCGGGCACGGCGTCGGGCGAGAGATGCACGGCGACCCGCACGTCCCCAACGACGGAAAACCGAACCGCGGCTATCCCCTGCGCCCCGGCCTCGTCGTCGCGCTCGAGCCGTGGTTCCTTCAGACGACGGACCTGCTCGTCACCGACCCGGATGGCTGGACGCTCCGCAGCGCCGACGGCTCGCGCGGCGCGCACGCGGAGCACACGGTGGCGATCACGGCCGACGGCCCGATCGTGCTCACCGACCGCTCGTTCCTCGGCGTCGACTGATCGGAGATCAGTCGAGGAGGTCTGGGCGGCGCTCGCGCGTGCGTTCGACCTGCTGCTCGTGGCGCCACTGTGCCACGCGACCGTGGTGCCCGCTCAGGAGCACGTCGGGCACTTCGTAGCCCCGCCATGACGCGGGCTTCGTGTACGAGGGGTACTCGAGCAGGCCATCCTCGTGCGACTCTTCGACGAGGCTGTCCGGGTTGCCGACGACACCGGGGACGAGCCGTCCGACCGCCTCGATCATGGCCATCGCGGCGACCTCTCCCCCGTTGAGGACGTAATCGCCGAGACTTATGAGCCGCACCTGGCCGAGCGTTGCGGCATACGCGAAGACGCGCTCGTCGATGCCCTCGTAGCGCCCGCATCCGAACACGAGGTGCGGCGCCTCGGAAAGCCCTCGCGCCACCGCCTGTGTGAAGACCTCGCCCGCGGGCGACGGGAAGATGAACACGGGCGGCGCGGAGGCGTCGGCGGCGAGCTCGTCCAGCGCCTCGCCCCAGGGCTCCGGCTTCATGACCATGCCGGCGCCGCCGCCGTACGGCGTGTCATCGACCGTGCGGTGACGGTCATGCGCGTGATCGCGGAGGTCATGGACGCGCACGTCGAGGATGCCGGCATCCCGCGCCTTACCGAGGAGGGAGACCTCGAGGACATCGAAGAATGCCGGGAAGATCGTGACGACATCGATGCGCACGTCAGTCCTCGGAGGATTCCGCCTGAGCATCGGGTTCCTCGATGTCATCGACATCGTCGGGCTCGTCGAGCGGCTCGAAGAGCCCCGCTGGGGGCGTCACGATGACCCGACCGGCCGCGATGTCGACCTCGGGGACGATGGCCGACACGAATGGAACGAGCACTTCGCTCTCGCCCTCACCGTCGAGCCGAACGGCGAGCAGATCGTGCGCGGGCAGGTGGTCGACGCGGGCGATGCGTCCGATGCGCACACCGTCACGGATGACCTCCAGCCCGACGAGCTGATGGTCGTACCAGGCATCCTCTTCGACAGGCGCCGCGGCATCCTGGTCGATCCACAAAATCGCGCGGACGATCGACTCGGCGGCACTGCGGTCATCGATTCCCTCGAGGAAGACAACCGGGTGCGAGTTCATCCAGCGAAACTCCCGCACGGTGGCCGTCTTGCCGTGCCACGGCGACGACTCGGGCACCTGAAGGGTGAACACCGCGCCAGGCACGAAACGACCGTCGGGGTCGTCGGTATAGAGCTCGAGCTTGAGAGCGCCCTTGAGTCCGTGCGCCTTGACGAGCCGCCCGACGCGCAGCTGGGTGCGCGCGGGATCCGCCGCGGGCATGTCAGTCGTCCGCGACGTCGACGCGCACGCGGGCGCCGTCGGCGAGGGCGGCGACGACAGTGCGCAGCGCCTTCGCCGTGCGGCCGCCGCGACCGATCACCCGTCCCCGGTCGTCGGGGTGCACGCGCACCTCGAGCACGTCACCGCGAGGCGACGTGGAGGAACGGATGACGACGTCGTCCGGGTGATCGACGATCCCCTTGACGACGTGCTCGAGCGCGGCGGCCAGCAAGACGATTACTCTGCGTCGGCCGTGGCGGCGTCGGCCTCTGCGACCTCAGGGGCCTCGGCGGCGGCGTCTGCGACCTCGGCGTCGTCGGCGGAAGCCTCGGCGGGCTCCTCAGCCTTCTTCTCGACCTTGGGCTTGATGACCGACTTCTTGGCGGTGTCGACCTGGAAGTCTTCCTTGCCCTCGGCGACGCGCACGGTCGAGACCGCGTCCTTGTCGCCCTTGAACTTGCCCCAGTCGCCCGTGAGCTTCAGCAACGCCGCGACCTGCTCGGTCGGCTGCGCGCCGACGGACAGCCAGTACTGTGCACGGTCGGAGTCGACCTTGATGATCGAGGGCTCCTCGGTCGGGTGGTACTGACCGATCTCCTCGATGACGCGCCCGTCGCGCTTGGTGCGCGAGTCGGCGACGACGATGCGGTAGTAGGGCGCACGAATCTTGCCGAGGCGCTTGAGACGGATCTTGACAGCCACAATTCTCCTGAATGGTGTTGTGAGGTGATGAACGTCGCCTGGAGCGTGGGGTGCACACCCGGCGGAAGCTCTGCGGTGGGCCTCCCCCGCTGGATAGAGGGTCGAGCAGGTGGCCCAACGGACTATTTTGCCAGATTGTTGCGGATGCCGCGAACCGAGGCGATCCGGATGCCTGCGGCATGCGAGACTGGCGCCATGACGGTGTCGTTCGCCACCTCCCCCCGCTCATCGGTGGGGCTGGAGTGGGAGCTCATGCTCGCCGATCCGGTGACCGGAGATCTGGTCGGGCGGGCGCCCGAGCTCCTCCCCGAGCTCGAGGAGCGCACGGCCCTGGAGCGGTACACCGTCACCGGGGAACTGCTGACGAACACGATCGAGGTCACCAGCGGCATCGGAGCGACCGTCGCCGAAGCCGTCGACGACATCGCGGACGCCATCGCGCAGGTGCGGACGCTGACGACGCCCGCCGGGATCGAGCTGCTGTGCGCCGGCAGCCATCCGTTCGCGCAGTGGTTCGACCAGCAGGTGAGCGACAAGACCCGCTATCACACCCTCATCGAACGCACCCAGTGGTGGGGGCGGAACATGATGATCTGGGGGATCCACGTCCACGTCGGTGTGGAGGACGTCGACAAGGTGTTCCCGATCATCGGAGCTCTGGCGACCTATCTGCCCCACCTGCAGGCGCTCTCGGCATCCAGCCCTTTCTGGGCCGGTGAGCGCACCGGCTACGCCTCCAACCGGGCGTTGGTGTTCCAGCAGCTGCCGACCGCGGGGCTGCCCTGGGCGCTCAAGGACTGGTCCCAGTTCGAGCGGTTCATGGACGACATGGTCCGCACCGGTGTCATGGCCGATGCGACGGAGGTGCGCTGGGACATCCGGCCCGCACCGCGCTGGGGGACGATCGAGGTGCGGGCGTGCGACGGGATGTCCACGCTCCCGGAGCTCGCCGCGATCGCAGCTCTCGTCCAGGTGCTCGTCGAGCATCTCTCCCGTCGGCTCGACGAGGACCGGCCCCTCGATGTCCTCCCGCCGTGGTTCGCGCGGGAGAACAAGTGGCGCGCAGCACGCTACGGCATGGATGCGAGGGTCATCGTCGACAGCGCGGGCACGCAGCGTCCGGTGGCGGAGCACCTCGCCGAGACCGTCGAGGAACTCCGCCCGATCGCCGACGAGCTGCACTGCGGGCGCGAGTTCGACGGGCTGGGCCGCATCGCGGCGCTCGGCGCCAGCTATGAGCGCCAGCTGCTGGTCGCGGATGCCGCGGACGGCGACCTGCGGGCCGTCGTGCAGCACCTGATCCGCGAGTTCAGGCAGGGGCCCACCCTCCGCGAACACCTCGCGGCGCTGGGCGGCGACTGATTTCAGGCGGGCTGGTCGGGATCGTAGTCCGAGAGCCCGTGATCGGTCTTCTGCCAGTAGTGCGGGCGCGTGATCAGCTGCCACAGGGCCTTGTAGGCGGCAGCGGAGTGCAGGAGCCAGTAGAGCGGGTTCAGCAGCGCCCACGGGACCAGCGTGAACAGACCGCGCTTGTACGGACCCATCATGTTCAGGTACACCATCAGCGAGTTCCCGATGAGGAAGTTCATCAGACACAGCCACAGCACGATCGGCGGCATGACCGACGACACGTCCACCCCGGGCACGACCAGCCCCGCCACCATCAACAGAGTGAACGGGATCACGCCGAGGAAGGTCAGCGGCGTGCCGGCGATGAGCAGCGCGAAGGCTGCGGCGCGGCGAAGACCCACGGATCGGACGAGCTGCAACGGATGCCGGGCATGCACCAGTGAGGTCTGCATGTATCCCTTGATCCATCGGCTGCGCTGGCCGACGAAGATGCCCATCCGAGATGTCGCCTCCTCCATCGTCGTGGAGTCGACGACGCCGACACGGTAGCCCAATGCGCTGGCCCGGATGCCGAGGTCGGCATCCTCGGTGACGTTGTAGGGGTCCCAGCCGCCGAGTTCACGCAGAGCGTCGGTGCGGAAGTGGTTCGAGGTGCCCCCCAGCGGAATGGGGAGCCGCCGCTCGTCGAGGCCGGTGAGCATGTAGTCGAACCAGTAGGAGTACTCGAGCGAGAACATCCGCGTCAGTACGTTCTCCGCTGCATTGAAGTAGTTCAGCGCGGCCTGCATCACGACGGTGTCGGGCGACGAACGGTCGAAGGCGAGCCAGGTGCGTTTGAGCTGGTCCGGTTCAGGAGCATCCTCGGCATCGAAGATCACCAGCAGCTCACCGCGCGCCAGCTGAAGCCCGACGTTGCACGCGCGCGGCTTGGTCTGCGGGGTGCCGGCCGGCACGGTGACGATGATGAAGTTGTCCGGCGGTGCGGCGCGCTTGATCGCCTCGCGAGTGGCGATGTCCTCTTCCTCGGTGAGCACGAGGACTTCCAGCTTGTGCTGGGGATAGTCGAGGCGACCCAGGTTCCGCATGAGGCGACCGACGACACGCTCCTCGCGGAACACCGGGACCAGCACCGTGTAGATCGGAAGGTCGTCGTCGTCCAGGGCGTCGTATTCAGCGCGCGTCGACCTGCGCACCTGGTCGTAGCGCGAGCCCACCATCGAGACGACGAACTTGAACAGGGTGCTGGTCAAGAAGATCACACTCGCCACGGCGATGAGCACTGTGAGGGCTCCGGCGGGAGCGGCGATCGCGCCGGCCGCGATCAGCACGAGCAGGACGATGCCGAGCACCTGCTGTCCGCGCGAGAGCACGTGCTTCGCAGAGCGACGTGGCGAGGTCTCTGCAAGCTGCTCAGCGGCGATGTGCTCGATCTCCGCAGCGAACGCAGCCATCACCGCGTGCACGATCCGCCATTGGGGCACCTCGACGACCTCGATGGCGCCGCCGACGAGGCCCTCCACGCGCGCGCGGTCCGCCGGAGACAGCGGCAGCGACGCGCCGATGAGGACCCGATCCTGCTCCCGCCGCATCGGAATCCATCCCTCGCGCGCGTACTGCGACGCGCACTCACGGTCCAGCAGTGACGGATCCATGGCTCCGACCTCGACGCTCACAGCGAGCCTCCCAGCGTGGCGAGCCAGGCGACGATCGGCTCGCGGGTGAGTGCGCCAGCCCACCCGAGGAGCCACAGGATGACGGTGAACAGCACGACCGCCACATTCTCCCGCGAGCTTCGGCGCTCGGGAATGATCGCGGCTGCCAGCAGCACGCTGAGCACGTAGGTGGTACCGGTGTCACCGGTGCCGGTGAGCCCGAGGACATACGCCAGCAACGTGCCCGCGCTCAGCACGATCGCGATCAGGGCGGTCCTCGGGAAGCGCAACACGAGTGCGGCGACGACGATCAGGAGCGTCGGAGCGAGGAAGATCAGGCCGTCGAGCGACGGCAGGAAATCGCCGAGCAGCGTCGCAGCGCGATCGCCGTCCCAGCCCAGGCCGCCGCCGAACGCGGCCAACGGCCCCGCGCCGAACATCACGCTCAGCGCCATCAGCGACACGAGCACCGACACCGTGGGGAAGAGCACGACGAGCGCGTTGGCGACGCGGGCTCTCCTGCGCGACTGGACGAGCACGACCGCAGCCAGCGCCGCGACCAGCGCCGACAGCGTCGTCGTCGCATCGGAGAACGCCGCGGCGGCGAACCACAGACCCGCGCGGAACCCGGCCTGCGTGTTCGCATACGTGACGAAGCGGACGAGATCGATCATGCCCAGCCCGTAGAACGCGACACCGAGCGCCGTCTCCACGTTGGTCACCATCAGGTAGGCGAACAGCGGTGTCGTCACGAGCGTCACCGCCAGCACGCAGACCATTCCGCGGCCGTAATGCTTGCGCGCCAGTGACTGCACAACGCTCGGCACCAGCCACCCGGCCAGCACCGCTCCGGCCAGACCGAGCGCGAGGGCACTTCCGGGCAGCACCAAGGCGAGAAGGATCGGCAGAGGCGGATAGCTCAGCGCGACGATCTGCGTGCCGGTCGCCGCGCGCAGCGCCTGCGCCTGGGCGATCAGTTCGGCGTTGGCGGTACCGGTCCAATCGCCGCCGGCGGCGACATCGAACCAGACAGCCAGCGCCGCGAAGACGACGGTCACGACCACGCGCAGCGTCCAACGCGCCGCTCGGGTGCGCGGATACTTCAGCGGTCGGCCGTCCTCACTCTCGAGGTACCGCGGCGTGTCCCGGCGGAACAGGGGGATCGCAGCGGTGTCGCTCATGCTCCGGTCGGCCGCCCGAACAGCTTCTGGATCTCCGCGAGGTCCGCCTCGGTAGGCGCGGCGCCGGAGCCGATGCCGAAGCCGGACCCGCCCGGCGCGCTCGCCGCGGCGGCGATGCCCGCGTTCTCGGCGGCGCGCTTAGCCGGGTTGCCCGACCGCGATCCGCCCTTGGCCTTCTGCTTCGCGCCGCGCTTGCTCGAAGCGCCCGGACGGCCGCCGATCGCGCCCATCCCGGGGAGGGAGGGGACGCCTCCGCGGGCGACCGTCTTCATCATCTTCGCCGCCTGATCGAACCGCTGCACGAGCTGGTTGACATCCGTGACGGTCATGCCCGACCCGCGCGCGATGCGCAGGCGCCGCGATCCGTTCAGGATCTTGGGGTTGCGCCGCTCCCCCGGCGTCATCGAGCGGATGATCGCCTCGGTGCGATCGATCTCGCGATCATCGAACTGGTCGAGCTGCTGCTTCATCTGGCCCATGCCCGGGAGCATCCCGAGCATCTTCTTCATCGAGCCCATCTTCTTCATCTGCTGAAGCTGGTCGAGGAAGTCCTCCAGGGTGAACGACTCGGTCGCGAGCTTCTCGGCGACCTTCCGCGCCTCTTCCTCGTCGAACGCCTGCTGGGCCTGCTCGATGAGCGTGAGGATGTCACCCAGATCGAGGATGCGGCTCGCCATGCGATCGGGGTGGAACGCCTCGAGGTCGTCGAGCCCCTCACCCGTCGACGCGAAGATGATCGGGCGGCCCGTGACGGATGCCACCGAGAGTGCCGCGCCACCACGTGCGTCGCCGTCGAGCTTCGAGAGCACGACGCCGGTGAAATCGACGCCGTCCTGGAAGGCCTTTGCGGTGTTCACGGCATCCTGGCCGATCATCGCGTCGATGACGAAGAGCACCTCGTCGGGGTCGGTCGCCTTCCGGATGTCGGATGCCTGCGCCATGAGCTCGGCGTCGACACCGAGGCGCCCGGCGGTGTCGATGATGACGACGTCGTGCTGCTTCTGCCGCGCGTAGTCGACGCCGTCTTTGGCTACCTTGACGGGGTTTCCCACGCCATTGCCGGGCTCGGGCGCGTAGATCGCGGCGCCTGCCTGCTGGGCGACGACCTGCAGCTGGTTCACGGCGTTGGGTCGCTGCAGATCACAGGCGACGAGAAGCGGCGTGTGGCCGTCCTTCTCGAGCTGTTTGGCGAGTTTGCCGGCGAGGGTCGTCTTGCCGGACCCCTGCAGACCGGCCAGCATGATCACGGTCGGCGGGTTCTTCGCGAACTGCAGGCGCCGCTGCTGGCCACCGAGGATCGCGACGAGCTCTTCGTTGACGATCTGCACGACCTGCTGCGCGGGATTGAGCGCACGGTTCACCTCATCGCCGAGCGCGCGTTCGCGCACCTTGCCGGTGAACTCCTTGACGACCACGAGAGCGACGTCGGCATCCAGCAGCGCTCGTCGGATCTCACGGACTGTTCCATCGACATCGGCCGGAGTGAGCTTGCCCTTCGTGCGAAGGTTGCGGAACGTCTCAGTGAGCCGGTCGGAGAGGGTGCCGAAAGTCGCCATGATGGCTCGATTCTACTGGACCGCGCCTCGCCACGATCCTGCCGGGCGCACCCGACATCCGTCACTCGCGCAGCGTCGGACATCTGCACATCTTCGGACCGTCGCCCACGTATCCGTCCGAAGAACTGCAGATCTCCGAAGTTGTGACACCCGCGGCGGCTCGAGCGCGGCCGTCACTGCGTCGCCGGCAGGGTAGACGCCGCAGCGTGCAGCGCCCGTTCGAGCAGCGGCGCGAGCGGCGTCTGTCCGGCGCCGGCATCCGCCCACGCGGCGATTGACGCCAGGACGGCGCCTGCGTACGCGGCGCCGGCGACCTCGGCCTCGATCGCGTCGATTCCCGACGCCTGCAGGCGACGCGCGACCAGGGCTCCGATGCGCGCGCGGCGCGCCCCCGCCTCGCGCTCGAGC
Organism: Microbacterium sp.; assembly: GCA_003248655.1. Lineage (GTDB taxonomy): Bacteria > Actinomycetota > Actinomycetes > Actinomycetales > Microbacteriaceae > Microbacterium. Next base: position 102,985 of record QFPM01000007.1, read on the forward strand.
AGATGGGCGAGCCCCATCGCATGCGCATTGCCGAGCGCGAGCGCGAGGCTGTCGGGGGCGAACCCCTCGCCCACCGCCCGCAGCGCGGAAGCGACGGATGCCGCAGGATCCCCCTGTGCGGCAGCGGAGAGCGGCGCGTCCGCCAGCGCGCGTTCGACACCGGCGATCCGCTCATCCAGCCCGGCCCACAGGACATCCGACTTCGACGTGAAGTAGTTGAAGAAGCTCGACCGACTGACACCGGCGCGCTGAGTGATGTCTGCGATCGTCGTCGCGTCGAAGCCGCACTCGAGGAACAGCTCACACGCGGCCTCGGCGATCGTGTCGCGCGACGTTGCGCGGGGCCGGCCGGTGGTCATGCCCTCATGCTAGCCAGGCGTATTGTTACACGCAGTGCAACAACTCCTTGGAAGGGTCCGCATGCTCGACGTACGCACCGTGGGGCTCGCCCCCGACCTCGTCCCCTATCCGGATGCCTGGGCGCTCCAGCGTGAGGTGCACGCGGGCGTCGTCGCGGGCACGACCCGCGACACGCTCCTCCTGCTCGAGCACGAGCCGGTCTTCACGGCGGGGGCGCGCACGACGCGGCACGAGCGGCCGAGCGACGGCACCCCTGTCGTCGATGTCGACCGCGGCGGCAAGATCACCTGGCACGGGCCTGGCCAGCTCGTCGGCTACCCGATCGTCCGGCTCCCCGAGCCGATCGACGTCGTCGCGCACGTTCGCCGCATGGAGGGCATCCTCATCGAGGTGCTCGCCGGGTTCGGCGTCGACGGGTACCGGGTCGACGGACGCAGCGGCGTGTGGGTGCGCCGGCCGCTGTCCGAAGACAAGATCGCGGCGATCGGCGTGCGCGTGCAGCGCGGGGTCACGATGCACGGCTTCGCGCTCAACTGCGACAACTCGCTCCTGCCGTTCTCGCAGATCATCCCCTGTGGCATCACGGATGCCGGGGTCACGACCCTGAGCGAGGTGCTCGGCCGCGACGTCTGCCCCGCCGAGGTGGTGGATGCCGTCGCCGCAGCCTTCCGGGCATCCTTCGCGGCTTCCTCGCCGGTGGTGGCCGCATGAGCGCCTGCGGCGTGACCCCGAGCGGCGAGACCGGACCCGCGAACGCGCCGGACGGGCGCAAACTCCTGCGCCTCGAGGTCCGCAACGCCCAGACCCCGATCGAGCGAAAGCCCGAGTGGATCCGCACGAAAGCGAAGATGGGCCCCGAGTACCAAGCGCTCCAGGCGCTCGTGAAGGGTGAAGAGCTGCACACCGTCTGCCAGGAGGCGGGATGCCCGAACATCTACGAGTGCTGGGAGGATCGCGAGGCGACGTTCCTCATCGGCGGCTCGCAGTGCACGCGCCGGTGCGACTTCTGCCAGATCGACACCGGCAAGCCCGCCGATTACGACACCGACGAGCCGCGCCGCGTCGCCGACAGCGTGCGCCGCATGCAGCTGCGCTACGCCACCGTGACGTGCGTCGCGCGCGATGACCTGCCCGACGGCGGGGCGTGGCTCAACGCGGAGACGATCCGCCAGATCCACGCCGTCAACCCCGGCACGGGCGTCGAACTGCTCGCGACGGACTTCAACGGCGACCCGGCGCTGTTGGGCGAGGTCTTCGATGCGCGCCCGGAGGTCTTCGCGCACAACGTCGAGACGGTGCCGCGCATCTTCAAGCGCATCCGCCCGGCGTTCCGTTACGAGCGCTCGCTCGACGTGCTCACGCAGGCGCGCGCCGCGGGGCTCATCACGAAATCGAACCTCATCCTCGGCATGGGTGAGGAGCCCGAGGAGGTCGTGCAGGCGCTACATGACCTGCACGACGCCGGCACCGACATCGTCACGATCACCCAGTACCTGCGCCCCTCGCCGCGACACCTGCCCGTCGCCCGCTGGGTCAAGCCCGCCGAGTTCGTGGAGTTCAAGGCCGAGGCTGAACGCATCGGGTTCCTCGGCGTGCTCGCCGGCCCACTCGTGCGCTCGTCGTACCGCGCCGGGCGCCTGTGGGCGCAGTCCATGGCCTCGAAGGGGCGGGAGCTCCCCGCATCCCTCGCTCACTTGGCGGCGGAAGCCGAGTTCGCGCAGGCGGTGTGACCCTCAGTCGGCGCTGGTGACCGACTGCACCGAGCCGTCGCTCGTGAGGTTCACGAGCAGCACCTCGTCGGTCGCGTCGGGGTCGAGCGCATACTCGAGCACGGCGAAGGGGTCTGAACCGCCATGCTCGTCGGCGAGGATTGTCATGCTCACGAACTGCAGGGAGCGGATGATGTCGATCTGGATGTCGCCCGAGATGTCAACGAGAACGTCCTGCAGGTCCTCGCCGAAGGCTTCTTGCTGCTGCAGCAGGTACTCGGTCACCTCGCTCGTGCGATCGTCGAGCTCGGAGATCATCGCGTTGCGTGAGGCCAGATCGATCTCCTCGAGCGACGAGATCATCGCCGCGGCGGCATCCAACGCATCCTGCGAGACGTCGTCCTGGTCAGGCGCGGTGAGGTCGACCGTCACGCGCTGATCCGCGAGATCGACCGTCTCGGACCAGAAGATCGACCCGTCGGGCCCGGACTCCAGGAGTCCGAAGTAGTCGTGCTCGATCGCCATGACCCTATGCAACCATCGACGGGGTCATCAGTCCACCAGCGCCGCGGCGAACACGTGCGGAGTGAAGCCGGTGAGGTCGCCGATACCCTCGCCCTGACCGAGCAGCTTCACCGGGATGCCGGTACGTTCCTGCACCGCCAGGACGAACCCGCCCTTGGCGGATCCGTCGAGTTTGGTCAGGACAAGTCCCGTGACGCCCGCGTGCTCGAGGAACGCCTCTGCCTGCATCACCCCGTTCTGACCGGTCGTGGCATCCAGCACCAGCAGCACCTCGCTGATCGGCGCCTGCTTCTCGATCACGCGGCGTATCTTGGTGAGCTCGTCCATCAGCCCACCCTTGGTGTGGAGGCGCCCGGCCGTGTCGACCAGCACGATCTCGGTGCCGGTCTGCTTCGCGTAATCGATCGTCTGGTAGGCGACGGATGCCGGATCCTGACCCTCGTGCTGCGGCCGGACGATCGTCGCTCCCCCGCGTTCGGCCCACGTCGCGAGCTGGTCGACCGCCGCCGCACGGAAGGTGTCGGCTGCTCCGACGACGACCGAGCGGCCGTACCGCTGAAGGAACTTCGCGAACTTGCCGATCGTCGTCGTCTTGCCGACGCCGTTGACGCCGACGACAAGCACGACGGCCGGACGCTCGGTGAGCTTCAGCGTTGTGTCGAACTTCGCGAAGTGCTCCTCGAGCGTCTCCTTCAGCATCCGCTGCAGATCGCGCGGGTCTGTCGTGCGGAACCGGTCGACCTTCTCACGCAACTCGTCGACGAGGCGTTCGGTGATGTCGGGCCCGAAATCGGCGGTCAAAAGCGCAACCTCGAGATCATCCCAGGTCGTCTCGTCGATCGTCGGTTTGACGAACATGCCGCGCAGCGCGCGACCGAGCGACCAGGAGTTCTCCGCCATTTCCTCAGCCTATCGGCGCGTGGCGCGGTCGACGGCGTTCAGTACGCCGGGCCGACGACAAGCACCAGGTCTTCGGCCGCCAGCGCCGCGTAGGCCGCGCCGGCATCCTGGCCGGCAGGGCAGGAGACATCGACGATGAAGCCCCCGTCGATGGCGAGCACGCCGCGCGCAGCGCTTATCGTCGCCTCTCCCGCCGCGGTCGTGCCCGCAATCACGCGCACGTCCGCAGAGCCTGTTCCCCCGACTTGATAGCCCACGACGCCGTCCTCGGCGTACGAGGTCACATCCTCCGCGCTCGCGTGAAGCCACGTCGCGAGCACCGCGTCGGAGAGCTCCCGATCGTTCGTGGCCGACTCGGCACCCGTGAACGATCCCTGCCAGAAGAGCACCGTGCACTGGGTCGCGTCTTCGGTGTATCCCCACGACCCGTTCCCGTCGTCGGGGTGCGAGAGTGTGAAGCCGTCCTTCGCGAAGAGCGTGTCGCCCCATTCGACCCGCACGTCCGGCGACAGGCCATCGCCCGCTTCGAACGTGAACTCGTCAGGGATGCCGAGGGCGTCGTCCGCGGGCGCCGACTCGGAGGGTTCGGAGTCGACAGGGCTCGACGATGCCGGACCGGGACGAACCGAGACGCACCCGGTGGCAAGCAGTGCGATAGCGGTCAGCGTGACGAGAGTGAGGATCCGAGAAGAGGGCATGCTCTCACGCTAGTGCGCCCTGCGCCGCCAGCACGGCGCCGCGCTCACCTGTTGTGGATAACCTCGTCAGGCGGATTCGCGCTCGCGCACGCGCTGGCCGACCACCGCCGACACGCCGTCCTGCCGCATCGAAACGCCGTAGAGCGCGTCGGCGATCTCCATCGTCCGCTTCTGGTGGGTGATCACGATGAGCTGGCTCGACGCGCGCAGCTGCTCGAAGACGCCGAGAAGGCGTCCGAGATTCGCATCGTCGAGTGCGGCTTCGACTTCGTCGAGGATGTAGAACGGGCTCGGGCGTGCCTTGAAGATCGCCGTCAGCAGCGCCACTGCGGCCAGAGAGCGCTCCCCACCGGAGAGCAGGGACAGCCGCTCGATCTTCTTGCCCACGGGGCGCACCGAGACCTCGATCCCGGTGGTGAGCGGACTGTCGGGATCGGTGAGTGAGATGCTCCCCGACCCGCCCGGGAAGAGAATCGGGAAGACTTCCCCGAAGGCGGTCTTCGTGTCTTCGAACGCCGCGAGGAAGATCGTCTGCATCCGCTCGTCGAGCTCGCCGATGATCGTCTCGAGGTCCTTGCGAGTCTGCACAAGATCAGCAAGCTGCTCTGTGAGGAACGCATGACGCTGTTCGAGTGCGGCGTACTCTTCGAGCGCGAGGGGGTTCACGCGTCCGAGTTGGCCGAGTTTGCGCTCGGCATCCGCGAGGCGCCGACGTTCCAGCGCACGGTCAAAAGCGCGCGGCTCTGCACCGTCTAGATCGGCGTCATCGGGAACCGGCTGGTCGGGGCCATATTCCGAAACAAGAATGTGTTCGTCGAGGGCAAGCTCCGAGCCGACGCGCTCGAGCAGACTCGTGACGTGCAGCCGCTTCTCATGCATCTGCAACTCGAGCCCGTGAACGCTTTCCGTGAGGGCGGCGAGGCGTTCGCGAACGGCGCTCTCGCGACGCCGCAGCTCCGACAGCTCGGCCGTCAGCTCAGAGCGCGTCTGCTCAGCCCGCTGCAGTTCCACGCGCGCCTGCGACACCGAACGGTCGACCGAGTCGAGAAGGGGCGGAAGGGTCGCTGCGACTTCTGCCGCCAGCGCCCGCTGCGCACGGCGAATCACGGCGCGCCGCGCGGCCTCTTCCGCCGCAGCCTTCTCGCGCTCTCGCTGCCGGACCAACTGGTCGACGCGCGCCTCGCCCGCGCGCACGCGCTCCCGGAGTGTCTCGATGTCGAGCCGCGCGCGCATCTCGCGCTCACGCGCCTCCTCCAGCGCGGCGAGCAGTCCGTCCCGGGCCGATGCATCGAGGATCGGGCGCGGCGCCTCCTGCGCGGTGATGAGCGCTTCCTGTGCCGCGCGCGATGCCTTCTCGGCATCCGTGACTGCGGCCTCTGCCTGCCGCACACCCGCGTCGAGCCGCTCGCACTCGGCGATCGCCGCCTCGTGACGCACGGTTGCGCGGTTGACCTGCTCGGTGTGCGCAGCGAGCGCTGCGTCGTACTCGCGCAGGCTCTGCAACGCTTCACGGGTGTGTGCGCGCGCCTCATCCCACGCGCGTTGCGCATCAATGAGCGCCTCGCGCAGTGAGTCAGCGACGACACGGATCTCCGTGAGGCGCTCGGCGGCGGAGTCGCGTTCCGCGGCAAGCTCGAGTCGTGAGCGACCGGCGCCGGAGCCGGCGCGCACGGTGTGCTCGGTGACGACCTCGCCGGATCGCGTGACGATCGTCACGGGACCGCCGATCTCGCGCTCCGCGAGCGCACGACCGGCGGCATGCGCATCCGCGAGGTTGTCGACGATCGCGGTGTACGCGAGGAGCCCCAGGATGCCGGGGGGTGCGGTGACCACGTCCGCCGCGGGAGTGACGCCCGCCGAGCCCCCGAGCGACGGCGTCATCGCGCCGGCATCCGCGATCGCGATGTCGACACGGCCGAGGTCAGCATCCGCCGCGGTGCGGGCCAGCGCGAGGGCGGAGGCGACGTCGTCGACGAGTACGCCTTCAGACAGCGCGCCGAGCGCGGCGGCGATCGCCGCTTCATACCCCGCAGTCACCTTGACGGCGTCACCTACCAGCCCGCGGATGCCCGCGCCGCCGCGTTCGATGAGGCTCGCCGCGGCGTTCCTGACGTCGAGGGCGCGCCCGAGGGCTGCGGTCTGCGCGGTGAGCGACTCGATCTCGCGCTCGGCGCCATGAAGTCGCTCTCGGATGCTCGAGACCTCGGCTTCTGCGGCGGACGCGTCGCGCTGTGCCCGCTCGTAGGCTGCGGCGTGCTCTGCCGACGATGCCTCGGGAACCAGCTCGGGGTCGACACCGGCGAGCGACTGCTCCGCCTCCCCGCGCCGCTCCTGCGCTGCCTCCAGAGCCCGTTGCTGCCGCTCGTGCGCCGCGCGCACGGCGTCGAGCCGCGATGCGGCGGCCTCGGCGGTGCCGCGTAGCGCGCTCAGCCGCATATCGTGCTCGGACACGAGCGCGCTCTGCGCCGCGATGTCGGAGTCGAGCGCATCGAGCTCGGCCCGCGCGCGGATGACCTCGCGCCCGGCCTCCGCTGCGGCATCCTGCGCTCCGCCCAGCCCGGCGGAGATCTCGTCGATCTCGGCGCGCGCCTCGTCGATCGACGCCTGACTGACCGTTGCGACCTCGAGCGCGAGCGTGCCGTCGTCTTCGAGCAACGCGAGGCGCTGGCCGGCGAGCGAGTAGAGGCTGCGCAGGCGCTCCTGCACCCGTTCGAGCGCGAACGCCGTGCCGCGGGCCGTGTCGACCGCTTCCGAGCGCTGCTGCTCTTCGAGCGCATCGAGCCTGCCCTTGAGCTGGTCGGCCTCGTCTTGCAGCACGAGTCGCTCGGCGTGCCGCTCTTGCTCGCTGCGTGCGTGGTCGGCGAGCTCGGCCCGGAGGCCGACGAGCTCATCCGCGTACAGCCGGGCTTTCGCATCGCGGACGACGGCGGCGATCGTCGCCGCCTCTCGTGCGATCTCCGCCTGCTTGCCGAGGGGCTTCAGCTGTCGCCGCAGCTCGCCGGCGAGATCGCTGAGCCGCGTGAGATTGGCCTCCATGGCCTCGAGCTTGCGGAGCGTCTTCTCCTTGCGGCGGCGGTGCTTCAGGATGCCCGCGGCCTCCTCGATGAACCCGCGCCGGTCTTCGGCGGATGCCTGCAACACACTGTCGAGGCGGCCTTGGCCGACGATCACGTGCATCTCGCGGCCGAGGCCCGAGTCGCTCAGCAACTCCTGGACATCGAGCAGTCGGCACGATTCACCGTTGATCGCGTACTCGCTCGCGCCGTTGCGGAAGAGCGTTCGACTGATCGTCACCTCGGTGTACTCGATCGGCAATGCGCCGTCGGCGTTGTCGATCGTCAGCTGCACTTCGGCGCGGCCGAGCGGGCCTCGGGTCGAGGTGCCCGCAAAGATGACGTCCTCCATCTTGCCGCCGCGGAGGGTCTTGGCCCCCTGCTCGCCCATCACCCACGCGAGCGCGTCGACGACGTTCGACTTCCCCGAACCGTTCGGCCCCACGATGCAGGTGACCCCCGGCTCGAGCGCGAACGTCGTGGGTTGCGCGAACGATTTGAAGCCCTTGAGCGTCAGGCTCTTCAGGTGCATTCGTCGTCCTTCACGGGTGGGTGATCCGTCCACCGTAGCGGATGCCGTCACCCGCCCTCGGCAGGCGCGGCGGCGCTCTACTTGACGCCGCGCCGCCCGAGACGCTAGCCTCGGAAGCCGCGTCCGAGAAGCGAGAGGAGGTCCCCGACATGATGATGCAGCTGAACACCGTAGGAGCAACCGCTCCGGTGCGCGCCCGCGCGGGGATCGTCCGCGTCGGCGCCTTCACCGCCGCCAGCTGAGCCGCGCGCAAGAGAACTCCGCCCTCGAGGCGTGAGGTTTCCGTTGCCCGCCGCGCACGCGCCTTCGTGCGCCTGCGCCCTCGCCGCATCCCGGCTCACCCGTCCGCGGGTCCTTCCCCACACCGGGGACTCCCACTCCACAGCCTCTTGGAAAGAGATCACTCATGCCTGCGTTCTTCGCACCCCGGCATCCGCAGTCCTCGCACGCCGAGAACCGTCGCATCCGCCTTGCGGAGCGCGAACGGCTCGCCCGCGAACAGGACTGGCAGAACCGCCGGAACATCCTTCCCTTCTTCTGAACCATCGATCCGGGTGGGGCGCACGCCCCACCCGCCGAAAGGACACATCATGACCATCCCCGCCGGGGTCGAGTTCCGACCCCTCACCATCCCGACGTCGCTCGAGGGCGACGACGCGGACGAGTTCCGCGAGTTCACTCGCGTGCGCAACGCCATCTATCGCGAGATCGCGGGCACCGACGACGATGCGCTCACGCCGGATGAGCTCCTGCCGAACTACCAGCCCGATCCCGAAGAGATCCGCCACGTGTGGATCGTGCTCGCGGACGGCCGGATCATCGGCCGCGTCGGGGTCGACATTCCGCTCGAGGAGGGTTCGCGCGGCGCGTTCTGGCTCATCGAGCTGCTCGACGAGTTCCACGGGCGCGGCATCGGCACCGCCGGCTACGCGCTCGTCGAACAGGCGGCGCGCGAGCACGGCCGCACGGTGCTGCAATCGTGGGCGCAGCACCCCGACGCGCCCGGACCGCGACTGACCCCGCCCACCGGGTTCGGCTCGATTCCGGAGGATCACATCGCGCGCTTCTACCAGCGAAACGGATACACCCTCGAGCAGATCGAACGCGAGAGCGTGCTCGACCTCTCGGCATCCGCTGACACGGTCGCGCGTCTGTTGCAGGATGCCGAGGCGGCCTCCGCCGACTACCGCGTCGTGCAATGGATCGTGCAGGATGCCCCGACCCCCGATGAGTTCGTCGAGGGCTATGCCTGGATGAAGTCGCGCATGTCGACGGATACCCCGGTGGGTGCACTCGACTTCGACGAGGAGAAGTGGGATGCCGAGCGCGTCAGGCGCCACGACCAGCGCGTCATCGATGGCGGCCGGACGATGCTCGTCACCGCGGCTCGGCACATCGCCTCGGGCGAGCTCGTCGCGTTCAACGAACTCGTGATCGGCTCGGACCGGACCGTCGCAAGCCATCAGGAGGACACGCTCGTTCTCCGCGAGCATCGCGGCCACCGCCTCGGTCTGCTCGTCAAGTGCGCGGGTCTCACCTCGTGGCGCCGCGACATCGCGCCTGACTCACCGCGGGTGATCACCTACAACGCCGAGGAGAACCGGCCCATGCTCGACATCAACGAGGCGATCGGCTTCACGCCGAAGGCGTACAACGGAGCGTGGAAGAAGGTGCTCGTATGACCGAGGTCACCATCCGCGAGCTGCGGGTACCTCCGAGTGTCGACGATCCCTCGATCGCCGACCTTGCCGCGACGACCGCGCTGCGCAACGCCGACGCGCGGCTCATCCACGGATCGCAGGCCTACGACGTCAGCCTCGCGCAGATGCTCGCCGGATGGCAGGACCAGACGGACGAGATCGGGATCGGACGCGTGGCAGAGATCGACGGGACCGTCGTCGCGTCGGGAGCCGTCAGCGCACCGCAGGCGGAAGGAGCGCGCTCGGCCTATCTCAACGTGCGAGTGCGCGAGGATCTCCGCGGTCAGGGCATCGGGTCGACGATGCTGGCCGAGCTCGAGTCCATCGCCCACGCGCAGGGACGTACGATCCTGCAGAACTGGTCGGAGCACGCGCCCGTGCCCGGTCCGTCGGTGCGCGCCGCGACCGGATGGGGCGAGGTGCCGCTCGATGCCACGACGCGTTTCGCGGTGCGGCACGGGTATCGGTTGGAGCAGGTCTATCGCAACAGCGCGCTGGGCCTCGAACCCGAGCCCGCCGATCTCGCACGTCTGGGCGCTGACGCCGAGCGCGCCGCGGGCGCGGACTATCGCCACGAGTTCTGGGAAGGACCGACACCGGATGCCGAGGTCGATCGCCTCGCGTACCTCAAGTCGCGGATGGCCACCGATGCGCCCTCGGGTGACCTCGAGGTGGAGGATGCCCCGTGGGATGCTGACCGCATCCGCCGATACGAGGCTGTGGATGCCGTGGGCGGTGTGCGCAGGTTCATGGGAGTGATCCGTCACGTGCCGACCGGTGAGCTCGTCGCGCTCAACGAGCTCAGCGTCGACCCCGCCGACCTCACGCTCGCTCATCAGAATGACACCCTCGTCATCCGCGAGCACCGAGGCCATCGGCTTGGCATGTGGGCGAAGTGCGCGACGCTCGCATCGCTGCGGAGGCTTGCCCCCGAAGTGATGCGCATCGAGACCTACAACGCCGAGGAGAACCGGCCGATGCTCGACATCAACGAGGCGATGGGGTTCGTCCCCGTGCTCTACGCCAGCGAATGGCAGAAGATCGTCACGCTGTAGCGCCCCTCACGATCGGCCGTCCGCAGCGCGGGCAGGGCAAGCCACCGTGACCGTACGCGTTGAGCGAGTGCGCGAAGTAGCCCGCCTCCCCCAGTACCTAACGAAGCCGCGGCTGCCCCCTCGTCCGCTTGCACCAGGGCGGGCTACTCGGTCATCGGCCCTGCGGGAGCGTCCAGTTCATTCGCGGCAAGGTTGGCGAATACAGGCACTATTGCAGTCAGTCCGGCCAGCCATCCGGTCAGGGTCTCCGGAGGTCGGTGGAGGTCCTGGGTACCAGATTCCAGTGCGTCGATCACTTCAGCCGGCTGCTGATTGAGGAGACGCAGGAGGAACGTATCCGGATGCAGGATCTCGATTCCGTACGGCTCGGCAGCTTCGCATCGGGTCGACACCGCGCTTCGAAAGGTTGCGCTCGACCTCGTCGAGGATCCGATCCGACCACAGAGGTTGAAAAAGGCCAGCTTCTGCTAGCCATAACAGCGTCGTCGCGAGTCGGATCGGGACCAGCACACAGGCATCCAATACAACGACAGGACACTTCACCTGGTGCTGACCACCCGATCGACGGGCAGATCATCAGTGAAGTCCTGCGCGAACTCACGCATTGCCGCGCGGCGGCGAGCCTGAGTGTCAGTACGATATCGTTCGATCTCAGCTGCCGCGATCTTGCGGTGGACTCCCCCACCCTCGGCTGTGAGCTCACCCCTGTCGATGAGACGAACCACGGTCATCCGGCTCACACCGAGCAACTCGGCCGCCTGCTGAGTGCTCACGAAGGCGTCTGCAGGTAGAACAACAGCACCGCCGCTCGACTCGAGCACATCGACTACACGGAACAACGCAGTCCGCGCCGGATCCTGTGGTGACGCGCTGCTACCAGAGGAACTCCCGAGCACGTCAGCGATCGCGGAGCGCAGACGCTGGGCATCCTCGTGAGCGAGCAGTCCAGTCATGGCTTCATCTTACAGTCAGACGCTCAAAACGCACACACGGCAGATCGGATCCAACTGACTTCAACGACCTGCATCAAACAACAACGCACGTCAGTAGTCGCGACGTAGGCCATGGCTCGTCACTCCTGGACATCAACTTATCGTTTTCGCTGGCAGACCGGGCAAAAGTGCGACGAGCGGTTCATGAAGGAGACGCGCCGAATTGGACTCCCACACCGACCGCAGGGCTCTCCCTCACGTCCGTAGACATTCAACTTTCTGCTGAAGTAACCCGCCTGCCCGTTGACGTTGACATACTGGGCGTCGAAGCTCGTGCCCCCCTCGGCCAACGCCTTCTCGAGCACAGCACGGACCTCGGCGAGGAGCACGCCCGCGGTGCGCGTCGACAAGGCGGATGCCGAGATCTCCGGGTGCACGCGCGCAGCCCACAGCGCCTCGTCGGCGTAGATGTTGCCGATGCCGCTCACGACGGTCTGGTCGAGCAGGACGCGCTTTACTGCCGACGCCTTGCGCCGCAGGGCCGATCCGAAGACGGCATCCGAGAACGCCGGATCGAGCGGGTCTCTCGCGATGTGGGCGACTTGCGCGGGCACGAGGGCGGCGTCCGTCCCCCGACCGCCCGCGGCGCCGTCGATCGTCGGCGTCAGCCGGTCGATCGCGAGCGAGCCGAAGGTTCGCTGATCGGCGAACACCACCGCGAGCTCGCCATGCGCGGGGTGGTGCAGATCGAGCCGCACCCGCTCGTGACGCTCCGCGGGCGCGCCGGCGGGCCGCAGCAGCAGCTGACCACTCATGCCCAGATGCCCGACGAGCGCCTCATCGCGCGCCGCGGGCGTATCGCTCAGCGGCATCCAGAGAAACTTGCCGCGCCGCGCGGCCGCCGTGATCGCGCGACCCGTCAGCGCCGCCTCGAACTGCGCGGCATCCCCCGGATGCCGGGTGAGCGCGCGGTGGTCACTCGCGGTGACAGCGGTCACAGTCGCGCCGACGACAGCCGGTGCGAGTCCCGCGCGGACGACCTCGACTTCGGGAAGCTCAGGCACGCGCGGACAGCGTCTGCCAAACGGCGAGGGCCGCGGCCATCTCCGCCTGCTTCTTGCTCGTCCCGATGCCGGTTCGCGCGACGTCGCCGACCGTGACGGTCGCGGTGAACGTGCGGTTGTGATCAGGTCCGGCCGCCTCGACGACGTACGTCGGCGGCGCGAGCTGCAGGCGCGCCGCAAGCTCTTGCAGACTTGTCTTCGGGTCCATTGCGGCGCCGTAGCGCTCCGGGTCGGCCAGGAGCGGCGCGACCAGACGCAGCACGAGAGCCGTGGACTCGTCCGGCCCGGCCGAAAGGTAGGCGGCGCCGATCACCGCTTCCATCGTGTCGGCGAGGATCGAGTCCTTGTCGCGACCGCCGGTCTGGTCTTCGCCGCGTCCGAGTCGCACATGCTCGCCGAGACCGATACCGCGTGCGACCGTCGCGAGCGCCACAGTCGAGACGACGCTCGCACGGCGCTTGGCCAGCGATCCCTCGTCGAGGTCCGGGTGCGCACGAAACAGGTGCACGGTGACGGCTTGACCGAGGATCGAGTCGCCGAGGAACTCGAGCCGCTCGTTGTGGGGCGCTCCCCCGTTCTCGTACGCAAACGAGCGATGCGTCAGGGCAAGCGACAGAAGCTCGGGGTCGATATCGACCCCGAGCTTGTCGGTGAGGCTCGGCTGCGCCAAGAGCACGCCGGTGTCGATCGTCACGTCCGTCACGAGGAGGAGTGACCGATCAGACGTCGGCGACCTTGCGGCCCTTGTACTCGAGGAACAGCTCGGTGCCCTGCGAGTCGGTGACAACCTTCGCCTGGTGCGGGCGGCTGTAGACGACCTTGCCGTTCTCGACGGTCTTGACGAGGGTGGGCGCTTCGGCCTTCCACTGCGCACGACGCGAACGGGTGTTGGAGCGGGAGACCTTCCGCTTCGGGGGGTTACCTGCCATGGTCAGCTCTTCTCTGTGTTGTCGACGACAGGGCTGTGCTCGTCGTCGTGGTCTGGGGTGGTGGCCTTCAGCGCGGCCAGCGCGTTCCAACGCTCGTCGATCGGAGATTCCGGCTCGGTACCTGCCGCCAGCTTCTCGCCCGTGACCGGATCAAGGCCCGGGCAGTCCGGCTGGCACACCGGCTGGAATGGAAGCGACAGAACGATCGAATCCCTGACCAGAGTTTCAAGATCCACGTGGTCGTCTTGAACCTCGAAGTCAGTCGCTTCATCCCCAGGATACCCGAAGAGCTCCTGAAACTCGACTTCGAGCGGCTCAGCCACGTCGACGAGGCACCGGCCGCAGACCCCGGTGTAACGCGAGCGCACGTCTCCGGTGACGAGGATGCCCTCGTGCACCGCCTCGAGGCGGATGTCGGCGTCGATCGGCTCGCCCTCGGCGACGGCGACGAGACCTTCGCCCCACTTCTCCGGTGCAGGCACCTCGATCTCGAACTCGCGCATCTCGCCCGAGCGGTGCAGGATGTCGCGAACCGGGAACGCGAACGGACCGTTCACATGCTTTCTGACCACGCCCCCCATGGTATCGGGGCGCGGGTGTAGAAGACCTGTCAGCGCGGCCGCGCGCCCGTGTCGAGGAAGCGGGCGACCGGGCCGGGGACGAACGGCGAGACGTCGCCGCCGAGCGCCGCGACCTGTCGCACGAGCGAGCTCGAGACGAGGGCGTGAGCCGGGTCGGGCAGGAGAAAGACCGTCTCGATCGCGGCAAGGTGGCGGTTGACGATCGCCATCGGCGTCTCGTACGCGACATCGACCTGTGAACGGATGCCCTTGATCAGGACACCGGCGTCGACATCCTCGGCGTAGTCGACGAGGAGCCCCACACTCCACGACGCGACGATCACATTCCCCTCGACGCCCTGTTCGGCGATCGACTGCTCGAGTAGCGACAGACGCTGCGCGATCGGCAACATCGCCTCTTTGTCGGGATTGTGCACGACGAGGACGTGCAGTTCGTCATACAGTGCGGCAGCGCGTCGGATGACGTCGAGGTGACCGAGCGTCGGCGGATCGAACGAACCCGGGACGACGGCGATCCGGTTGTTCATGGCATCCAGCCTAGCGGTCTGCGACGCGGCGCCTCGCCCGATGACACCCGATGTCAGGAGCGTGCGAGGGCCGCGCGCTCCTGCTGCCCGAGCCGCCGAGCGAGCGCGTCGGCGAGGCCCGGGTGGCGCAGCAGTGCGGGGTCCTCGTCGAGCACGCGGCCCGCGGCCTCGCGCGCGAGCGCGATGAGGTCGGCGTCGGCGACGACGCGCAGGAGTCGTAGCGACGACCGTGCCCCCGACTGCGCGTCGCCGAGCACATCGCCCTCGCCGCGCAGCTCGAGATCGACCTCGGCGAGGGCGAAGCCGTCGGTCGTGGCCGCGACCGCGTCGACGCGGGAACGCGCCGGCGAACCGGCCGGCGCCTCGGTGACGAGCAGGCACAGACCCGCAACGGTGCCCCGGCCGACACGACCGCGAAGCTGGTGTAGCTGCGAGACGCCGAACCGATCGGCCTCGAGGATCACCATCATGGACGCGTTCGGCACGTCGACACCGACCTCGACGACGGTCGTCGCGACCAGCACGTCGATCTCGCCGCGCGCGAAGGCCTGCATGACGGCATCCTTCTGCTCGCCCGGAAGCTTGCCATGCAGGGTCTCGACGCGGATGCCGTCGAAGCCGTCGGTGCGCGCCAGCAACTCGCGCACCTGGACGACCCCCCAGCGCGTGCGCGGCTGCTCCCCCTCGAGAACCGGCGCATCTTCGGGGGCATCCTTGTCTTTAGCGGTCGCCTCGGCGTCGATCGCGGCACAGACGACGAACACCTGGTGGCCAGCCGCGACCTCCTCGGTGATGCGCTCCCAGACGCGGCCGAACCACGCCGGCTTCTCCGCGAGGGGCGCGACGTGCGTCGAGATCCCGGCGCGGCCGGGGGGCAGGGTGCGGATCGTCGAGACGTCGAGGTCGCCGAACACGGTCATGGCGACCGTCCGCGGGATCGGGGTGGCCGTCAGCACCAGGACGTGCGGCGCGGTGCCCTTCGCCCGCAGCGTCTCGCGCTGCTCGACGCCGAACCGGTGCTGCTCGTCGACGACGACGAGTCCGAGGTCGGCGAACGTCGTCGAGGCGCTGAGGAGCGCGTGCGTGCCGACGACGATCCGGGCCTGACCGGATGCCGCGCGCAGCGCCGCCTTCCGTCGTTCCGCCGCGGGGAGCTGCCCCGTCAGCAGCGTCGGCATGAGCTCGGGCGCGAGTTCCGGGCCGAGCATCCGCGCGATCGAGCGCAGGTGCTGCCCCGCGAGTACCTCGGTGGGCGCGATGAGGGCCGACTGACCCCCTGACTGTGCGACCTGCAGCATCGCACGCAGCGCGACGAGCGTCTTGCCCGAGCCGACCTCACCCTGGACGAGCCGGTTCATCGGCCAATCGCCCTCGAGGTCGTGCTGGATGATGTCGCCGACAGCCTGCTGATCGCTCGTCCGCTCGAAGGGCAGCCTGGCGTCGAAGCGCGCGAGCAGGTCGCCCACGGGGCGCGCGGTCGCTGACATGGCGCGCACGAACTGCCGCTGCTGAAGGAGCGCCGTCTGCAGGACGAACGCCTCGTGCATGCGCAGCGTCGCGCGCGCGAGGTCGATGTCGTCGAACTCTTCGGGTGCATGCAGCCGCCGCACGGCGGTGTCTGCATCGAGGAGGCCGCGCTCGCGGAGCAGCCACTCCGGCAGCGGATCGGGAAGCGGCGCGAGTCGCGGCAGCAGATCGGCGATCGCCTTCTGTACCTGCCAGCTGGCCACGGTGCTCGTCGCGGGATAGATCGGGATCGGTGTGCTCTGCTGCATCTGCGCGCTGAAGCGCGCGACATCCTCATCGTCGAAGAGCTGGTAATCGGGGTGTGCGAGCTGCTGGTGGCCTTTGAACTGGCCGACTTTGCCCGAGAAGATGCCCTGCCGACCGACCTTCAGCTGGTCGGCGCGCCACTTCTGGTTGAAGAACGTCAGCGTCAGCGCCCCCGCGCCGTCACTGATCGTCGCTTCGACGATCAAGCCGTTGCGGTTCTTCATCGAGCGCGTCGTGACGCTGCGCACTTCGGCGACGATCGTGACCTGCTCCCCCAGCGGGAGCGACGCGATCGGTGTCAGCTCGCCCCGCCGCGCGTATCGCCGCGGGTAGTGCGAGAGCAGGTCGCCGACGGTCGCCATGCCGAAGGCGCGCTCGAACAGTCCCGAGGTCTTGGCGCCGAGCGCGTCCGCGAGGGGCGTGTCGAGGGTGACCGAGGGCATGCGTCGAGTCTAGGCACCGCTACCGACGCGGCATCCGGCGGCTCGCTTCACACCCGGCGCGGCATATGCCGCACCGTACGCTGTGTGCATGATCCGAGGCCTGATCGCGCGCATCTTCTGGACGTTCAGCCGCTGGACGCTCCGCACCGAGCCCGCGCCGACCCGACCCACCGTGCTCATCGGCGCGCCGCACACCTCCAACTGGGACTTCGTCCTCATGCTCGGCATCGCCTGGCGCCTGCGCATCCCCGTGCGCTGGCTCGGCAAGGCGAGCCTCTTCGCCGGATGGCGGGGCCCGATCATGCGCGCGCTCGGCGGAATCCCCGTGCAGCGCGATGACGCGAGCAGGGTCGTCGGCGAGGTGGTTGCACGCATCCGCTCGGGCGAGGTGTTCGGACTCGTCGTCACGCCGGATGGCACGCGCGGCGGCAACAGCCACTGGAAGAGCGGCTTCTACCGCATCGCCCGCGAGACGGGGATGCCGGTCACCCTCGGCTATGTCGACCGCACAACGATGACGACGGGCCTCGGCCCGACGATCGAGCTCACCGGCGACGTGGGCGCCGACATGGACCGCATCCGCGCCTTCCACGCCGATAAGGCCGGTCACACACCGGCCCGGCGCACCGAGCCTCGCCTCGCGGACGAGAGCGCACGGGCCTGACGCTGGCGCCCCCGGCCCCTCGGTAGGGTGGCCTGGTGACGCGGATCATCGCCGGAGCCGCCGGCTCCTTGACTCTCGCCGTTCCGGATGCCGGCACCCGACCGACCAGCGATCGCGTGCGTGAGTCGCTCTTCGGGGCGTTGGATGCCGCGGACCTCGTCGACGGGGCGGCCGTCCTCGACCTCTACGCCGGATCGGGCGCGCTCGGCCTCGAGGCGGTCAGCAGAGGCGCCGCGTCTGCCGATCTCGTCGAGCGTGCGCCGCGCGCGGCATCCGTTGCCGAACGCAACGCCCGCGCGGTGGCGCGTGCCGTACCGGGCGCCCGCGTGCGCGTCCACCGGGCCGCCGTCGAGGCGTTTCTGAGAGCGGCGACCGCCACGTTCGATCTCGTGTTCGTCGACCCGCCCTACGAGCTCGACGACGGTTCGCTCTCGGAGGCGCTGGAACTGCTCGCGCCGCGACTCGCACCGGATGCCGTCGTCATCGTCGAGCGCGCGACGCGATCGGGCGCGCCGGAACTTCCCGAGAGTCTCGAGGTCTCGCGCGAGCGCACGTACGGCGACACGACGCTGTGGTGGGTGACCGCGGTGGCCTCAGCCGAGGCCTGAATCCCAGTCCCGGTGCGGGTCCCAGCCGAGGTGGCCCGTTACCGGCGCGCCCGCGACGGTGACAGGCTCCTCGCCCCGCGGAACCACCCTGCCGATCACGCGGAAGGCGGCAGGGAGCTGGGAGGTCGCGGGGAAGCACGCGAGCAGCGCGTGGTCTTCACCGCCGCGGAGCGCGTGGTCGTCGAGCGCGTCGTCGAGCTCGATCGTGACATCCGACGCCTCTGCAAGGCGCGTCGCGTCGAGTAGCAGGCCGTCCGAGACATCCATCATCGCCGTCGCGCCCGCCCGCGCGGCGACGACGCCTTCGGCAATGGGCGGCCGGGGTCGCAACTGCCGCGCGACGTCGTTGAGTTCGTCAAGATGCAGCGCCGCGGCATCCACGGGCCGAGGTGCGCCACCAGAGTCTCGAAAGCGGTCGAAGAGGAGGGCGAGCCCCCGCGCCGCGGCCCCCAGCTCCCCCGCCACGGCCACGACATCCCCCTCCCGCGCCCCCGAGCGCAGCACCGGCTCGACCCCGTCGAGCACGCCGAGAGCCGTGACGGCGATCGTGAGCGTGTCGGATGCCGTCAGGTCGCCGCCCTCGACGGCGCACCTGGGCGCAAGCTCGTCGCAGGCCGCGCGCAGTCCCCTCGCGAGGTCTTCGACGAATCCGACGGTCGTGTCGTCCGGAAGCGCGAGCGCGACGAAAAGAGCCGTCGGGCGCGCGCCCATCGCCGCGATGTCCGCGAGGTTTACCGCGGCGGCCTTCCAGCCGAGGTCGTACCCGCTAGACCACGCGAGGCGGAAGTCCGGCCCGTGCACGAGCGTGTCGGTCGATACGACGACGCGGCCACCGGGCGCCGACAGCACCGCGGCGTCGTCCCCGGGGCCGATCTCGGCGGCCGACGAACCTTCGAGCGCCCCGAACACACGCCCAAGGACGGCTCGCTCGCCGAGCTCGCCCACCGTCCGGTCGCGGTCGTCACCCATCCCCCCACGGTAGCCTGGTGGGGTGTCCCGCTCGCGTCCCGCCGCCATCTCCGTCGTGATCCTGGCGGCAGCGGGGCTCCTCTCCGGGTGCGCGTCGACGGTGTCGACGACGCCCGCGAAAGGCGCGAACGACCCGGCGTGCGCGGCGGTGACGGTGCGCCTCCCGGACACGGTCGACGGGCAGCAGCGCCGCTGGACGGATGCACAGGCGACGGGCGCGTGGGGAACGCCCACCAGCGTGCTGCTCACCTGCGGCCTGGAAGCGCCTGGACCGTCGACGCTCGTGTGCCAGACCGTGGACGACGTCGACTGGCTCATCGACGACACGGATGCCCCGAAGTATCGCTTCACGACCTTCGGACGCACCCCGGCCGTCGAGGTCTACCTCGACTACGACGTCGTCAGCGGCCGCGACGCGCTGAGCGCGCTCTCGTCCGCTGTGCAGCAGTTGCCCACCGACGGGCGCAAATGCACCGACGCCGAGTGACTCAGCTGCGCTCGCGGGCGAGGTCGATCAGTTCGGTGATGAGCGCCTCGTAGGAGAGCCCCGAGGCGATCCAACAGGTGGGGAACATCGAGATCGGCGTGAATCCGGGCATCGTGTTCACCTCATTCACGAAGAACTCGGTTCCCGTGAAGAAGAAGTCGACGCGCGAGAGTCCCTCGCCGCCCACGGCGTCGAACGCGCGCGCGGCGATGCGCTGCATCTCCGCAAGCTCGCCCGGTTGCAGATCCGCCGGGCACACGAGATCCACCCCCGGGGCGTCGAGATACTTCGCGGCGAAGTCGTAGAAGTCGCGCCCCGTCAGGACGATCTCCCCCGCGACGCTCACGCGCGGCGCAGCGCCGCCCCGCCCCTGCAGCACCCCGCACTCCACCTCGCGGCCGACGATCGACTGCTCGACGAGCACGGTCGAATCCTCGGCGAACGCGGTCTCGAGCGCGGCATCCAGCTCGGTCCACTCCGTCACCTTCGAGACGCCGACGCTCGAGCCCGCGCGCGCGGGCTTGACGAAGACGGGCAGTCCGAGCGAGCGGACGCGCCGCTCCCACAGCTCGCGGTCTCGCGCGAGCTCCGCGCGGGTGAGCGTCACCCACGGGACGACCGGCACGCCCGCCGCACGCAGGATGCTCTTGGTCGTGTGCTTGTCCATGCCGATCGCCGACATGAGCAGGCCCGCGCCGACATACGGCAGGTCGATCAGCTCGAGAAAGCCCTGGATCGTGCCGTCCTCGCCGAATCGTCCGTGCAGGATCGGGAACACGACGTCGACCTCGCCGAGTGAACGCATGCCGTCGGCATCCGCCACCCGCAGTTCCCGCGACTGCGCCGAGTCGGGCCACAGAATGCGAGTGCCGTTGTCGACGACCTCGGGGAGGTGCTCGGGGTCGAGCGCGAACTTATCGGGGTCGTCCTCCTCGAGAACGAACGCACCGGCCCGCGTGATGCCGACCGGGATGACGTCGAACCGCTCGCGGTCAATCGCCCGCAGCACGCCCCCGGCCGTTGCGGAGCTGATCGAGTGCTCGCTGGAGCGACCGCCGAAGAGCACCGCCACCACCGCTTTGTCCATGCTGCGTCCTCTCGCCCGTGGGCTTGTCGTCATCGGTGGTGAGGTGCGGCGCGATGTCGCGCGGGTTCATCGTGCCGTCGAGCACCATCTTCACCTGCTCGACGATCGGCATCTGCACACCGGACTCTCGTGCCAGCTGCAGAACCGGTGTGACGGACGCCAGACCCTCGGCGGTCTGGTTCATCTGCTTCACCACATCTTGGAAGCTGTAGCCCTGACCGAGTAGCCGCCCCGCCGTGTTGTTGCGGCTGAGGGGCGATTGGCACGTCGCGATGAGGTCGCCGAGGCCCGCGAGGCCCTGCAGCGTCTCGGGCTGCGCACCCTGCGCGACGGCGAAGTCGGTCATCTCGACGAGGCCGCGCGTGATGATGGATGCCTTGGTGTTCTCGCCGTATCCCACGCCGTCGACGATGCCGATCGCCACGGCGATCAGGTTCTTCAGCACGCCGCCGAACTCGGTGCCGATGACATCCGTGTTGACGAAGGTGCGGAAGTAGCCGTTGCGGGCGCGCAGCGCCACCGCCTCGGCCGTCTCGCGACTCGACGAAGAGATCACCGCGGCAGTCGGCTGCTCGCGCGCGATCTCGAGGGCGAGGTTGGGGCCGGAGGCGACGGCGATCCGCGACGGGTCGCAGTGCAGCTCCTGTTCGATCACCTGGCTCATGCGAAGGCCCGTGCGCTTCTCGACGCCCTTCATGAGCGAGACGACGGGCGCGTTCGAGTTCGCGAGGAGCGGCCGCACGGCCTTCAGGTTCTGCCGCAGCGCCTGGCTCGAGATCGCGAGGTACACCTGGGACGCGCCATCGAGCGCTTCGGAGAGGTGCGTGGTTGCCGTCATGGTGCGCGGCAAGTTGACCCCGGGAAGGTATTCGCTGTTGCGCTTCGCCTGATGGATCTCGTGCGCGAGTTCGGCGCGGCGCGCCCACATGACGACGTGCGCGCCGCCGTCGGCGAGGACCTTGCCGAACGTGGTTCCCCAGCTGCCCGAGCCGATGACGGCGACGCGCGGCATCGCGCTGTCGCCCCGACGATCACCTCTAGGACTCAAGGCGCCCCGTCTCACTCTGCCCGTGCGCCGCCGGGTTCCACCGCTCGGCCGGCGGCGTCTCGCCGCGCAGCTCGCCCAGGAGCCCCGCGATGTCGGCCATGACGGCATCCGTTGCCGCGGCCAGATTCGCGCCGCTCGAGGCCGCTCCGCGGAAGGCGTCGAGGTCGACAGCGGGGCCGACGCGCACCTGCACGCGCTTTCGCGGCGGCCAGAGGCTCAGCTTGCCGTAGCGGGGCAGAATCCGCTGGACGCCCCAGGTCGCCATCGGGTAGACGGGGAGGTCGCCAGCCAGCGCCAGGCGCACCGCACCGGACTTCCCCCGCATGGGCCACAGCTCGGGGTCGCGGGTCAGCGTGCCCTCGGGATACACGATCACGCCGCGTCCATCCCGAGCGAGCTGCTCAGCCTGTTCGATCGTGTGCTTGGCCGAGGATGCCGACGACGAGCGTGCGACCGGAACCATGCCCGTCGCCCGCAGGAGTGCGCCCAGCACGGGCACGCGGAACAGGCTCTCTTTCGCCATGAACCGCGGCGCGCGCCCCATCCGCCACGTCGCGACGGCGACGATCACCGGATCGAATTCGCTGTAGTGGTTCGGCGCGAGGACGTACGCCCCCTCGATCGGCAGGTTCTCGGCGCCGGACACCTCGATCTTCGCGATGAGGCCCGTCAGCGGGATCACGACGACCGCCGCGGGCCAGAAGGCGCTCGGCTTGGTCTTCTCCGCCGACGCGCGGCGGCGCTGGGCTGCCACGCGCGTCAGCCCGTGACGTCGAAGTCGGCGCCGACCGCGGTCAGCTTGTCGAGGAACTTCTCGTAGCCCCGCCGGATGATCTCCACGCCGCGGACGTTCGACTCGCCCTCGGCCGCCAGCGCCGCGATCACGTAGCTGTACCCGCCGCGCAGGTCGGGGACGACGACATCCGCTCCGTGCAGCGGAGTCGGGCCGGTGATGACGGCCGCCTGCTCGAGGGCGCGACGCGGCACGCGACGGTCGGGGCTCGCAATGCCTTCAGGATGCACGACGATGTCGGCGCCCATCTTGTTGAGCGCCTGCGTGAAGCCCAGGCGGTTCTCGTACACCGTCTCATGCACGATCGACTCGCCTTCGGCCTGCGTGAGTGCGACGATGAGCGGTTGCTGCCAGTCGGTCATGAAACCGGGGTGCACGTCCGTCTCGACGACGACGGGCCGCAGCGCACCACCGCGGCGGAAGCGGATGCCGTCCTCGGCGATGTCGAAGTCGCCGCCGACCTTGCGGAACACGTTGAGGAAGGTCAGCATCTCCTGCTGCTTCGCCCCGCCGACGAAGATGTCGCCGTCCGTCGCGAGCGCGGCGCAGGCCCATGAAGCGGCCTCGTTGCGGTCGAAGATGCAGCGGTGGTCGTAGCCGCGCAGCGACTCGACCCCCTCGATGAAGATGACACGGTTGGGCTCGTAAGAGATGATCGCGCCCATCTTCTGCAGCACTGCGATCAGATCCATGATCTCGGGCTCGATCGCCGCGTTGCGAAGCTCGGTCGTTCCGCTCGCACGCACCGCCGTCAGCAGCACCTGCTCGGTCGCGCCCACGCTCGGGTAGGGCAACGTGATGTTCGCGCCGTGGAGGCCGTTCGGGGCCGAGAGACGGATGCCGCTGGGCAGCTTGTCGACCGTCGCGCCGAAGGCGCGCAGCGCGTCGAGGTGGAAGTCGATCGGACGATCGCCGATCCGGCATCCCCCCAGGTCGGGAATGAAAGCCTGACCCAGCAGGTGCAGCAGCGGCCCGCAGAAGAGGATCGGGATGCGCGAGGCGCCAGCGTGCGCGTCGATTTCCTCCATGTGGGCAGAGACGGCGCCGCTCGGGTCGAGCCTCAGGACGCCTTCGCCCTCATCGTCGACCGTGACGCCGTGCACCTCGAGCAGCGAACGCACCACCTGCACGTCGCTGATGTCGGGCACGTCGCGCAAGACGCTCGCCGTCTCGCCGAGAAGCGCCGCGACCATCGCCTTCGTGGCGAGGTTCTTCGCGCCCTTGACCTCGACGCGGCCGGTGAGGGGCCTCCCTCCGCGGATCGTGAGCACCTGCCCGGTGCCGCCTGTTCCGCCGCTGCCCGGCTGGGATGCCGCCGTGGCATTGAGGAGGGTTTTCATCGATGGGACCTCACTTGTGGATCGAGGGCGTGTCTGCGTCTGTCCCCGGGTGTGGGGCTGGACTCGGGCTAACGGACAGGTAGCGTCCGTGGCCGCCACGCCTCGCGGCGCGCCTCGAACTGCGCGATCTTGTCTTCGCTGCGCAGCGTGAGCCCGATGTCATCGAGCCCCTCGAGGAGCCGCCACCTAGTGTAATCGTCGATGTCGAAGCCGACGCGGAGATCGCCGAGCTGCGCCATGCGCTGCTCGAGGTCGACCGTGATCGACACGCCCGGCTGTGCCGCGATCGCGGCCCACAGCGCCTCGACATTCGCCTCGGACACGACCCCCGTGACGAGACCCTGCTTGCCCGCGTTGCCGCGGAAGATGTCGGCGAATTTGGGGCTCAGGACGACGCGGAAGCCGTAGTCGCGCAGCGCCCACACCGCGTGCTCGCGGCTTGACCCCGTGCCGAAGTCGGGGCCGGCGACGAGAACGGACGCCCCTGCGTAGGCGGGCTGGTTCAGCACGAACTCCGGGTCCTGGCGCCAGTTGGCGAACAGGGCATCTTCGAAGCCCGTCTTGGTGACGCGCTTGAGGTACACCGCCGGGATGATCTGGTCGGTGTCGACCGCCGAGCGCGTGAGCGGAGCGGCGACGCCGGTGTGGGTCGTGAACTTCTCCATGATCAGGCCTCCACTCGAGCGGGCAGATCGCTGGGGCTCGCGAGGCGGCCCAGCACGGCCGTCGCGGCGGCGACGAGCGGCGATACGAGGTGCGTGCGCCCACCCTTGCCCTGTCGGCCCTCGAAGTTGCGGTTGCTCGTCGAGGCGCAACGCTCCCCCGGTGCGAGCTGGTCGGGGTTCATGCCTAGGCACATCGAGCACCCGGCGAAGCGCCACTCCGCGCCGAAGTCGGTGAAGACCTTGTCCAGACCCTCGGCCTCGGCTTCGAGCCGCACCCGGGCGGACCCGGGAACGACCATGACGCGCACGCTGTCGGCCTTCGTGCGGCCCTCGATAACCGAGGCGAACGCGCGCAGGTCTTCGATGCGGCTGTTGGTGCACGAGCCCATGAACACGGCATCCACGGATACGTCCTTCAGTGGCGTGCCTGCTGCCAGATCCATGTACTCGAGTGCCCGCTCGGCGGCGGCCCGCTCGTTCGGGTCGGCGAAGGATGCCGGGTCGGGCACGACGTCAGACAGCGATACCCCCTGGCCGGGGTTCGTGCCCCACGTGACGAAGGGCTCGAGCTCGTTCGCGTCGAGGAAGACCTCGGCGTCATAGACCGCGCCCTCGTCCGACGGCAGCGTGCGCCAGTACGCGACGGCGTCCTCCCAGTCCTGACCGGTCGGGGCGTGCGGACGGCCCTGCACGTACGCGAAGGTCGTCTCGTCGGGCGCGACCATGCCCGCGCGGGCGCCGGCTTCGATCGACATGTTGCACATCGTCATCCGGCCCTCCATCGAGAGGGAACGGATGGCGCTGCCCCGGAACTCGAGCACGTAGCCCTGACCGCCGTTCGCACCGATCTTCGCGATGATCGCGAGGATGATGTCCTTGGCTGTCACGCCGGGCTTCAGCTCACCCTCGACCGTGATGGCCATCGTCTTGAAAGGCTTGAGCGGCAGGGTCTGCGTCGCGAGGACATGCTCGACCTCGCTCGTGCCGATGCCGAACGCCATCGCGCCGAAAGCGCCGTGGGTCGAGGTGTGCGAGTCGCCGCAGACGACCGTGATGCCGGGCATCGTGAGTCCGAGCTGCGGGCCGACGACGTGGACGATCCCCTGCTCCTTGTCGCCGAGCGAGTGCAGGCGCACACCGAACTCCTCGGCGTTGCGACGGAGCGTCTCGATCTGGGTGCGGCTCGTGAGGTCGGCGATCGGCTTGTCGATCTCGAGCGTCGGCGTGTTGTGGTCCTCGGTCGCGATCGTGAGGTCGAGGCGGCGGACCGGGCGACCCTCTGCGCGCAGGCCGTCGAAGGCCTGCGGACTCGTGACCTCGTGGACGAGGTGCAGATCGATGTAGATCAGGTCGGGCTCGCCGTTCTCGCCCTTCACGACGAGATGGTCGTCCCACACCTTCTCGGCGAGGGTGCGCGGGCGGTCGGGAATCGTGATGCTCATGGTGTCTCGTTCTCCAGCTGAAGGATTCGTGCCCGCGACAGACTCCGCGACGAGAGAGGGCTCAGAGCGAGGTCTCGCCGCGGCCGCTAAGGAGAAGACGAGCGATCCGCACGACGTCAGAATACCACCGGCGCGCGGCGACTCGGCGCGGCGGACGCGGTCAGGGGCCGTCGACCGTCGGCGGCGTGCCCTTCTCATCGGCCACGGCATCCGCCGCTTCGACGGGCGTCGACGGCGCCTCGCCCGCAGGCGCGGCGCGACGCTCGCGCGAGGATGCGACGAGGCTCGCAACGGTCGCGACGACCATCGATGCGACGATCACACCTAGCGACATCCAGGTCGAGATCTCCGGCGCCCACTCGATGTGCTGGCCGCCGTTGATGAACGGCAGCTCGTTGACGTGCATGGCGTGGAAGAAGAGCTTCATGCCGATGAAGGCGAGGATGAACGCGATGCCGTAGTGCAGATACTTGAGGCGGTCGAGCAGGTCGCCGAGCAGGAAGTAGAGCTGGCGCAAGCCCATGAGGGCGAACAGGTTCGCCGTGAACACGATGAACGGGTTCTGAGTGATCCCGAAGATCGCGGGGATCGAGTCGATCGCAAAAAGCAGATCGGTCATACCGATCGCCGCGAAGACGATGAGCATCGGCGTGAAAATCTTCTTGCCGTTCACAACCGTCCGGATCTTCGCGCCGTCGTAGTCGTCGCTGATGTCGACCATGCGGCGGAGCGTGCGGACGATGAAAGATTCCTGCTTGATCTCGTCCTCATGGTCTGCGTCGGGGAACGCCTGGCGCCATGCCGTCCAGATGAGGAAGGCGCCGAAGATGTAGAACACCCAGCTGAACTGCTCGATGAGCGCCGCTCCGGCGAGGATGAACAGCCCGCGCAACACGAGCGCGATGATGATGCCCACCATCAGCACCTCCTGCTGATAGCGCCGGGGCACCGCGAACTGGCTCATGATCAGCACGAAAACGAAGAGGTTGTCGATCGACAAGCTGTACTCCGTCAGCCAGCCGGCGATGAACTGCCCGGCGAAATCGTGGCCGGCGAACACCCACAGCAGGCCCGCGAAGATCAGGGCGAGCGTGACGTAGAACACAACCCAGAGGGTCGACTCGCGCGTCGAGGGGATGTGGGGGCGCTTGAGGATCAGCAGCAGGTCGGCGACGAGGATGAGCGTCAGCACGATCAGCGAGCCGACTTCGAACCAGACGGGAAGCTCCATGCGGGCCTTTCGGAGGGATGACGAATCGTCGAAAGTCTCTCCCCCGCCCGGATACCGTCCGAGGCGGCGCGCGACCCGGAGCCCCGACGACGGGGCCCGTACTGACGGGACACGCGATGCGGGATACTCCCTCTCGCTCGCACAAGGATACAGGTCGTGTGAGACGAGCGGTCGATACTCGACACTGTCAGGGTGGGACCGGACGGGGAGACGATGACCGACACGACAGCGACCAGTGATGCCGACCTCGTCGCGGCCGCGGCGAGCGGCAGCGAGACGGCCTTCCGCGCGTTGTACCGCGCCTACGCGCGGCCAGTGTTCTGGCTCGCGCACTCGCTCGTGGGTACACGGGCGGATGCCGAGGACGTGCTGCAGGAGACCTTCCTCGCCGCGTGGCGGAAGTTGCCGGGCCTCGAGCTCGCAGGAGACTCGCTGCTTCCTTGGCTGGCGACGATCTGCCGGTTCCAGTGCGCGAATCGCGTGCGGCGCCAGCAGCGCGATCGTGAGCACACGGCATCCGCCGTCGAAGAGACGCTGCCGTCGACCGTCGATGTCGAGAAGCAAACCATCGAGCGAACCCTCGTCGAGCGGATCCTCGCCGAGGTCGGCACACTGAGCGCGCTCGACCAGCAGATCTTCCGACTGTGCGCCGCCGAGGGATACGGCTACCAGGCCGCCGCGGAGCGGCTCGGCGTGACGCATGGCACGGTGCGCAACCGGCTGTCGCGCATCCGCACTCACCTACGAACCACGATCGAACCGGAGGAGACATGAACGCTCCAGATGTGACACTGCCCGAGCTGAGCGACGAGCGCATCGGCGAGATCGAGGTCGAGCTGTTCGCTCGCCTCGCTGCCGATCGACGTGACGCACTGGCGGATGCCGACCGTGCTCGCGTCCGCGCGGTGCGCCGCGGGCGCGTCTGGATGGGCGCTGCCGCGGCCGCCGCTGTCGTCGCCGTGGCGGCGATCATCGCGCCGCAGCTGAGCTCCGTCGGGGTCGGTTCAGCGGGGTCTGCGGCGCCCGCAGTGGATGGTACGTGGCGCGACCAAGCGGCGCCCGATGTGGCAGGCGGCGGGACCCTCGGCGAATCTGCGCAGGAGGTCACCTCGGGGGCTGACTCTGCCGCTCCGGACGGGGCGACGCGAGAGGTCATCGCGACCGCGAGCGCGACCGTCCGCGTCGATGACACGGATGCCGCGGCGAAGGCTCTTGCCGAGACCGCGGCGGCGGCGGGCGGCTACGTCGAGTCCATGAGCATCGGCAGCGACAGCTCGCCGGTCGACGTCGGCGCCTCCGAGGGCGGAACGGATGTCGTCGGTCCGAGCTACCCCGGGCCATCCGGCGCGTGGGTGACGATTCGGGTTCCCGCGGATCAGCTCACCGCGACGCTCGCGGGCCTGAGCGAGCTCGGCACGATCGTGTCGACCCAGGTCGACCGCAGCGATATCACGACCCAGGCCGTCGACCTTCGGGCCCGGGTGAGCGCGCTCGAGGCATCCGTGCAGCGACTCACCGAACTCGTCTCGCAGTCGACGACGACGGCCGATCTCATCGCGGCCGAGTCGGCGCTGGCCGACCGTCAGTCCGAGCTCGAGTCGCTACGCCAGCAGCTGACCTACCTCGACGACCAGGTCGCCATGTCGACGCTCACCGTGAACCTGACCGAACCGGCGCCGATCGCGCAGGCGCGCCCGGCCGGCTTCGGCGACGGCCTTGCCGCCGGCTGGAGCGGGCTCGTCGCCAGCCTCAACGGCGTCGTGATCGCCCTCGGGTTCCTGCTGCCGTGGCTGGCCGTCGCGGCGATCGTCTTCGGGGGCGTCTGGGGCGTGCGCCGCGCCGTGCGCGCCCGCAGCGATCGCGCGGATGCCGCCGGCGAGTAGCCCTGATATGACGAACGCCCGGTCCGTGGACCGGGCGTTCGTCGTGTGGTGACCCCAGCGGGATTCGAACCCGCGTTACCGCCGTGAGAGGGGGTTCGACTCCCCCGGAACCACGTTGCGGACCCCTCATCGGCCCGTGTTTGCA
>QFPM01000051.1 GCA_003248655.1 Microbacterium sp.
ACCTGGAGATCATCACCGACCGGCAATACCGCGAGTTCAACATGCGCCTCGGCCAGATGGGCTGGCGCAACAGCGAACCCGGCGACGTCGCCGTCGAGACCCCGTCCACCCTCACCCAGATCATCAACGCCCACAAGAACATCCGCCACCAGAGCGTCGCCGATATCGCACGGCTGGCGGGCATGACCGAAGACGGCTTCCGCCGTCACTACCTCGGGGAGAACCCGCAACCCGAGAACCTCGTTCCGATCACGTTGGGAGCCGCAACATGACCGACCTCGCCCCGCCCTCCGGTCACCATCCCGCCCCGGTTCCCGCCGGGACGGGCATCGACAGCGCCATCCTCATCCACGCACCGCAGTCCAAGGTCGACCGCATCGCCGCGTTCAGCCGCAACGCGGGCATCACCGCCCTCTACACCGTCGCCGGCGGCAACAAGACCGCCGCCGCCGACAAGCTGCTCACCACCCACCGCTCCATCGCCGGCCCCGAATCGCGCATCCTGTTCGACGCGAACCGCTACTCCGGCAAGAACCGCGCCACCGGCGACGCACCGCTCAGCCTCGAATGGGTCACCTGGCAACTCGACCACGGCGCGCCGGTCGCGCTCACCGACACCGGCTACATCAGCCTCGAGAACATCGCCCAGGTCGACCTCGCGCTCGGCCGCGGCGCAGACATCGCGAGCCAGGCTTCCGGGACTGTGATGACGATGCTGCCCATCGAGTCCCTCATCCTGAAGAACTCCGCCGACCAGCTGCGCACCGCGATCGACCGCGCCGGCGTCCCCGTCGCCCTCGCCCTGGGCCACAGCACCGACCCGTTCGGCGCCGTCGACACCGTCCGCGGCCTGCTGCACGTGCTCGGCTCACAGGTGAGCATCGCGCTGCTGCGCACCGACCTCTCCGCCGTCGCCGCGGTCGCCGCCGGCGCCCGGTTCGGCGCGGTCGGCACCAGCAGCACCCTCCGCCAGCCGCAGCCCCGGCACCTCCGTGCTGGTCCCGCGGCTGATGTCCTACCACCTGCTCGAGCGGCTCCCGCTGGTCGCCGCGCAGGTCCCCGCCGACTACTTCTGGTGCGACTGCAACATCTGCGAAGGCGGCGCGGTCTTCGACCACGTCACCGAGCACACCGCACCCGAGCACAGCATCGGCTCGATCGCCACGTTCGCGGCGAACCTGCTCTCCGGAACCCGCGAGGAGAACCTCAAGTCGTTCCGCGAGAAGGCGATGAACGCCCAGACCCTGCACTCCGAGATCCAGGTCGAGATGGAAGACGTCCGCTGGGCGCCTGCCCGCTCACTCGACTCCTGGGTGAAGGCCCTCGACGGCCGGTAACGCGCACGGCAGCGCATCCGACCGGATCGCCCACTCGAACAACCGCTCCTCATACACCCGACGCCACAACGGGCTCAACGCCGAGCCCGCCCGCACGCCGGCATCGCCGCC
>QFPM01000026.1 GCA_003248655.1 Microbacterium sp.
GCGATGTCGCGATCCTCAGGGCGGCCCGGCTTTCCGGCGTCGCCGGCCGCGCCGGTTGGCGAGGCGAGGCCACGAACTATCTCAAGCCGATACGCTTGGTGTAACGCGCCAGTTCGGCTGGCACTGACGGGATTATCCGGGATTGGGCGGGATCGGCCGGGCGTGCGGGGCGCTGGGCGGTCGTAATCGAGCATTTGCGGGCGATCTGGCGGCGGCGCGGGGCGGCGGCGGCGAGAACGGGTGCGCGCAGGTTCGGGTGGCACAGGGGGCGTTTCGAACGGCGTTCGATGGCGCTCCGCCGGCCCGGAAGTTGACAGGTCAATTCGCGTTTTTGCGACGGACGGCGGCCGCGCTATCGTGGCGCGGCAGGACGGAGGCGCGCGAAATGGCCGTTGGACCCTACAGGCGGGCGGAGCTCGCCGAGGCGAAGCGCAAGAGCCGGGCGGCGGCGCGGGCCGCGGAGGCCGAAGGGCGGCCCAAGCCGCACGCGGACGCGGTGCGCGAGGCGCTGGCGGACGCCGCCATGATCGTGCTGGCGGTCGACGGCCCCGGCCATGAGGAGATCATGCGCCTGGTGGCGGGCGCGTTTCCCACGACGCCGGCGCTGCCGTTGAAGCTGCGCGCCAAGATCCGCTCGGGACGGCTGAGGCCGAGGCGGCTTACGCCGGACGTGGTGCGCAGTACGATTGCCTAGACTGGGGCAATCACCCGCAAGACAACTAATAGCCTGCGGCAGCGCACATCTGAAGCACGCCAGCGCCGAGAGCCGGCGCATCCATGGGAACAAGCTTACCGGCTTGATTGCTCAGTCGCACCAAAAAGAACTCTTTCCCCACGTAACCACCGTAGGAATTTTTTGCATTTACCTTCCCGCAGTAATAGTTTGATCCATTATAATTGAGATATGTATAGGATGCGGAGGCAGGATCCTTGAGAGAAGATCCGACATGTTCTGAGATGAGCGCCTTTTCAACATCCGTGAGGGGCCTGGGAGCGCTTAAACTGCCGTCGTAATTTACCGACATTCCTTTTGCGAGATATGCGTGCTGCGATAAACATCTAGCAGCCTCGCTAACGATTTTCTCCGTCTTGCGGCAAAAGTCGACCAACCTGTAGACAGGTGGAGACTTTGTGTTTGCATTATTCAGCGCTGCGCGCGCGTCAGAAAGGTTTTGCCGTCCTACGCTCAGGCATATGCTTCGCGATATATCTCCGCCAATACGTCCAACTTCATCGCATTCTCGTTCTAAGCTTGCGTCTGACCAGAATTCGACATCCTTATCCGTCGCCAGCGCCCAAGATGATGCCAAGATTGAGAACGCCACTGCACAGAGGAGTTGCCGCATTATATGCTCCTCGCGATCCATTTAAGTCGGCCGATGACATGAAGATCAATAACGCGATCAGGCGGAATTGTCTCAGGATCGTATCTTGGATTGTCAGATTTTAATATGATAGACCCGTCTATAAGACGCTGAATTCTCTTGATCAACAATTCGCCATCCCTGCGGAGGGCGTAGAATTTCCCGTTGGAGACCTCTCGGATTGAGAGGTCGAGTAGCATGAGCGCCCCATCGGGAATTGTAGGCTCGTTGCTATCGCCGTCATTTGTGACCAGGGCGGCATCTTGCGGAGCGATGCCCATCTCCCGAAGCCATGACGTCCTAAAGGCAAGGTGCTCGAATATTTCTTCGGCTGCGATTAGGGCGCCTCGACCAGAGCTTAGACGAACGTCATAGCGGGGTATGAGGGTGAGATCCGTCGGACCGTCGCCCCCTGAGACTTCCAACGGTCGCAGAGCTCCGGCGTCCTGAAGACCGCCCACCCAGTCGAGCGAGATTCCGGCCTCCTTGCAGAGAGCCAGCACCCCGAAGAATGAAGGCTTGCTCTTGCCGTCGCGCCAGCGGGCAAGTTGCTCGTCGGTCACGCCTGCCACAGCACTGGCAGCTTTCAGCCCACCTAGCGCATCGATTGCCGAAGAAATTCGGTCACGTACCACCTGCGCTTGAGCTTCGGACAAACTGGGAACCGACTTCCCAGTTTGCGGGCCTACCCCAGATTTCTCATAAGTCATTGATATCACAAGCGCTTAGTCGCGCGTTGCGGCAGAACGCATTTTTTCGAACAGGGAAACCGAAATTTAGCGTGCGAATCGAAAAAATTCGTCTACCTTTGCTGCGTCGAACGTAGTTACCGCCCCCGAAAAAGCCGGCCTGGCAGGGCCGGCTCTCGCAGAGGAAGTCGGATGTCCGAGAAGGGACAGGTCTGGGACCGTCACGCCATTCTGGCGGAGGTCCGCCGTCGCGGGCTCACGCTGACCGGAATCGCGGTCGCCGCGGGCCTTTACGATGCGGCCTGCCGTCAGGCGCTGAACGGCGGCTCCCTCAAGGGCGCGCAGGCGATCTCGAACGCGATCGGCGTGCCCGTCAGCGAGCTGTTCCCAGACCGGTACACGTCACGTCGTCCGGCTCACCAGGACCGTAACCGCAAGCCTTCGGCCTCCGCGAGTCAAAAGCGCAGCCCCCGCGCTGACGCCGCGAGGGCGTCGTGACGCGCGCCCGGTCCACGCTCAGGGTTAACGCTGACGCGCCCTCGTTCGGGCCGTTCCGCTTCCGCGCGCCGGTCGACGTCGTCGGGGCGTCGGCCGTCATCCTGCTCGCCGCGATGTTGGCCGTGCTGAGCGTAATCGCGCTCGCGGCGATCTTCGGGAGGGCGGTGTCGTGAGCGACCGCCCAAGCCTCGCCCGGCAGATCAGCGCGCTCAACGCCGAGATCGCGGAACGCCGCGTCGAGCTGGAGCGCGACGTCCGCGCCGGGCGGCTGAGCCGCAGCCAGGCCGACTACACGATCGAGAGCCTCGAGGCGATCGGCGACACGCTGCGCGAGCTGCAGAAGCGCTCGCGGATGATCCGCCAGCGCCTCTTCAACGACGATCAGGAACCCATCGGAGGCTGCTGGTGAGCCTAGCGCTTACATCGAATGCCCCAACGCGCGCGGAACCTGCGCCAGCGCTCGCGCCGCTCTTCTCGCCGCGTCCTGATCATTCTGCGGGTCGGCCAGTCCGCGCCATCAAACGGAAAGATGCCGGCAAGCAGACGCGCGCGGAATGGAACGACAATGCGCTCATCCGGGTCGAGACCGAGCGCGTTGGTGGCGTCGTTGTGAGCGTCCGCGTTGCCGACCGGCAGCATCGGCGGCTCGTCGCCGTAAATCCGGTTAAGCGCGGCGTCCCATCTGCAGACGTGCTCCCGTTCCGGGTCAGGGCTCTCCGAAATCTCCGCCAGAACGTCGAAGTAGCGCCGCTGCAGGATCTCGTGCGTTCGCGAGCGACCGCCGAAGTCGAAGGTGAGCTGAAGCGCGCCCACGACAGCAGCCGCCAGCGCAAGAACCGCATCGGTAACGCCGAAGTGCTTGGCGATATCAGCCGCGGCGGACGCGCCCAAGACCACCACCAGGAAGTTTCCTGCGCGGTTATAGGCTTCGAGCCGTCGACGGCGCGCCACGTGGTAGACCGCGTTGCGCGTCGCGTGAAAGAGAACGCCGTCTATCGGGTTGGCTTGCCCGGATTGGTCGGGGCAGGCCCCGGCGCCGGTCGGATCGGCGCTCCTGTCCCCGGAGACGTCGACGGCGTCGCCGGGACTGCCGGTCGCGGTCCGATCCCCCTCTCCCTCCAATCCATCCTCCGTACAGGCGCGGGCCTCGCTCCGACGCCCTCCAACGCCAGAAACGAACCCTCTGGCAAGGTGTCCGGGCCGCTTCCGAAGATAGCGACCTCGACCTCATCGTCATTTCCCATGGTCGTCCTCGTGTGTTCGTTCCACGCGTGGATGATCTGCGCCGGCCCGGTGGTGCGGGCCGGCGCAACCTTCTGCTGTGATTCCTCGATCGATTCGCGCAGGAGTCAAGCGAACGAGGGCCTTAGGGCCTCTGTGTCCTCAACGTTCAATCTTCTGGTGACTGCATGACGTCCGTGTCCGCACGAGCGATCGAGATCGCACGCATCGACGCCTCCGACCGGCTGCGGCCGGTCCATACGGGGGCGGTCGCAGCCATTCTGGACGCCCTCCGCGAGGGCCAGCGCTTCAGCCCGATCCGCGTCGTCGAGCGAGGCGACGGCTACAAGCTGGTGTTCGGCCTGCAGCGCCTCGAAGCCGCCCGACAGGCCGGCGACGCCACGATCGAGGCCGAGGTTTTCGGCGCCGAGGCCTATCCGACCGACGACGCCATCCGGCTCGACGAGATCCGCGAGAACATGGTGCGCTACGAGCTCACCAAGCTTGACCGCGCCGTCAGTCTCTCGGCCTGGAAAGCGATCTACGACGCCTCCCGGCCGGTCGCCGGCCATGGCGGCGCCCGCAAAGGCGCGGGCCGCAAATCAAGTGGAAATCCGAATTCAAGTGGAAATTCCTTGCCACTTGAAAAGGCGGACGGGGTCGCCCCGTTCGTCGAGCGGTTTTCGCTCGCCGCGGCCGCTTTCCTCGACGTCTCCGAGCGCACGGTCAGGCTCGCGCTCGAGATCGCGGAGGGCGTCGGTCCGGCGATCCGCGCCCGGATCGCGCAGCACGACGTCGCCCAGAGCCAGAACGACCTGCTGCTGCTCGCCCGCCAGGACGAGGACCGGCAGGCGAAGATCTGCGCGCTGCTGCTCGCCGAGCCGCCGGCCGCGGGATCGGTCGGCGAGGCGATCGCCGTCATCGACCGTATCCCGATGATCAAGCTCGAGGGCTGGCAGCGCGTCTCCTCGAGCTTCGCCCGCATGAAGGCGCCCGAGCAGCGGGCCTTCGTGCTGGCGCATGAGCCGACGATCCGCGCGGTGCTCGAAGACAGCGTCGCGGCTGTCCGGAAGGCCGGCTGAGCCATGCCGCGCCGCCGCGATCCACTCACGCTCGACCTGCTGGCCTGGCGGCCGGAGCCCGTCGTCGCGGCCTATGGCGACGACGTCGCCGGCAAGGGCGCGCTCGAGAACAGGATCGCGCGGCTGGTGTCGCGGGCGCTGCGCGACGCCAAGGACGAGCGGGACCTTAGCCGCGAGGACGTCGCACGGCTCATGTCCGACTATCTCGGCCGGAAGGTCGCCAAGGCGACGCTCGACAAATGGGCGTCGGAGGCCGGCGAGGACCGCATCATCCCGCTCGACGCCTTCGCGGCGCTGATCGACGCGACCGAGGCCCGCGAACTGCTCGGCTTCCTGCCGGGCCTGTTCGGTCTCGTCGCCGTGCCGGCGCGCTACGCGGACCTGATCGAGCTCCACGAAATCGAGCAGCACGAGCGCGACATCGCCGCCCGCAAGGCGTCGCTGCAGTCGAAGATGAGGGGCCGGCTGTGAGGGAGTGGCTGACGGCCCAGGAGATCGCCGACGAGGCGCTGCCGGAGCTTCCGAGCACGAAGCGCGGCGTCCAGATGCTGTCGGATCGCCTCGGCTGGGACAGCAGCATGGCCTACGCCCGTCCGCGCAAGGGCCGCGGCGGCGGCCTCGAATACAACATCGCGCTGTTCCCGGCCTTCGCCCGGATCACCTATGAGCGCCGCCACCGCAAGGTGCTGCAGCACGCGCCCGCGACGCCGGTTCCGGCCGAGACCGCGGCGCCGCGGATGACCGCCCGCGCCGCGACCGAGCGCGACGCCCGCATCGCCGTGCTCGACAGCTACGAGGCCTTCGCCCGCGGCCAGCGCCTCACCCAGCAGTCGCTGCTCTCGATCTTCGTCGCCCGCTACAACGCCGGCGACCTGCCGGCCGAGCCATGGGTGCGCGAGACGCTCCCGCGCCTCAGCGCCCGGAGCCTGTTCCGCTGGCGCGCGAACCGGGACCGCCTCGGTCACGATCCGGCGAAGTCGCGGCTCGGAACCGGGCTGATCGACACGGCTTTCGAAGGCCGTTTGAAAGGCTTCGTGCTCGGCGCGATCGCGACCCAGCCGCATCTCTGCGCCGACGAGCTCCGCAGCCAGATCCGCTACGAGTTCGGCGACATGATCCCGGACCGTTCGGGCGCGCTGAAGCCGGTCCCGCCCGTCCGGACCCTGCAGGCCTACGTCAAGGCGCTGAAGGTCCGCGAGGCGGTCGTTCTCGCGCAGTGGACCAATCCGGACCACTACCGCAGCCACATGGCGCCGGCCGGCACGCGCAGCCACGCCTGGGTGACGAAGCCGAACCAGCTCTGGATGATCGACGCCTCGCCGATCGACGCGCTCTGCATCGACGGCCGCCACACGATCTACGCCTGCATCGACGTCGCGACCCGCCGCACGCTGCTCTACGTCAGCCGCACGCCCCGCGCCCAGGCGGTCGCGATGCTGATCCGCAACGCGATCCTCGCCTGGGGCGTCCCGACCGAGATCAAGACGGACAACGGCTCGGACTTCGTCGCGCAGGACACCACGCGGCTGTTCCGGCTGCTCGGGATCGAGCACACGCTCTCCGATCCCTACACGCCGCAGCAGAAGGGCCATGTCGAGCGCGTCATCAAGACGTTCCAGCACCGCTTCGCCGTCCTTCTGCCGGGCTATGTCGGCCATTCGGTCGCCGACCGGAAGGCGATCGAGGAGCGGAAAAGCTTCGCCGACCGCCTCGGCCAGCCGGACGACAAGACATTCGGCGTCGAGCTCCGGGGCGCAGAGCTGCAGGCCTACGCCGACCAGTGGATCGCGCTGAAATACCAGCACCGTCCGCATCAGGGCCTGCGCAAGTCTCCGCTCGGCCGAACGCCCTATCTCGCGGCGCTCGCGAGCCGCGAGGCGATGCGGACCGTCGACGCCCGCGCGCTCGACGTGCTGCTGATGCCGATCGCCGGCGGCGACGGGGTCCGCACCGTCACCAAGACGGGGATCCGGATCGACCACCACCATTACGTCTGCCTGCAGGCGCTCCCGGGCGACCGGCTGTTCGTCCGCATGGACCTCTCGGACGCCGGCCGCGCCTACGCCTTCTCGGTCGATGACGGGACCTTCGTGGGCGAGGCGTTCTGCGCCGAGCTCGCCGGCATCGATCCGGCCGAGCTCACCCGCGCCCACAAGGCCGCCCAGGCCGAGCTGCTCGCCGGCCGCGCCCGCGAGGCGAAGGCTGAGGCCCGCAAGATCAAAAAGGGTCCGAACCTGCTCGAGCGCTCGCTCGAGGTCGCCCGCCGCGACGTGCCCGACGTCATCCCGTTCCCCAAGCGCGAGGTCGCGCACGAGACGCCGGCGATCGCCGCCGCGCTGTCCGTCGACCGCCCGGCCGAGATCGTCCCGCTCGATCCGCGCCAGGCGGCGGAGCTGGAGCGCCTCCGGGCCGAGGCCGACGTCGCGACCCCGAACCTCGACCGGCTCGCGGCCGAGGGCGCGGCCCGCGCCGCGGAGGCCGAAGCCCGCGTCCATGTGGTCTCCGACAAGGTCGCGGCGCTGCCGGCGAGCCCGAAGGAGCGGTTCCGGCGCGCCAAGACGCTCGAGGCCGCGATCCTCGCCGGCGAGGCCGTCGAGATCGCCGACGCGATGTGGGTCGGGGCCTACCAGAACTCGGCGGAATTCCGGGCGCACCAGCGGATCTACGAGGCGGAAGGCCCGGAGTGGCTCGCCTTCTGAAACGACGAACCCCCGGCGTGCAGGCCGGGGGCTCGAGACGAAACGAAGCAGACGAGAGGCGCAGAGTATGCAGAACCCGACCCCGGTCAACAAGCCCGCGATGCTCAGGAACGTCGCGATCTTCATGACCCTGATCGAGAAAGTCGTGGATCGCCGGCCGGATCTCCCGGGGCTCGCGTGCTTCTACGGTCCCTCGGGCTACGGCAAGACCAAGTCCGCGGTCTACGGCGCGAACCGGTATCGCGCGGCCTATGTCGAGTGCGACCAGTTCACGACCGCGAAGTCGCTGCTC
Source organism: Microbacterium sp. (assembly GCA_003248655.1). GTDB lineage: Bacteria > Actinomycetota > Actinomycetes > Actinomycetales > Microbacteriaceae > Microbacterium. The sequence goes on from QFPM01000026.1 coordinate 7,846, forward strand.
GAGCTGATCCTGCAGGAGCTCGGCGTCGCGCGGCCGCGCGGCACCGTGCCGAACCTGATCGAGCAGGCGGTGCAGCAGCTCGCCGCCGATCCGCGCCGCCCGCTGATCATCGACGAAGCCCACCACATCGCCCACAAGCGCTTCATCGACCTCGCCCGCACGCTGCACGACAAGTCGACGGCGCCGGTGATCCTGATCGGCGAGGAGACGCTCCCGAAGCAGCTCGAGGCGCATGAGCGCGTCCACAACCGGATGCTGGACTGGGCCGGCGCGCAGCCCTGCGACCGCGCCGACTTCAACGCGCTCGCGAAGGCCTCCTTCCCGAACCTCAAGATCTCCGACGAGCTCGCCGAGCGGATCCTCTCCGAAACCAAGGGCAACACCCGCCGCATCGTCGTGAACCTCGCCAAGGCCGAGGAGGTCGCGAGCCAGGCGGGCGCGGAGACGGTCGACGTCGCCGCCTTCGGCCGCCCGATCGGCTCGACCGCGCCGACCCCGCGGAGGGCGGCATGAGCAAGATCCTCGCCCTCGACGCCAAGGTCGTCCCGCCGCGCGGCCAGGAGCACTACTGGCGCGTCATCCGCTCGTTCGACTCCGGGCGCGGCGAGTGGACGATCCGGGACATCGAGAGCCTCAGCAGCGGCGAGTCTTCAGCGTCGATCCGGGAATACGTCCGCCGCCTGACCCTCGCCGGCTACGTGGCCTTCGTCCGCGACGAGCAGTGCGGCGCGATCCGCCGGACGGTCTACCGGCTCGCCAAGACCAGCCGCGAGGCCCCGCGCGTGACCCGCGCCGGTTTCGAGCTCGAGGAAAGCGTCAGTCAGACCATGTGGCGGACGATGAAGCTTCTGAAGAGCTTCACCGACGCCAGCCTGCTCGCGGCTTTGCTGGAGGGCGGCCGGAAGACCACGCTCAACACGGTCGCCACCTATTGCCGGCAGCTCGCCCGCGCCGGGGTCCTCAGCGCCTCGAAGGGCGCGCCCGGCGAGGGCCAGAACTACCGCCTCGTGATGGCGCAGCTTGGCCCGATCGCGCCCAAGATCCTGCGCTCGAAGCTTGTCTATGACGCCAATGGCGCGCGCTTCCTCGGCGTCGCCGAGACGAGGGAACAGCCATGAGGCCCGGTCCCCGTCGCGGCGCCGTGGGCGCCGCCCCCGATTATGTGGCGAAGGCGCACGCCGCCTGGGGAACGCCGCCGGACTGGATCGTCGCGCTCGCCGAGGAAGCCACCAGGGCGACCGCCAAGGCGACGGCTGCGCGGCTCGGCTACTCCACGTCGGTCGTCACCACCGCGATCACGGGCGGCTACCGCGGCAGCATGGAGCGCCTCGAGCAGCTCGTCCGCGGCGCGCTCATGGACCTCAAGGTCGATTGCCCGGTGCTCGGCGAGATCGGCCGCGACCGCTGCCTCATGGAGCAGCGCGAGCCCTTCCGCGCCTCGAGCGCCCATCGCGCCCAGCTTTTCCACGCCTGCAACACGCCCGGCCGCTGCCCGCATTCCAAGGCCAGCCGGCCGGCGATCGCCGAAGGAGGCGAACCGTCATGACGACGATCATTCCGATCTCGCGCGGCGAGGATCCGCGTCTCGCGCTCGACCTGCTGTCCGACCATCTGCGCGGCGCCGAGGACCACGGCGTCTTCATCCCGGCGTCCGAGTGCGCGACCATCGCCGCGCTGATCGAGCGCGTCGCCGTGCGGCTGATGATGCTCGAGGGCGTCGAGAACGCGGCGCGCGCCCGGATGAACGCCGAGGCGGGACTGAAGCGCCTCGCCGACGTCGAGCCCGAACCGGAGACGTGCCTCGTCGACCTCAGGGCGCTCGAGGCCGCGATCGCGACCGGCAAGGTGCTGCCGCTTCCCATGCGCGCCCATGTCGAACGCCCGGGAGCCCGGCCATGAGCGGCCTCCGCCCTCCGGCGGTCGGCCGGCTCGTCCCGATCGAGGCGATCTTCGAGGGCCTCGTGCTCGGGCTCTGGGCGCTCGAGCACGACACGCTGACGATCGCCAAGACCGTCGGCGCGACGGAAGCGCAGGTCTACAACATCGTGGCGCGCCGGCCCGTTTGGATGCGCCGCCGGCGCCGGGAGCTGTTCCAGTGAGCGCCTGGACGCCCGAGCGGCTCGCGGAGGCCAAGGCCCTGCTGGCCGAACACTCGGCGGCCGAGGTCGGCCGGCGCCTCGGCTGCAGCAAGAGCGCGGTGCTCGGGGCGGTCTATCGCGATCGCCATGCGACGGCGAAACCGCCGCGGCCGGCCCGCTCCGCCGCGGTCGGCCGGCGCGAGCCGGAGTGGTGGGCGCGCGCGCGCCAGTACGCCGGCGATGGTCATTCAAAGGAGCTGATCGCGGCGCTCTGTGACAGGTCGGTCGAGGCCGTCCGCACGGCGCTCGACCCGGCGCGGCGCGAGCGCCGCCGGCTCGCCGCCGCGAGGCGCGCGTCATGACCAGCTTCGCCGCCGTCATCGCAATCGTGGCGCAGGACTTCGGCGTCACCGCCGCCGAGGTCACCGGCACCGGCCAGGAACAGCGCGTCGCCGAGCCGCGCCAGATCGCGATGTATCTCTGCCGCCGCGCCCGCCCGAAGGCCGGCGTCCGCCGCATCGGCGACGTCTTCGGCCGCGCCGGCAACACCGTCTGCCGCTCGGTCCATCTCGTCGAACGCCGCCGCCGGGCGCCGGCGATCGACGCCCTTCTGAGCCGTCTCGAAGCGCGCCTCGACGCCGTTCGAACCCCGTTTGAAACGAAGGAGATCAGCCATGTCCGCTGAAACGACCGCGGCCGAGCGCGACGACGGCGTCACCGACGTCAACGGCCATCCGTTCATGTACGACGCGCAGTTCCGGCTCGTCCCGCTGCACCTCGTGAAGCCGGTCGACAAGCTCATCGACGAGCTCGTCCGCGAGCTCATGGCCGAGGCGACCGGGCTCGCCGCCGAGATGGCGGCGCTCAAGGTCAAGTGGTTCGAGCGCATCGCCTCGATCGAGGCGCTGATCGCGCAGGAGTACGGCGCGAAGCTCGGCGGCCCGAAGGGCAACATGGCCCTCACGACTTACGACGCCCGCCAGCGCGTCCAGGTGCAAGTGCAGGACCAGATCACCTTCGGTCCCGAGCTGCAGGCCGCCAAGGCGCTGGTCGACGAGTGCATCGCCGAATGGTCGGCCGACGCCAACGGCAACATCCGCGCGCTCGTCGAGCACGCCTTCCAGGTCGACAAGGAAGGCCGCATCAACCGCGCCGCTCTGTTCGCCCTGCGCCGGCTCGCGATCGAGGACCCGCGCTGGAAGCGGGCCATGGACGCGATCACGGACAGCATCCGGACGATCGGCTCCAAGACTTACCTGCGCTTCCACCGCCGCGACCACGCCCGCGGCCAGTGGGAGATGGTCGCGCTCGACATGGCGGCCGCGTGATGACCGAGAGCAGCGCACCCATCCACGTCGTGATCCCGAACGTGCGGCTCGAAACCGACGAATACCTGGACGAGGTCCGACTCGTCTTCGACTGCCCGACCACCGCGCAACTGGAGCAGGTCTTCGACCTGCTTGCTTCCGCCATACGCGAGAAAACCCTGACGTTCGGCCCGATCACCTTCATCGCCGACGCCATCATCGAGGAACGGTCATGATCCACATCGCCCGCGCCGGCGGCCCGGTCGCCCGCGTCACCACCTCCCGCGTCGGCGACGAAGTCGTCGTCGCCGCCTTCACATGCGCCTGCCCGGACTGCGCCGCGGCCGTCCTCGAGACGCTCGACGCGACCATCGCGTCGGCGAGCTTCGACTTCTCGGCCGTGGCCCAGATCACGGTCGAGCCGTTTCCGAAGGGCGCCCCCGTCCGCTGGTCGGTCCACGATTGGGACGCCGGCGAGGCCGCGATCGACGCGACCGTGATCCGCCGCCTCTCCGACACGCACATCGAGATCCGCACCCGCATGGGCCGGATCGTGCGCGCCCATCAGCGCGACCTCGAGCGCGGCGCGAGGGCCTCGTGATGGGCGGCGAGATCGGAACCCCGGAGGCGTGGGAAACCGCCGACGACGGCGACGGCTGGGAGTGGGCGGTCGTCGAAGTGTTCGGCCATCGCCGTCACGCCGGCCGCACCCGCGAGGAGGAGCGCTTCGGCGCGAAGCTGCTGCGCATCGACGTGCCGGTGAAGGGCGATCCGGAGGCCCACGGCTGGACGACGCACTACTACGGCGGCTCGTCGATCTTCTCCTTCACGCCGGCCGAGGCGGCGACGTGCCTGCGGATCAACCGGCCTTACGCGCCGGCCAGCGCCTTGGCGCTCGCCGGTCCGGACGACGACGATGACTGAGACCGACGCCCTCGACCTCGGCCCGGCCGAGCCCGTCGCCGCGCCGGCGCCGACGCCGGCCGGCGCGGCGATCGAGCCGAAGCTCGTCATCGCCTCCGCCTTCGCAGGCCTGTCCGAGACGCAGGCGCGCCGTGTCGCCGACCAGGTCGTCGTCGCGCTCGCGGCCGCCGGCTGGTGGTTCGTGCACGACAGCGAGCCGGGCAAGAAGACCGGCTATCGGGGGAGGCCGCAGGCATGAGCACCCTCCGTCGCATCAAATCCGTCTCGCTGGGCGACGTCGTGCCGGGCGGCGCCGACATGGCGGAGCCGCGCTTCGAACGCGCGGACCCGAAGACCTTGCTGGTCGACAGCGCTTATCAGCGCGAGCTGTCGACCCGCTCTATCCGCCTCATCCACAAGGTCGTGGCGAATTGGGACTGGAGGCGGTTCAAGCCGCCCGTCGTCGTCGAGATCGACGGCGGCTTCCACGTCATCGATGGGCAGCACACGGCGATCGCGGCGGCCTCGCATCCCGCGATCGACGAGATCCCGATCATGGTCGTCGAGGCGGCCGAACAGATCGACCGCGCCCGCGCCTTCATGGGCCACAACCGCGACCGCGTGAACATCACGACGACCCAGCTGTTCCACGCCGCCGTCGCCGCCCAGGATCCGGACGCCGTCACGGTCGCGCAGATCTGCGAGCGCGCCGGCGCCCGCGTCCTCAAGAACCCGCCCCCAAACGGCACCTACGAAGTTGGCGACACCGTCGCGGTGAAGTCGCTGCTCACGATGGCGAACCAGCTCGGCGCCATGAAGGCGCGACAGGTGCTTCAGGCGCTCGTCGAGGCCAAGGCCGCACCGATCTCGGCCGATCTGATCAAGGCGTCGGCGCTCCTCGTCTCGGCGCCCGAATACGCCGAGGACATCTCGCTCGAGCAGATCACCAACGCCGTGCGCTCCCTTGGCCCGAGGGCTGAGACGGAAGCGCGCCAGCTCGCCGCCGCCAAGTGGATGCCCCTTTGGCGCGCTCTCGCCGTCGTCATCTTCAGGAGCAAGGGTCGTGGATCACGCCGCGCGGCTTGAGATCGTCGAGGCCGAAAACGACGAGCTTCGCGAACGCATCGTGCAGCTTGAGGAGATGCTCGGCTTTCGCACGCCGCTGCCGCTCGAATGGCGGCTGACAGGTCGTGAGGCGGGCGTCGTCGGCTTCCTGCTCAAGCGTCCTCTCGCCACCAAAAGCGAGATCATGTCGGCGCTCTACAGCCTGCAGATCGACGACGCGCCGCACGAAAAGATCGTCGACGTCTTCGTCTGCAATATCCGGAAGAAGCTCCGCCCGTTCGGCGTCAAGATCCAGACCGTCTGGGGCCAGGGCTATTCGATCGACGCATCGACGCGCGCGCGCCTCTCGGCCGAGGCGGCGCAGTCATGAGCCGGGTCCGGAAGCTCAAGACGCCCGCTGTCGTCGTCAATCCGGGCGACCTCGTGCTGCTCGGCGAAGCCGGCGTGCTGCCGCCGCGCGACTGGTATCGCGGCAAGATCGAGTGGAGCGACGGCGAGCAGATCCTCGTCCGGATGTGGGGCTTCGGCGGAGCCGGAAGCTGGCTGAGCGTTCTGCCCGCCACCCATGTCCGGGCGATCGGCGACCACGCCGCGCTCAACGCCTTCGCCGACCGCTGCTGCGCGGAAGTGCGCGACCTGATGCAGGCGATCCAGGCCGGCGAGGACGCGACCGCGCGGGCGCGCAGAGCCGTCTGGACGAAGCTCGAAGAGATCGGGGCCGCCGGTCCGGTCAATCTGGAGGCCGCCGGCTGATGGTCGCCTACAGCTTCAACACCAGCTTCGTGCTGCCGATCGCGGCCGGGACCAAGCGGCAGACGATCCGGCTTCCGCGCAAGCGCCACGCGCGCCCCGGAGAGCCGGTGCAGATCTTCACCGCGATGCGCACCCGCTACTGCCGAAAGATCATCCCGGATCCGGTGTGCGTGGGCGTGGACGAGGTCCGGCTCGATCTGCGCGGCGCCGACAAGCTCGATCCGTCGAGCTTCCGCGAGGCGCTGACGGTCAACGGCATTCCGGTGCTGGATGAGGCGGCCGACGCCTACGCCCGCGGCGACGGCTTCGCCGGCGTCTCCTCGGTCACGCCCTTCGCCCACATGGTTCGCTGGTGGCTCTTCACCCACGGGCCGGTGCTGTTCGATGGCGTCGCGATCCGCTGGGAGCCGCAGCCATGAGGCGACGTCGGATCCGCTGCGCCATGCCGGACTGCGACGGGCACATGCGGCTTGTCACCTCGCGTTGGCTCCGCTGCGACCGCTGCGGCGCAGGCGGGCTCTGGGAGCGCGTCGCATGCATCGTCCCGTCGTGCCGACGCACCTTCAAGGCGCAAGGCGGTTCGCACGAGGAAGTGTGCTGCGGCGCGCATTGGCGGCTCGCGCCTCTGGAGCTTCGCCAGCAGCACGCGAAGGCCCTCCGAGAACACCGGAAAAATTATCGCGCCTGGGAGGAGACGCCTGAGGGCTCCGAGGCGCAGGCGATCGCCGCCGGCCGCTGCGACGTCTCCTACGGAGCCGCGAACACTCTCTGGCGCGCGATCCGCTCGAAGATCCTCGACACGGCGGGAGAGATCGCGTGACCCAGCCCGCATCCGCCGCCCAGATCCGCGCCATCCACTCCTACGCCCGCGCCGCCGGCCTCGACGAGGACTCGCGCCGCGACTTTATGGAGCGCGAGACCGGAAAGCGCTCGTCCAGCGATCTCGACGTCCGGCAGGCCATCCGCGTCATCGACGGGCTGAAGAAGCTCGCGCCGGCCGCGGTCGCCAAGCCGAAGCGCATGGCCGCCGGCGCGCTCGCGCTCGACGGCCCCTTCGTCGGCAAGATCCGCGCGCTCTGGATCTCGGCGCACCTGCTCGGCGTCGTCCGCGACCCGAGCGACACGGCGATGGTGGCCTTCGTGCTCCGCCAGACCGGCGTCGAGCACCAGCGCTGGGCCTCGAAGACGCTCGGCGACCCGGCGGCCGCCCGCAAGGTGATCGAGGCGCTGAAGAAGTGGCTCACGCGCGAGGCCGACGTCCAGTGGGGCGAGGAGGAGCCGGACGGAGAAGGCGCGAAGCGCGCCGTCTATCTCGCGATCCGCCGCAAGCTCACGGCCGCCGGCGTCGACCCGAACTTCGCCGAGTTCCCCGGCCGGCGCTTCCTCTTCGCCGCAGGCGCTGAGCTCGACGCGCTCACGCGGCATGCGGCCGAGCGGCTCGCCCAGGCGAAAGCCGGGGAGCCGTGAACCATGGCCGCGGCGACGATCGGCGAGCTCAGGGACCGGATCGCGCGCAAGCGCTCGGCCCGGCAGTCGATCGCCCGCGACATGGTCCGCCTGCAAGACGCCATCCACGCGCAGCTCGAGGCCGAGATCGAGGCCCGTCAGCGCGCCCGCGCCCGCGATCGGCGCGACCCCGGATCGTTTCAGAGGGAGCTCGAGCTCGATGACGAGTGAAGACCGTTCGAAGATCCGCGCCCGCATCCGCCAGTTGCAGGCTCGGAAGACCGAGCGCGGCTTCAGCGAAGCCGAGGCGCTGCAGGCGGCGGAAAAAGCGGCCGAGCTCATGAAAGAGTTCGGGCTCAGCGAAGACGATCTGCTGATCGACCGGCGCGAGAGCCAGACCCGCGGCGGCGCCGAATCCGTGCGCGGCCGCCTCTGGGGCGCCGTCGCCACGGCGGTCAACTGCACCGCGACCTTCAGCGGGCGAACCATCATCTGGATCGGCCGGGAGCCGGGGCCGGAAATCGCGGTCTATCTGCACGCGATGCTCGACCGGGCCGTGAACCGCGAGGTCGCCGAGTTCAGAAAGGGCAAGTTCTACCGCGCGCGCCGATCGCCGAAGACGAAGTCGCAGGCCGTGCTCGAGTTCACCGACGCGCTGGTCGACCGGCTGTCCTGGCGTCTGAGCGAGATGTTCGCCGCCACCCGGTCCAAGGAGGCGATGCAGGCGGCTGTCGCCGCGCGTGAGAAGGCCTTTCCGCGGGTTAAGCCTGTCAAGGCCAAGAAGATCGCGGAACGCTTCGCAGCGTCGGCATCCGCCGCGGCGTCGGCGAGGACGGCGGCCCGGACGGTGTGCTCGAGCGGCCGCGCCTGCAGATCGGCGGCCCGCGATGACATCGCCGCTCCGTCCCGTCGTCACGGACCATGCGGTCCTACGCTGTCTCCAGCGCGTGTTCGACATCGACGTCGAGCTCGTGCGGGCGATGATCGCGGAGACGACGGCGGCGGGGCGCGAGGCCGTCGCGGCGGAACTCGGGACAGACGTCCGCTTCGCGATCGTGCGCGATCGCGCTCGCTACGTCATCGACGGCGGCTACGTCGTCACCACGCTCCCGATCCGCCATCGCATCGGGCCGACCGTCCGGAGGCGCAGGCGATGACGCGCCCCTACGGCTCGACCGCCATCATGGCGTCGCGGCGGACGCCGCCCAAGGGGCTCGACTTCTTCCCGACGCCGCCCTGGGCGACGCGCGCGCTCGTCGAGCATGTGCTCCGGCCGCTCGGCCTCGATCCGGCGCTGATGTGGGCGTGGGATCCGTGCTGCGGCGAAGGTCACATGGCGGAAACGCTCCGTGAGGCGTTCGCCGAAGTCGACGCGTCCGACGTCTTCGACTACGGGCGCGGCTATCGGGTGGCCGACGTCCTCGCTGACGGCGAGATCCACCGGAACGGCGCTGATCTCGTCATCACCAATCCGCCCTTCAACATCGCGCTCGACATCGCACAGCGGGCACTTGTGTCCGGCCGGCATCTTGGCGTCTTCCTGTTGGTCCGGACGGCCTGGATAGAGGGCGGGGAGCGCTACGCTCGCCTGTTCTCGATCTACCCTCCGGACGTTTTCGCGCCCTTCGTCGAGCGCGTTCCGATGGTCGCCGGCCGCTACGACCCGAAGGCGAGCTCCGCGACGTCCTATGCTTGGGTCGGTTGGCTCCCGCGGGACGTCGAGCGGCCGACAAGCCCGCCCGTCACCTTCATTCCGCCCTGCCGCAAGCGACTGGAGCGTCCAGAGGACATCCGCCGCTGGTGCGCGCCAGCCGACGCGCCGCTGTTCGACGGAGCCGCCGGATGAGCGACGGCCCCCCGATCCCGGCGCATCTTCAGCCCTATGTCGACGCGATGGGCCGCCAGCTCGCCGTGCGGTTCTTCCTGCGCTTCGGCGGCGCCCCGCTTTACATCCCCGAGAACCCAAGCTCTAAATCCGCCCTCGCGGAGCTCATCGGGGAGCGCGCCGTCCGGCGTCTTTTCGAGATCTTCGACGCCCGTGAAGCGCGCCCCGCCCGCATCCCGGTCGACAAGAAATGGCTCGCCCGCCAGATGCGCCACGACGGCGAGGCGGTGCTCGAGATCGCCCGCACGCTCCACGTCAGCGACGTGATGGTGCGGCGCTATCTCGCCGACAAGACGCGCGATCGCGCGCAGCTCGCCCTCAATCTCTGACCGGCTCCCTCGCAACAGGGTTGCGAGTTTCGGGCAAAAAGGCCTTCCGGCATTTCTGGTCGCGATCTCAAGGCCGTTTCGAACGGCTTTCGAAACGACCGGAGAGCGCCCCGTGACCGCCATCGACCCGCCCTGGCTCGTCGCCGCCGGCAAGGATCTCGGCCTGAAGGAAATCGTGGGCTCTCGCCATGAGCCCCGCATCGTCGAGTTCTTCGCCGAGGCCGGCCACCCTTACGTCAAGGACGACGAGACCGCCTGGTGCGCGGCCTTCGCCAACGCCAAGCTGGTTGAGGTCGGGATCAAGGGCACGGGCCGGCTCAACGCCCGCAGCTTCCTCGACTGGGGCCAGGCGCTCGTCAAGCCGGCCCGCGGCGCGGTCCTGATCTTCAAGCGCGGAACGTCAAGCTGGGAGGGCCACGTCACCTTCTACGTCGGCGAGACCGACGCCTCTTTCCGCTGCCGTGGGGGCAACCAATCGAACGCGGTGACGGAGGCGCTCTATCCCAAAAGCGCGCTGCTCGGGATCCGCTGGCCATCCGGTTACGCGCTCCCGCTGTCCGGCCCGGCCAAGCCGGCTCCGGCCGCCGGTCCGCTGCTGCAGATCGGCGCGACCGGGACCGCGGTCGAGACGCTGCAGAGCGCGCTCAACCGCCTCGGCGCGAAGCCGGCGCTCGTGGTCGACAAGAAGTTCGGGCCGGCCACGCGGCTCGCCGTCGTCGCCTTCCAGCGCTCGAAGCTGCTCGAGACGGACGGCGTCGTCGGCCCGAAGACATGGGGCGCGATCGACGTCGCCCTGGCTCAACTCGGCTAGGAGGCCGCCCGTGTCGGATCGCGTCATTTTCGTCGGCGTCGCGGCGGTGTTCGTCGCCTGCCTCGGCGTCAAGCTCGGCCTTCTCGGCCTCGCCGCCGGCCTGTGCCTGGTCGTCGGCTACGAAGTCGCCCGGAGCGCTCTCCCGCCGGCCGTGGTTCGCGTCACGAACCTGCTCGCCGTCGCGGTGACGTTCGGAATGGCGCTGTGGCTCGCAATCGGCGAAGCCGATGCGGCGGAGGCCGCGACGGATCCTGCGCCTGCGACCAGCGTCGCCCAGGCCCTTCAGCCGATCGTCGACATGGTGGTGCTCGCCCTGGTCGGGGCCTTCATCGCGTGGCTGAAGATCAAGCTGTCCGCTTGGTTTGGCGTCGAGCTCGACGCCAAACACCGGGAGACGCTTCAGAGCGCCCTGACGACGGCCGCGGGCATCGTCCTGGCGGACGGCTCCAAGAGTATTGGCGCAGGGCTGGGTCATCTCCGCATGGGGGCGGGCGACGCCATTCGTCATTTCGGGCTGGACGACGCGCTGCTGGAGCGGCTGCTGACGGCGAAGGTCGCAGCGTCAGCCCCCACCAAGGTGGTGATCAATAACGAGACGTCCGGGTCGCTGAAGGTGCGCGGCCAGTGAAAATCCAATGGCTTGCATGGGTTTTTCTGATCGGGGTGGTGGCGCTGCTGCTCGCCTCGATCGGCGTCGACGCGGCGCATTCGCAGGACGTCGACGCCCGCATCGTGCGGGAGTCGACCGCGATCGAGCAGGCCCGGCCATGGATCGTCACCATCGTGACGTTTCTGAGCTTCTGCTTCTCGCTCTACCTCTACCTCAACCAGGCGAAAAAGTCGGAGCTGAAGGAAATCACCGCTCTGTCCGAGCAGAAGATCGACGAGTTGCGATTCCGGTTCGACGGCTTCTCCCAGGCGGTGACAACGCGCGAGGTCGGCCACGCTGAAAAGCTCCAGACGGTCTCCGAGCGGCTGCTCAGCGTCGAGGAAAAACTCAAGAACGCCCCGACCGACGACGAGATCCACGCTCTTCGCCTGACGGTCGCCGAGGTCCAGGGCGACGTGAAGGTTGTCGTCAACGACATCAGGGCCATGGCGCGCTCGCACGAAAAGATCGAGCGCATGCTGACGGAAGACAGGAGGCGGTCATGACGCCGGGAGAACGTCGGCAGCGGGACGTCAAGCTCGCCATCCTCGAGATCCTGCGCGAGGAGCCCGCCCAGACAGCGCGCGACGTCTATATCGCCGACGCGCTCGCCGGTTCGCCGCGCTTCTTCGTGCTGACGCCTTCGGCGGTGCGCCAGCGCTGCTCGGAGCTGCGCGACGTCGGCGGCGTAGTCGTACGGGAGGTCGAGGGCGTTCACCTCGTCACGCTCGCCGAGGCCGGCCGTCAGCATCTCGACGAGATCCTTGCCCTCGACGGCGTGACGCGCGTCCCCGAAAAGCGATGACCCAGACGGCGCGCAAAGGGCGCGGCCGGCTTTCCGCGATCGACCTGCTGCCGCGCGAAGCCGACGAGCACGTCGCCTGGGCGCGCAGCGAGTTGGCGGCGAACAAGCGTCACGCCAAGGACATTCTCGTCGACTTCAACGAGCGGCTCGCGTCCCTCGACCCGCCGCAGGGGCCGATCAGCTCGTCGTCCTTCAACCGGACGTCGATCGAGATCGCGGCGCAGACGGCCGACCTCGCGCAAACCCGCGAGATCGCCGGCGCGGTGGTCGGACAGTTGGACGGCGCCGCGGGCGACGACGTCACGGTATTGCTGGTCGAGACGATCAAGAACCTGACGCTCAAGATGCTGCAGAACGCCGGGACGCTCACGGCCGACAAGGACACGGCCGACATGCTGGCCGCCTCGGCGCGCGCCCTGAAGGCCGCCGAGGAAGGCCGCAAGATCTCGACTGAAACGCGCACCAAGATTGAGGCGAGCTTTAGGGAAAAGGCGGCCGAAGCCATCGACAAGGTCGCGAAGGTGCGAGGCCTGACGACCGAGACCGCCGACGAGATCAAGGACAAGATCCTTGGCGTCCGTTGAAGACCCGTCCGGCCCCATCGGCGAGGCCGACTGGGCGAAGCTCAGGCGGGACGCGCTCGCGTCGCTGCCCGACCAACTGCGCGGGTCCCCCGACGTCCTGTTGCCCTATCAGGCGCAGGCGTTTGCGATCCTCGAGCAGCCGTCGACGCAGGTGCTGGTCGTGGAGAAGTCCCGCCGCATCGGCCTGACCTGGGGGCTCGCGGCCTATGCGGTGCTGCGGGCCGCGCGGTCGAAATCCGCCCGCGGCATGGACTCGATGTACATCTCCTACAGCCAGGAGATGACGCGGGAGTTCATCGACGCCTGCGCCATGTGGGCGCGCGCCTTCGCGCTGGCGGCCGGCGAGATCGGCGAGACCGTGTTCGACGACAGCGACAAGGACGGCGAGCGGCAGATCAAGGCCTTCCGCATCCAGTTCGCCTCGGGCTTTGAGGTGCTGGCGCTGTCGTCGGCGCCGCGCACCCTGCGCGGCAAGCAGGGCCTCGTCTTGATCGACGAGGCGGCGTTCGTCGACAATCTCGAGGAACTGCTGAAGGCGGCGCTCGCCTTCCTGATGTGGGGCGGCCAGGTGGTGGTCTGCTCGACGCATGACGGCGTCGATAACCCGTTCAACGCTCTTGTCCAGGACGTGCTCTCCAAACGGCGGCCCTACGAGCATCTTCGCATCGACTTCGACGACGCGCTGCGCGCCGGGCTCTACAGGCGCATCTGCCTGGTCAAGGGCGAGACGTGGACGCCGGACGCGGAAGCCGCGTGGCGTGAGAGCATCATCAAGTTCTACGGCGACGGCGCCGACGAGGAGCTCTATTGCGTCGCGGCCCAGGGCTCCGGCGCGTGGCTGTCGGGGCCGCTGATCGAGGCGCGGATGACCGCCGACGCGCCGGTCCTGCCCTGGGAGCTCCCGGCCGACTTCCTCGCCTTGGCGGAGAGCGAACGCCAGAAGCTGGTGAAGGCCTTTCTCTACGACCTCGACGAGGCGCTCGAAAAGCTCGATCGGGACGAGCGTCACGTCGTCGGCTTCGACTTCGCGCGCGTCGCCGACCTCTCCGTCCTGTGGGTGCTCGCGATCGACAAGATGATGCGCCGCGTGACGCGGCTCGTGGTCGAGATGCGCCGGGTTCCCTACCAGGAGCAGGGCGAGGTCGTGATCCGGACCATCCGCCGGCTTCCCCGATTCCTCGGCGGCGCCTTCGACGCGACCGGCGCGGGCTGGGAGGTCGCCGAGCGGGCGCAGCGCGAGATCTCGCTCACCGCGATCGCGGCCATCAAGCTCACGCTCGAATGGTATCGGACCGAAATGCCGCCCTTGAAAGCGGCGTTCGAAGACGGCGCGATCGCGATCCCGAAGAACGACGATCATCTGGCGGATCTGCGCCTGGTGAAGGTCGCGCGCGGCATCCCGCATATCCCGCCAATCCGGACCGGAGAGAAGGGCGCCCGCCGCCACGGCGACGCGGCGGTCGCGCTGGCGCTGGCGTTCCACGCCAGCCGGATGCGCTTCGAGGAATACGGCTACCGGCCGGCCGTCGCCGGCGGGCGCCTCGGCGGTTCGCAATCGAGCTTCATGCGCCCGTCGACGGCCGACGACTTCGCCCGCGACCCGCTCGGCCGCGGTCCGCTCGGCGCCCGCATCCGAGGAGGGCTGTGATGGCGGAGAAATCGGTGCTCGTCGATCGCTACGGCCGTCCGCTCGAGCGCGCGGCGCTGACGAAGGAGAAGTCGGCGCCGTCGCTCACCGGCGTCCGCTCGGTCCTTACCGGCTATCCGGGCGACGGCCTGACCCCGGGCCGCCTCGGCGCGATCCTGCGCCAGGCCGACGCCGGCGACCCGCTGTCCTATCTCGAGCTCGCCGAGACCGTGGAGGAGCGCGACCTCCACTATGTCGGCGTGCTCGGGACGCGAAAGCGCTCAGTCGCGCAGCTCGACGTCACGGTCGAGGCCGCGGCCGACGACGCGGAAAGCGTCAAGCACGCCGACCTCGTCCGCGACTGGCTGAAGCGCGACGAGCTCGAGGACGAGCTGTTCGACATGCTCGACGCGATCGGTAAGGGCTTTTCAGTCACCGAGATCATCTGGGACTCCTCCGAGGGCCAGTTCCTGCCGAAGCGCCTGGAATATCGCGACCCGCGCTTCTTCACCTTCGACAAGCAGGACGGCGCCACGCCGCTGCTCCGGACCGAGACCGCGGACGTCCCGCTCGAGCCGTTCTGCTACGTGACTACCCGCGTGCGGGCGAAGTCCGGCCTGCCGATCCGCTCGGGTCTCGCCCGGCTCGCCATGTGGGCCTTCATGTTCAAGGCCTTCACCCAGCGCGACTGGGCGATCTTCACGCAGACCTTCGGCCAGCCGGTCCGGGTCGGCAAATACGGCCCCGGCGCGAGCGAGGCCGACAAGGACACGCTGTTCCGCGCCGTCGCGAACATCGCCGGCGACTGCGCCGCCATCATCCCGGAATCGATGCTGATCGAGTTCGTGGAGTCGAAGAACGTCGGCCAGGGGTCCGACCTTTACCTCAAGCGCTGCGACTGGATCGACCAGCAGGTCTCGAAAGGCGTGCTCGGCCAGACCGGCACCACCGACGCGATCGCGGGCGGCTATGCGGTCGGCAAGACGCACCGGAACGTGCAGGAGGACATCGAGCGCGCCGACGCCAAGGCGCTCGCCGGCTGTCTCAACCGCGACCTGGTCCCGGCGCTCATCGCGCTGAACTTCGGGCCGCAGAAGGCCTATCCGAAGGTCAAGATCGGCCGCGAGGAGTCGATCGACCTGCAGCTGCTGGTCGACGCTCTGAAAACCTTCGTGCCGATGGGACTCCGCGTCGAAAGCTCGGTCGTCGCCGACAAGCTCGGCCTGGCGGACCCGCCGCCCGGGGCCGTGGTGCTGACGCCGCCTGCGCCGCCGCCGGCGCTCGCGCCGGAGGACGATCCGGAGGCGGATGAAGACGATCCCGCCGCGCCGCCGAAGCGCAAGCCGCCGGCCGGCAAGCCGCCCGCGCCGCCGAAGACCGCGCTGCACCTCGCGCAGTCAAAGGACGCGATCGACGCGCTGGTCGACCACATCGTCGCCGAGCAGGGGTTCGAGCTGATCGAGCCGATGGTCGACGGCCTCGCCGACCGGCTCGCCGGCGCGACCAGCATGGAGGAGGCGACGCGCATGCTCGCCGAGCAGCTCGCCGTCATGGACGTCGGCCGCCTCGGCGAGATCCTCGCGCGCGCGGCCTTCGCGGCCGGACTGGCCGGCGCAACCCGCGAACCGCTCGCCTGAGATGGCGGTCGAGCTCGAGCCCCTCGCGCCGCTCGACGCGATCGCGGCGCTTGACGCGCGCGGCCGGCGGCTCGACCCGACCGACCATTGGACCGACCGCTGGCAGGACGAGCACGCCCAGGCCTTCACCGTGGCGCGCTCGACCGGCTTCGACGTGCTCGGCGACATCCACGACGCGCTGCGCGACAGCCTCGCGCAGGGGACCGGGTTTCGCGAGTTCGCCTCCGAGCTGCAGCCGAAGCTCGAGCTGAAGGGCTGGTGGGGCCGGCGCGAGGACGGCGTCCAGCTCGGCTCCATGCGCCGGCTGCGGACGATCTTCGACGCGAACCTCAGGGTCTCCTATGCGGCCGGCGCCTGGTCGGCGTTCGAGCGCAACAAGGCGACGCGGCCCTGGCTGCGCTACGTCGCCGTGCTCGACGGCCGCGCCCGTCCGGAGCATGCGGCCCGTCACAATCTCTGCCTTCGGGTTGACGATCCCTACTGGAACGTCTGGGCGCCGCCTTGCGGCTGGAACTGCCGCTGCACGCTGCAGAGCCTGTCCGACCGTGACGTCGCGCGCATGCGCAGCCAGCTCCGCTTCACGCCGCCGAAGGACGAGGGCGTCCGCGACTACCGCGTAAAGGCGACGGGCGAGGTCGTGCGCGTGCCGATCGGGATCGACCCCGGCTGGGCGCACAATCCGGGGAAGGCCGGCCACCGCGCCGTCGTCCAGGCGGAGAAACTGATCGCGGCGCCGCCCGAGCTCGCCGCGCAGCGCGTCGCGACGTCGGACTGGCCGGCGCGCCCGCTCGCCGACGAATTCGAGACCTGGGTGACGGCGATCGCCGAAGGACGGCGCGTCGACCGTTCGACGTTCACGGTCGGCGCGCTCGATCCGGAGGTGCTGGGCAAGCTGAAGGTGCGGGGCGTCGAGCCGCAATCGGCCGCGGTGACGCTTCGCCAGGACGTCGTGCCCCACGTCTACCGACCGTCGAAGACCGCCCCGCCGCCGTTTGCGGCCTTCCTGCGTCTGCCTGAGACGATCGGCGATCCGCTCGCGGTGCTGCTCGACCTGCGCGACGGCGATCTGCTCTATGTCTTCGACGTTCCGGGCGACCGGCTCGGCAAGTTCGTGGTCCGGATCGACTATGTCGAGAAGGTGAGCGCGCCCGGGGCGAAGCGCGAGACGGTGACGAGCAACTCGATCCGCACCGCAGGCCTCGTCGGCCTGTCCGACCTCGCCAATGCGGCGGAATACGCAGTCCTGAAGGGATCGCTCGGCTGATGAGGGGCCGCCGGGGGTGCGCCACATTCCCGGTCGAGCCGGCCGCCGAAGCGGCCCGCTCCGCGAAAGCGTCTTCCTCGCTGCTTCGGCGGCCTGATCCCAAAATAGACCCGACCGAGGCCCGAGCCAATAGGAAGGCCGTCAGCGGCCGATTGCGTCCGTGCGGGCGACCGTCGTAGCCTCGCGGGGCGCTTCGGCGGTTCTGACCGTTTCAAAACCGTTTTAACGGCGACGTGAAACGGCCCGCGCATCCCCCTTCGCGGCTCCGCCGCGGATCGGCGGCCGACGCTGGGCTCCCTCGCAACAGGGTTGCGAGTTTCGCACCCCCGCTGGGTTCGGCAGTTTCGGCGTCATGTCGAAACCCGCCGCCCAGATTGCTCTCTGCGCCGCCCTGCCGCTCGAAATTCCGGCGGGCGCGGGCAAGGCGCCCGAGTGGATCCATCTGTTTCCGATGGGCGAGATCCGGACGGTCGACGGCCGCGGGCCGTACCGGCTGACGGACGCCGCAAAGGTCGTGGCTAATTTCGCCGCCGGCGACCGGCTTCCGATCGACGAGAACCACGCCACCGACTACGCCGCGCCATCCGGCGGCGCGTCGCCGGCGCGCGGCTGGATCATCGGCCTGCAGGCGCGTCAGGACGGCGTCTGGGGTCAGGTCGAGTGGACCCGCTGGGGCCGCCAGCTCGTCAAGGACAAGGCCTACCGGCACATCTCGCCCGCGATGGTCCACTCGCCGTCCGGCGAGGTGATCGGCGTCGCGCGCGCCTCGCTCGTCAACCTCCCCAACCTCGTCGGCCTCACGGCCCTCCACCAACAGCAAGGACCATCGATGACGTTCATCGAACAGCTCCGCCAGGCGCTCGGCCTGCCGGAGACTGCGGACGAGGCCGCCGTTCTGGCGGCGGCGACCCGCGCCAACGCCATGGTCGCGACCCATGCGGCGATCGCCAAGCATGTCGGGGCGGCGGACGGCGCCGAGCCCGCCGTGGTGCTGCAGAGCGTCCAGGCGCTCGCGAAGCCCGCCGACGCCGCGAAGGCTGTGCTCGCCCCGATCGTCGCGGCGCTGGGCCTCCCGGCCGACGCGACCGCCGAGGTCGCGCTGCAGAGCGTTCAGGCGCTGAAGGATCCGGCCAAGAACGTCCCGGCCGCGACCGTGATCGCGCTGCAGTCGCAGCTCACCGCGCTCAGCACGCAAATCAACCGCGAGCGGGCCGAGGCCTTCGTCGACGCGGCGATCAAGGACGGCAAGCCGATCGTGGCGCTGCGCGACCACTACGTCGCCCGCCACATGGCCTCGCCCGACAGCGCCAAGGCCGTCGAGACCGAGATCGGCGCGATGGTCGCGCTGCACGGCGCCCGGCCGCGCCCGGCGCCGAAGGCCGGCGAGCCCGCGATCGATGAGGCCGACGAGGCCGTCATCGCGCTCATGGGCGTCGACCGGACCAAGTTCGCCGCCTCCCGCGAAGCCGAGCAGAAGAGGGCCTGATGGTCGCGCTCACCGCACCCCGCAAAACCGTCTCCCGCTCGGGCGACATCCGCGAGCCCGGCGTCAAGGCCGCCACCAAGATCTGGCAGGGCTCCATGGCCGGCGTCGGCGCGGACGGCCTCGCCGTCCCGATGACCGCGGCCACGACCCTGAAGTGCCTCGGCCGCGCAGAGGAGACGGCCGACAACTCGGCCGGCGCCGACAGCGCCGTCCGGTGCCGGATCTCTACCGGGATCTTCTGCTGGGCGAACTCGACGTCCACCGACGCTCTCACCCGCGCGGACATCGGCGCGACCGCCTATGCGGCCGACGACCAGACGGTCGCGAAGACCAACGGCACCAACACCCGATCGGCCGCCGGCGTCGTGTTCGACGTCACGTCCGAGGGCGTCTGGGTCAAGCACAGCTGAGGCGACCGCTCCCATGCTCCTGAACACGACCAGCCTCCGGGCGCTCTACACCGGCTTCTCCACCGCCTTCCAGGGCGGTTTTGGGGGCGTCCAGCCGCAATATGCGGAGGTCGCCATGACGGTGAACTCCACGACCGCCGAGAACCAGTACGGCTGGATCGGCCAGATGCCGAACGTCCGCGAGTGGATCGGCGACCGCGTCATCCAGAACCTCGACCTCCACGACTACGCGATCCGCAACCGGACGTTCGAGCAGACGGTCGGCGTGTTCCGCGAGCACATCGAGGACGACAACCTCGGGATCTACAACCCGCTGTTCCAGGAGCTCGGCCGCGCCGTCGCGGTGTTCCCCGACCAGCTGGTGTGGCCGCTGCTGAAGGCCGGCTTCTCGACCCTCTGCTACGACAAGCAGTTCTTCTTCGACACCGATCATCCCGTGCTCGACGAGACTGGCGCGACGATTTCGGTCTCGAACTCGGGCGGCGGCTCCGGAGCGGGCTGGTATCTGGCCGACACCACCAGGGCGATCAAGCCGATCATCTGGCAGAGCCGGAAGCCCTTCAACAATCTGATCCGCAAGGACCGCGAGGACGACGACAACGTCTTCAACTCGCGGACCTTCGTCTACGGCACGGATGGGCGCTGCAACGTCGGGTTCGGCTTCTGGCAGTTGGTCTACGGCTCGAAGCAGACGCTCGACGCGACGAGCTACGAGGCCGCCCGCGCCGCCATGATCGGCATGAAGGGCGACTTCGGCCGCCCGCTCGGGATCCGTCCCAACAAGCTGATCGTGCCGCCGTCGCTCGAGGGCGCCGGCCGCCGGCTGCTGCAGTCGCAGCTCGTCAACGGCGGCGAGTCGAACCCCTGGGCGGGGACGGCCGAGCTCGTCGTCGTCCCCTGGCTCGCCTGACCGGCGAACTTCATTCGAGGTCTCCATGGCTACGAACAAGACGAAGGCCGCCGACGCGGCCCGGAATGCGGAGGACGCGGCCGAAAGCGCCGCGGCTCCCGCGGCCGACGCCGCGGCGCCGTCCGCGGAGATCTCCGACGCCGAGGTCGACCGCCAGATCGACGCCGGGATTGCCAACGCCGTCGCCGGGCGCCGGTCTGTTCCAACCCGGCTGAAGGTGCGATCGACGCGCGAAGGCCATCGTCGCGCCGGCCGCGCCTGGTCGACCGCCGCCATGGATGTGGCGATCGCGGATTTCACGCCCGCCCAGCTCGAGCAGCTGCTGGGCGACCCCACGCTGATCGTCGAGTCGATCTGACCCGATGGCCTACGCGACCCTCCAGGATCTGATCGACCGGTTCGGCGAG
Source organism: Microbacterium sp. (assembly GCA_003248655.1). Lineage (GTDB taxonomy): Bacteria > Actinomycetota > Actinomycetes > Actinomycetales > Microbacteriaceae > Microbacterium. The sequence continues at coordinate 28,202 of QFPM01000026.1, forward strand.
AAGGAACTCGTCCAGCGTACCGATCGCACCAACCGTCCGCCCACGACGATCGACGCGACCGTCGCCGGCGAGGCCCTGGAGGGCGCGTCTTCGCTTGCCGACGGCTATCTGGCCAAGGTGTTCGCCTTGCCGCTGCCGTCGACGCCGCGCGTGCTCCTCGACAAGGTCTGTGACGTCGCCCGCTACTTCCTGCGCGACCAGACCGCGGACGACAAGAGCGCGGTCGCGCGCAACTACCGCGACGCGATCGCCTGGCTGCGCGACGTCTCGACCGGCGTGGTGAAGCTCGACGTCGGCGCGGGCGTCGCGCCCGAGCCCGCCGGAGGCGGCGCGGTCCGCTCGACCGCGGGCGAGCGTGTCTTCACGCCCGACAGTCTTCGGAACTTCTGAGATGGCGACCGAGGGAGCCCGCGTCCGCGTAGACGACGCCGAATTCCGCAAGCTGTTCGATCGCGCCGCGTCGGAGGGCGTCGACATGCGGGCGCTGTTCGAGGACGTCGGCGCCTATGTCGTCATGTCGACGCAACGGCGCTTCGAGGCCGAGGCCGGCCCCGGCGCGAAGAAATGGGCGCCCTTCGCGAAGTCGACGCTCCGCCGCATGTCGCCGAAGCGCAAGCCGCCGAAGCTGCTGCGCGACCGCAACCGCCTCTATTCGTCGATCGTCGCGCAGGCGACCGGCGACAAGGCATTGGTCGGCACCAACCTCGCCTACGCCGCGCTCCACCAGTTCGGCGGCGACGTCACCCAGCCGCCGCGCACCCAGACGGTCGCGTTCCGCTTCGCCAAGGAAGGCGCGGGCCGGAAGTTCGACAAGGACGGCAACGTCGTCCGCGTCGGCTCGAAACTGCGCTTCGCCAAGGCCTCGACCCGGGCGAAAAGCGCCTGGCGCAAGGACGTCGAGTACGGCGCCCGCACCTTCACGGTTCCGGCTCGGCCGTATCTCGGCATCGACGAAGCCGACAAGTGGGAAATCCTCGCGATCGTCGCGGAACATGCCAAGCGGGCGATCGGCGCGGAGGGCGCGCCGTGATCGTCGCCGGGGTCATCGCCCGGCTCGAGGCCGCGAACGTCTTCGCCCTGGTCGAGGGCGCGGCCGAGCTCGCGGCGCTGCAGGACGCCGCACCGCCGGCCTCGCCAGCGGCCTACGTCTTCATCGACGAGGAAGCGGCCGAGCCGAACGATCGCCTCAACGCCGTGCTGCAGCGCGTCGAAGTCGACCTCTCCGTCGTCCTGATGACGACCGACGTCTCGGACGCGACCGGCGGCGCTGGCGCGGCGGAGATCGAAGCGCTGAAGGGCTCCGTCCGCGCCGCCCTGGTCGGCTGGACCCCAGCCGCCGGCGACGACGTCGTCACCTATGTGGGCGCGCGCCTGGTCCGCGCCCGGAACGGCGTTGTGACGGTCGAGATGACCTTCGCCGCCGCCTTCTACGTCACGAGCAGCTGAGAAGGACACGGCCCATGCAAGCGCGCTCCGGCGGCCGATACATCGCCGACAAGAACGGCGACCTGAGGCCGGACCCGAAGGACCAGCCGACCCGGCCGATCCCGGCCGAGGGCGAGCCCGGCTACGCCGAGTCCGCCGCGACGCCGAACGCGCCTGAACAGGCCGCGGACGCGGCGCCCGAGAGCTCTCCCGAGCCCGAGCCTGCGAAGCCGGCCAAGACCGCGAAGGAGAGCTGAGACATGGCGCGCAAGTTCCCCAAGCTCGCGGTCCTCGCCAAGATCGAGACCACCTATGGCGTCGACGCCGTCCCGACCGGAGCCGCAAACGCCATCCAGGCGATCGACGTCACCATCGACCCGTTCGAGGGCGACGAGGAAGAGCGGGAGCTGATGCGGCCGTATTTCGGCGCGCAGGGGCTCTTCTTCACCGGCAACTACGCCAAGGTCACGTTCTCGGTCGAGTTGACGGGCTCGGGAACGGCCGGCACGGCGCCGGCCTTTGGCCCCATGATCCGGGCCTGCGGCATGGCCGAAATCGTGACCGCGGCCACGAAGGTCGACTACCTGCCGGTCTCCGACAATCCGGAATCGGTCTCGATCTACTGGAACATGGACGGGGTGCGTCACGTCCTGCTCGGCGCGCGCGGCAACCTGTCGATCGACCCGTTCACGCCGAAGCGCATTCCGCGGCTCAAGTTCGAGGTGTGGGGCCTGCTCGGCACGGTGACGGACGTCGCGCTGCCGACGGTCGACCTCACCAAGTTCATCGACCCGATCCCGGTGTCGAAGGACAACACGCCGACGTTCTCGCTGCACGGGGTCGCGTCGATCGGCGAGAGCCTCACGCTCAACCTCGGCAACCAGGTCGAGCCGCGCTTCCTGATCGGCCAGGACTCGATCCAGATCGTCAACCGCAAGTCGAGCGGTCAGATCGTGCTCGAGGCGGTCGCCGTCGCGACCAAGAACTGGATCGCGACCGCGAAGGCGCACACGCGGGGCGAACTCGCCGTCGTCCACGGGATCACGGCGGGCAACATCGTCGAGATGGGCTGTCCCGCCATCCAGGTCGGCCGGCCGAAGATCGGCCAGACCCAGAACATCATCAACAACACGCTTCCGCTCATCCCGCAGCCCTTGGCCGGCGACGACGAGCTGAAGTTCACGTTCCGCTGAGGGAGGCGCCCGGATGTTCACCCTCGAGCTGAAGCCGCTGTTCTGGTGGCCGGTCACCTGCGAGATCCCGAGCGCCGAGAAGATCGGCGAGTTCGACCTCCACACCTTCGAAATGCAGTTCGAGCTCCTCGGCCGCGACGAGTCCCGCGCCGTGCTCGAGGAGAAGGGATCCGAGGACGGCAACGACGAACTGATGAAGCGGGTCTCGAAAGGCTGGCGAAACGTCGTCGACGGCCAGGGCCAGCCGATCGCCTTCAGCGAGGCGACGTTCGCCGCCGCCTGGCAGCAGTCGTGGTTCCGGATCGCCGTCAACCGCGCCTACACGGGCGCGCTCATCGGCGACAAGGCCCGCCTGGGAAACTGAAGGAGGCGGCCCGCGCCTGGGCCGCCGCCTTCATCGGACGAACAGACAGCTCGCGGCCGGTCCGCATCGACGACGCCATGAGGGCCGACTTCGCGGCGCTCGGCGTGCGCGTGGCCGCGCCCGAAACCCAAGACCAGGACGACGGAAAGATCCGCGTGTTCGCCGATAACTGGCCCAGCCTCATGGCCTTCATCGACTGCGGAACGCAGTGGCGGACGCACGCGACCCCGGCCGGGCTGCTCTATCTCGGGCTCGACTACGCGGCGGTCGTCGCGGTGCTCGGTTTCCAGAAGCTCGGCCGTGAGGTCTTCGACGACATCCGCGTGATGGAGCTCGAGGCGCTCGGACCTCTAAACGAGGCCCGCGGCTGATGGCGCTCAAGCTCGCGGTCGAGATCACCGGATCGGCGCAGGGCCTCAAGGCCGCGGCGAACGAAGGTGCGGCCGCCGTCAAGCAGATCGGCGAGTCGGCGAAGATCTCCGACGCCGACGTGCGCAAGCTCGAGCAGGATCTCGAGCGCGCCGCCCAGGCGGCGGTCAGGGCCGCGAACCGCGCCGCGACCAACACCGCCTCGGCGGTCAATCTGCGCCTCGGCGTCCAGACGGATTTCGGGGGCGACGCGCGGGCGGCCGACATCGCGGCCTATGGGCGCGAGCTCGACGCGGCCCGCGCGAAGTTCTCGCCGCTGTTCGCCGCCCAGCAGACCTACAAGACGCAGCTCGCCGAGATTCGCCAGGCGCACAAGCTCGGGGCGATCGACGCGAAGGAAATGGCGGCCGCGATCGACCGGACCAAGGCCGCGTTCGCGCGGCAGGTCCGGGACATGAATGCCGTCCGGGCCGGCGGCCAGCCGGCCCATGTGCGCCAGAACCTGATGGCGCAGGGCTTCGACGTCTTCACCTCGCTCGCCGGCGGCATGAACCCGCTGTTGGTCGCGGCCCAGCAGGGGCCGCAGGTCGTCCAGGCCTATGGCGGCGTGAAGGAGACGATCGACGGGCTGCGGGCCGCGATCACGGCCACGCGGCTTGTGGCCGTGGGGTTCACCGCGACGCTGCTGACGGGCGCCATCGCCTGGAACAGCTACCTGACCTCGACGAAAGAGGTCGAGACGGCGCTCGACGGCGTCGGCCGCAGCTCAGGCGCGACCGCCGGCCAGCTCGAGGCGATCGCCCAACGCTCTGCAGCCGCCGGCGAGATCTCGGTCAAAGCTGCGCGCGAAATCGAGACAGCTCTTCTGCGCACGGGGAAAGTCGGCGTCGAGAGCTTCAGCCGCGTCATCGAGGTCTCTCGGGACTTCGCGGCGACGATAGGTGGCGACGTGGCGTCCGCCGGCGAGATGCTGGCGAAGATCCTCGCGGATCCCGCGCAGGGCGCCGCAACGCTGCGGAGCATGAACCTCATCGACGCGGCGACAGCGACCTATGTCGCGCGCCTGGTCGAACAGAACCGCGCCGAAGAAGCCCGAGCGGAACTCTTGAAGGCGCTCCCGGATCGTCTCGCCGATGCGGGGCGGTCGATGACGCTTCTTGGCCGCATCGCCGAAGAGGCGGGTCGGCGGGCCTCCAACTTCTTCGACGAGCTCGGATCAATTCCGGATCGGCTCCTGAACGGCGTGAGCCCTGATCAGGAACTCGCCGAAATCGAAGAGAAGCTCGGCCAGCGTTTCCGGTCCACGCCCGGATTGCGCGAGCAGCTGCTTCGCCGCCGTGACGAACTTCGCAAGATCGTCGACGAGGAGAACCGCCAGCGTCAGTCGAAGGCCGACACCAACGCCATTGTCACCCGAGCGACGGATGTGGTGAAGGCGTCGCCAACCGGCGAACTTGAGCGCCGGCGAACGCAGCTGCAGGACGAAATCGCAGCATTGGAGGCCCGCCTCAAAAGCGGCGCGCCCTATAGTTCGAACGCCGAGCAGGACGCTCAGTTTCGCAAGCAGGAGGCTCAGGACCTCGAGGCCAAGCGCAACGCGCTGGCGGGTCTGAGCACCGCGACCGCCCGGCAGGCGGAGCTCGACCAGATCGACGTCGCGATCATGCAGGCGCGCGACCCGATCGAGAAGGCCGAGCTCGAGCGCAAGCGCGCGCTGGTCGCCTCGCGCGGCCAAGAGATCACCTCGACCGAGCGCGCCGCCGAGGCCCAGAACGTCTACAACCGCTCGATCGCCGAGGCGCTCGCCAGCGCCGGCAACCGCGTCGCCGACATGCGCGCCGAGACCGCGGCGCGCGAGGCCGTGACCGCCGCCGTCGCCGCCGGTCGCGTCTCGGCCGCCGAGGCCGAAGAGCAGATCCGTCTCGAGCTTACGCTTCGCCCGCTGATGCTCGCCATGCTGCGGGCCGAGGGCGCGGAGCGGGAGCGCTACGCCGCCGCGATCGACGCCGAGCGCAAGGCCTTCGCCGACGCCCAGCAGGCGCGGGCGCAGTCCGCCGGCCAGCGCATGATCACCGGCCAGACCGACGATCTCGCCCGCGCGAAGCTCGAGCTCGAGCTGATCGGCTCGTCCAACCAGGAGCGGGAGCGCGCGATCGCGCTGCTCGAGGCCGAGCAGCGCATCCGCGACGCAGGGATCGCGACCGGCTCGGCCGAGGCGGCGGCGATCCGCGCCAACGCGCTCGCGATCGCCGACCTCAACGCACAGGTCGATCGCCAGAAGGCCGCCTATTCGGAGGTCTCGGCGTTCGGCGAGCGCGCGATCGACACGGTGACGGACAAGATCCGCGAGCAGGGCGCGAGCTTCCGGACGCTCGGGGACATCGGCAAGTCGATCGCCAAGGACATCGAGGCCGAGTTCTTCAAGCTCGCGCTTGCGAACCCGCTCAAGAACGCGCTGCTGGGCCAGTCGAACCCGACGCTCGGCGACGCCGGCGGCGCGCTTGCGAAGATGTTCGGCGGCGGCCAGAGCTCGACGGAGGCGAAGGTCGCCGCCGCCATGCAGTCGGCCGCCACCATGACGGTGACGGCCGGGACCGTGATCGTGAACGGCGGCGTCGCGGCCTCGGGCGCCGGGATCGCGTCGGCGGTGACGAACGCCGCCGCGGCCGGCGGTCCGCCTGCGACGCAGTCCGCGATGAACGCGGCGGCCAACGACCGCGTGGCGGGGGCGTTCACGGCCGGAAACTGGCTCACCTACGCCAATCAGGGCGCGACCCGGAGCCAGCCGCTCGATCCGAAGCTCGTCAACGCCTTCTCGTTCCTGCAGGAGCGAGGGATCCAGATGGAGGTGTTTTCGGGCGGTCAGCCGGGCATCGGCGAAGGCGGCCCGCGCGTGGGTTCGACGCGCCACGACCACGGCGGCGCGGCCGACGTGTTCTTCTCGCAGAACGGCCGCCGGCTGGACTGGGCGAACCCGCAGGACCAGCCCGTCTTCAAGGACATCGTTAGCCAGGCGCGCGCGAACGGCGTCACGGGCTTCGGCGCGGGGCCGGGCTACATGCAGCCCGGCAGCATGCATGTCGGCTTTGGCTCGCCGGGCGTCTGGGGCGCGGGCGGCCGCGGCGCCAACGCACCGCAGTGGCTTCGCGACGCCTACGCTTCGCCGGCCTCTCCCTCCACCGGGGCGGCGGCCGCGGCCAACGCCGCCGCGTCCGGCGTCGACCCGGCGAAGATCCAGGCGGCGAACGCGAACCTCACCGCCTTCGCGGCCACGACCGACAAGGCGAACACCGGCGTCACCGGCTTTTCGGGCGCCATGGACCAGACCGCCAAGCAGGTCGCCAACGCCGCGACCGGCGTCGGCGGCTCGGCCCAGCAGCTGGCGCAGACCACGGCCTCCGTGCCCGGCCAGGCGCAAGGCCTGTTCCAGACGCTGTTCTCCACGCTCGGCCAGGGCATCGACGCGCTGTTCAAGGCGTTGACGAGCTCCGGGGGCGGCGCGGGCGGCGGCGGGATCGGGAGCCTCATCACGTCGCTGTTCACCGGCGGCGGCGGCGCGGCCTCGGCCGCCGCGCCCGCCGCCGGGGTCGCGCCTGCGGCCGCTGCGGCCGTCACGCGCTCGGTCCAGGCTTCGCCCGTCGTCGCCTCGTCGGTCGCCTCGGCGGCGCGCTCGGCCGGAAACGCGAGCGCTTCCAACACCTCGATCCGGCTCATCAACTCGACCAGCAAGGCGGTCACGCTGCGCAAGGCCGACGAGACCGAGACCGAGGACGGCCGCCAGCCCACCTATGTGATCGAGGAGATGATCGAGACCGCGATCCGGCGGCCCGGCTCCCGCCCCAACAAGGCGCTGCGCGACGACTTCGACCTGCGCCAGCGCCCGATGCAGCGGGGGGCGTAATGGCGGCGATCTGGCGCTCCGAGCTTCCTCAATACGCCGCCCGCGCGGGCTTCCAGCGCAGCCTCGGCGACACGCGGCTCGTCTCCGAGACCGATCTCGGCGGCGAGAACTCCCGCCGGCGCGCGACCCGGCGCGTCGACCCGTACGCCTTCCAGATGTTCTTCACCGACCACCAGGTGGAGGTGTTCTGGCGGTTCTGGGAGATCGACGCCGCCGGCGGCAACTTGCCGTTCTGGTTCCCCGGCCAGCCGAAGGACATCGGCCTCACCGACGAGGACGCCGCCTTCCTCACCGACTTCGACGACGCCGTGCTCACGGCCGAGAGCTGGTGGCTGGTCGAATTCGCCAAGCGCCAGCCGCCGCCCGTCTTCGCGCTTCGCGGCCTCGACTATGTCTCGACGCTGCAGATCGGGAGGATCCTGTGATCGAGCCCTCCGCAGCTGCGCGCCGCTCCATGGCGGCCGAGAATTCGGACGAGGTCTGGATCGACCTCATCACCATGACGCATCCCGAGCTCGAGACGCCGATCCGGCTCACGAACGACAAGACGGAATTTCTCTCCGTCGAGGGCGACACGCCGCTCTACGGCACGCGCTCGCGCGGCGCCGGCCGGGTCGGGCCGGACGCCGCCGACCCGGTCCATGTCTTCAACTACGTGCCCTTCGCCATCGCATGGCCGGGCTACGAGGAAGGCGCGGTCCCCGAAATTCCGCTCAAGATCGACATGATCGACCGGGCCAAGATCCTGCCGCTGCTGCGGACCCGCTACGAGGGCCGGGTCAAGTGCCTGGTCGAGTCGGTGCTCGCCTCCGCCCCCGACGTCGTGAACTTTCGCTTCGCCGGTTTCTACCTGGTCGCGGCGCCCTGGAACGACGTCTCGGCCGAGCTGAAGCTGCAGCTCGCCCGCTACGACCTGGAGCCCTATCCGGTCGGCGTGCTGACGCCGGCGATCGCGCCGGGGCTGTTTCCATGAGGCGGCCCGTCATCCATCCCGCCTGGTCGAACCGCTACGTCGACGCGCAGATCCGCTGGCGGCGCGACGACCAGGCGTGGATCGGCACTCATTGCTACGGCCTCGTCCGGCTCGCCTATGACGAGATCGGAATCGAGCTCGAGGATTACGGGCCGGCGCGCGACCACGACCGGATCCGGCTTGTCGACGGCGCCGAGGCCGGTCCCTGGACAGCCGTTTCAAACGCGGTTTCGAACCCGATCGAACGCCGGCCCTTCGACGTCGTCGTGTTCGACCGCGGCGGCTTCGACGATCACTGCGGCCTCGTGGTTGAGCCGCGCCTGATGCTCCACCTCGCCCGGAGCGTCGGCGTCGCGCGCTGCGATCCGATCGACATGGGCTGGGGGCCGGTCGCCGGCGTCTACCGGCATGAGGCGCTCTCATGAGCGTCTCGACCGTCATCGCCCGCCGCTTCGACCCGACCATGGCGAAGGTCGGCGAGCGCCCGTTCGGCGCGACCGTCGCCGAGATCCTCGCCGAGGAAATGCCGGACGTCGCGACCGACGAGCAGCGAGCCGGCCTCGTGGTCGTAGTCGCCCTCGGCGACCGTGAGCGCGGCGTCCCGCTCCAGCTCTGGGCCGAGTATCGCCCGCCCGAGGGCGCGACGGTCCGCGTCCATATGGCGATCCAGGGCGGCGGCGTCCTCCGGACCGTGCTGTCGATCGCCATCATCGCCTTCGCGGCGTGGCTCGGCCCGGTGCTGTTCGGAGCCGGCCTTCTGGGCACGCTCGCCACGGCCGCGATCGGAATCGCCGGACAGTTCCTGCTCAACGCCCTGATCCCGATCGAGACGCCGAAGGCGAAGAAGAGCGACCCGCGCTACGACATCTCCGGGTCGCGCAACCGCCTCGACCCCTACGGCAAGATCCCGGATCACCACGGAAGCGTCCGGATCTACCCGAAGCTGTTCGCGCAGCCCTGGAGCGAGGGGCTGAACGAGGACCGCTGGGCCAACATCCCGATGATCCTCGGCTACGAGGGCTTCGAGTACGACGAGTGGAAAGTCGGAGACACCGACCTGTCGCTGTTCCCCGACGCCGAGCTGCAGATCGCGACCATCGAGCCCGGCGGCGAGTGGCCGTTCCCGGCCTATCCGAACCCGGTGTTCGAGACGACGGTCGACGCGATCCTCCATTACGAGGATCCGTGGACGGTGCGCGAGAGCGCCTCGAACGTCGACTATCTGACGGTCGAATTCGTCTGCAAACAGGGCCTTACCGAGCGGTCGAAGAAGGGCAAGCTCGGCTGGCGCGAGATCCCCTGCGCCATCCAGTACCGGGAGAAGGGCGCGGTCGACTGGATCTCGCGGCCCGACTGCGTCGGCGCCGCCGAGACCGACCAGCCCTATTATTTCGGCGACAGCTGGATGACCCCGTATCCCGCGACGTGGGAGGTGCGGACCCGGCGTCTCCGCAACGAGATCCAGTCCGCCCGCAAGACCGACGCGGTGCACTGGGGGCTGCTCCGGAGCGTGCGGCCGTGCCGGCCGTTCGTCTACAACAAGCCGGTGGTCGGCGCGGTGCTGCGCATCCGGGCCTCCGCCATGGCCTCGAGCGTGCTCGAGCAGATCAACTGCATGGCGCATGCGGTCCGTCCCGACTGGGACGTCGCGACCGAGGGCTGGATCACGCGGCGGACCCAGTCGCCGATCGCCGCCATGCGGCGCATCCTGCAGGGGCCGGCGAACCCGGATCCAGCCGCGGACGAGGACATCGACCTCGAGGCCTATCAGGCTGCCGCCGCGTATGCGGCGGCCAAGGGCCTCACCTTCAACATGACGATGGAGGACGACGCCTCGGTCGACGAGGCGCTCCGGATCGCGGCGCGGGCAGCGCGCGCTTTCCCGATCCGCCCCGAAGGACTGCATTCGCTCTACATCGACCGCCCGCAGACGGTCCGGCGCGGCGTCGTTTCCGGCCGCAACGCCAGCAACTTCGCGGGCGAGCCGCAATATTCCGACCGCCCCGACGCCTTCCGGGTGTCGTTCCTCGACGAGACCGACAACTTCAAGAAGGCCGAGCGCGTCGTCCCGCGGCCCGGCCTGGTCGGCGCTCCGCAGACCTTCCAGATGCTCGATCTGCCGGGCTGGACCAACCCGACGCAGGTCTGGATCGAGGCGCGCCGTCGCCATCTCGAGATCGAGCGGCGCTGGGAGAGCTTCACCGTCGAGCAGGGACTGGTGAGCTTCTTTGCGGCCCCCGGCACGCTGATCGGGGCGCAGTTCCTCACCGTCGAGCAGCAGCAGGCGAGCGGCCGCGTCGCGCTGGTCGACGGCGATCTCGTGATGCTCGACGTCGAGGTCGAGATGACGGGCGGCCATCTCTACGCCTGCACGTTCCAGAACGACGACGGCGCCGTCTTCACCCGCGAGATCCGCACCGTCGCGGGGCGCTCGCAGTTGCTGTCGCTCAAGGACGAGGGGACCGCGCCGACCGAAGGCGCGATCGCGCTGTTCGGCCTTGCCGGCAGCCACATCGAAGACGTCCTGGTCCGGCGCGTCGAACCGATGAAGAACATGCGGGCGCGGCTGACGCTGATCCCGCACGCGCCCGAGATCGAGGCGCTGGCGGAGGCCGATCCGCCCGATTGGTTTCCGATCGAGATTGAGGAGCGCGACTGGGCCGACAAGCCGCCGGCGACGCCCGAAATCCTCTCGGTCCGGTCCGGCCAGAAGCCGGACGAGGATTACGGCGATCCGGATACGCCGCCCATCGTCGTGATGGTTCGCCCGGGCGCCGGCGGCGCGGCCCCGACCCAGACCATCAAGGTCATGATCGGCTCGAAAGAGGACATCACGGGCGCGGGCGTCGGCCGGGCCGAATTCGACGGCGACGACTTCGACGTCGGCGACACGATCTCGGTCACGGCGCGCGCCTACAGCATGTTTGGGATCGAGAGCGTCGACGCCGCCGGCCCCGTCGTCCATGTGGTCCAGGCGCCCGACGACGGAGCGGCGGTCCTGACGTTCTCGGCCGAGGCGCTCGAGGACGGGCGCAATCGCTACGTCTTCACGACCGACAACCCGCTCTCGATCGGTGAGCTCCGCTACGCCGTGAAGACCGGATCCGTCGAGCCGGACTTCGACGACATGACACCGGTCGTGACCGGCTACGTCACCGCCTCGCCCGTCGAGGCGGACGAGCCCTCCGGCGAAGACCTGTTCTGGGTCGCGCTTCGCCTCACCGACGACGACGACGTCGTCGGCTCGCCCGCCTTCACCACACTGGACCGCACCTCATGAGCGAGCTGCAGAAGCGACAGGTCTCCGACCTCGATCAGTGGCCGGTCCCGGCCCGGCTACTCACGCAGCAGCAGATCGGACCGAACCAATACAGGACGACCCTGACGAACGCGGCCGATCTGGCCACGATGTTCGCCTCCTCCGGCCCGATCGCCGACCGGATCAATGCGATGAGCTCGGGTTACTCGGCGATCGTCGCGCTGCCCGCGGACTTGCCCGTCGGCACGGCGGAGACCGACCTCCGCGCGCTCGTTGTGGGCGGCTCCGAGGCTCAGAACGGCGTCTGGGGGAAGAACACGGGCGCGTCGTCATGGACCCGCCTCGGGCCGCTGCCGGACGTCGAGGCGGTCGAAACCGCGCTCACGGCTCTGACCGGCCGCGTCGTCACGCTCGAGGGCGTGACGCTGGTGTTTTCGGTCACTGGCGAAGACGGGCCGCTGTTCGCGATTACCGACGCCTACGGCAACGTCTATTTCGCGATCCTGCGCGACGGGGCGATCGTCTGCCGCTGGCTCGAGGATCTGCTCGACACGGACACGGGCGGGGCGGCCGAGGTCAACCCGATCCTCTATGTCGCCGGCGACAGCCGCGGCGACCGGTCGACCGACCCGGATCCGGACCGCACCACGACGGTCGGGTGGGTCTGGCCGCTCCAACTCATGACGGCCGGCCGGCTCGACTTCCAGATCGCCAATTCGATCGCGGTCGGCGGCGACAACTCGGAGCAGTTTCTGACCCGCCTTCCGGGTCTCGAAGGCAAGCCACCCGGCGTCGTCGTCGTGATCATCTCGACCAACGACCGCTCTCCCGGCGCGAGCTGGCCCTACAGCCGGACGAGATCGGCGCTCGAAAGCTGGCAGAGCACCGTCCTCGGCTGGGGGCACCGGATCATCTGGATCGCCGAGATGCCACGCGGCGACAACAACGGGCAGTCCGGTTCGGGAGGCATGACGGCGGACAACGCCAGCATCCACCAACGTGTCCGCCAGTGGTTCTTCGCGCAGTCGAAGAAGCCGAACGTCTTTGTCGCGGACCCCTACCGGCTGATGGTCGATCCGACCAGCGCGCTCGGTTTCGCGCGCGACGACATGATGATCGACGGCCTGCACGGCGGACCGCTGTCCGGCTTCGCCATCGCGTCCGAGGTCGCGCCGATCATCAACGCGCTCTATCCGCCGCGCCCGCGCCTGATCGGGTCGGCGGCCGACGTCTATTCGACACTTAACCGCACCGGCGCGCTCAACGGCAACCCGATGCTCGTGGGGAGCGACGGTGTGCTCGGGACGGGCTGCGGCGGACAACTGGCGGACAACTGGTCGGCGGTCGCCGGCGAGGGACTGTCGGCCATGTTCTCGAAGGGGTCCGACGCGGACGGCGCGCCGGTGCAGACCGTGTGGGTGTCCGGAGCGCCGACCGGCGTCGGTTACGACTTCAAGGGCTCCGACCCCACGGTTCCGACCGACGCGGACCCGGTCTCGGTCGTCATTCGACAGGTGATCAGCCCTACTCGGCTCGCCGCCGGTGACATCGTCGAAGTCACCGGCCACATCGCCGTCGAGGCCGGGTCGACGAACCTGCGCGGCGTCGCGCTCTGCTTCTCCTACACGGTCGGCGGCGTCACCACGCGGCTCTGGGCCGGCGAGCCCAAGGTCACGCGCTCCAATCCGAACCTTGATCTGCCGTCCTATGCGTGGGGCGGCGTCGCGATCGTGCCGCAGACGCCGGCGCTTCCGGCCGGGATCACCGCCGCGGCGATCGAGGTCTTCATCGCCGGCGCGAGTTCCGGCAGCGCGAACCCGGCCAGCCCCACAAACCTCCCGCTCAACGCGACCGTCACCGTCAGTCGGCTCGCCGCCAGAAAGGTCAACTGATCATGGGCGTTGCGATCAATGTCGGCGGCGACGAGCGCGGCAAGAACCCGCCGATGGACCCGCCGTTTCTGAGCCTGGGCGGACTGCTTGTGCAGTCGCATCAGTGGGGGCTCAAATACCCGGAGCTTGCGCTTCGGCGGAAGGACGCGGTCGCGGCCGGCTCCCGCTACGACTGGTCCGGCAACGGACGTCATCTCGCTTCGCTCGGCGCGGCGACGATGAACAATTACGGCTTCATCGCGTCGACCGACCCCAGCGCTCCGACCACGGCCGACAGCGTCAATGTGCTCGCCCCGGGCGGCGAACTGACCGTCGTGGCGTTCGTCCGCTCATTTTCGACCTCGAAGCCGGTCAATGTCGTGAGGTCGCAGGACGCCTCGCCATACGCGATCCAGTTGTCCCTGTTCGGCGCGACGCCCCGCCTTGAGGCCCGACAGGCCGATGGCGCGCCCGCCGTCGTGTCGTTCTCGGCGGCGGCCATGAACGGCTTCTGCATGATGGTGGGTGCGTGGTCCGCGACGAAGCGCGGCGTGTGGTTCAAATCACCCGCGGGCGCGCTGGTCGGCGTCGAAGAGACGAGCGCCGCGGCGTTCGGATCGACCGCTCCGCTGGAGTTCGGGATCGAGGCCAGCGGCAGCAGCAACGACGGTGAAAACACGTTCACCGCGGCGGCGATCTACGACGCCTACCTGACGCCGGCGCAGCTCGCCGAGATCCAGGCGGCCTACCAGCTTTTCGTGTCGCGGATCGCCGCGCCGTTCACGGCCTGAGAGGGAGGACGCTTATGGGTCTCGTGTTCGACGGGCGCGAATGGATCTCCGACAGCTTTGCCCTGGCGGACGTTCCCGCCCGGCTCTCCACTCTCGGCGCCGGCGCAGCGGGGACGCGCAGCGATCTCGACGTTGAACGCAGGTTCCGCCAGTCGCGCGCTCCGGACGCGGTCGTTTCGACCGACCCGAACATTGTCGGCGGCCTTTATGACGAGGACGCCAACGTGGTGCTGGGCTTCAAGCCGAGTGGAGACACTCGAACGCTCGGGCTCGACGCCTACGGCGACCTCACGTTGCGCGGCTCCGGGTTGCAGAGCGATTACGCTTGGGGCCTCACCGACGACGAGGACAAGGTCGGGCTTGGCGTCGAGTTCGACGGCGGCGTCTATGCGTCGCTTAACGAGGCTTCGTTCCAGCGGCTCGAGATCCGCCGCCTGAGCCGCCCGGAAGTCTCGTTCGCCAACGGCAACGAGGTGATGACGCAGGCGAATGTCGTCGCCGGCCAATCCTGCGATCTGAAGGTGGTCGAACGGGGCGGCGTCACCCGCGCCTATCTCCAGCGCACCGACATCGTCTCCACGACCTTCGTGATGCAAACGAAGGCGACGGCGCGCATCGGCTATTATGCGGGCGCGGGCCAATCGCTTGGCGTCGGAGGCGGCGCGGACGACGAGGGCGGCGTGCTGTGGAACGCCCTCCCTCCCGCGCCCGGCAACTGCCTGATGTTCCTAGGCGGTTCGCGCGGCGTCGAGGGGGGGGCAATTCCGGCAGGAAGTCTCGCGGACTTCGCGCCGCTGTACGAGCAGATCGACAATCCGGCGGCTCCGGAGAAAGGCGAGACGCAGGGTTCGGGCGCGCTCTCTTGGGCCTATCGCATGGCTCAGCTCGAACGCGCCGCCCTGCCGGTCAGTGTGTTTCGGTGTCACGGCAAAGGCGGCCAGACGATCCAGCAGCTTGTCAAAGGAACCAACCCCTATGCGCGCGGGCTGACCGAGCTTCAGGCCGCGGTCGCGGTGGCGGCGAAATACGGCAAGCAGATCCGCTGCAACACGATCTTCTGGACGCAGGGCGAGAACAACCGGCTCGACACCACGCAGGCCGACTATCTCGCCGCGCTGCTGCAACTTCATGCTGACTACGGGGCCGATTGGGGAGCGATCCTGCCGTCCGACAACGGAACCATCCACATGGTTCTGGACCAGCTCTGCTCCAGCATCGCGAGCTATGCAGGCCCGGTCGCGCTGGCGCAGCTTCAGGCCGCCCGCGAGACCACGACGATCCACCTGTCGACCCCGAAGTATATCTTCGAGATGGTCGACTTCGTCCATCTGAAGGCGAAAGAGTACGCGCTTCTCGGCGAATACAACATGCGCTGCGCCCGCGTCGTCGAGAGCGGCGGGACGTGGGCGCCGCTCTGGCCGATCGCCTTCAGCCGGTCCGGCCGGATCATCCGGATCACATTCAGCCAGCCCGGCGGGAAGCTTGAGTGGAACACTCGCGATGTCCCGGCGGCCCCGAACTACGGCTTCCGCTACACCGACGACGGCGGCGTTGTCGATATCGCGAGCGTGGCCATCAGTGCGGCCAACGTCGTGACGATCGCGCTTGACGGCGATCCCGGCGCGAACCCGGCGATCTCCTACGCCTATGAGGGCGGAGTCGCGATCACCGGCCGAGCGAAGGACTGGGGCAATCTGATTTCGCCGTCGTCCGATCCGTCGTTCCAGCGGCCGGGCCGCTACCTCGACCACTGGTGCGTCTGCTTCAAGGAGAACCTGTGATGGCCGCGAGCGCGTTCATGAAACTGCCCAACGCCCGGTTCTCCGGCGGCAACATGCCGAAAGTCCGCAACATCGGGGCCGAGGTTCTTGCCCTTGCGGGCCTGATCTCCTGGCATAGGGCGAGCGCCGAGTATCTCGCCAAGGACACCGGCGGTCGTGTCGTGTCATGGGGCAACTGCATCGGCGGCGCGCCGTCGTTCGTTGCCCGCGGCTCGGCCAACCGTCCGATCTTCACGGCGGCGGACGCCAACGGGAACCCCGGCGTCTACTTCTCCAAGGATCGTCTGGACGTCCTCGATTACGCGGGGACGTTCCCGACCGGCGCCGGCGCCGCCTCGACGCGGATCCTCATCGGGTCGTTTCCGAGCCCCGGCTCCTCGACCTTCAGCTATTACATGGCGGTCGACGGGGCCGCCTCGGCGGTCCGAAACACTCTCTGCGGCAACAACGGTTACGTGCGGGCGATTGTGAGCGGCAGCCAGACGTTCGCGGATCTGGCCTGGACGGCCGGGTCGGCGCGGAAGGTGATCGGCATGTCGCACAGCGACGCCAGCGACCTTCTGAAGGTGACGTTGAACGGCGCGGTCGCGCAGCAGGCGAACACGGCTCAGATGTCAGCCGGGACCATGTCGCTCGGCTACGCCTCGGCCGCCGCCCAGGCGCCTGAGATGACCCTGCAGGACGTGTTCATCTTCAACGCGGACATCCTGGCGGCCGACAGCGCGTCACTGGCGCTGATCAACGAGTATGCGGCGGCGATGTATGGGGCCTGACCCTGATGGCTGGCGAAACCGTCTTCTATCCCGTTGGGGCGTCCATTTCCGTCGGCGTCCATAGCGGGTCGTTTAGGGCGCTTCGAAAGGGCGTTGAAGGGCCATTCAGAGCGCCAGATCGGGCGCCAAATCATGTTGCCGAAAGTGCCAAATCACTTTGCGCGCTACACGTTCGCACTGCTGCAGGAGTACGTGGCGGCGATGTACGGGTGAGAGGTGGGCGCGGTTTGCAGGAGCGTTTAAGGCGCTTTGGAAACGCGCGCGCTGCTGCCACGCGAACCTGCGCGCTCTGCCATTCGATTTTGCGCGCTACACCGGCGACGCCGGAAAGCCGGGCCGCCCTGAGGATCGCGACATCGCTCAGCCTCCGCCGAAC
>QFPM01000008.1 GCA_003248655.1 Microbacterium sp.
ATGCCGGCGCGCGGCGGTCCGCTGCGAGATCGACCACACCATCGACGCCGCCAAGGGCGGCCCGACGGCCCTGTGGAACCTCGCACACCTGTGCCAACGGCACCACTCGATGAAACAGTTCACCCTCTGGCGGGTGCGACAACTCGGGGGTGGTGTCCTGGAATGGACCTCACCCACCGGCCGGATCTACCGCGAAGACGCCCCCGCACCACCCATCGCGTTCATGCCCGCCCTCGCCCACGACTCGGGACCGGCGCCGTTCTGACGGACGGCCGATGTCGTTCTGACGCGCGCCTGTAGTGCTCCGCCGCGCGCGTAGTGCTCCGCCGCGCGCGTAGTGGTCCGCCGCGCGCTCAGTCCGAAGGCGGCCCGGAATCGCGCAGGTCGTAGACCTTCATGACTTCGTCGCCGTAGTCGTTGATCACCTTGACGGCGATCTTGCCTGTCGACGGGAACTCGAAGGGCAGCGAGACCGTCCGGTACAGGGCCCCCCAGGCATCCGCGTCGATGTCGGCTTTGAGCGCGACCTTGAGCTTCTTGTACGGGTCATTGCCGCCGGTGAAGTAGCAGTGCCGCACGAAGAACGACTCGTCGTTGTAGTCGGTGTCGATCATCCACAGCGCGACGCGATCGGTCTGCCGACTGCGCACTGTTCCGCTGACCGGGTCGTACACGTCGACGCCGTGGAGTTCGACCTCGCGCAGACCGAAGTCTGTCGATCCCGGCGTGTCACGGATGCCGATGTCGGGTTCACCGAACACCGTGAACAGGTTGCCCGCGCCCGTCTTCTTGAGTGCGTCGCCCATGAGCAGTTCCGCGTTCATACGGACGAGAAGCACCTTGATGCGACCGAGCTTGCGCTCGCCTTCGACGTTCGCGAACCCTGCGTCCCCCGTATCGAGGGTCACGCCGTCGGCCTCGGTGACCCCGGTCGCCTGCGGATCGAACGCGAACCCGAGTACGCACAGAAGGTCGACCTCGGGGTCTTTCAGTGCCTCGCGAGCTGCCTCTTTGATGAAGCCGGGCGAGACCGTGCCGTACTGCGGGCCGATCGCGATCGCGACGTGCGAGACGGATGCATCGTCTTCGGCCGCGCGATCACCCATCGCCTGCACATGGATGCCCGCGTAAGGCTCAAGACTCGCGAACTCGATGCGCTCGTTGCGGCGACCGTTCTGAATGCCCGACGCCCGCAGGCTGTCGAGGATCGTCTGCGTGAACTCCGGTCCCTCGGTGACGTCGCTCTCGATCGAGCCGTCAGCTTCCCCGAAGCTCAGCGACCGGTACGGCGACAGGCTCTCGACGGTGAACGGACCGGTGACGCGCACGCGCTTGCGGTCCTCGTAGGGCTTGTCGTACAGCAGCTCGAACTCGGCGTGCCGCTTGATCGCGGCGTCGATCTCGTCGCGTGTCATGCCCTCATGGATGTCGGGGTTGTTCGCGATCGACTTGAGCGTGATGTGCTGCACCCGCTCGTACACGAATCCCTGCCGGATGTCGCCCCGCGTCTGTGTCGGCGGGAGCAGAGTGCCCGACGCGATGCCCTCCTGCTTGCGACCCTCGTCCGAATCCGCGAGCAGAAAGTACGGATACTTGCCGCCCATCAGCCGCTGCCGCGCCAGCGCCAGCGCGACGCGCGACGTGTCGATCGTGATCCAGCGGCGACCCCACTGCTCCGCGACGTACGCGGTCGTCCCCGACCCCATCGTCGGGTCGAGCACGAGGTCGCCCGGATCGGTCGTCATGAGCATGCACCGCTCGATGACTTTTGTGGCCGTCTGAACGACATACGACTTCTCTTCCCCGAACCCACTCTGGCGAGTGTCGTCCCAAACATTCGAAAATGCCTCAAGTGGGAAATCGTCGAAGTAGCGTTTGAACCCAAGCGTGCGCCCGCTGAAGAGCAATCTACGTGCCGCTCGTAGGCGCTCCATGCCCGCCTCGCTTGTCTTCCAGCCGCCTTTGCCTGGCACGAACGTGCGGCCGTCGATCTGAACTGGGAACTGCGTAGTCTCGCCCCCCGACTGTGAAGTTATGGGATTCTGACGGAACAGTCGCGCGCCAGACGCCACGAGGGAGTCCTTGTCTGCCATCTCATCCTTGGCGAGTACCCGATCGTCGCCAGCCTCTTCAATCGAGCGGTAGTTCGGATCCGCTGATGCGAGTCTCCGGCGATACAGCGCACGATACTTTGCTTTCGCAGCCTCGCGATCCCTCGCAAACCACAATACGAAGTCGACTGTCCCAGCGATGAAGTCCGACGTGGCACCGGTGGTCGTGCGATAACTGATCTCACTGACGAAGTTCTCGCTCCCGAAAACCTCATCCAGCAGCGACCGCACGAGGTGGACGTTCTCGTCCCCGATCTGCACGAAGACCGAACCCGTCTCGGTGAGCAGATCGCGGGCGACGACGAGCCGATCGCGCAGGTACGACAGGTAGGTGTGGATGCCGTCTTCCCACGTGTCGCGGAACGCCTTGATCTGTTCGGCCTCGCGCGCGGCATCCTCGACCTTGCCGTCCTTGACGTCGCGTTTGCGCGCCGAGACCTGCCAGTTCGAGCCGAACTTGATGCCGTAGGGCGGGTCGATGTAGATCATCTGAACCTTGCCGCGCAGACCCTCGCGCTCGGCGAGCGACCCCATGACCTGCAGCGAGTCGCCCAGGATCATCCGGTTCGACCAGTTGGCGTCGTGCTTGTAGAACTCGATCTGGTCGAGCTCATCCAGGCCGTCGAACTGGTCGAAGAGTGTCAGCTCCGGCTCGGCGGCGCCGACCTCGGCGGTCTTGCGCAGGTTCTCGATCAGGACGCGAGGATCGAGCTTCTCCTGGATGTAGATCGGGGGCGCGTCCACGACGAGATCGCTCTGGTCCAGCTGGTCCTTGCCACGCCAGACCAACTGGGGGTCGAGCTCCTCGCCACGGGCCGCGCGCTCTGCTGCGAAACCGGCGAAGCGCTTATACACGACAGGTTCGCGAACGAGATCATCCTCATCGATCCACTCCGCCGCGGCATCCGCGGTCGGGATGTTCGTGCGCTTCTCGTCGTGCGTGAACGCCTCGACCGGGGTCTGGCCGGTGGGACGGGGGTTACGCGCCATGCGGATCCTCCACGAATCGGACTGCAGGACGGCCCCCCGACAGGGACCGCAGGTCGAGGCGGTCGTAGTCGCCAATGATCGGCGCACCCGCGTATAGGTCGGCGATCGCCTGCGCGAGCACCCGCGAGACACCGACCATCGTCGAGATCTCGATGTACCCCCAGATGCCGAAGCCACCGTGGTTGTTGACCGCCGTGCACCACGAGCCGCGCGCTGTCTCCGCCTTTACCGCGACCGAGCCCGGCGAGTGAACCTGCTTCTGCCCGCCGGACACCTCGACGATGAGGATCCGGTCGACATCATCGGGCCGACGGCGCAGCCGCAGCAGGAAGTCCGGCACGTACCGGTGCGAGCGCCCCTTGTGCACGTACGGGATATCGAAGCCGAGGTGATCGTTCTTGACGTAAGCCGCGACGTCCCGGTTCCGCTCACACTCCAACGCGAGGATCTGCTCCCACGTGTTGCCGTCCGTGCCGTCGAGCACGACGTGGCTGATCTCGCTCTTGACCGTCTCGAACGTGCGCTTGCGCGTCACGAAAGCGATGTTCCCGGTATCGCCGGCGGGAGCGAACCTGTTCAGAATCGGCTGCAGATACTCCGGCCGGTTCTGCGCCTGCCAGTGCACCGCGCGGCCGATCGCCTCGACCGCCTCGTGCTGCAGTTCCGTCGAGCGCAGCAGATGCCACGGCTCGAAGCCCTCCTCGTACTCGACCTTCGTGTCCATCCACTCGCGGACGAACGGAAGCACCTGCGGGAACAGCCACGGCCGGGGGTCGAGTCCCTGGTTCGAGAAGTGATTCTTCAGCAACCGCGTGGCGAGTTCGAAGGCCACGCGGCTATCGCGTCGATCATCGACGTCGAACTCGTCCCGCTCCTCTTCGCCGACGATGCCGGTGATCTCGGTCCAGTTGGGAACCGTGCCCTTACCCACCACGAATGGTGGCGCATCGGATGCCTCGAAGTAGAGCCGGTCGTCGGGAATCTCGATCCGGTAGCCGTCGACGTGCGGGAAGACGATCCGCAGATCCTCGCGCCCAGGCACGCTCGCGACCTCGATCGCGGGTAGCGGTGGCTTCGGATCGTTCGCCGGCCGCTCGCCGGGGATGAACGCGAACGGGATGCCGTACACGTTCGAGTACTCGGGCTCGAAGCGACCCTGCTCGTTGAGGGCGTACGACCTCCGGCGCAGGCCGCGGCCGATGACCTGCTCGCACAACAGCTGCGAGCCGAACGCGCGAACGCCGAGGATGTGGGTCACCGTGTTGGCATCCCAGCCCTCGGTCAGCATTGCGACGCTTACGACGCAGCGCACCTGCTCGCCGAGCTTGCCCTTCTTGCTGACGGTGTTCATGACCTCGCGGAGGATGTCCTCGTCGGTCAGTTGCTCGGCATCCTGCCCCGGGTTCGCGCGTCGCCAATCGTCCTTGAAGCGCTCGATCTCGACTCTCGCCGCCTCCTTGAAATCGGCCTTCAGAGCCTCACCCGAGTCCAGCTGCGCCGAGTCGACGAGGATCGTCCGCGGTCGCGGCATCCATCGACCGTCGGCGGTGTTGTCGAAGAGCGGCAGATGCCCTGCGCGCACGACGGTCTCGTCGCCGATCGTCACCTCTGAGCCGGCGATCCACTCCGACACGAGCCTGGAGACGAGCGTGTTCGGGCAGACCACGATCATGACCGGCGGAGGCTCGCCGTGCGCCCGCAGCACCTGCTCCCATTGCGCGAACGAGCGTTCATAGGAGCGGTAGAGACTCTTGAGTGCACCTTCGAGCTCGGGTGGGATGAGCCAACCGTCGGTGCTGACGGTTGCCGATGCGGCCCGCTTGGGCAGCGCATCCTTGATGTGGCCCCACAGGTGGCGGTAGGTGGTCGTCTCGCCCGTCGCGTCGTCGTCGACGGGGAGACGCGGGATCTTCACGATGCCCGACTCGATGGCATCCATGAGCGAGAAGTCGCTCACCGTCCACGGGAAGATGTAGCCCTCGTTCCAGCCCGAGCCGCCGAGGTAGAAAGGTGTCGCCGACAGGTCGAAGACCTGCTTGATGCCGTAGCCCTTTGTGCGAGCGATCGCCAGAAGACCCTTGAACCAGACGCGTGCGTCGGCGTTGGCCTCGCGCTCCTCCTTCGAGAGCGCCCCGCTCGTCGGCTTGTCCTGGTAGCAGTGGTGCGCTTCGTCGTTGAAGACGACGATCTGGCCCGGGTCGCTCCCGAAGTCGCGCAGCACGCGCGCGACGGTGCGGGCCGGCGTCTCCTTGAACCGATCGAGATCGTCACTCTGCGCGAGAATCTTCTTCGTCACGGTGTTTACGCCCTTGAACTCCTTCGACTCCCGGGGCAGGAAGGCGTGGTAGTTCACGATGACGATGCGGGCGTCGCCCATCCGGGCGCGCAGGTCGGCCGGAATGAGATCCCGCTCGTCGTAGTAGTTACCGGGCAGCTCGGGCTTCAGCACGGCGAGGCGGTCGCGGATCGTGATGCCGGGGGCGACGACGAGGAACTTGTTCGCGAACCGGATGTCGCGAGGCGACTGCAGCTTGTTGAGCGTCTGCCAGGCGATGAGCATCGCCATCACCACCGTCTTGCCCGAGCCGGTCGCCATCTTCAGGGCGATGCGCGGCAGGCCCGCGTTGTGCTCCTCGTTGTCGACGTCGAGCCGCCGTCGCCAGTCCGTCGTGCCATGTCGCCCCGCCACCTCGGTGAGGAAGATGGCGGTCTCAGCGGCCTCGCGCTGGCAGTACAGCACCCGGTTCTCGCGCGCCGGATCCGACCAGTGCAGCAGCAGCTTGCGGGTGATCGGGGTCACGCCGCCGTAGCCGCGCGCGCGCCAGAGCTCCACGTCCCTGCGCAAGCCGTTGATGGTGTCGTTGGCTTCGCGTCGCTCGCCGGTCAGATCGAAGTCGAAGGCCTGCTGCGTGTCGTCGACGGCGGTACGACGTCCCTTGCGCTCCTGCGGGATCGGGATGAACGACTCGCTCGGGCGGCGGCCGGGGCGGATCTCGCCCGTGGGTCCATCCGGGCCGAGCGCGAAGTGCCGCTCAGGCGGATCGTACGGGCCGTTGAGGATCGGATCGGCCAGCGCATCGGCGAGGTCGGGCACGTCGACAGACCTCCGTTGCGGGGCGCACAGTCCCGTCTGCGCACCAGGGTTATAACCCTCTGACTATAACCCTTCGGATCCATGCCGCTCAGGCGATGGGATTCTGATGTGCCGCAGGAAAGCCCAGACCCGCTGATCGAGCTCGGCCGGCGCATCCGGGAGCTCAGAGAGCGACGCAAGATGACCATCCGAGGCGTCGCAGAACTCGGCGACTTCGATGAATCGAACCTTCGCAACGTGGAGAAGGGGCGCAACACCACGGTTGCGACCGTGCTGCGCCTCGCGGGCTTTCTTGAGATCGACCCCGTCGAACTGTTCCGGGGTCTTGATCCCTACGCTCTGGCGAGCCGCAGACCTGAGCGACTCAGCGACATCGAGGAGTCACGCTTTCGGCGGGCGGATCGAATGCCCTGACCTTTCAGCAGACGAAAGTCCAGGCGTACTCCGCACCGTCGGATCGTTCCCAGTGGACGGTCACCCGACCCGCATCCTGTTGCTCGCGCCCGGCGAGGACGATACGCAGCTCAGCACCCGGTTCAAGGTGTCGACACAGCGGCGACGCCGGGAGGATCCATCCGTCGCCAAACACTTGGATCGACACATTCGACAGCCGCTCGCCGCTCGCGTTCCGCAATCGGCACCAGGGCAGCGCGCTACGATCGACGCTCCACGGCACGGCGTATGCGACCTCGTTCGGTACGAGGATGAGCTGAGCCTTGGATGCCATGAGCCGACCGTATGAGTGCGGTACGACATCAGGGGCGCCATTTCGCGACTTATCCACAGGCCAGGCTGACAACGCGAGAAATCGCCGCGTTGTGGACAGTGGCTCGAGCGCGCACGGACATCCACGAACACGAAGCGGTGCGCCTGTTGCGACCCGGTCGCGTCACCCGCCGTTGGCGGCGGCCACGGCATCCATCGCGGCGACGGCGACATCGCGGGCGCTCGCGCTCACGAGCGAGCCGACGGCGGTCGTCCACGCCGAGTCGACGAACACGTACGCGACGGCGAACGACCCGATCTCCGAGTCGAGGTCGCGCGCGAACGAGACCCCGCCCGGCACCGATTGCTCGGTGAACGTGCCCGCCGCGCGCAACGATGCGATGAGCGACGCGGCGGATGCCGGTGTCAGCTCGGCGGCGACAACGTGGAAACCGCCGTCGGAGTTCGGAATGCCCCACGCGCAGATCTGCGAGGCGACGGCGCCGCGCACGGCATCCGCCGCGGCGGGGCCGGGCATGACCTCCGACGCGGTCTCCCAGATGTCGAGCGGGACGGTTCCGTCGCCGAGCTGGTCCTGCGCGACCGACAACGGCAACAGGTCGACGCACGCGGGGAGGGTGAGCGGCCCACTCAGCCCGGGTGACGTCGTCGGCGCGCCGGCCGTCGCCGACGGCGAGACAGCGGGCGTCGTCGGTGCGGCCGACGCGCTCGCCCCGCGCGACGCTCCACCGGACGCCGAGGGCGACGGCTCCAGGGCCGGCGCCGAGCACCCGGCGAGCAGCGCCATAGTCATCGCGACGACACCACACGCGACCGCGGCCCGGCCGCCGGCATCCTTCGCTCGCCTCATGATCGTGAGCCTAGCGACGGATGCCGACGAGCCGAGTGCGGGTTTCTACCCGAGTCCCGGGTTCGCGGCGCGCAACGACGCCAACACCGGAGCCGCAACGCGCGACGCCGTCTCGATATCGATCAGGGTGCCCCGCAGGATGATCCAGGCATCCCCGGCGAACGTGTACGACACCGTGGAGCCGCCCATGCCCTCCTCCGTCGCGATCGCGAACGACGGCGCACCCTCGATGTCGCTTTCGGTGTACGCCTCGTCCGCTCGCAGCGCCTCGATCAGGTCGTCGCGAGTTTCCGGCGCGATCTCGAGCGTGTACACGCCGAGTCCGGCGTCCGACTGGGGCACGCCCAGCAGACATCCGCGATTCTGACTCGCGCGCGCAGCCGCTTCGCGGGCGGCCGGCCCGGGCAGGTCGGCCGCAAGGGCCGTACCTTCAGAGCTCTGAAGCAGCATGACACGGCTCCAGGGCTCATACTGCTGGACCTCCTCGATCGGCAACAGCTGCTCGCAGTCGGGGATCACCAGCGCGGTCGCCGTCGCGGTGGGTGCCGGTGTCGGCGCGGGCGTCGCGGTGACGGTGACGGTCTCGCTGGGCGCGGGCGCCACGTCGTTGTTCGATGTGCAGCCCACGGCCCCCAGCGAGACGAGCGCGGCCGCAGCGATCGCGAGCGGGTACTTCGATCCGTTCGTACCCATGATCAGAAGGTGTTGTCGGCCTGCGTCGCGGTCAGAAGGTAGGCCTGAGCATCCTCGACCTCCATGCTGCCGCTGGGGATGTACCAGCTCGACTTGCCGTCGAAGGCGTAGCCGGTCGTGCCGCCCATGCCCTCGACACGGTTGACGTAGAAGGCGAAGGCGCCCTGCTCGCTACGGACGAAGTCAGACGCGTCCAACGCGGAGATCAGCGTCCCGCGCGCGTTCGCGTCGGTGAAGTCGGCGAGCGTCAGGCTCATCGTGCTGTCGCTCTGCGGCACGCCCCATCCGCAGTCGAGCACGATCTCCGCGCCCGCCGCGGCATCTGCGGCCGCCGGTCCGGATACGAGCTCGGCGAGCGGCTTGTCGACGAACTAGATCTGCTGCCACGCGGGGTTGCCCTCGGCATCCTGAATCGACGCGAGCGGGATCTTCTCCTCGCACGCCGCGGCCGTCTCGGCGTCGGGCGCGGGGATGCCGCCGGCATCCGCCGTATCGCTCGGGGACGGCGCGGGCGTCGACACCGGCGCGGAGCTGGGCGACTCCGCCGTCGGGGCGGTCCCCGCCGCACCGGCGCAGCCGCTCAGTGCGATGATCCCCGCCGCGAACACGGCGACAGCCGCGGATCCCGTGACGAGTCCGGCGCGCTTCGGCGCGGCGTGCGAAGGGCGGGTGGTGCTGAGCGCGTTCATTGCAACCTCCTGATGGTGCTCCCGGAGCGCGTCAGCGGGTGCGCCGCGCGAACGGGAGGGCGATCGTCTCTGGCGGTTTCCACGCTACGAAAGCACCATCGACCCCGCACGGGGGTTGCGCCGTGCGAGGTCGATGGTTAGGTTGCGTCCCCTGGACGGCCGGGCATCGGATGCCGGGGCCGCCCGATCGCGCGGTCAGGCGGTCGGGTCGACCTGGACGCCGGCGAGTTCGAGCAGCAGCTCGTCGCCCGGGCGGACCTCGTCGAACGGTGCCTCGATCTCCGCGCGGTCGAGCATCTCCGTCATCCTGCGACGGCGCTGGCGCGTGATGAGCGTCACCACGGTTCCGGTGCGACCGGCGCGGCCGGTACGACCAGAGCGGTGCAGGTACGTCTTGTACTCGTCGGGCGCGTCGGCCTGGACCACGAGGTCGATGTCGTCGACGTGGATGCCGCGCGCCGCGACATCCGTCGCGACGAGCACGTTCACCCGACCCGACGTCAGCCGCTCGAGGTTGCGCGTGCGCTTGGCCTGGTTGAGGTCGCCGTGGAGGGCGACCGCGTGGATGCCGGCGTCGTCGAACTGCTCGGCGAGCATCTCGGCGTAGGCGCGGGTGCGGGCGAAGACGAGCGTCTTGCCGTCGCGGTCGACGAGGCTCGTGAGGATTTCGGCCTTGTCGCGGTGGTCGATGACGAGTACGCGGTGGTCGATCGTGCCCGAATCCTGGTCCTCACCGGCGACCTCGTACACGGCCGGGTCCACGAGGAACTCGTCGACGAGCGCCGCGACCTCACGGTCGAGCGTCGCCGAGAAGAGGAGCTTCTGGGCATCCGGGTCGACGAGGCGGAGGATCCGCTGCATCGGCTCGAGGAACCCCAACTCCGACATGTGGTCGGCCTCGTCGAGCACGACGACGCTGATCTCGGACAGGTCGAGCTTGCCCTGGCTCTCGAGGTCCTCGATGCGGCCGGGGGTTCCGATGATGATGTCGACGCCCTTCTTGAGCGCGCCGACCTGGCGCGCCTGCGGCACGCCGCCGTAGATCTGCGTCGTGAAAAGGCCGACGCTGCGCGCGATCGGCTGCACCGTCCGGTCGATCTGGAGCGCGAGCTCGCGCGTGGGCGCGAGGATCAGCGCCTTCGGGCTGCGGCCGAACGCGCGGCGCTTGCCCGCCTGGCCGCGCAGCACGCGCTCGACGAGCGGAGCGCCGAACGCGATCGTCTTGCCCGAGCCGGTGCGGCCGCGCGCGAGCACGTCCTTGCCCTCGAGGATCGGGGCGATCGTCGCTGCCTGGATCGGGAATGGGGATGCCGCGCCGAGCTCTGCGAGCGTCCGGACGATGTTGTCGCCGAGCCCGAGGCCCGCGAACGTCACGTCCGACACGTCGTCGGCCTGGATCGCCTGCGCCTGCAGCTTCTCGTGGACCGTGTCGGCGTGGTCCTCGTAGGCCTTGCGCTTCGCGGCATCCTTCGCGTCGGCGTGCTCCCCACGCCCCCTCCGCGCATCGCTGGCGCGCTGCGCGGAGCCTCCGGGCGTGTGGGCCCAGTCGGAGCGGTTGCCCGCGTAGGCGGCCGCCCCGACCACACCGCCGGCGACGGCCGCGCCGCGCACAGCGCGGCCCCGGTCGTCGCGGCGCGGCCGGTCGTCGCGGGCCGGGCGCTCGTCGCGGCGCGGCCGGTCGTCGTACGAGCGAGCCGGGCGATCGTAACTCCTCCGATTCGCACGGTCTTCGCCCGAATCGCGGCGGTACGGCCGATCCTGCCCCGGATTGGAGGAGTTGCGGCCGGGGCGGTCATCGAAGGAGCGGACGGGCCGGTCGTCGTGGGGACGGGCGGGCCGGTCGTCGCGACGCGGCCGGTCATCGCGGTCGTAACTCAGGCTATTTCTGCTCGGACGGCCCTGAATCGGTGCCCGGCTGCCCGTTTTGCCTGAGTTATGCGCCGGCCGACCGTCGCGCGCCGGGCGGTCGTCGCGGACCGGGCGGTCATCACGCGCCGGGCGGTCATCGCGGGCGGGGCGGTCATAACTCCGGAAATCTGCGCCGTCGCGGGTCGGGCGGGCCCCCTGCGGGCGGTTCCGGTCGAAATCTCCGGAGTTGCGAACAGGCCGGTCGCCGCGCGGCCGGTCGTCACGGGCAGGCCGGTCGTTACGCGCGGGGCGCGAAGACCGGGCGTCGCGCGCGGGGCGCGCGGCGCGGTCGTCCCACCGTGGCCGGTCGTCGCGCGCAGGGCGCGCGGGACCAGCGTCGCGCGCAGGGCGCGCGGGACCAGCGTCGCGGGCGGGGCGCTCGCCTCGGCTCTGCGAGCGGATGCCGCGGGCCTCGTCGCGGCCGGCGCGCTCCTGGGCGCTCCACCGCTGCTTCTTCTCCGGCGCCTGCTCTTCCTCGGGCCGGTATCCGCGGTGCTTCGGGCTCTTGCTACCGGCGGTTCCGGCGGAGGCCTGGCCGGGGCGGCGCTTCGCGTCCTGGTACGACGTCTTCTTCGCGCCGTAGCGCGGCTCGAAGCTCTGGGCGCGGCCGCCGGCCGGCTTCTTGTTCTTGGGGCTCATGGGGTGTCCTTCTGGGTCGTCTCGCACGAGAACGGCGCCCGCGCGCAAACGCACGCGAACATGCCCGGACAATCGCCGGCCGGGGGCCATTCCTGATGGTTCATGCGCGCCGATCGGCGCTCACCATCGGCCCGGGGACTCACAAAGAACTCACAAACCCATCCGCGCAGGCGCGCGGCGTCCAGAGCCGACAGCACCACTGTACCGGTCGTGTCTGGGAGAGCGCCCGGCCGGTTCTACACTGGCGCCATGACCACAGCGGATGCCCCCACCGTCCCCGCCCGCCTGACCCTGCGCGCCGAGGCGGAAGCGCTCCTCGCGGCGATGATCTCCGGCGCGCTCGGCGCGATCGTAGGTCTGATCCTCGGACTCACGGATGCCGCGCCCAACCTCTGGGGCGAATGGAGCTTCGCCGTGTGGGCGGCGATCACCGCATCCATCGCCGCGGGCATCAGCGCAACCCTCGGCTACTGGCGCGCCCGCACCACCGACGGGCAGGAGTGGCGCCGCGAGATCGCACAGTGGCGCTACGTCGTCTCGACGGTTTCGGTCGTCATCGCGCACGTCGCACTCACCGCGATCGCAACCCTCGCCGCGTTCGCCGTGCTCGCCCGCTCGTTCATCGGCGTCGAGCTGAACGGCTTCTGGACCACCGTGCTCCTCGCCGTCACCGCCGGTGTGGCCGCGTGGCTGAGCTACCTCTCCGCATCGGAGATGACGACCCAGCGCCTCACGAGCCTGCTCGTCGCCTTCATCGGTATCGGCACGATCGCCGCGATGCTCACAACCTCTGACCCGAAGTGGTGGGAGTACCACTTCAGCCAGCTCGGCACCTTCAACGACATCTCGAGCTTCCTGTTCAACGGGACCCTCATCGCAGCGGGGCTGCTCGTAACGACCTTCACCCTGTACGTCGGCCGCGACCTGCGCGCGCTCGGCGAATCGAAGACCGGCATCCGCATCGTGACGACGGCCCTCGCGATCATGGGCATCATGCTCGCGTGCGTCGGAATCTTCCCCGTCGATGTCAATCTGCTGCTGCACAACCTCTCGGCATCCGGTATGGCGCTGATGTTCCTGCTGCTGCTCGTCGGCGGCCCGTGGATCATGCGCCGGATGCCGCGGGCGTACTTCATCGCATCGTGGACGTTCCTCGCGGCGCTCGTCGCGTCGATCGTGCTCTTCGTCGTCGGCTACTTCGGGCTGACGGCGTTCGAGATCATCGTGTTCGCGCTGATCTTCGGCTGGCTCGCGGTGTTCATCCGGTTCATGGGCGTCGCCTCCGACCCCGAGCCGCACCTGCCGATCATCGACGACTGACACTCATTCGACGCGGCGAGCGGACCCCGACCTCTCGACGATGAGTCCGCTCTCGACGACGGTGATCCGCGTGACGTCCGGATCGGAGTCGATCTCCTCTTCGATGTGGATGACCAGCAGCCCGACCCCGGCGATCAGCCCGGTGGCGTCGCCGCCCACCTCGCCCAGCGCGGCGAGGCCGTCGTGCGCGAGCGCCTGCGCCCGCAGGAAAGCGCTGCGTGCGCTCACGACCAGCACGACGGGAGGCCGGGCGGCATCCGCCCGCACGCTCAGACGAAAGCTGTCGGACCCGTTCGGCTCGACGTCACGCGCCTCTCGCAGCGCATCGAGCAGCCTGCTCCGGGCATCCATCAGCCGCACGCGCTCAGTCGCTCTGCGCCTCGCGCAGCGCGCGGCGCGGGTGGGGGTCGGATGCCGCGAGCTCGGCCGCCAGCTCGGATGCCGGCGCATCACCGTCGCGAGCGGCGTCGGTCGGGCCCGCGTCGTTCGGCCCGTCGCCCTCCGGCGCCTCGTCGCCGGCCCCGGCATCCCCCGCCCGCCGCGCCGCGCGGCGCTCTCGCGCGCCCTCGACGAGGTTGTAGAGGGTCGGCAGCACGAGGAGCGTCAGCACGGTCGACGACACGAGTCCGCCGATCACGACGATCGCGAGCGGCTGCGAGATGAAGCCGCCGTGACCGGTGATCCCGAGGGCCATCGGGGTGAGCGCGAAGATCGTCGCGAGCGCCGTCATGAGGATCGGCCGCAGACGCCGCGATCCGCCCGCGATCGTCGCGTCGTGCGCCGACAGGCCCTTCTCGCGGTACTGGTTCACGAGGTCGACGAGCACGATCGCGTTCGTCACGACGATGCCGATGAGCATGAGCACGCCGATGAGCGATGCCACGCCCAGCGGCACGCCCGTCGCGATCTGCAGCAGGATCGCGCCCGTCGCCGCGAACGGCACCGAGATGAGCAGCAGCAGCGGCTGGCGCAGCGACTTGAAGGTCGCGACCATGACGATGTAGACGATGAGGATCGCCGCGAGCATCGCGAGGCCGAGCTGGCCGAAGGCATCCTGCTGCTGCGTCAGCACGCCGCCGATCTCGGCGTCGGCGCCCGTCGGCAGGTCGAGATCGGCGAGCGCCGCCGACACGGATGCCGACGCCGTGTTGAGGTCGTCGGTCGACGGCGCGACGGTCACGGTCGCGGTGCGCTGACCCCGCTGCGTCGTGATCGAGGTCGGCCCCTCGCTCTCGGCGACCGTCGCGAGCTGGTCGAGCGCGATCGGGCCGGCCGCCGTCGGGATCTGCAGCGCGCTGAGCTCGGCGATCGTCGCGGGAGTCGACGCCGCCTGCAGGAAGATCCTGACCCCGCGCCCGTCGAGCTCGACGGTGCCGACCTGCCGGGGCTGCATCGTGTTCGCGACGAGCGCGCCGACGGTGACCTCGGACAGCCCGAGCGACGCGGCCTTGTCGCGATCGACGTCGACCGCCACATAGGGCAGGGATGCCGAGAGGTTCGACGTCACCTGACCGACGCCGTCCTTGCCGTCGAGGGCCGCGACGACCGCGTCGGTCGCGTCCTGCAGAGACGGTGCGTCGGGGGCTGTCACGTCGACCTCGATGTCGCTCGAGCCGAAGCCGCCCTGCCCCGCCGACACCTCGACGGTGCCGACGTCATCAAGCGCGTCCACGGCATCCGTGACGTCCTGGCGCACGCGCTCCTGGTCGGCCGAGGTCTCGGTCGTGATCGAGTAGGTGACCCCCGACGCGCCGCCCGCGAACGCGTCGCGCACGGCCGACCCGCTCGAGCCGATCGAGGTCTGCACGGTCTTGATGCCGCTCACCCCGAGGATCGCCTCTTCGACACGCTGCGCCGCGGCGTCCTGCGCGTCGAGGCTCGCGGCGGGGGCGAGCTGCTGCGTCACCGTGAACGTGTTCTGCCCGCTGTCGCCGAGGAAGTTCGTCTTCATGAAGGGCGCCGCGGCGATCGTGCCGCCGAGGACGAGCACGGCGATCAGCAGCGTCGTCCACGAGTGCTTCAGCGTCCAGCCGAGGATCGGCAGGTACGCCTTCTGCAGCCGCGACGGCGGCGCATCGGGGTGCTCGGGGTCGATCTGTTCGCCGCTGGCATCGACCACGGGCTTTCCGGGCTTCATGAACCAGTACGCGAGGACGGGCACGATCGTCAGCGCGACGAACAGCGACGCCGTCATCGCGATCGCGACGGTCAGCGCGAACGGGCGGAAGAGCTCTCCGGTCACGTCGCCGACGAAGGCGATCGGCAGGAACACCGCGACCGTCGTGATGGTGGATGCCGTGATCGCGGCCGCGACCTCGCGCACGCCCAGCAGCACCGATGCGCGCTTGTCGGCACCCTCGACGTAGTGGCGCTTGATGTTCTCGATCACGACGATCGAGTCGTCGACGACGCGCCCGATCGCGATCGTGAGGGCGCCGAGGGTCAGGATGTTGAGCGAGTAGCCGAACGCCTGGATGCCGACGAAGGTGATGAGCACGCTCGTCGGGATCGAGATCGCCGCAACGAGCGTCGAACGCACCGACAGCAGGAACACGAAGATCACGAGCACGGCGAAGACGAGGCCGAGAAGGCCCTCCTGCGCGAGCGCCTCGATCGACTGCTCGATGAACGGCGCCTGGTCGAAGACGACCGTGAACTGGGCGTCCGAGCCGATCGCGTCCTGCAGCTCGGGCAGCAGCGCCGTCACGGCGCGCGAGACGTCGACGGTGTTCGCGGCGGGCAGCTTCGTGATCGAGATCGTGAGCGCCGGCTCGCCGTTCACCCGCGAGATCGACGTGACCGGGTCCTGCCCGAGCGCGACGGTCGCGACGTCGGCGATCGTGAGGGCGCCGGCGGCGGCCTGCGCGGCGCTCGAGGGCACGAGCGGGAGCGCGGCGACGGCATCCACCGACGTGATCTTCGCGCCCGTCTGCACCGTGAGGGTCTGCTCGCCCTCGGTGACCGAGCCGCCCGGGAACAGCACGCCGTTCTGGTCGAGCGCATCCGTGATCGCGGCCTGGGTGAAGCCGACCGCGGCGAGTTTCGCCTGATCGGGCGTGATCGTCACGCGCTGGCCCTGGCCGCCGATGATCGCGGCGGCGCTCACTCCGTCGACGTCCTCGAGGTCGGGGATGACGCTCGTCTCGAGCTGCGACTGGATCGTCTGCTCGTCGTCGTAGCCCGTCACGGCCAGCGCGATGACCGGCAGATCGTCGATCGAGAACGACACGACGTTCGGCTCGACGCTGTCGGGGAGCGTCGATTTGATGCGGTTGATCGCCTGCAGGATCTTCTGCTCGGCCGTCGCGAGATCGGTGCCGTAGGTGAAGGATGCCTGGATGATCGACGCGTTCGTCGTCGAGGTCGCCGTCGTCGATTCGAGGCCGGGGATGCCCTGGATCGCCGTCTCGATCGGCGTCGACACGTCGTTGTTGACGACGTCGGGGGATGCCCCGGGGTAGGTCGAGAGGATCGACAGCTGCGGGAACTCGATCGACGGGATGAGCTCTTGCTTGAGGCTCGTGAGCGCGAGTCCGCCGAAGACGGCGGCGACGATCGTGATGAGCGCGATCAGCGCACGGTTCTTCAGGCTCAGGACGGCGAGATTCGACACGGGGGCCTTTGCGGTGGGGGCGGTGCGGGCGGAGGGTGCGACGGAGGTGCGCGGGACGGCGATCATTCGATACACGGATGTATCGATGCCATTCTCCCACGATAGGCGGTGTCCGAAGCCGCCGATAGGCTGACAGCGCACCCGAGAGAGGCGGCCCCGTGACCTACTTCGAGACTCCCGGCGGTCCCGCGTGGGCGCCGCCGCCGTTTCCCCCGCCGCCCGTTCCGCCGCAGCGCCCGCGCCGTGCGGGCTGGATCGTCACCGTCGTGCTGCTGAGCGTCGTGCTCCTCGCGTTGGCGGTGACATCCGCGTGGTTCTACCTGCAGTTGCAGAACGCGAAAGCGACGATCCGCGACAACCAGCGCGAGATCGACGAGCAGCGCGAGCTGATCGAGCGGAAAGACAGCTTCGGGGCCTCGATGGAGGCTCTCCTCGGCGAGACGACCACGTTCACCGGCTTGCCGCTCGGCAACCTCGTGCCGTGGGACGACTACCAGCTGCTCACCGAGCGCGCGTGGGATCAGCGCTGGAACGCCGACGCGCTCGACCAGGTCATCGCCGACACCGATGCGGCCCGCGCCGACCTCGTCGCTCGCCGCGACGCGGCCGCCGCGCAGGCGGCCACCGAGGCCGCTGGAGGAGCGTATGACCGCGTCATCGGCCAGCTGGGCTCGGGGTACGTCAGCGTCCAGATCGACAACGCCGACGCGCTCTGCGCGAAAGACGTGCTCGCCTGCGTGATGTCGGACGATCCGCTCGTCGTGCACGTCGACGCAGCCGACGACGCGCGCGAGTACACGACCGACTGGATCCGCACGGGCATCGCGTACCACGAGTTCGCGCATGTGCTGCAGTACGCCAACCCGGACGAGACCGACACCGCGGTCACAGCCTTCGGCGGCGACTACGAGACGATGGCCGACTGCTTCGCGCTGACCTTCCTCGACGGTTGGACGCTCGACCACCGCGTGTGGGTCAGCGACTACACCTACTGGGACGTCAGCGTCGGCTACGGCTACGTCTGCAACGACTCGCAGAAACAGGCGATCCGCGACTGGCGGGCCGCGATCGGCGTGAAGCCGCAGCAGCTCGGGGTCGGCGTCACCGGCTGACGGGTCGGGGCACACGCCCGGGCAGGGTCGGGTTTCCACTCGTGCCGAGTGGGGACGATGCGCGATCCGGATGTCGGGGCTCCGGCGCGTTCGGGGCCGTCTCTACGCTGGCGGCGTCCGCCCCGCGAAAGGCCCGCCTGTGTCTCGAACCCGTCTCCGTCCGCTCACGCCCGCCCTGGTGGCCGTCGGCATCCTGCTCGGCTCGATCTCGCTGACCGCGTGCGGCTCGGCGGCGGAGACCGCGCCCGACGACGGCGCGGCGATCGAGACTCCCGCCGCGGAGGCTCCCGTCGAGACGCCGACCGAGAGCGAGGCGCCCGCCGAGGAGCCGAGCGGCGCGACCGGAGACATCTGCGACCTGGTGACGGATGCCGAGGTCACCGCACTGATCGGCGCGGCATCCGTCGACACCGCCCTCACCTTCGGCAGCCTCGACGATGACTTCGGCGGGCAGTGCGTGTGGTCGGCGGGCGACGCGAACCTTGAGCTCGCGGCGTGGCCCGCGGGCGGGACGATGAACCCCGCACCCGCCGAGGCTCCCGCGCCCGGGAGCGGCGGTTTCGTCGCCGTCGACGGCGGCGCCTACTACGCGACCGCGTCGCACTCCTTCCGCCTCGCGATCACGGGGTCGGGAGCGGATGCCGCGGCCCTCACCGCGCCCGTGCAGGACCTCGCGCGGGCGCTGCAGGCGCGGGGCTGAGCGCGCGCGGGCGTCGATCAGTCGCGTTCGGGGGCGTCGCCGACGAGACGCGCGACCGCCGCGGCGCGCCCGCTGACCCCGAGCGCTCGGTAGATGCCGCTGAGGTGCTTCTCGACCGTCTTCGCGCCGATGCCGAATCGTTCGGCGAGCTCGGCGCTGCTTTCGCCCGCGACGATCGCCCGGGCGATCTCCGCCTGCCGCGGAGTGAGCGACGCGAGCGCCGACGGGTCGATGTCGCCGCTCGCGCTTCCGCGCACGATGCCGAGGCGTCCCTCGACGCCGAGGCGGTCGAAGATCGCACGCAGATGACCCTCGACGGTGCGCGGCGAGAGGACGAGCGCGTCGGCGATCTCCTGATTGCGAAGACCCCGCGAGGCGAGCCGCGCGACCGCCTGCTGCGAGCGGGTGAGCTGCGCCCACTCGGCGTGATCGTCGACCCTGCGGGAGCGCATTCCGGCGTCGCCCGCGGCATCCGTCGTGCGATCGAGCCACGCGCGCAGCTCGCGGGGCCACGCGTCGGAGAGTGCCCGGGATGCCGCGTTCTCGTCCGCGCGAGCGGCGACGGCGACCGCCCGGACGCCGACGAGGCCGCTCCCCGCGGCGAACGCCTCGTGCGCGGCGCGATCGGCGCGAGCGCGCCCGCGGCCGCCGTTGCCGGCCGCGATCTCGATGCGCGCGCGGGCGGCCTCGCGCGCCGCGCGGAACTGCGCGTTCGCGCCGAAGTCGATGCGGTCGAAGTCGACCATGATCCAGGCGGCGAGGTCGACGTTCCCGGCGGCGAGCGCCGCTTCGACGAGCACGTCGTAGCCGTAGCCGCGGAGCGCGGGCGGCAGGAGCGGAAGTCCCGGCCCGCCGCCCCCGTCGCGCAGCAGCTCTCCGGCCGCGAGCACCATTCCGGCGTTCGCGAGACCGAGTGCCCCGGTGAGAGCCATGCCCGAATCGGCATACGTCTGCGCGGGCAGAATCTCGCGGCGCAGCACGACGGTTTCGGCGACGACGGCCTCGTGCCGTCCGGCGAACCCGTCGAGGAGCGCGCGCAGACACCGCGCCGACCGCCGCGCCTGCGGCGCCTTCGCGTCGGCGGCGACGCGCGTGAACTCGTCCGCGGCGCGCGCGAGCTCGCCGCGGAACAGCAGCGCGCGGACGAGCGCGAGCCGCAGCCACACGCGGGCGCGCACCGGCACGCGCTGCGCGAGCGCCGCCGTGAGGATCTCGGCGCAGAAATCGATGCGCCCGACGAGGTGCGCCGCTTCGCTGATCTGGAACGTCGCCATCGCCCCGGCGAGGGTCGTCGCATCGTGCGGAGCGCGAAGCGGCTGCGACACCGCCCCCGTGCACAGGGCCTCGATCTGCGCGCGCGCCGCGGCGGCCGGCTCCGAGCCGTCGTCGACGGCCGCGATCGCCGTCAGCGCCTCGGCGAACTGGCCGCGGAAGAGGAGCAGGTACGCATCCACCCAGTCGTGGGGAGCATCGCCGCCGACGCTCTCGGCATCACCGGCGCGACCGGCGCGACCGGCGCTGAGGCCGTGCTCCATGAGCTCCAGCAGCGCGGTCGCGCGCTCGAGGTCGCCGGCATCCGACATGAGACGATCCTGGCACGCCGCGCGGGTCGTCAGCGCGGGAACAGCCCGCCGATCGTGAGGCCGAGCGCCGCGGCGATCAGGCACACGACGAGCGTGCCGAGGAGGTTGAGCAGCGCCCAGTCACGCCGACCGCGCCGGCCGAGCAGCGCCGTCTCGACCGACACGGTGCTGAAGGTCGTGAACCCGCCGAGCACACCGACCCCGAGGATCGCGAGCCACGCGGGCGCGACGGCCGGCAGCCCCGTCAGCAGCCCCAGCAGGAACGACCCCGTCGCATTGACCACGAGGATGCCGACGGGGAACACTCCCGTCCGCCCGCGCATGACCGCGCCGTCGACGAGGTAGCGCGCGCCCGCGCCGAGCCCTCCGCCGACGACGAGGGCCGCGAGGCCGAGCGCGCTCACTCGGCATCCTCCGGCGCGGGACCGGCGGATGCCGGGCGGGCCGGGCCGGGCGCCACGGCATCCGCCGCCCGCCGCTCGCCGACCCGCAGACCCGCGACCGCCGCGACGACCCCGCCGAACACCGACACCGCGACGAGCGCGAGCCCGACGACGGGCGAGGCTGTGAAGGTCGTGAGCGACTGCACGGCGAACGCGCTGTAGGTCGTGAAACCGCCGAGCGCCCCCGTGCCGAGGAAGGCGCGAAGCCGCGGATGCCGGTCGGCGAGCGCCCCGACGACAACCCCCAGCAGGAACGATCCGGCGAGGTTGATCGCGAGCGTCACCGCGGGCACCACGAGCGGATGCGCGTCCGCGCCGAACGGCAGCGTCAGCGCGGCGCGCGCCACGACTCCGACTGCGCCGCCTGCGACCACCAGAGCGAGCGTCGATGCAGAGAACCACGCGGCGTTCGGGGAGGGCGCGGGGCGGGTCATGTCCGCAGAATAGGCCCCCCTCACCCCAGAATCAGCGCGCGGATCGCCGATTCGGGCGACACGGTCGTGTCGAGCACGACTCCTTTGCGATACCGCTGGAAGACCCGCGGGTCGATGTACGAGCTTCTCGCGACGGTGGGGGTGTTGCCGAGGGCCGACGCCGCCGCCTTCACCGCGAGGACCTCCGCGTGCGTGCGGTCGGCCTTCGTGGCATCCGATCCGAGCGGGCCGAGCTGCGCGAGCGCCTCGGCGGCGAGGATCGTCCCGCGGAGCGTCCGGAAGTCCTTCGCGCTGAACGCGCCGCCCGTCATGACGCGGACGTACGCGTTGACGTCCTTCGGCGTGAGCGCCACGCGCCGCCGCCCGCGCGAGTAAGCCAGCAGCGGTGACGACGGCCGCCCCGCCACGAGCAGCGCGATGACGACGGCGAGCTCGGCGTCGTCGATGTCGAGGCTTTGCCGCTTGCCGCTCTTGCCCGGGAACCGCAGGCTCGTGAGGGTCTCCGCGACCACGGCATCCCTTCGGCGCAGCGTCGTCAGCCCGCGACTGCCGTGCTTCGTGAGGTACTTCGCGCTGCCGACGCGCGGCGCCGCCTGATCGAGCAGCCGGAACGCCGTCGCAAGCACCCGCTCACGGTCGAGGTCATCGCGGCGGAGCGAGGTCGTCACCCGCGCCCGCGCCTGCGGAAGGGATGCCGCGAGCTGCAGCGCCCGCGCGTACTTGCCCTTGTCGCGGCCCGCCGACCAGTCCGGGTGGTAGAGGTACTGCAGGCGCCCCGCCTCGTCGACGCCGGTCGCCTGGATGTGGCCGTTCGGCGCGGCGCTGATCCAGACCTCGCTCCACGCCGGCGGGATGACCAGCGCCGTCACCCGATCGCGCTCGGATGCCGGCAGGGCCGAGCCGTCGGCATCCGTATATCTGAAGCCGGTGCCGGCGCGCACCCGGCGGTAGCCGAGATCGGTGCCGGGTCGCACCCGCCGCAGTCGCGGCACGTCAGAGGCCCTGTTGGACGGCGGAGCGTGTGGATGCGTGGGGCGTTCGATTCTGGGGCATACATCGGCCCTATCGCAGTTTCCCCCCGACTGGCAAGGGGGTCCCCGAATCCCGCACGCCGGGCTACTTTCGGGGGGTCGCTTCACCCTGAAAAGGAAGAACCTCACATGAACATTGCACTGCTCATCATCATCATCGTTGCCATCGTCCTCGCCATCGTCGGCGGCATGAACGCCGCCTTCAACTGGCTCCTGTGGGTCGCGTTGATCGTCGGCGTCATCGCCCTCATCGCGTTCCTGCTGCGAGTCGTGCGCGGCGGCAAGGCGTAGCTCCCTCAGACTGCGCGCCGCGCGCACAGGTGGCGCGTGCCGTGGGTATCCCCCAGATATACCTACGGCACGCGCCACATCTGTGTCCGGGCTACAGTTCCGCGTCCGCGCAGACAGCGAGTGCGTCGCGCACGAAGCGCGCACCGCTCTCGCCGCCGTAGTTCGCGGCGAACCGGGCATCCGCGACGTACAGCTCGCCCAGCCCGCGCACGTACCCGGCGATATCGCCGCCGGGCTTCGCCGCGGGCGTCCCCGGGATGGCGCGCAGCCACGCCACGTGGCGGGCGGCGAGCGCCTGCGCCTCGGGGGAATCGGGCGCGATGCCGCGCGCGGCGGCATCCGTCCACGCGGCGTTCAGCGCCGCGGTCTGCGCCGTCCAGTCGCCCTTCGACCCGGCATCCATGCCCTGCCACCAGCGGTCGGAGTCGGCGTATGCCTGCTCTCCCCACCGCTCGATGACCTCGTCCTTGTACCTCGTGTGATCGAACCCGTCGAACATCTGCTCGGCCATGGGCTCCTCTCCTTTCTTCAGTGTCGTGATGGTCGCCGCCACCGACGCGATCTGCCGGGCGAGGCGATCCTGCTCGGCGCGTAGCCACGCGAGGTGGTCGGTGAGCGCGTCTTCGGCATCCACGCGCCGCGCGAGGAGCTCGCCGATCTGCGGCAGCCCGAGCCCGAGCTCACGCAGTAGCAGGATGCGCTGCAGCCGAACGAGCGCCTCGGCGTCGTAGCGGCGGTAGCCGTTCGACGCGACGCGGCTCGGCGCGAGCAGCCCCACCGCCTCGTAGTGGCGGAGCGTGCGGCTCGTCGTTCCCGCGATCTTCGCCACCTCGTGGATCGATCTGTCGTTCATGGATGCCACGCTAAAGGTTGACGTCGCGTCAAGGTCAAGCCGTCGATGAGCCCCCCCGTTACTTTCTTCGTGACCGTCTGGCGGAGGATGCTGGGCGGTGACGGCCTGCCGGGCCCGGCATGATTGCTGCCCCCTGTCCTTGATGATCCGGGGGGTGTTGTCACCGGGCCTGGTTGGCGGTGTGTGATCGCTGATAGGGGCTGGACCCGAGCATGCTCGAGGCCGTTCGTAACGTGGATGCCGAGACGCACCGTCGCGGACGCCGTCGCGGGAGCGAACGGAGGCAACATGGTCACCAGCATCGACAGATACGACGAGGTCGACGTGTTCGTTGGGCTCGACGTCGGCAAGGGGGAACACCACGCCGTCGCCCTCGACCGGACCGGCAAGCGGCTATTCGACAGAGCGTTGCCGAACGACGAACGCCGGCTTCGCGGAGTGCTCGGCCAGCTCAAGGCGCACGGCACGATCCTCCTGGTCGTCGACCAGCCCGCAACCATCGGTGCCCTGCCCGTCGCGGTCGCGCAAGCCGGCGGGGCTCTGGTCGGCTACCTTCCCGGACTGGCAATGCGCCGCATCGCCGACCTGCACCCGGGAGAGGCGAAGACCGACGCGAGAGACGCGGCGATCATCGCCGAGACCGCGCGGACGATGCCGCACACGCTCCGCTCGATCCAGGTCGCCGATGAGCAGGTCGCCGAGCTGTCGATGCTCTGCGGGTTCGATGACGACCTCGCCGGACAGATCACCCAAGTCAGCAACCGCATCCGGGGACTGCTGACCCAGATCCACCCCGCGCTGGAACGCGTCATCGGGCCGCGGCTGGACCATCCGGCCATGCTCGACCTGCTGCAGCACTACCCGTCGCCCGCAGCGATGAGATCAGCGGGTGAGAAACGTCTCGGGAACCGGCTACTGAAGAACGCGCCCCGCAAGGGCCGCGTCTGGGCCGCGGAGATCGTGACCGCGCTCGGTGAGCAGACCGTCGTGGTCACCGGCACCAACGCCGCAGCTCTCGTCCTGCCGAGGCTGGCGGAGCAGCTCGCCGCACTCCGCCGACAGCGGGGCGAGATCGCCGTCGAGGTCGAGAAGATCGTCGACGCTCACCCTCTTCAGCCGGTCCTGACGAGCATGCCCGGAGTCGGCGTCAGGACCGCGGCCCGGCTCCTCACCGAAGTCACCACGAAGACCTTCCCCACCGCCGGGCACCTCGCCGCCTACGCCGGCCTCGCCCCAGTCACCCGCAGATCCGGCACGTCAATCCGGGGTGAGTATCCCTCCCGCCGCGGGAACAAGATCCTGAAACGGGCCATGTTCCTCTCCGCCTTCGCCGCACTCCGAGACCCCGAATCGCGCGCCTACTACGACCGCAAGATCGCGCAAGGCAAACGGCACAACCAAGCCCTTATTGCCCTCGCCAGGCGTCGATCCGACGTCCTCTACGCGATGCTCCGCGACGGCACCCTCTACCAGCCGCACACGACTGCGATCGCCGCGTGAGCGGGATCAGACCGCAGCGATGGGACGCGACCAGGCAACTTCACGACCCAGCTGCCCGGTCTGCTGAAACAGTCGCACCTGGTGGGTGTCAGCCAGCGCCTCGGCGAGCTCGTCACGATCAGCGGACTCGAAACCCAGGCTCTGCCAGAACGGGCCCGACCGGCGGCTGAACAGCCACGCCCTGCTCGCGCCCTCCTCGACGGCACGCTCAAGCGCGAAGCTCGCGAGGGCGCTGCCGCGCCCACGCGAACGCTGCGCCACACTGACCGCGACGCTCCGGATCAGAGCGTGGTGACCATCGGAGCTGATCTCATACCCGGTGCTGCCGACGATCACGCCCGCCTCGTCGCGCTCCAGCCACAACCGCACGCCTGGGGCATCCAGGCCGCTCAGCGTGAGATCAACCTCGCTAAGAAACGCCGTCAGCGCCTTGACATCCGCCGGGCTGCACCTCTCAAGATCCACCCATCAAGTCAACCATTCGCGACCATCAAGACTTGACGAACGACATAGGGGCACCCCCCCCTGGCTAATCGAGATATATCGTGTTACTCTGCCTACAACGCGATATATCTCGATTCGCGCGATCTCAGGAGAAGCACCATGACGCTCGAGAAGTGGCTCATCAAGCCGGGCGAGACCCGGGTGATCGACCTCGCCGACATCCGAAAGCTGAAAGTCGGCCTCGTCGGCGGCCAGATCGACGTCGTCGCCCACGACGAGCCCGGCGTGCGGATCGAGGTCCACAGCGTGTCCATCAAGGAACTGCGCATCGAGGCCTCCGACGACACCGTCGAGATCGACCACCCGCAGCTGCGGTGGGACAACTTCCTCGAGGTGTTCCGCAACTTCGGCTCGGGTGGACCGAAGGCCGAGATCTCGGTCGCCGTCCCCCGGGGCGTCACGCTGAACCTCGGCGTCGTGACCGCGAGCGCGCTCGTCGCCGGGCTCGCCTCGGGCGCGCGCCTGAACACCGTCTCGGGCGACATCATCGTCGACGGCATCACCGGCGACCTGTCGGTCAACGCCGTCTCGGGCGACGTGCAGATCCGGGGCCTCGACGGCGCGCTCAACGCCAACACCGTCTCGGGCGAGGTCGCCGCGGCCGGCAGCATCCGCAAGGCGACGATCGACTCGGTCTCGGGCGACCTGCTCGTCGATTCGACCGGACGCGTGGATGCCGTCACCCTCAACACCGTCTCGGGTGAGACCACCGTGCGCCTCAACGAAGGACTGCCCGCGAACTACGTGCTGCGCAGCGTCAGCGGACGGGTGCTCGTCGACGGCGTCAAGCGGTCGGGGAGCGGCACGACGAACTGGACCGACTCGGTCGGCGAGCTCAGCGGAAGCTTCGCCGACGTGCGGGCCAACTCCGTGTCGGGCGCGATCACGGTGCTCCGCCGCGCGGCCTCGGTGGGCGATGCTGGCGGGCCGTCCGTCGAGGCATTCGACTCGCCCGACGGCACGGCATCCGACTCGCCCGAAGGCGCGCTGTGATGATGGCCGCGGTCTTCTCGCACGGCGACCTGCGCCTGTACCTGCTGAGCCTGCTCGACGCCTCGCCGCGGCACGGGTACGACCTCATGCAGGCGCTGTCCGACCGCACCGGCGGCACCTACACGCCGAGCGCCGGCACGATCTACCCCCGCCTCGCGAAGCTCGAGGAGGAGGGACTCGTCACGAAAACCGTCGACGGCCGCAAGACCGTCTACGCGATCACGGACGCCGGACGCGCCGAGGTCGCGGCGCGCGCGGGCGAGCTCGAGGGCATCGAGGCGGGGCTCGCCGACAGCATCCGACTCATCGCGGACGAGGTGCGCGGGAGCGTGCGCGAGGCGATGAAGAGCCTGCGCGCCGACCTCGCCGCGGCGGCGCAGGCCGACCGTGGAGCGGCGTCTGCCCGGGCGGCGAGCGCCAGCGCTGCCGAAGATGCGGCGCGCGCCGACGCGCGCGAGCAGCTGCGCCGCGCCGAGGGGGCCGTCGGCGAGTTCCGCGCAAACGTGCGCGCCGACCTGCGCTCGCACCTTGCGCGCGGGGGCGCACTCCCCGCCTCCGCCGTCGACGACCTGATCCGGGCGCTCGACGACGCCGCCCGCGCACTCACCCGCGCGCTGCGCGGCTGATCCGCCGGCGACTGCGTCGACTGCGTCGACCACGCGGCGCATAACTCAGGCAAAACGGGCCCGCGGGGCCGCTTTCGCGCGCCGAAGCCACCGTTCTGCCTGAGTTATGCGCCCGGGTCGGCGCGCACCGGTCGCCGCCGCACCGGGTCACCGCCCGCGGTCAGACGGCGCGCACCGGCCACCACCCGTGCTGCGACCGCCGGCGGTCAGCCGTCGAGGTCGGGCCAGAGGTCCTCGTCGTCGCGCGCGGGCTCTTCGAGGGGCACGACGAGCACGGGCCGGGACTGACGGTGGGTCAGGCGCGCCGCGACCGACCCCGTGAAGAACTCGCGA
The DNA here is from genome assembly GCA_003248655.1 of Microbacterium sp. Classification (GTDB taxonomy): domain Bacteria; phylum Actinomycetota; class Actinomycetes; order Actinomycetales; family Microbacteriaceae; genus Microbacterium. Next base: position 27,037 of record QFPM01000008.1, read on the forward strand.
ATCGACTCGCCGAGCCCGCGGCGGCGCGTGCCGACGACGATGAGTCGGGCACCGACCTCCTCGGCGAGGTGCTTGAGGGCGAGCGCCGGGTCGCCGACGAGCTGGCGGACGCTCCACTCGAGCCCATCTACGCCGCCGAGAGCGGATGCCGCGGCGTCCTCGACGAGGCGCAGCTGCGCCTGCCCCGACGCTCCGTCGATATCGATCGGCGCGGTGTGGACGTAGCCGTCCGGGTCTTCGTAGGAGATGAAGCGGGTCACATCGACGTGCGCGACGATGAGCGGCACACCGAAGAGCCGTGCATAGCGCGCTGCCTCGGTCAGCACGCGCGACGGCTGGTCGGGGATCGCGCCGACGATGACCGCGCGGGTCGGCGCGGGGTGCGAACCTGTCTCGGCCATGTCAGCCTCCGTTCCGCGCGCGGCGCGCTGTGGCAGATCCCGCACGACGCGGGGCCAGCCACCGCGAGTGCCTGGGGAGCCGCGTGTTATCCTGAATGCTACTCTTCCCGGCGCACAGCCGGTTCGAACGCATCGTGAATGCATCGGGTGAGTGCGAGAACGCAGCCGCACCGCCCGTGACTCAGAAATGAGGGGGTCTCGCATGGGGCGTGGCCGTCAGAAGGCGAAGCACACCAAGATCGCTCGCGAACTCAAGTACGACACGTACAACGTGAACTACTCTGCGCTCGAAAAGGAGCTCGGTCACCACGACGACGACCCGTACGTCGACAAGTGGGCCGATCAGTACGCCGACGAGGACGAAGAAAGCCGCGAGACGGCCTGACCGCTCCGTGAGCGCTCACCACGAGCGCCGCGCGCGCTTCTCCCACTCCTCCTCGATCGTGCGGGTGTGCGTTACGACGTATCCCGCGGGGATCATGAGGAGAAACAGCGCGCCGAGCGCGAGCAGCGGCACCTGCCAGCCGCCCGTCGTCTCGTGCAGCACCGCGAACGCGAGCGGCAGAAGGGCCGCGACCGCGTAGCCGACGCTCTGCGCGAACCCCGACAGCGCGACGGCGCCCTCGTGCGTCCGTGCCCGGCGCTGGATCAGCACGAGGACCGCAGGGAAAAGTCCCTGGGGGATGCCGAGGAGCATCACCCACAGGAGAGTCGCCGCCCCCGGCGCCACGATCATTCCGACGATGCCCGCGAGCCCCGCGGTGAGCGCGACGGCGTACAGCACCCCGACGCGGTTCCACCGCGCGATCACGATCGGCACGAGGATCGACAACGGCATCCCCATCGCGCCGAAGATCGCCAGCAGCGCGCCCGCGGTCGCGTGCGAGACCTGGGCGCGATCGACGAGGATGACCGGAAGCCACGCGAAGCACGTGTACACGCTCCCCGCGGAGGTCGCGAAGCTCACCGCCAGCGCCCACGCGAGCGGCACGCGGGGCAGCCGCCCGAGGACGGCGGGGGTGGGCTCATCCACCTCGACCGGCGTGCTGTCGGCGGCGGCGCGACGGCGCGATCCGACGAGCATCGCAACCCACGGCACGATCGCCGCGAGCGCGAACACCGCCCACATGCCGAGCGAGAAGCGCCAGCCCGCGGCATCCGCCACGGGCACTGCGACCAGCGGCGGCACGAACGCCGCGGCCGCGAGCAGCGCCGAGTACAGCGCCGTCATGGTGCCGATCCGATCGGGGAAGTACGCCTTGATCAGCGGCGGCAGCACGACGTTGCCGACCCCGACGGCGGCGAACAGCACGGCGGTTCCGACCAGGAGCGCGATCGCGTCGCCGGCGAGTGCCCGCCCCACCATCGCCGCCGCGGCAAGGAGCATGGATGCCGCGGCCAGCCGCTCGAGCCCGAACCGCCGCTCGAGCGCGGGCGTCACGATGCCGAAGACCGCGAAGCAGATCGGCGGTGCTGCCCCGATGAGTCCGACGACCCCCGTCGGCACGACGAAGTCGGCCTCGACCTCGGCGAGGATCGGCGAGAGCGACGCGACCGCCGACCGCAGCGAGAACGCGACCAGCACGATGCCCGCGAAGGCGAGCGCCCGGCCGCGCCAGAGCGGCTGACGCCCCGACTCGCTCAGCTCCGGCGAGGTCAACTCGGCTGGGTGCCCTCGACCCAGGCGAGGTACTCCTCGGTGACGGTGCCGGTGATGTAGCGGCCGTCGAAGCAGCTCATGTCGAGATCCTCGACATCCGGCGCGCCCTCGAGGATCGCTGCCTTCAGGTCGTCGATCTCCTGGTAGACCATGTAGTCGGCGCCGAGCTCTTCGGCAATCTCGGGGATCGTGCGCCCGTGCGCGACGAGCTCGTGCCGCGAGGGCATGTTGATGCCGTAGACGTGCGGGTAGCGCACGGGCGGCGCCGCCGACGCGAACGTGACGCTCTTGGCGCCGGCATCCCGCGCCATCTGGATGATCTCCTTCGAGGTCGTCCCGCGCACGATCGAATCGTCGATCAGCAGCACGTTCTTGCCCTTGAACTCGCTCGACATCGCGTTGAGCTTCTGGCGCACGCTCTTCTTGCGCACGGCCTGGCCGGGCATGATGAACGTCCGGCCGACGTAGCGGTTCTTGTAGAAACCTTCGCGGTACTCGAGGCCGAGCTTGCGTGCGACCTGCATCGCGGCGGGCCGCGACGAATCGGGGATCGGCATGACGACGTCGATCGCGCCCGCGGGCGTGTACTTCGCGATCGTGTCGGCGAGCCGCTCGCCCATGCGCAGCCGCGCCTCGTAGACCGAGATGCCGTTCATGACCGAGTCGGGCCGCGCGAGATAGACGTACTCGAACGAGCACGGCACGAGCTTCGGGTCGGTCGCGCACTGCTGCGTGTGAAGCATTCCGTCGAGGTCGATGAACACCGCCTCGCCCGGCTCGACGTCGCGCACGACCTCGAAGCCGCCGTTTTCGAGCACGAGAGACTCGGAGGTCACGACCCACTCGTAATGCCCGCCCTCGCCACGACGCGTGCCGAGGATGAGAGGGCGGATGCCGAAGGGGTCGCGGAACGCGAGCAACCCGTATCCGGCGATCAGCGCAATCGTCGCGTACGAACCCTCGACCCGCTCGTGCACGCGCGAGACGGCCTGGAAGATCTGCGCGGGGTCGAGCTCGAGGCCCGAGATGGATGCCTGCAGCTCGTTCGCGAGCACGTTGACCAGCAACTCGGTGTCGGAGCTCGTGTTGAGGTGCCGGCGATCCTTGCGGAAGAGCTCCTCGGTGAGCTCGCGCGTGTTGGTGAGGTTGCCGTTGTGCACGAGCACGATGCCGTACGGCGCGTTCACGTAGAACGGCTGTGCCTCCTCTTCGCTGGACGCGGTGCCCTTGGTCGCGTAGCGGACGTGCCCGAGCCCGATCGTGCCCAGGAGCGAGCGCATGTCGCGCGTGCGCACCGCCTCGCGCACCTGCCCCTTCGCCTTGAAGATGTGGAAGACCCCGCCCGGCTCCGCCGTCGCGATGCCCGTCGAATCCTGACCGCGATGCTGCAGCAGCAGCAGGGAGTCGTAGATCTCCTGGTTGACGTTCGCCTGCCCGACGACCCCGACGATTCCGCACATGTGGTGTTGCTCAGTCCGTTTCCGCGTACGCGCCGACGAGGCGCACGGCGCCTCCGTCGACGCCCTTGGCGCCCTGCTCGAAATCTCCGTCCGGGCGAGCCCCGGTGCGCACGACCCCGACCTGCCACGTCGCGATGCCTTCGGCACTCACTGCGGATGCCGCGGCATCCGCCTGGCTCGCCGACACCACCGCGAGGAAGCCGATGCCGAGGTTCCACGTGCCCTCGGTCTGCTCGAGCGTCAGGCCGCCGAGGTCGGCGAGCACCCGGAACACGGGCGGCGGCGACCACGTCGAGCGATCGATCTCGACCCAGCTGCCGACCGGCAGCACGCGCGCGAGGTTCGCCGCGATCCCCCCGCCGGTGACGTGGCTGAGCGAGCGGATGCCGCGGCCCTCGCCCGTCGTGGATTCCGCCGGGAACTGTGCCAGCAGGCGCAGCAACGGCAGTGTGTACAGGCGCGTCGGCTCGAGCAGCTCCTCGCCCCACGTGCGGCCGAACTCCGCGGCATCCGCGCCATAGGTCACGCCGCGCCCGGCGACGATGTGACGCACGAGCGAGAACCCGTTCGAGTGCAGGCCGCTGGATGCCAGGGCGAGCACGACGTCGCCGTCGCGGACGCGGTCGGCGCCGAGCACCTGGCTCGCCTCGACGACGCCCGTCGCCGCTCCCGCGACGTCGTAGTCGTTCGGGCCCAGAAGCCCCGGATGCTCGGCCGTCTCGCCGCCGACGAGCGCCGTGCCGGTCTGCTCGCAGCCGAGGGCGATGCCGCGCACGATGTCGGCGATCCGCTCGGGAAAGACCTTGCCGCACGCGATGTAGTCGGTCATGAACAGCGGGCGCGCGCCGACCACGACGATGTCGTCGACGACCATGCCGACGAGGTCCTGGCCGATCGTGTCGTGCTTGTCGATCGCCTGCGCGATCGCGACCTTCGTGCCGACGCCGTCGGTGGAGGTCGCCAGTAGCGGCTTCGCGTACGCGCGCAACGCGCTCGCGTCGTAGAGGCCCGCGAACCCGCCCACGCCGCCGAGGACCTCGGGCCCGTGGGTGCGCCGGACGGCCGACTTCATCAACTCGACGGCAAGGTCTCCTGCCGCGGTGTCGACGCCGGCTTCGGTGTAGGGGTTCTGTGGGGCTTGTGCCACCAGGACAGCCTACCGGGCCGGGCTGGGGGGTCGTCGCGGGGTTCCCCCTGCCGGTGGGCGCGGGGTTCCCCCTGGCGGTGGGCGCGGGGTTCCCCCTGGCGGTCGGCGCGGGGTTCCCTAGGATGGGCCGCATGGCAACGGATGCGCCGGAGTGGGTCGTGCGCGAAGACGCGGGGCTACCCGTGCTCGTCGCGCTGTACCTGCGGCAGGTACTCGGCATCCGGTATCCCGAAGAGCTGCCGCACCTGCGCGGGGCGCCCACCTCGGCATCCGAGGGTCCAGGCCCTGGGCTGGAAGTGCAGTGGCGCGCGCACTGGGACATGACGGTCGAGCCGCAGGCGCATCCGTCGCCCGTGCCGCTCGAGCTGGTCGACGGGTTCGACATGCTCGTGGCGCTGCCGAACGAGGGCTTCGAGGCGCTACACGACGCGATCCTGCCGCACGGGCCGGATGCCGTCGCCTACGCCCGCGGCGCCCACGAGCGCTACCGCGCGAGCCTCGGCACGGGCGCGTCGTATCGCGCGTACGCGAGTGCGATCGCGCAGCACGAGCGGGCCAGCGGGCGGCGGGCGCATCCATTCGAGCTGAACGTGCAGGTGCTGCCGCTGACCCAGCGCGGCGTGTGGTGGATCGGAGCCCTGACCGTCGCGGTGACCGACGGCCTGCGCGGCGACGTCGCCGCCTTCGACGCGGCCATCGGCCCCGTCATCGCCGACATCGCCTGACGCGCGGGTGCGCGAGGGCTCAGTTGCCACTTCGCGCGAGAACCCGGCATCCATTCCCGCGCCAACTGGCAACCGACGCGCCGCCGCCAGGGCGCGGGGTCACTCGTCGTCGGGGTGCGCGATTTCGACGTGCTCGTGTTCGATCCGCACCTCATGCGTGCGGCGCGCGAACGAGCGGTCGAAGATGAGCGCGACGACACCGCCGAGGGCCATCCCGACGGGGATGAAGACGAGACACAGGAACCCGAACACCTGCGACGTCGAGTAGAGCACCTGCGTCGTCGGGCTCTTCTCGGCCGTGCCGTCGAAGACGAACGTCAGGATGAGCGCCGCCAGGATGCCGACGCCGGCGCCCAGCACGAAGAAGACGCCGTAACGGGGGCTCCGCCGCACGCGCGCGGTCTCGGTCTGCGCCGTCGTGCGCGCGACGGACTCGTGCGCGCCGCGCGCGGCGGCAGACTCCGTGCGGTCGCCAGCGGGCTCGGTCATCCTTCTATTCTCCCACCCGGCGCGGACGCGGGACACCGCCCGCCCTGAAGTGTCAGGGCCGGAGGGGGTCAGGGCCGTAGGGGCAGCAGGGCCGACAGGTCGGCGCGCGTGCCGGACGCGGCGATGCGGCCGGCGGCCACGGCATCCGGCCACGCCTCCTCGCCGGTCGCGAGGGCGATCCAGGTGGCGGCATCCATCTCGACGACGTTCGGCGGGGTGCCGCGGGTGTGTCGGGGGCCTTCGAGCACCTGCACGGCGCCGAACGGCGGCACCCGCACCTCGACGGTGTTGCCCGGGGCCTTCTCCACCAGCAGCTGCAGCAGGTAGCGGACGGCTGTGGCAAGGTCGGCCCGGCTCGCGCCCGAGGGCGTCGAATGCGGGGCGGCTGCGGCCGAATGCGCGGTGGAGGCGGCCGAATGCGCGTCAGCGGCCTCCGAATGCGGGCTCGGGGCGGCCGAATGCGCGGTGGGCGGCACCTGCGGATGGGCGGTCTCCGTGACCGCGGCGACAGCGGCGAGGGCCGCGCGGCCGTCTTCGGTGGTGATCCGGCGGGCCATGACTCCACGGTAGCCCCTGCGCCCGGCGCATAACTCAGGCAAAACCGCACCTCGCACGGCCATTTGCCGCCCCCACGGGGCTTTCTGCCTGAGTTATGCGCCGCCGCCGTGCTTGCCCCCGCGCCCTGCCCCGCTACCCGCCGCCGCGCGCCGCCGCCCCGCCGCCGCCTCCCCGCCGCCTCACCGCCCCGCGCCCCCACGCGCCGCCGCCAGACCCGGCCCGGCCCGGCTACCCGCCGCGACGCGCGCTGTACCGTTTGCAGGATCAGACCACACGGCCCGCGCGCCCGCGCCGCGTGATTCCGCGGATTCTGCCCCGAGGAGCGCCCGGCAGACCCCGGTGATCCTGCAAACGGTACACACGAGGCCGGTGACGGCGGCTGGGTAGGCTGGGCGGGTGCGCATCCTCGTCCTCGGTTCCGGTGCCCGCGAGCACGCCATCCTGCTCGCCCTGAAGTCCGAGGCGACGGGTGAGGGCGGCCACGAGTTGTTCGCCGCGCCGGGCAACGCCGGCATCGCGGCCGATGCGACGCTCGTCTCGGAGCTCGACCCGAACAGCCCCGCGGCCGTCACCTCGTACGCCAACGCCGAGCACATCGACCTCGTGATCATCGGCCCCGAGGCGCCGCTCGTCTCGGGCGTCGCCGACGCGCTGCGGGGGCGCGGTATCCCGGTCTTCGGCCCGGGCCGCGCCGCCGCCCAGCTCGAGGGATCGAAGGCGTTCGCGAAGCGGATCATGGATGCCGCGGGCGTCCCCACCGGCCGCGCGACCCGCGCGACGACCCGCGCCGAGGTCGAGGCGGCGCTCGATGAGTACGGCCCCACCTACGTCGTGAAGGCCGACGGCCTGGCGGCCGGCAAGGGCGTCGTCGTGACCGACGACCGCGCCGCCGCGCTCGCCCACGCCGACACCTACCTGCCGACGGGTCCGATCCTCGTCGAGGAGTTCCTCTCCGGCCCCGAGGTCTCGCTCTTCTGCGTCAGCGACGGCGACACCGTGCGCGCGTTGAGCCCCGCTCAGGACTTCAAGCGCGCCTACGACGGCGACGCCGGTCCCAACACGGGCGGCATGGGCGCCTATTCACCGTTGCCGTGGCTCGCCGAGCGGTTCGGCAGCGAGGCCGCGTTCGTCGCGGAGGTCACCCGCACGGTCGCCGAGCCGGTCATCCGGCAGTTGGATGCCGAGGGCACCCCTTTCGTCGGCCTGCTCTATGCCGGCCTCATCCTCACCGATCAGGGCATCAAGGTCATCGAGTTCAACGCGCGCTTCGGCGACCCTGAGACGCAGGTCGTGCTCGCCCGCCTGACGAGCCCCCTGTCGCGGCTCCTGATGTCGGCGGCATCCGGCCACCTCGAGGACGAGCCCGACCCCACCTTCGCCGACACCGCGGCCGTGACGGTCGTCCTCGCGAGCGAGGGATACCCGGAAGCGCCGGTCACGGGGCGGCCGATCGAGGGGCTGGATGCCGCGGCATCCGTCACGGGAGTCCACCTCGCACACGCGGCGACCGCCGGCCCGGACGCCCCCGGCGGAAACCTCATCGCCACGGGAGGCCGCGTGCTCAACGTCGTCGCGACGGGCGACACGTTCGCGCAGGCGCGCGAACGCGCCTACACCGCCCTCGCCGAGATCACCCTCGAGGGCTCGCACTTCCGCCGCGACATCGCCGCCCGCGTCGCCGAGTAACCCGCCGCCGGATCCGCCCCGCCGGATCCCGCGCCGCCGGATCTGCCCGCGGGTCGTCCCCGCCGACGACCGACATCGCGGGCGCCACCTTCCTGCGCGGGCGCCACAGATCTGTAGCGCCCGCGCGGCGAACTAGCGCCCGACTGCGAGGCGTGCGCAGCGAAGTAGCGCCCGCGCAGCGAAGTAGCGCCCGACTGCGAGGCCCGCGCAGCGAACTAGCGCCCGCACAGCGAAGTGGAGCCCGACGGCGCGAAGTCGGTGAGGTCGAAGGGCGGATGCCGGGGGTCAGCGCTCGCCGAGGTGGGCGGGGCGCTGCATGAACAGCACTGCAACCACGCCGATGAGCAGCACGAACGCGGGCATGAGCAGCGTCTGCGCCATGGCATCCGAGAACCCGGCCACGACGAAGTCGGGCAACTGACCCGTCCCGAAGTCTCCGCCGCCGGAGGACGCCCCCGGCAGGTTCGCCTCGAGGCGGTTCTGCATGAACGCGGCGATCGCGGCGGAGCCGAGTACCGACCCGATCGTGCGGGTCGTGTTGTAGATGCCCGACCCCGCGCCCGCCTGGCGCGGCTGCAGGTTGCGCGTCGCGGTGGTCGCGAGCGGCCCCCACATGCCGGACTGTCCGATGCCCATGAGCGCCGACGGCAGCAGGAACATCCAGATTTCGGTTTCGGGGTTCATGAGCGACGCGTACCAGAACAGCGAGATCGCCGTGAGGAGCAGCCCCGGCACGAGCAGCACCCGCGGGTCGACGCGGTCGAGGATGCGGCCGGCCAGCGGAGAGAGCACACCGGCGAGCACCGCCAGCGGGATCATCAACAGCGCCGCCTCGGTAGGAGTCAGCCCGCGGGCCAGCTGGTAGAAGAACATCATCGGCAGCGACATGGCGGTGACGGTGAAGCCGACCGTCGCGATGCCGATGTTGGCGACCGAGAAGTTCCGGTCGCGGAAGAGCCCGAGCGGCACGAGCGGCTCGCTCTTCGTCTTCGCCTGCTGCCAGATGAACACGCACATGACGAGGATGCCGCCGACGATCATCGCCCAGACCCACGGCGCCCAGTCGTAGTGCTCGCCCTCCTGCAGTCCGAAGACGATGAGGAACAGCGCGACGGCGCTCAGGAACACCCCGAGGATGTCGAAGCGGTGCTCGTGCGTCTCGAGGTTCGGCACGAGCCGCGCCGCGAGGATGAAACCGACGATGCCGACGGGCAGGTTGACGAAGAAGATCCACTCCCACCCGAAGCCGTCGACGAGAAGGCCGCCGGCGAGCGGGCCGACGAGCATCGCGACGCCGGAGGTCGCGCCCCACAGCCCCATCGCGGCGCCACGCTGCTGCGGCGGGAACGTCCGCGTGATGACGGCCATCGTCTGCGGCGTCATGAGGGATGCCCCGAGGCCCTGCAGCGCACGGAACACGATGAGCATCTCGAGCGTGGACGACAGTCCGCAGCCGAGGGATGCCAGGGTGAAGATCGCGAGCCCCACGAGGTAGACGCGCTTGGGGCCGAAGCGGTCGCCGAGGCGTCCGGTGATCAGCAGCGGCACGGCGTACGCGAGCAGGTACGCCGAGGTGACCCACACGACGTTGTCGAGGTTGTTCGTGTCGGGGTCGAGCGCCGCCTTGATCGCGGGGTTCGCGACCGAGACGATCGTCGTGTCGACGAGGATCATGAAGAACCCGATGACGAGCGCCCAGAGTGCAGGCCAGGGGCTGCGCCCGGCGGGGGCCGGCCAGGGGCTGCGCCCCGCGGGCGTCGCGGGCGCGCCCGTCGTCACGGGCGGGGTGGTGGATTGTTCGGTCATTGCCGTGCGGCCTCTCTCTGAGCCAGGTAACGGTCGGTCTTCTCGTGTGCTCCCCACACGAAGTCGGGGTGAGCGAGCCGAGTCACGAACTCGGCGAGCCAGTCGCGATCGGCCCGCAGCAGCTCATACTGCCGGTCGACCTCGACGAGGTACTGTCCGAGGGTTCCGCCGGCGACCGCCTTCTCGCGGCCGACGCGGTAGACCTCCAGGTCGCTCTCGAGGGCGACCAGGCGGGCGTGCAGCAGGGCGAGGCTCTCTTCTCGCGACAGGTTGTGGGCTTCGGCGAGCGCGACGCGGAACTCCGCCGGCCGGTCGATGGCGGGAAGCTCCCGGCGCACCCACGAGACGACGGCCGCGTCGCCGGCATCCGTCAGCGTGTAGGTCGTCCGCTCCGGCCGATTGCCGTCACGGTCGACGCCGACCTCGGCGAGCAGACCCCACTTCTGCAGGCGCGAGACGGTGTGGTACACCGTGCCGTTCGTGATCGGGACGATCCGGTCGTCGTGGCGCTGGCGCATGAGCCGGATCATCTCGTAGGGGTGCATGTCGTCTTCGCGCAGCAGCGCGAGCACCATGACGCCCAGGGGCGTGAGGCACGAGACGTCATCCTTCATGATTGCTCCACATCGATTAGTCCATGTGGACTAATCACGGATGCCGGGTCGCGGTCTAGCCTCGGACCATGAGCGATTCCGGGCGCGCCGTGTTCGACGACATCAGCGCCGAGTACCTCGTGAGGCCCGGGGTCGACATCGGCCCGATGTTCGGCAGCGAGGGGCTGCGCATCCGCGGCAAGGTGTTCGCGTTCATGGGGTGGCGCGGTGCGCTCATCGCGAAGCTGCCCGAGGCGCGGGTGAGCGAGCTCGAGGCGACGGGACGCGCCGAGCGGATGGTCATGCGCGAGCGCGCGATGCGCGAGTGGGTCTTCGTCGGCGCGGATGCCGTGGACCTCTGGCCCGCGGTCGTCGACGAGGCGTACACCTTCGTCGACGCGATCACGCCGCGATAATGGACGGGTGAGCGACATCCTCGACCTGCCCGGCTGGACCCACGTGTACTCGGGCAAGGTGCGCGACCTGTACCGGCCCGACGGCGACGCCGCCGCGGGCGGCACGATGCTCGTCGTCGCGAGCGACCGGGTCAGCGCGTTCGATCACGTGCTGAGCCCCGGCATCCCGGGCAAGGGCACCCTCCTGACGACGCTGAGCCTGTGGTGGTTCGACCGCCTCGCCGGCGGCGACGGCGGCCGGCCGATCCCCAACCACCTCGTCGCGGGCGCGCAGGTGCCCGCCCCCGTCGAGGGGCGCGCGATGATCGTGCGCTCGCTCGAGATGCTGCCGATCGAGTGCGTCGTGCGCGGCTACCTGACCGGCTCCGGGTGGAAGGAGTACCGCACCGAGGGGACGGTCTGCGGCATCCCGCTGCCGGAAGGTCTCACCGACGGCGACCGCCTGCCCGAGCCCATCTTCACGCCCGCGTACAAGGCGCCGATGGGCGAGCACGACGAGAACATCTCGTTCGCGCAGGCGGAGGAACTCGTCGGTGCCGCGCGCGCGGCTCAGCTGCGCGACACGTCGCTCGAGATCTACCGCCGCGCCGCCGCGACGGCGGAGCAGCACGGGCTGATCCTCGCCGACACGAAGTTCGAGTTCGGTGTGGATGCCGCCGGCGCCCTCACTCTCGCCGACGAGGTCCTCACGAGCGACTCGTCTCGGTACTGGGATGCCGCCGCGTGGAGCTCGTGGGGATCGCCCGCCGAGCGCATGGCGAGCTTCGACAAGCAGATCGTGCGCAACTGGCTGGCGGAGCACTGGGATGGCACGGGCACTCCCCCGGAGCTCCCCGCCGAGATCGTCGAGCGCACCGCCGCGAAGTACCGCGAGCTGCTCGACAAGCTCCGCGCGTAGCCGCGGCGCCGCCCCGGCGCCCCGCGGCGCGGCCCCGGCATCCGTGAGAAACCATCTGCTGCCCGAGAAACCACGGCACCGCGGGTTTCTCAGGGCGCACATGGTTTCTCGGCCGCTGACGTGGTTTCTCGGCGCGCGCTCCGCGGACCACGGACCGGCGGGAATGCGGGCCGAGTCGGGGCGTTGTACATCCACGTGAATGAAACTGCGCCGGCATCCGACCGCCTCGCGGCGGCCACCTCGATGGGCGCAGTGACGCTCCTCGTCGGCGACCTCGACGCGCAGACCGCGTTCTATCGCGACGTCATCACGTTGCAGGTGCTGGATGCCGTGGGCGACACCACAACGCTCGGACGGGCGGGCACGCCGCTCGTCATCCTCCGCCACGAGCCGACGCTCCGGCACGCCGCGCCCGGGTCGGCCGGGCTCTTCCACACCGCGATCCTCTTCGAGTCGCAGGCGGCGCTCGCCGCTGCCCTGTACTCCGTCGCGCGGCACGCGCCCCAGACGTTCACCGGCAGCGCCGACCACCTCGTGAGCCAGGCGTTCTACCTCACCGACCCGGAGGGCAACGGCATCGAGCTGTACTGGGATCGCGACCGCTCGGAGTGGTCGTGGACCCACGGTCAGGTCGAGATGGCGACGCTCTATCTCGATCCGAACGCGTTCCTCGGCGAGCACCTGACCGAGGCGGCGGCAAGCGGAGCGACCGCGACGGATGCCGCGCGCATCGGGCACGTGCACCTCTCGGTAGGCGACGTCGACACGGCGCGCGCGTTCTACGTCGACGCGCTCGGGTTCGACACGACCGTCGCGATCCCCGGATCAGCGCTGTTCGTCAGCGCCGGCCGCTACCACCACCACATGGCGATGAACGTGTGGAACTCGCGAGGCGCCGGGCCGCGGATGCCCGCGCTCGGGCTCGGCCGCGTCGACCTCGCGTTGCCGGATGCCGATTCCCTCGGCGCCCTCGGCGAGCGCCTGCGCCATCACGACATCCAGACGAAGGATGACGGTCGCACCGTGAGTTTCGCCGACCCCTGGAACAACGCGATCACCGCCGCCGCGTGCTGACACCCCGGGCATCCCGGTCGCACGGAGGCGAGGCGGGATGCCCGGGAGCGCAATCAGTCGCGGGTGAGGCGGCGACGTGCGATCAGCAGCACCAGACCGCTGAGCAGCAGCCCACCGCCGACCCAGATGAGCCAGACCGGCAGCACACCACCCGTGTTCGGCATCGCCGCGGCGAGCGGCGTCACCGTGATCGGGTGCAGCGTGCGCGCGGCGGTCGACGAGAGCACGGCGCCCTCCGGCCACGTGGCGCTGACCGAGTTGTCGAGAGTCGTCGCGCTGTTGACGACACCGACCTTCACCGCGTAGGTGATCTCGACCTTCTCACCCGGAGAGAGCGGGCCCTCCCAGACGAGCTGGCCGTTCACGACCAGCAGGTTGGTCGTGTCGGTCGTCGAGTTGGCGTGGGTGACGACCGCGACCTGCGGGCCGTCGAGCGTCGAGCTCTGCAGGACCTTGCCGATCTCGTCCACGATCTTGATCGGGTCGAGCATGGCCGCGCCGAGGTTCGTTCCCGTGATCGTGTAGCGGATGATGTCACCCGAGTTGACCGTCGCGCCCGAACCCGGGTTCGAGGTCTTGGCCAGCGCGAACGCGGCGATCGGGTGGCGCAGCGACACGGGAGGCGTTGTGATCGGCGGCAGCCCGTCCGGCGGCGTGGCGCTGGCGGATGCCCGGTTGATGAGCACCGAGTCGGCGGATGCCACGCCGGTGCGCACGACCACGGTGTACGTGATCGTCACGACCTCTCCGGCCGCGAGCACGCCCGTCCACGTGAGGGTGTCACCGGCGACGACCGGGACGGTCGCCGGGGCGCCGTCGATGGTCGCCGTCACGCTCGTCGCGTCGAGATCGGCGTACGGGGTGACGCCCGACAGATCGTCCGTGACGACGACCGGGTTGAGCGTGCTGGCCCCCGCGTTCGTCCCGACGAGCGTGTACGTCAGCCGCTCACCGGCGACGACGGCCTGACCGCTGACCTTCGACGCTGCCTTCGACAGGGTGAAGCCCGTCGTCGGATGGAACGTCTCGACCGGCGGTGGCGTGAGGGTATTTCCGCCCGTCGTCGTCGCGGTCGACTCGGCGACGTTGTGCAGGACGGATCCCGTGGCATCCGCGTCGACGGTCACCGAATACGTGATCACGACCCGCTGCCCGACAGCCAGGGCGCCGGTCCACGTGATGGTGGTGTCGGTCAGCGTGGGCGCGGTCGCTGCGGGCACCCCGCTGACCGTCGCCGTCAGGCTGCCCGCGACCAGCTCGGCGTGCGCGAGCACGTCGGCCAGGTCGTCGGTCACCTCGACCGTCGGCAGAGCCGTCGCGCCCGTGTTCGTGCCGGTGAGGGTGTAGTTGATCGTCTGGCCGCCCTGCACCGCGCGGCCGGATGCCGGGTCGCTCGTCTTCGTGAAGGTGTAGCCGGGCACGGGGTGGGAGGTCCCGCCCTCGCCGGTCAGCACGCGCCCGCCGGGAACGATCGCCGACGAGGTGGCCGTGTTGACGAGCGTCGACGCATCCAGCGCCGCTCCCGCCAGAACCGTCGCGACATACGTGACCTCGACGCTCTGGCCTGCGGCGAGGCTGCCGCTCCAGGTGAGGGTCGTGCCCGTCAGGGTCGGCGCGGGCGCCGTCGACGGCGCGCCCGGTCCGATGATCCGTGCGGCGAGCGAGCCCACCGTGGCGTCATCGAGCACGTCGGCCAGCGAGTCGGTGATCACGACCGTGTTGAGCGCGCTCGCGCCGGTGTTGGTGCCCGTGAGGGTGAAGGTGACCGAGCCGCCCGCGAGCACCTCGGTGCCCGTGACCGGGGATGCCGTCTTCGCGAACGTGTACCCGGCAACCGGGTGCACAACCGTGACCTCGGCGGGGGTGATCGGCGTGCCGATCGACGGGTCGGGCGTGGCCGTCGAGTTCACGACGTTCTCGAGGATCTCGCCCTCGGTGCCCACCGCGACCACGACCGCGTAACGGATGCGGACGCTGTGGCCATCGACGAGAGTGCCCGTCCAGGTGACGTCGTCCAGCGTCCGAACGAGGCCCGACGAGACGTCTGCGGTGACCGCTCCGGCAGAATCGAGCTCTTCGGCGATCAGGCTGTTGTTCGTGATGGTGCCACCCGCGGAGTGCGCGACGACCTCACTCCAGTCATCGGTCACCGTCACCTCCAGCGGCGCCGTGCCGGTGTTGCTGCCCGTCACCGTGTACGTGATGGAGTCGCCCGGAAGAACCGTCGAGCCGGATGCCGGCGCCGCCGTCTTCGTCCGGGTGTATCCCGGCACGCGCTGCAGCGCGAGGTCGAGCGTGAGGTTCGTGAAGGCATCCGTCGTCCCGGGGCTCAGTCGCAGACCGGCGACGTTGTCGCCGAGGGGCTCCTGCCCGGTGATGTCGGCCCCGGCCACCGTCGCGTCGAGGTTCACGAGACCGGCCGAGCGGATGCCGCCGGCATTCGCGATCGCGTGATGGTCGACGTTCTCGTTCTGGTCCGTGTTCGGGTCACTCACGGAGTTCACCGTGCTCGCCACGCGCCCCGCGAGCGGGCCGCCCGCGGCGAACTGCGATGCCGGGATCATGACGTAGTAGTCGCCGCGCGGCAGGTCGTTGACCACCCAGCGTCCCGCGTCGTTCGTCGTCACGGTGGCGACCGGCGTCGCGCCGCCCGAGCGGAACACCTGCACCGTGACGCCCGCGGGTGCGGGGGTGTCGGTGCCCGCCGTGTAGCGCCCGTCAGCGTTCTCGTCGGTGAAGATGAAGTCGCCGAGGCTGAAGCCGACCACGCGCACGACCGTCTGGTTCGAGGTCAGCAGCTGGTGCGCCGCGCCGTTCATGAACGTGTCGCTGAACGCGGTGAACCGGTTGGAGTACAGGTCTCCCGGGTCGTTGCCGAGCTGCGTGGTGGTGTACTTCAGCACGATGCCCGACGCGTTGACGTTCGACGCGATCGCGAGCGGGCCCGACGCGATGAACTTGAAGCCCGTGACAGCACCCCAGTTCGCGCTGACCTGCGCCTGGGTCTGCCAGATCGCCGGGTTGGTGTCGGCGTCGATGTTCTGCGGAATGCTCGCGGTCGGAATCGTCGTGTAGAGCACGGTTCCGCCCACGGCCTGCGTCCCACTCCAGTCGAACGCCGTCACGGGCCCCGTGAGTCCGCTCGTCCCGGCGAAGTCGGATGCCGGGTCACGCACGACGCCCCCGGCGCTCGTGCCGTCACCGACGTTCGCGAGCACGTCGATCACCGTCGGACGCTGCACCGCAAGGGTCGAGCTGAAGTTCTTGAGACGGAGCGAGTAGACCTGGGGGTCGTCGGCGAGATCGAGCGTCGCGTCGACATCCTTCCGCACGCGCAGCTCACCGGTCTGCTCCAGGATGACCGTGTGGTCGTCGCGGTGCGCCGCCACCGGCGTCACCTCGGGCGATGTGATGACCGCGACGTTGGTGAGCGACGTGCCATTGGGCGCCAAGGCATCCGTGTCGGTGCAGATGATCCGCGGAGCGATCGGCTGGTTCGGGGTGAGCGTGCCGAGGTTCCAGACGAGGGTCGTGGTGCCGTCGCCGTTGACCGTGTACGACGAGGCGGGAGTGCCGCCCGTCAGGCCCGCGGTGCACGCCTCGTTGTAGACCGCGTACCGCGGCAGCGTGTCGGTGATCACCACGTTGTTGACGGGTGCGGGCGACTGCGAGTCCGCGGTCAGCGACGAGTTGACCTTCCAGACCACCTTTCCACCCGCGAGTGCCGCGCCGGTGTTGCCGACCGTCGCAGCGCCGGTGCCGACGCCGTCGACCGTCACGGACTCCTTCGTCAGGCTCATCGCCGCGCGCGTGACCGTCCAGCGGTCACCGTCGGTGTTCCCGCTCTCACCGGTCGCCGACATCGGCACGTAGCCGCGGCCGGTCCAGGTGGGAGCGTAGGAGTCGGAGCGCACGCGGGCGAAGTTCGCCGCGACGGTACCGGCGGGGATCTTCTGACCGGCGTTCGGGCCGCCGTTGAAGGTGTCACGCTGCTCGTACGCGACCTTCAGGAACGCGTACCCGGCGGACGGAAGGCCATAGCCGTTCTTGGCGACCACGCGCACGGCGTTGATCTGATCGATGCCACCCGCGGCGGCGACCGAGGTGACCCAGCCGGTCTTGTTCTCCGCGGCACCGTCGGCGCAGCTGGCGCTGCGCTGGTTGGTCCAGGTGCCGTCGTAGCGGTTGTACGTGGCGTTGAAGCCGCCGCCGATGACGTTGTCCGCGCCGAAATCGAAGTGCGCGTACTGGATCTCCCAGTTGTCCTGGTAGGCGAGGTTCGCAGCGCGACCGGCCGCGTTGTTGTTCGCGTTCGGCTCGCCCGGCGCCTGCAACAGCACGTACGCGTGCCGAGTGCTCAGGTCGTACGCGCCGGTGAAGGAGGCCGCGTTGTCCACAACCTTGTCGAGGGTGGAGAGCTTCATCGTCGTGTTGTCGAAGATGTCGCACATCTGGATGCCGGTCATCGGGTTGATGCCGCCGTTGCCGATGCGGATATCGCTGGCCCCGAACTGGCCCGGCTGGAGCGTCGCCGCGCCGTCGTGGCTGGCCGCCGCTCCCGGCAGCAGCTTCTCGCTGTGCACCCAGCCCGTCGGCAGGTCGAAGTTGTACTTCGACCAGCTGCCGGGGCTGATGGTGACTCCGTTGGGTCCGACGACGTTGTTCGAGCGGGAGTTGTCTTCCATCGTGTTGCAGTTGAGCGTCGGGGTGCCCGTCGTCGACGAGGGGGTGCCGTCGGCGCAGTAGCCGGGCTCGAAGCCGCTGCCGTAGTTGCTCGCGCCGCTGACGCCGGTCGGGTCGAAGTCGCCGACCAGGTTCGAGAAGTTGAGCGAACCCGCGCCGTCGGCGTCGGCACCGACGGCACCGTCGACCTCGCTGGCGGGGACGAAGATGCGCAGGCGGTACGGGCGCCGTGTCGCCCGCAACGTCGCGCGTCGGGGTGCAGGTGCCCGAGTTCGTCGCCGAGGCCTCCGCTGCGGCGCCGTTGCCGATCTTGCCGGCGACGACGTTGCCCGCGCCGCTCGTGCCGGGAGTCGGGATGCACTCGCGCAGGTACCACTTGAGGTTGGGCACGGTCGAGCCGACGGGGCCGTCCGAACCTGCAACCCAGTACTGCGCGAAGAAATCCTCGGACATCGTGAGCGGCTGCGTGAACGCCTCCACGCCGGCCTTGCGATCGGTGGTGATACCGACGTGGTAGTAGAAGTTGTAGCCGGTCGTCACGACGCCGTTGATGGTGTCGGAGGTGAGGCTCGAGATGAACCAGCTGCCCTTGCGCAGGTCGTAGCGGGGTTCGCTCGTGATGCGGATCGGGCCGTTCTCGACCTCGGTGCTCGGACGGATGGTCGTCACGCCGTTCGCGTCGACACCGTAGGTGCGCGCGGTGGTCGAGAACGTCGAGTCGTTCGCCGACGTCGACGAGACCCACACCGCGGTGGACGGCAGCAGCGCCGAGCGCTCCTCGCCGATCTCGCCGAGGTTACAGCGCAGCACGATCGAGGTCGTGCCGGCGGGCGGCACGGTCGACCCCTGGATGACCGTGCCCGAGGGCAGCGCGGTGATGGAGCTGGCCGGGTTCGTGCCCACGCACGCGGCGGGGATGCGCGCGAAGTTCGCGACCGCGCCCGCGCCGAGCTGGATGGTCTGCTCGAGGATCGCCGACGACGCCGCGTCGCCCAGCGGGTCGGGGCTCGAGAAGGTCGCCGAGTACGAGTACGTCACGGTGTCACCCGAGCGAACGACGCCGTTGTTCACGCCGCTGTCGTTGCCGGGCTCGGTGTCGTTGGCGTCGAACGGTGCGGAGCCGGTTGAGACGGCCTTTCCGTCCCATCCGTTCGGGTCGTTGGCCAGTGCGAGGTTCGCCACCCACGCCGGCGCGAGCAGCGCGTTGCGGGTCAGCGGCGTACCGGGAACCGCGACGAACGGCGTCGTCGTCGCGACCGAGCTCTGCCCGCCGCGCGCGAAGTCGTTGTCGGCACTGGCTGCCTCGGCGGTGTAGATCGACGACAGGAACGTCGTCGTGCGGATGCGGAGGCTGACCGTTCCCACGCAGTCGGTCGGCGGCGTCGTGAGGTCGGCCTCGCCGAGTTCGTAGGCGCCGGCGGCGTTCGTGGTCGCCTGTCCGAGGACGACGCCATCCACCGAGCACACCAGCTCGACGATCGCGCCCGCGATCCCCTTGTCGTCGCGTCCCGGCGCGGTCGAGGTATCGCGGACTCCGTTCGCGTTCGAGTCGGCTCGCACGACGCCCTGCGCGATCGCCGGGCCTGCCGCTTGCGCGGCGACCGGAACCGACACGAGACCGACCGCGATCAGGGTCGCCGCGGTCAACGACGCGAGGTTTCGACGGAGGCGCGCGCGCGGGAGTGGTCATGCTCATAGGAGTGGCCTTTACATCGCCTCGACGCTCGGGGGTTCGTCGATCACAGACAGTGGTTCAGATTGATGGTTGCAGATCGATCTCGGCGGGCCGTTCGGCGGCATCCATCTTTCCGAAAACGTTAGCAACTCTTAAGGAAACAGTATATCGCGGCATCGTGCGGTGATTTCGTGGTATAATCACGGGTTTAGGCGGATTCGCGCACCACAAGCTCGGTGCCGAGCACCGTCGCGTAGGGCGGAGTTCCCCCCGCGAGACGGGCCAGCAGGACCTCCGCCATCGCCTCGCCCTGCGCCCGGGACGGCTGGCGCACCGTCGTCAGGTACGGCTGCGCGGCCGTCGCGACGGCCGAATCATCTACGCCGATCACGGCGACATCCGCCGGCACGCGCAGGCCGGCGGCAGCGAGAACCTCCATCGCACCCCGCGCCATTAGGTCGCTCGCGACGAAGACGGCATCCGGGCGACTCGCGTCGCCGCTCGAGGCGAGGATCCGCCGCATCGCCGCCGCTCCCCCGTCGGCGCTGAAGTCGCCCTCCTCCACCGCCCACGGCTCGAGCCCCGCGGCGGCGAGCGCCTCTCGATAGCCGGTCGCCCGGTCGACGCCCGCGGGCATCCCGAGCGGACCCGTGACCGTCGCGATGCGCCGGCATCCGCGGGCGACCAGATGCGCGACGGCCGACCTGCCCGCCTCGACGTTGTCGACGTCGACGTAGTACTCGTCGCCGCGCGTGCGCGCGGGACGACCGCCGAAGACGACCGGCACGGATGCCGCGATGCGGTCGACGAATCGGTCGCTCGTGTGGTGCGAGACGACGATCGCGCCGTCGAGGGCACCGCTGCGAACGTACGCGCTCGTTTTGTCGCGCGGATCGTCGCTCGCGATGATGAGGTTCAGGACGTAATCGGTGCTGCTCAGCCTGTCGTTGACTCCGGCGACGATCGCCGCGAAGAACGGGTCGCCGAAGAAGCGCGTCGTGTCCTCGGGGATGACGAGGGCGATCGCCATCGTCGCTCGGCGAGCGAGCGTGCGCGCCGCACGATTGGGCACATAGTCCAGTGCCGCGATCGCCTGCTCCACCGCGTCGAGCGCCTCGGGGCTCACCGCGGACGACCCGTTGACGACCCGCGAGACCGTCGACCGCGACACCCCGGCGACCGCCGCGACCTGTTCCAGGGTCGCCGCGGGCCGCCGGGGGTCGGCGCTCACGAGCCGGCCGGGGTTGCGGTGTCGGCGGCCGGGCCTGCTGCGGCGGCGGGGCCTGCGTCGAGCGCCCGCGCGGCGATCACGCGGCGGTACTCGAGCGCGCTGTCTTTGAGCGTGCGCACCTGGGTGTCGTAGTCGACGCGGACGATCCCGAACCGCTTCTCGTACCCCCACGCCCACTCGAAGTTATCGAGCAGCGACCAGTAGAAGTAGCCGCGAACGTCGACCCCGGCATCCACCGCATCGAGGATCGCCCCGAGGTGTCCGCGCAGGAACGCGACCCGCTCGGCGTCGTGGACGCGCGCGTCGCCCCCGGCATCCGTCACGAGCACGTCGTCGTAGGCGGCGCCGTTCTCGGTGACGTACAGCACGGTGCCGGCGGGCTCGGCGTACTCCGTCCAGACGCGCCGGAGCAGGGTCGTGAGCCCGCCCGGATCGACCTCCCAGTGCATGCTCGTGCGCGGCAGACCCCGCTCGTGCCAGTGGATGCCCTCGAACGAGGGGAACGGCGAGCGCGCCGGGCGATCGGTCGGCGCATCGCCGGGAAGCGGTGGGTTCGGGTCGGGCGATCCGCCCACGAACTCGCCGTGGTAGTAGTTGACGCCCAGCACATCCAGCGGCGTCGCGATGGTGTCGAGGTCGCCGGGGAGGGCCGCGGCATCCAGCGCCTCGATCGCCTCGGGGCAGACCCCGCGGATGTCCTCGACGACGTCAGTCGGGTACGACCCGCGGAAGATCGGGTCGAGGAACCAGCGGTTGAACTGCCCGTCGATGCGCCGCGCGGCGTCGACGTCGGCGGGCGCGGCCGGGTCGGCGGGCTCGGCGACCGTCAGGTTGAGCGTGATCCCGAGGCGGAGGTCCGCGTCGCGGGCGCGCAACTCGCGCACCGTCTGGCCGTGGCCGAGCAGCAGGTGGTGCGCCGCGAGCACGCCGTCGGTGACGCTGTACCTTCCGGGCGCATGGATGCCGGCGGTGTAGCTGAGAAACGACGAGCACCACGGCTCGTTCAGGGTCGTCCAGTTCGCGACCCGGTCGCCGAGGGCGTCGTGGACATCCAGCGCGTACTCGACGAACCGCTCGGCCGTCGAGCGGACGGTCCAGCCGCCCTGCTCCTCGATCGCCTGCGGCAGATCCCAGTGGTACAGCGTCAGCCAGGGCAGGATGTCGTTCGCGCGCAGCTCGTCGACGAGGCGCTTGTAGAAGTCCAGGCCCTTGGGGTTCAGCGGTCCGCCGTCCGGCCGCACCCGCGACCACGACACCGAGAAGCGGTAGGTGTCGAGGCCGAGGTCCTTCATGAGCGCGACGTCGCCCGGATAGCGGTGGTAGTGATCGCAGGCGACGTCGCCGTTCTCGCCGTGGATGACGGCGCCCGGCACCCGGCTGAAGGCATCCCAGATGGATGCCGTGCGGCCGTCCTCGAACGCGGCGCCCTCGATCTGGTACGCCGCCGTCGCGGCGCCGAACAGAAATCCGGGGGCGAACGCGCGGGGGCTCGCTGTCTGCGGCATGGTGGTCCTTCCTCGGGCGCGAATCGTCGTCGACCGCCCTCTTGCATGATGCCACCGACCGGCATCCGCGCGCCGCGCCCGTAGACTTGACACGCACCTTTTCCGCGACTCTCCGGAGGCTCGAATGCCCACCATCGTCGTCGACGTCATGCCCAAGGCCGAGCTGCTCGACCCGCAGGGCAAGGCGGTCGCAGGGGCTCTCGCCCGTCTCGGGCACGAAGGCTTCGACGGCGTGCGGATCGGCAAGCGGTTCGAGCTGACCGTGGCATCCGCCGACGAGGCGACGCTCGCGGCCGTCCGTGAGATCGCGAGCGACATCCTCTCGAACGCCGTCATCGAGGACGTCGTCGGCATCGAGGTCGTCGAGTGACCGCCCGCATCGGGGTCATCACCTTTCCGGGGTCGCTCGACGACGGCGACGCACGCCGCGCGATCCGCCTCGCGGGCGCCGAGCCGGTCGCCCTGTGGCACGGCTCGCACGACCTCGAGGGCGTCGACGCGCTCGTGCTACCCGGCGGCTTCAGCTACGGCGACTACCTGCGCGCGGGCGCCATCGCGGCGCTCGCCCCGATCATGACCGAGGTGAAGGATGCCGCCGACCGCGGCATGCCCGTGCTCGGCATCTGCAACGGGTTCCAGATGCTCGTCGAGGCGCACCTGCTGCCGGGCGGACTCATCCGCAACGCGCACCAGCAGTTCATCCGCCGCGATCAGCGGCTGCGCGTCGAGAACGCGTCGACCGCGTGGACCTCGCAGTTCGAAGTGGGCCAGGAGATCACGATCCCGTTGAAGAACGCCGACGGCGGCTACATCTGCTCGGCGGAGACCCTGGCGAAGATTGAGGGCGAGGGTCTCGTCGCGTTCCGTTATGTCGGCGTGAACCCCAACGGGTCGCTGGACGACATCGCCGGCCTCACGAACGAGGGCGGCAACGTCGTCGGCCTCATGCCGCACCCCGAGCACGCCGTCGAGCCGGGTTTCGGCCCGTCGACCCCCGCCGCAATGCGCTCGGGCGTCGACGGCCTCGCGTTCTTCACCTCCGCGATCGCGTCGCTGGCCGCCGCGGCGGCCTGACGCGGGGCGCCGCGCTGGGGGCTGACGCGGCCGCCGCGCTCGGGGCTGAGGCGGGAAGGCTGCGCGCTGACCTGACGCGGGTAGGCTGCGCGCTGGCATCCAGCTGCGGGTCGCGCCGGCATCCCATCGCCACAACTTCGGAGATCTGCACAACCTCGGAGCCACACGCCGGGGTCGGGTCCGAAGAACTGCAGATCTCCAAAGTTATGACGCCCCGGATGCCGCGGCGGATGCCAGCGGCTCAGACAGTGCCCGCGGGCGGCCACACGCCGATGATGACGGCCATCGCGACGACCAGCAGCAGCTCGTAGAGCACGTTCAGGATCGTCAGCTGCGCGGGTCGGCCGACGAACACGTCGTGTGTGATGAGGCGGCCCGCCGTGAAGCCCGCCCAGAGGGTCAGCGCGGTCACGATCGACGAGCCGAAGTACGAGCCTCCGTAGAAGTGCCAGGCGATCGCCACCGATCCGGCCAGCACCCAGGCCAGCAGGAACGCCAGCACGATCGACACCATGATCGGAAGCCACGCCTGCGTCGAGGTCGCGGGTTCACGAACGTCCGCGAGCCGCTTCCACCGGTCGCCGAGCACCTTCGGCGTGTACCAGACCGAACCGATCACGATCGCGACGACGGTCGCCACCAGCACCGCCCAGTAGTTGATCTCGGGAATCATGGTCGCCTCCTGCGGAGAGGCTACCGGCATCCGCCCGCGCGCGGCGGGTAGCGTCGAGGCATGACTCTCGTCGTCTCGGTTCCCGACGATCTCGCCCGCGACCTGGGGCCGCTGCCGGATGGCGTCGAGGTGATCGAGTGGGCGATGGATGCCGCGGCACCGCGCGAGCGCATCGACCTCGTCGTGCCGCCCTATATGTCGGCGGGCGAGGGTCTGCCGCTGCTCGCGGGCGTCGAGACGCGGCTCGTGCAGGGGCAGTCGATCGGATACGACGGGGTCGCCGAGATGCTGCCGCCGGGCATCGTCTTCGCGAACGCGACGACCGTGCACGAGACCTCGACCGCCGAGCTCGCGGTCGCCCTCGTGCTCGCCGCGCAGCGCCACCTCGATCAGTTCGCCCTCGACACCCGCGCGGGCCGGTGGGAGCAGGTGTTCTCGCCGAGCCTCGCCGATCGGCGCGTGTTGCTGCTCGGCTACGGCGGCGTCGGCACCGCGATCGCGTCGCGGCTCGCACCGTTCGAGGTCGAGCTCGTCCCGGTCGCCTCGCGCGCACGTGAGGAGGACGGCATCCACGTGCACGGCATCGACGAGCTGCCGGCGCTGCTGCCGGAAGCCGAGATCCTCGTCGCGTCGCTTCCCGGTGGGGATGCCACGCGCCACCTCATCGGCGACGCGGAACTCGCGGCGTTGCCGGACGGCGCCCTCGTCGTCAACGTCGGGCGCGGGCCGGTGATCGACACGGATGCCCTCGTCCGCCACACGGCGACGGGCCGCCTCCGCGCCGCGCTCGACGTCACCGACCCCGAGCCGCTACCGCCGGGGCATCCGCTCTGGAGCTCGCCCGGCGTGCTGATCGCGCCGCACGTGGGCGGGGCGTCGAGCGCGATGCGCCCGCGCATGGCCGCGCTCATCCGGCGCCAGATCGGGCACCTGCTCGCGGGCGACGAGCCCGAGAACGTCGTCCTTCGCACCTGAGCGCGCGTCAGCGGTCGACGTCGCGGCCGTGCCAGAGGTCGCCGCACTCGATCTCGAGCGCGCCGTGCGCGCGCAGGTACGGGCCGGCGCCGCGGTCGCCCGTCACGGCGGCGCTGACGGCCGGCCAATGCGCACGTCCGATGAGAGCCGGATGCCCGGGGGCGCCGTCGTACGTCGCCTGCGCGAGCGCGGCGGTCGCCACGGGCGCGGCATCCGCGGCTTCGAGAACGCGCAGGCAGGCGGATGCCGGGAGATCGGGCACGTCGACCGGGATCATCAGCGCAGCGTCGGCGTCGGTCTCGGCGGCGGCGGCGAGCGCCGCGCGCACCGACGCGGACAGGCCACCCGCCCAGTCGACGGCATCCACGATCACCGCTCCCGGGGGTACGAGCGGCGCGGCCTCGTCGCGGGCGGCGCCGAGCACGATGAGCACGGGCGTGCACCCCGCGGCGGCGAGGGTCTGCGCGGCGCGGTCGATCCAGGGCGTGCCGTCGGCGGCCCGGGCGAGCGCCTTCGGACCGCCGAAGCGGGTCCCCGCCCCCGCGGCGAGCACGATGCCGCAGACGGTCACGAGCGCGGGTCGGCGGGGGCCGCGATAGCGGCGGACGCGGCAGCGTGGGCGTGGCCGACCGCGGCTTCCGCGGTCGAGGCGGCCGCGTGGGCATCGGTGACCGCCGCGACATCAGACGCCCACGAGCAGTCCGGCGACGGGATGCCGGGGTCGACGGCATCCAGCGCGTCGGCCACGACGCCATCCGCGCGCGCCCGCGGGTCGGCGGTATCCAGCGCGTCGACGTCCGCACGTGCGTCGCGGTCCGTCCGCGGCCGCGCCGCGTGAACCGGGCCGGCCAGGTGCGACAGGCGCGCGCCCGAGCCGCCGTGCCGGTCGGCGAGGATCTCGGCGAGGATCGACAGCGCGGTCGCCTCGGGCGAGCGGCCCCCGAGATCGAGCCCGATCGGCGAGCGCAGGCGGGCGAGCGCGGCCTCCGAGACCCCCGCCTCGATGAGCCGACGACGTCGGTCTGCGACGGTGCGGCGGCTGCCCATCGCGCCGAGGTATCCGACGGATGCCGCGAGCGCCGACCGGATCGCCGGAACGTCGAGCTTCGGGTCGTGCGTCAGCACGCAGACCGCGGTCTGCGCGTCGAGTGTCGCGCCCGCGAGGTAGCGATCGGGCCAGTCGACGACGACCTCCGCTCCGGGAAAACGGGCGGATGCCGCGAACACCTCCCGGGGATCGACGACCGTCACGCGCATGCCCATCGCGGACCCGAGCCGCGCGAGCGCGACCGCGAACTCAACCGCGCCGACGATCACGAGCCGCGTCGGCGCACCCACCTCGAGGGTGACCGTTGCGGCGGCGCCCCCTGCGTCCGCGCTGTCGATGACGCCGTCGCCGATCGCGGCGCCTCCGGTGGCGAGGGTGTAGCGGGTCGGGATTCCCGCCTGCTCGCGCGCGGCGAGCAGCTGCAGATCGGCGGCGGCGCGGCTTCCGGGGCGCACCGCGCGCACGAGGATGTCGATCGTCCCGCCGCAGGTCAGCCCCACGGCGAGGGCGTCGACGTCGCTGTACGAGAAGCGCTCGACACCGGGCGCCGCGCCCGCGAGCACCTCGAGGCAGCGCTCGTAGACTGCTCCCTCCACGCATCCGCCCGACACCGTGCCGAGCACCTGGCCGCCGGCGGCCACGATCATGCTCGCGCCGACCTCGCGCGGAGCGCTGCCGTCGACACCGACGACCGTCGCCATCGCGAACGCGCGCTCCTCGCTCGCCCAGCGGGCGGCGTCGGCCAGGATCTCGCGCATGCCGACACGCTACGCACCCCGCGTTGCGCCCATGTTGCCGCGGCGTTGCGACCGGGCATCCCCGGGCAGCGGGGCACAACCCCACCCCGCGAAACACCCGCGAAACGGCGGCGTGTTTCACTCGAGCGCAGAGCCCGAAACCCGCACAACGAGACCCCGCGAGGAGGCGACGTGGACATCACGACAGTTCGCTCGTACCGCGTCGCGCGCACGCGCGCCGACCTCGCGCTCGCGCCCGGCGAGGCCCTGCTCGCCGGCGGCACCTGGCTCTTGAGCGAGCCGCAGCCGGACACGACCGGGTTCGTCGACCTCACCGGAATGGGCTGGCCAGACCTCGAAATCACGCCCGCGGGACTGCGCATCGCGGCGACGTGCACGATCGCGGACCTCGTCGCCTGGGCGAAGGATGCCACCGGCACCCACCCGCACTGGCCCGCCGCCGTGCTCGCGATCGACGCGGCGAACGCGCTCCTGGCATCCTTCAAGATCTGGAACACCGCGACCGTGGGCGGCAACATCTGCCGCGCCTTCGCGGCGGGCGCAATGGTGTCGCTGTGCGCCGCGCTCGACGGCGTCGCCGTCATCTGGCCACCAGCGCCCGCCGCCGACACGACCGACACGACCGACACGACCGGAGACGCCGGAGAACGCCGGATGCCGGTCGCCGACCTCGTCACCGGCAACGGCACGACCACGCTCGCCCCGGGCGAGGTGCTGCGCGCGGTCGAGATCCCCGCGCACGCGCTCGCCTCGCGCGCGCTCCTACGCAAGATCGCGCTCGCCGAGCACGGCCGCTCGGGCGCCGTCGTCACGGGCCGCGTCGACCCGAGCGGCGCGAGCGTCTTCACGATCACGGCCGCGACCGCAGCGCCGACGGTCCTGCGCTTCGGAACCCTCCCCATCGACGCCGAACTGGCGGATGCCGTCGCCTCGGCACCCGGCTACTACACCGACCCGCTCGGCTCGGCCGACTGGCGGCGGGGCGTGAGCGGCGTGCTCGCCGAGCGCATCCGCGCGGAGCTGTCGTGAGGTTCGACGTCGACGGCGCTCCCGTCGAGGCCGAACCGCGCCCGGGCCAATGCCTGCGGACGCTCCTGCGCGAGACCGGCCACACCCAGGTGAAGAAGGGATGCGACGCGGGCGACTGCGGCGCGTGCTCGGTGCTGCTCGACGGCGAGCCGGTGCACTCGTGCATCGTGCCGGCGGTTCGCGTCGAGGGGCGCGCCGTGACGACGGCCGCGGGCCTCGTGCCGGGCGACGAGCTGCACCCCGTGCAGGAGACTCTCGCCGAGGGCTTCGGCTTCCAGTGCGGATTCTGCACGCCCGGCATGAGCGTCACAGCCTCGACCCTGTGCGAGCACGACCTGGGCGATCTCGACCGGCGGATGAAGGGAAACCTCTGCCGGTGCACCGGGTATCGCCCGATCCGCGAGGCGATCCGGGCATCCGTCCTCGGCGAGGTGCGCGAGACCGGGCGGGCGGCGGCGACACCCGCGGCCACCTCCGCACCGGCGACCGCGCCCGCACCCGAGACCGCACCCGCCATCGCCCCCGCCCGCCCCACCGTCGGCACGTCTGCCCGGCCCGAGGCCGCGCGCCGGGTCGTGCAGGGCGCCGAGCCCTTCACGTTCGACCTGCCCCCCGGTCATCCCGCGACGGGGGCCCTCGTCCTGCGCGTCGTCGCGAGCCCGCACGCGCACGCGCGCATCACGGCGATCGACGCCGCCGCCGCCCGCGCCCTGCCGGGCGTCGTGGCCGTCTTCACGCACGAGGACGCGCCCCTGGTGCGCTACTCGACCGGCCGCCACGAGCACCGCACCGACGACCCCGACGACACCCTCCTGCTCGACACCGTCGTCCGCCACGTCGGTCAGCGCGTCGCGGCGGTCGTGGCCGAGACGGCCGAGGCGGCGGATGCCGCGGTCCGCCTCGTCCGCGTCGACTACGACGTCCTGCCCGCGGTCTTCGACCCCGACGAGGCCCGGCGCCCCGGTGCTCCGCTTCTGCACCCGGGCCGCACCCCCGACGACCGCGTCGACGAGGCCGACCGCAACGTCATCGCGAGCGTCCATGCCGGCCCCGACGTCGACACCGTGCTGGATGCCAGCGCCGCGTGCGTCCACGGTCAGTGGCAGACGGCGCGGGTCACCCACGCGCAGCTCGAGACGCACGGATCGGTCGGCTGGATCGACGACGACGGGCGCCTCAGCATCCGCTCGTCGACGCAGGTGCCCTTCCTTACGCGCGACGAGATCGCCCGCATCTTCGGCCTCGACCGCGACCGGGTGCGCGTGCACGCCGTGCGGGTCGGCGGCGGCTTCGGCGGCAAGCAGGAGATCTTCACCGAAGACCTCGTCGCCCTCGCGGTGCTGCGCACCGGCCGCCCCGTCGCGTACGAGTTCACCCGCACTGACGAGTTCCAGCGGGCAGCGGTCCGGCATCCGATGCGCGTCGACGTCTCACTCGGGGCGGATGCCGGCGGCCACCTCACCGCCATGAAGATCGACTTGCTGAGCGACACCGGCGCCTACGGCAACCACTCGCGGGGTGTCATGTTCCACTCGCTCGCCGAGTCGACGACGATCTACCGCGTGCCGCTCAAGCGGGTGGATGCCGAGGTCGTCTACACGAACAACGTCCCGTCGGGCGCCTTCCGTGGGTACGGGCTCGGACAGGTCATCCTCGCGGTCGAATCGGCAATGGACATGCTCGCCGAGCGCCTCGGCATCGACCCGTTCGACCTGCGCCGCATCAACGCGATCCGCCCCGGCGACGATCCCGGCCACGACGACCTCGTGTGGGGAAGCTACGGCTTCGACCAGTGCCTCGACCTCGCGCAAGGCGCGCTGCGGCGGGGCAACGGGGTCGCCGCTCCCGACGGCTGGGCGGTCGGCGAGGGCGTCGCTGCGGCGATGATCGCGACGATGGCACCCTTCGGTCACGTCGCGCACACGACCGCGACCCTCCGCTCCGACGGCACCTACCTGCTGCAGGCGGGCACGGCCGAGTTCGGCAACGGCACGACGACGGTGCTCCGTCAGATCGGGGCGACCGACCTCGTCGCGGACTTCGACCGCATCGAGCTCTGGAACGCCGACACGGATGCCGTCGCCCACGACACCGGCGCGTTCGCGTCGGCGGGCATCACCGTCACCGGCAAGGCCCTCCACGCCGCGTGCCTGACCCTCGCGCGGCGGATGCGCGAGCGCGCCGCCGAGCTCACCGGCACGGCACCGGAGTCATGCGAGCTGCGCGCCGACGGCGTCGCGACGCCCACCCGGCTCGTCGGCTTCGCCGAGCTGACCGAGGGCCTCCCCGGCGGCGAGCTCACCGCCGACGGCAGCGAGCTGGGCGAGCAGCGTTCGCTCGCCTTCAACGTCCACGCCGTGCGCGTCGCCGTCGACCCCGACACCGGCACCGTCCGCATCCTGCAGTCGGTGCAGGCGGCGGATGCCGGGTTCGTCATGAACCCGGCACAGTGCCGCGGCCAGATCGAGGGGGGAGCTGCGCAGGGCATCGGCAGCGCCCTGTACGAAGAGGTCATGATCTCGCCCACGGGCGCCGTCGCGACGCCCGTGTTCCGCACCTACCGCGTACCGCAGTTCGCGGACATCCCCGAGACCGAGGTGTACTTCGCCGACACGAGCGACGACCTGGGGCCTTTCGGCGCGAAGTCGATGAGCGAGTCGCCGTACAACCCCGTCGCCCCCGCGATCGGCAACGCGATCGCCCGCGCCCTCGGCATCCGCCCCTTCGAGCAGCCCTTCAGCCGCGACCGCGTCTGGCGCCTCGCGCAGACCCGCGTCCACGAAACCCGGCCGAAACGTGAGCCGCCGCGGCCCGAAACGTCCGGGGTCTAGCGTCACGTCAGCACCATTGCACCTGTTAGGAGACCCGATGCACTCACGACACAGCCTCCGCCGTCGCGGCGCCGCTGTTCTCGCGCTGGCCGCAGCAGCCGCGCTCGCCCTGTCCGCCTGCTCGTCGAGCAGCTCACCGTCGCCGTCGTCGTCCGGCGGAGCCGAGGCCGCCGACTACGGCGACATCAGCGTCCAGTACTCCTGGATCAAGAACGAGGAGTTCGCGGGCGAGTTCTACGCCTACGACAAGGGCTACTACGACGAGGCGGGCTTCGGCACCGTCACGGGCGTCGCCGGCCCCGACACGGGCGTCGCCAAGCTCCTCTCGGGAACTGTGCAGTTCGCGCTGAGCGACGCGGCATCCGTCGGCGCGGCCGTCGCCGAGCAGGACGCACCGCTCAAGATCATCGCGACGACGTTCCAGAAGAACCCGTTCACGATCCTCTCGCTCAAGGACGGCGCGAACATCGCGACACCGGAAGACCTCAAGGGCAAGAAGATCGGCGTGCAGGACTCGAACGCCTCCGTCTTCAAGGCGCTGCTCGCCGCGAACGGCATCTCGGAGGACGAGCTGACGATCGTTCCGGTCGACTTCGACCCGACGCCGCTCATGAACGGCGACGTCGACGGCTTCATGGCCTACCTCACGAACGAGGCGATCACGGTCGAGATGGCGGGATACGAGGTCACCAACCTCGCCTACGCCGAGAACGGCCTGCCCTACGTCGCCGAGTCGTACGCCGTGACCGACCAGTACCTCGCCGAGAACAAGGACCTCATCAAGGCGTTCCTCATCGCCGAGATCAAGGGCTGGAGCGACACCTTCACCGAGCCCGTCGACGACACCGTCGCGCTCGTCACGAAGTACTA
The DNA here is from genome assembly GCA_003248655.1 of Microbacterium sp. Lineage (GTDB taxonomy): Bacteria > Actinomycetota > Actinomycetes > Actinomycetales > Microbacteriaceae > Microbacterium. Next base: position 58,302 of record QFPM01000008.1, read on the forward strand.
CAACGAGTCGGCCGCCGCGGGCGACCTCACCTTCGGCGACCTCGACCCGGCGAAGGTCAAGGCGGGCATCGAGGCGCAGGCGCTCCTCATCTCGACCGAGGAGACCGAGGCGAACGGCCTGTTCACCATCTCGGACGACCTCAAGGAGCAGACGCTCGCATCGCTCAAGGCGTCGGGCTGGGAGCTCACCGCCGACCAGCTGTTCGACACGTCGATCATCGACGAGATCTACGCCGAGCAGCCCGACCTGAAGAACTACCTGCCGTAGTCGGATGACGACCACGGAAACCCTGGATGCCGGTGCTCGCCCCGCGGGCACCGGCATCCAGATCACAGGAGTCTCGAAGTCGTTCTCGCTGCGCGGCGGCCGCTCGCTGCTCGCGCTGCAGGACACCGATCTGCACACCGAGAAGGGGTCGTTCCTGGCCCTTCTCGGGCCGTCGGGATGCGGCAAGTCGACGATTCTCCGGATCCTCGCCGCGCTCGACCACCCGACCGCGGGCGAAGCGCTCGTCGACGGCGAGACGCCCGACCAGCTGCGCAGCAAGAGCGAGCTCGGCATCGCCTTCCAAGACCACGCCCTGCTGCCGTGGCGGAGCATCCGCAAGAACATCGAGCTGCCGTTCGAAGTCGCCGGACGCCCCGTCGACAAGGCGTACGTCGACGAGCTGATCGACCTCGTGGGCCTCCACGAGTTCGCGAACGCGAAGCCCTCGCAGCTCTCCGGCGGCATGCGTCAGCGGGCATCCATCGCCCGCGCCCTCGTGCTGAAGCCCTCGGTGCTGCTGCTCGACGAGCCGTTCGGCGCGCTCGACGACATGACCCGCCAGAACCTCAACCTCGAGCTGCTGCGCATCTGGACCGAGAAGCCCGCGACGACGCTCCTCGTCACCCACGGCATCAGCGAGGCGATCTTCCTCGCCGACCGCGTCGCCGTGATGTCGCCGCGCCCCGGCCGCGTCAAGGAGATCATCGACGTCGACCTCCCCCGCCCCCGCACGCCCGAGATGATGCGCACGCCCGAGTTCCACGCGCTCGTCGACCGGGCATCCGAACTGCTGTTCGGGGTGGACGGGCGCGCCGAAGCGGAGGCGTGAGATGACCCGCACACGGATGCCGGGATGGCTCGCCGCCGTGGTCGGAGCCGCCGTGCTCATCGTCGTGTGGTGGCTGTTCTCGCTCTTCGCGTTCCAGCAGCAGGAGGGCACGACCTTCACGCCGGTTCCCTCGCCCTTCGCCGTCTTCGACTGGCTGTTCCTGCAGGGCAACATCGCGGGCGCCTGGAACGTGTTCCAGCCTACCGTCACGGCGGCCGCGATCGGCTACCTGTGGGGGAACGGCATCGCGCTCGTGCTCGCGACGTTCGTGCTCGTCTTCCCCCGCACCGAGACGGTCGTCACCCAGATCGCGGTCGTGACGTACTGCCTGCCGATCGTCGCGGTGGGCGGCATCTCAATCGTCGTGCTCGGCGGCGCCAAGAACCCGGGAGATCCGTCGGCGACGGCGATCTTCCTCGCGGCGCTCGTGTGCGTGTTCACGACCGTGGTCGGCGCGATGCTCGGCTTCAAGTCGGCCGACAAGGCCGCCCTCGACGTCGTGCGCGTGTACGGCGGCGGCGCCTGGACCCAGCTGCGCAAGGTGCGCCTGATCGCGGCGCTGCCGTCGATCCTCAACGCGCTGCAGATCGCCGTGCCGACCGCGTTCCTCGGCGCCGTGCTCGGCGAGTACCTCGGCTCGATCACGGCCGGCGTCGGCCCCACCCTCATCCGCCTGCAGGGTCAGCTCGACTCGGCGGGCGTGTGGTCGGTGTTCCTCCTGTGCGCGGTGTTCGCCCTCGTCGCCTACGGCCTGTTCGGCCTCGTCATCCGACTCGTCACCCCGTGGGTGGCAGGGAAGGCCTCGTGATGTCGCGCCGCACCGTCGAAACGGAAGCCGCCGCCGGCGGCCCCACCGTCCAGCTCGCGATCGCCGCCGACGCGGCGGCGCAGGCACGCCTGCGCGCAGAGCGCCGTCGGGCGCTGCGCAAGACCGTGCTGCGCTCGCTCGGCAACGCCGGCATCACGATCCTCGTCCTGCTGCTGCTGTGGCAGGGCATCGTGAGCCTCACGGGCATCTCGCCGTACGTCGCGAAGGGGCCGGTGGATGTCTGGCAGTTCCTCTTCACGGCCGAGAAGGCCGCCGAGAACCGCGATCAGATGTTCCCGCTCGTCGGACAGACCCTCGTCGACTCGTGGCTCGGCTTCCTCGTGGGCATGGTCGTCGCGATCATCCTCGCGATCGCGTTCAGTCTGTCGAAGGCGATCGAGGCCGGCGTCATGCCGCTCGTCCTGCTGCTGCGCACGATCCCGCTCGTGTCGATCGCGCCCGTGATCATCCTCATGACGGGGCGTGGCACGACGGCATCCGTCGCCGTCATCGGCACGATCGTGGTGCTCTTCCCGGCGCTCGCCAACGTCCTGTTCGGCCTCAGCCGCGCGAGCCAGCAGAGCCTCGACGTCGTGCACGTCTTCGGCGGCGGGCGCTTCACGGCGCTGCGGAAGGTCAACCTGCCGGGAGCGCTGCCCTCGATCTTCGCCGCAGCCCGCGTGTCGGTGCCGGGAGCGGTCACCGGTGCGCTGCTGGCCGAGTGGCTCTCGACCGGAACGGGCATCGGCGGGTCGATCCTGAAGTTCAACGCGCAGGCGCAGTTCGCGCAGCTGTGGACGTCGATTGCGCTCATCACGATCATCACCCTGCTGCTCTACAACCTCGTGCAGATCGTCGAGAACATCGTGCTCAACCGCATGGGGATGGTGGCCGGGGCGCGCTGAGCGCCCGGTCGCCCCCCACCGGTGATCGAGTGCCGGCGCGCAGCGCCGGTGTATCGAGATCCCCGCGCGTCAGTGCGGGTGGCCGCGCAGCGGCACGACCGCGGCGGGCAGCTCGTGCACCTTGGCGGATGCCTCGCCGGCGAGCGGGTTCGTCGAGACGCCGTCCGCGCTGACGAGGCGGCCGCCGACGTAGACGCCGACGAGGTTCCGCGGCCCCATCGACAGCACGTACGAGCGCACCGGATGCCAGAGCGGCCCGACATCGGGCCGGCGCGGGTCGACGAGCACGAAGTCGGCGAACTTGCCGACCTCGAGCGAACCGACGTGGCCCTCGACGCCCATGATCTCGGCGCCGCCGAGGGTGTGCAGCCGCAGCATGAGCTCGGGCATCATCGACAGCGGGTCCTTCGTGCGCGCGCGCTGCATGTAGATGCCCATGCGCATGTTCTGCCACGGGTCGGAGATGTCGGTGCACGCCTGGTCGTCGAGCCCGACGCCGACCTTCATGCCCATCTCGAGCATCTCGGGAACGAGCGCGACGCCCGACGCGAGGCGGCCGTTGGATGCCGGCTGCCACGACATCGAGGCGCCGCCGGCGACGGCCTGCTCGATGATCTCGGGCGTCGTCTGGATGAAGTGCCCGAACATGAGGCCGAGGCCGAGTGCCCCGGCATCCCGATAGAGCGCGAACTTCGACTGCTGATGCTCGACCGCCTCGGGCGACTCGAGGAAGTGCGCCTGGTTCGTGACGCCGTAGCGGCGCATCGCCTCGACCTCGAACTCGGCGGCCTCGGGGTGCGGCGACCACTGCACCTGGCCCATGATCGACGAGCCGAGCGCGACATCGGGGTCGAACGTGCGGGTGTGGGCGACCTCGGCGGCGAACCGCTCGAACACCTCGTCGGGCGTGCCGGCGGTGACGTCCATGCCCGCGGCATCCACGAACCGGATGCCGGAGTCGCGCGTCGCGTCGGCCTGACGGAAGTGGTACTCGAGGTCGCGGAGCCCCGCCGTGCCCGTGCGCTTGCCGTCGACCATCGACTCCCACGCCTGCAGCGGGTCGGTGAAGTTGTACGCCGTCGTCACGCCGCTGCCGAGGAAGTCGAGCGAGCCGTGCAGCGTCGACCAGTACAGCTGCTCGGGCGTCATGTGCGCGGTCGTGCCGAGCATCGAGTCGCACCAGCCGTAGAGGGTGTCGGCGACGCCGAGGCCGCGCAGGCCGCTCGTGAACAGATGCGAGTGGCTCGAGACGAACCCTGGGGCGACGAAGCGGCCCGCGGCATCCAGGGTCTCGTCGGCGGTCGTTCCCGTCGGGGGCGTGCCCGCGCCGAGGGCGGCGATGCGCCCGTCGTCGCCGACCAGCATCCACCCGTCTTCGAGGTAGCCGGGGTCGGTCGTTCCCGCGGGAACGGTGATGAGACGGGCATGGATGACGAGGAGCGACATGCTCTCGACGCTAGTGCGGCGATGTTTCCGCGCTGTCACGGGTCGGAAACACGCGCGGCTTAGCGTCGGGACATGTCACACGATGCGCCTTTCACCGTCACTGTCTTCTGCGGATCGTCGCCGGGGTTCGATCCGGTCTACGTCGATGCGGCGCGCGCCGTGGGCACGGCGATCGGCAAGGCGGGCATGCGCCTCGTGTACGGCGGCGGGCATGTGGGCCTCATGGGCACGGTGGCGGATGCCGCGGTGCGGGCCGGTGCGCACGTGACCGGCGTGATCCCGCGGGCGCTGCAGGCCCGTGAGGACGTCAACCACGACATCGCGGAGCTGATCCTCGTCGACACGATGCACGAGCGGAAGATGCTCATGGCCGATCGGGCGGATGCCTTCCTCGCGCTGCCGGGCGGGCCGGGGACCCTCGAGGAGCTCACCGAGCAGTGGACGTGGGCGCAGCTGGGCATCCACGAGAAGCCGGTCGGACTGCTGAACGTCGACGGGTACTTCGACCCGCTGCTCGCGTTCGTCGCGAACATGCGCGACCGCGGCTTCACGCACCCGCGCTACACCGACATGCTGGTCGTCGCGACGGAGGCCGTCGAGGCCCTGGGGATGCTCCGCGAGTACGTTCCGCCGGCGCGGTCCGAGGCGTCGCCTGGCGCCGAGATGACCGGCGCTCTGTCCCTGCCCGTCCGCCCCTGACATGATCCCCGTCTGACTCGGCTCCAGCCGAGGTGCTGTGGTTTCGATACGCCCGGCTCCGCCGGGCTACTCAACCACCGGGGACTGCACCCCCGGTGATCGAGTGCCGGCGAGCCCGGCGGCCCCTCGGTGATCGAGTGCCGGCGCGAAGCGCCGGTGTATCGAGATCACGGCGTCGGCTGAGGTGCTGTGGTTTCGATACGCCCGGCTCCGCCGGGCTACTCACCCACCGGGGCGGGGGTCAGCGGGGTTCCGCGGCGAGGTGCAGGACGGACTCGGCCAGGGCTCGGATGCCGTGGGCCACGTCGCCCGCGGACACGGCCTCGTCGGGGTGGTGGCTGACGCCGTCGGGGTTTCGCAGGAACAGCATCCCGACACCCGTCACCGCGCCGAGCGCCATGCCGTCGTGGCCGGCGCGGCTGAAGATCACGGGCGGAGCGTCCGACCGCACGGGCAGCGTCGAGCGGATGCCGGCGGCCACGACATCCTGCAGGAGCGGCGCGCAGAACACCGCTGGGGCGCTGTGCACTTCACGCGAGCGCCAGCGCAGCCCGCGGCGGCCCATGATGTCGTCGAGGTCGCGCGCGAGCGCGCTCCACACACGGTCGCGCTCTCCGTCGAACTCGCCGCGCAAGTCGAGCGAGAACCGCACTTCGCCCGGGATCACGTTGACCGCCCCCGGGAACGCCTCGAACCGCCCGACGGTGCCGATGATGTGATGCTCCGCGGCGCACACCCGCTCGACCGCGAGCGCCGCCTCGCTCGCACCGAGCAGAGCGTCGTGACGCATGTCGTACGGAGTGCCGCCCGCGTGCCGCGCCTCGCCCTCGACGACGAGCTCGAACCGCCGCGCGGCGGCGATCGACGACACAACCGCGAGGGGCTCGCCGGCCCGATCCAGCTCGGGCCCCTGCTCTATATGCGCTTCGAGGTATGCGACGAGCTCGTCCGAGCGCCGAGCGGCCTCGCCGACGCGAGCTGGGTCGAGACCGAACTCGAGGAACGCCTGCCGGAGGGTCACGCCGTCGGCATCCGTCAGCGTCCACCACCCGTCGCTCCAGGTGCCCGCGACCGCCGACGACCCGAGCAGCGCCTTGCCGAAGCGCGTGCCCTCTTCATCGGAGAACGCGACGACCTCGAGCGCGAACGGCAGCGCGACCGTCCATCCGTCGGCGGGCGCATCGCCCGCGGGAACCCGCAGCAGCCGCACGACCTCGAGCGCCATGAGCACCCCGGCGATGCCGTCGTAGCGGCCCGCGTCGAGGACGGTGTCGAGGTGCGATCCGAGCAGCAGCGCCGGAGCGCCGGCCGGGCCGATCCGGCCGCACTGGTTGCCGGCGGCATCCTGCCAGGTCTTCATGCCGAGCTCGCGCATCCACTCGGCGGCGAGCCGGTGGACGCGCGCGTGCTCGGGCGAAAGGTACACTCGCTCGATCGTCCCGGGCGTCGCCGTGACGCGCGCGAGCTCGTCGCACCGCGCCATCACGCGGCGCGCGGCCGCGGCGATCGCGTCGGGCGGGGCGGTGAGCAAGCTCACGCGGCCCCCGCGTAGACGTCCGCGGCCGCCTCGACCCCGCCGCCGGCGGGAACGGATGCCCCGAACCGGCGCAGCACCGACTCGAGCGCCGTGAGCGTCGTGAGCACGGCATCCTTCCGCGCGTTGTAGCCCATCGTGCCGATGCGCCAGACGCGCCCGTGCAGCGGCCCGAAGGACGTGCCGATCTCGATCCCGAAGTCCTCGAGCATGGCTGTGCGCGCGGCGTCGCCCGGCACCCCCTCGGGGATCTCGACCGCGACGACGTTGTTCATCTTGTGCGCGACGTCGCCGAAGACCGTCATGCCAAGACCCCGAACGCCCTCGAGCATCGCGCGCCCGGCGAGCTCGTGGCGGGCGATGACCGCGTCACGCCCCTCGGCCAGCAGCACCCGCGCGCACTCATATGCCGCATAGAGCATGGACGTGGCCTCGGTGTGGTGATTGAGCCTGCGCGGCCCCCAGTAGTCGAGGATCATGCCGAGGTCGAAGTAGTTCGAGAGCACGAAATCGGTCGCCGACGGGTCGCCCGGCTCGCGGATGCCCGCCTCGATCTTCTTCCGCGAGCTCACGACCTCGACCGCGCGCGCGCTGAGGGTGATCGGCGACGACCCGCTGGGGCCGCCGAGGCACTTCTGCAGGCCCGCCGTCGCGGCATCGAGCCCCCAGGCATCCGCCTCGAACGCGTTGCCGCCGAGCGAAGCCGTGGCATCCGAGTAGAAGAGCACGCCGTGGCGGGCGCAGATCGCGCCGATGTCCTCGAGCGGCTGGTTCATCGTCGTCGAGGTGTCGCCCTGCACGAGCGCGAGGAGCGTCGGGCGCACCCGCACGATCGCCTCTTCGATGACGGATGCCGGGAACACCTGCCCCCACGCGGTCTCGATCGTGTGCACCTCGGCCTGCGCGCGCTCGGCGATCTCGGCGAGCAGGTGCCCGAAGCGACCGAAGACGGGCACGAGCACGCGCTCGCCGGGGCGGACGAGCGACACGATCGCGGCCTCGATGCCCGCACGCGAGGTGCCGTCGATGAGGAGGGTGGCGTCGTTGCGCGTGTTCCAGACGCCACGGTAGAGCTCCTGCGTCTGGGTCATCGCGGCCGTCATGAACGGGTCATACTGGCCGACGAGCGGCGCCGACATCGCGCGCAGGACGCTCGGGTACGCCGAGATCGGGCCCGGGCCCATCAGCAGGCGCGCGGGCGGTTCGAGCGGAGTGAGGTCGGGGCTGGTCATGCGGCATCCGTTCCGGTGACGAGGGCGTGCAGGGCTAGGCCCTGCCGGACGAGGGCGATGTCGGTGCCCGCGCGCGAGACGAGGCACACGCCGACAGGCGCCGGTCCCAGCTGCGAGGGGACGGTCAGCAGCGGCACCGACAGGGCGGGGAGGCCCCCGACGGCCGCGGGCGTCGTGAGCCGGAGCGTCGCCTGGCGCACGGCGTCGACGCGTTCGCCGCGGTGCGTGCGCATCGGGGCCGGGCCGGGGACGGTCGGAAGGAGCAGCACGGCATCCTGGACGAGACCCTCGAGCCGGGCACGCAGCGGCGCGAGGCGGGCGCGGGCATCCGCTTCGTCCGTCTCGGTGACGGCGGCGGCCGCGCGGAACCGCTCGGCGACGGCGGGCCCGACGGCGCCCGGGTGCGCGCGCAGCCACTCCCCGTTGTTGCGCCACGCCTCGGCGCCCTGCACCGTGCGGAACGGCACGAGGTAGTCGTCGAGGTCGCCGAGCGAGACGCGTTCGGTGGGGATGCCGGTATCCGCGATGAGCTTCTCGAACGCCGCGCAGGTGTCGGGTTCGACCGCGTCGAGCGCCTCCTGCGGCACGAGGAAGCGCCACGGCAGGTCGGAGCCCGACTCGCCGTAGACCGACTCGGTCGACTCGGATCCGTCATAGCTGAGGCACCAGTCGGCGACGCGGTGGAGGGTCGCGCCGTCGCGGGTGAGCCAGCCGACGGTGTCGAAGGACTGTGCGAGGGGCAGCATCCCCTGGCGCGGCACGAGTCCGTGCGTCGTGCGCAGCCCCCACAGTCCTTGGTACGACGCGGGCACGCGGACGGATCCGGCCGTGTCGGTCGCGAGGGCGATCTCGGCCTGACCCGTCGCGACGGCGGACGCCGGGCCGCTCGACGACCCGCCCGGGAGCGCGCCCGGAAGAGCCCCGTTGGGCGGCGTGCCGTAGTGCGCGTTGTCGCCGGCGATCGAGTACGCGAACTCGTCGGTGCGCGCGATGCCGCGTAGCGACGCCCCGCCGCGTAGCAGGTCGGCGACGGCGGGGGCGGTCGTGGTCTCGGGTCGCGCCGAATCGAGGAAGGCGGGGTTCCCGGCGCCGATGCGGTAGCCCTTGATCGCGAAGAGGTCCTTCACCGCGACGGTGAGGCCTGCGAGCGGACCCTCCCACGCCCCCTGGAACAGCGGGTCGCCGACGGTACGCCACACGGACCGGTCGAGCGCCTGCGCGCGCGGGGTGACGTGCGCCGCGGTGATCAGCCAGCGCCCGTCGATGAGCTCCCATACCTGCGTCTGCAGACCCGTGCCGCCGCCGGCATATTTCGAGATCGAGACGAGCAGGGCCACATCGTCGCCGAGCGGGCGGTACTCGATGCGTTCGATCGTGCGCAGCGGGACGCCGCCCCGCACCCCGCGAAACGCGCTGATCGCGTCGTGCCCGACGAGAAGGCCCGAGGCATCCCCCCGGAGAGTCTGCGGCCCGGGGGCGAACGAGTCGTCGAGCACGTCGAGGTCGTTCGCCAGGATCGCCGCCTCGTACCGGTCGAACGCGGCCCGCAGGGCCTCGGGGATAGCGGTCATGGCCGTGGCCCCGGCATCCGTCGCGCGGGGGCGGCGGGCCCCGGCATCCCCCACACAGGCAATCTCCCCAGAACAGGACGTTCTGCGCGGAATCGGCCTGTCTTGGGGAGATCCCCTGTTTTCGGCAGGCGGCGCGGGTGCCGAGACCGACGGATGCCGACGACCCCAGCCCGGACGTTCATGCCCCACCCGGCCGCACGGCGGCGAAGTCGGCCTCGCGGATGCGGGCGTGCACGCCGCAGACGATGTCGACCACCTGCGAGATGTCGAAGTCGGTCGCGGCCGAGAGGTACGCATAGGCGAGGTGCTCGTCCATGCCGTAACGGGCATGGAGCAGATCGAGCGCCGCGCGCACGGCCTTGCGCATGGCCTCATCCAGGTCGACGTCGAGCCCCGTGGGCACAAGGTACTCGGACGTGCGCACCAGCGGGCCGGTGATCTCGCCGAACTCGGCGAGCGCCTCCTCGCGCGTCACGACCTCGAACCGCAGCGTCGCCCGCAAGGATGCCTCGAGCGCCGTCAGCGCGACCTCGCCGTCGCCCTGCGCGAAGTGCGGGTCACCGACATAGGCGAGAGCGCCCGGAACCTGCACCGGCAGGTATAGCACCGACCCCTCGACGAGCAGATTGATGTCGATGTTGCCGCCGTGGGCTCCGGGCGGCACCGAGTGCGGGCGTTCGTCGCCCGCGACGGCGACCCCCATCGTCCCGAGGAAGGGCGCCAGCGGGAACCGCACGACCCGCTCGCCACCCGCGACGAGCGGCAGCGCCCCGACCCCGTCCGACACCGGTGTGAAGACGCTCACGTTCTCCGGACCACGCGGCAGGATGCCGACGAGCGCCCCCTTGCCGTGCCGGTTCGAGATGACGCCGTACGGCACCCTCGGCAACAGGTTCACGACCGTGATCTTCAGCAGATCGCCCGGCTGCGCCCCCTCGACGAACACGGGCCCGGTGATGACGTGCGGGCCGTCGGCGACGGCATCTCGCGGCACGGTCGCCGCGATCTCGATCGCATCGGTCAGCACCTCGCCCGCGGGCACGCCGTGCGAGGTGAAGTAGCCGAGCGGATCCTGCCCCTGATCGGGGAGGATGCCCTCGTGGCTCACCGTGTCGAAGGTGACGGTGGCGCCGTCGGCGACGGTCAGCACCGGCGCGTCGGCGGCACACGGCAGGCGCCCCCAGAGCACGGTCTCGGGCGTCGCCGGCACGTAGTGCTCACCGGCGACCTCGCCGACTCCGGGTTGCAGGATCTCGGTGTGCGCGGTCATTGCGCTCCTCTCGACAGCAGCCGCCCCGCGGGCGGACGACGGAACCATGGTGCCTCACCGGCCGAGCCCTCGCTGGCGTCGAACACGCTCTGCCCGCGCAGCCACGTGCGGCGCACCTTGCCGGTGAGGAGCTTGCCGTCGTAAGCCGAGACGGGGTTGCGGTGCTGCAACGCACGCACGTCGATGCGCATCGGGTCGTCGAGGCCGAACACCGTGAGGTGCGCGGGCGCGCCGACCTCGATGCGTCCGGCATCTGTAAGTCCGGCAACCGCCGCGGGCCCCGTCGTAAACAGGGGCACGAGCGTCTCGAACGGGATGCCGCGGCGACGCGCCTCGGTCCACACCGCCGAAAGTCCGACCTGGAGCCCGGCGATCCCGCCCCACGCCAGCCCGAAGTCCCCGCCGCCGGAGCGCTTGAGCTCGACCGTCGACGGCGAGTGGTCGCTCACGATCGCGTCGATCGTGCCGTCCACGACGCCCTGCCACAGCAGGTCTTGATTGCCTGCCTCACGGATCGGCGGGCAGCACTTGAACTCGCTCGCGCCGTCGGGAATCTGCTCGGCCGTGATCGTGAGGTAGTGCGGGCAGGTCTCGACCGTCAGGTCAACCCCGTCGGCCTTCGCGGCCGCGATCGCGGGCAGCGCCGCGGCGTCGCTCAGATGCAGGATGTGGGCGCGCGCGCCATGGCGGCGAGCGGCGTCGATGACGGCGGCGATCGCGGCCTCTTCGCTCGCCGGCGGGCGCGACGCGAGGAACGCCCCGTACCCGCGGCCGAGCGCCCCGGCATCCTCCAGCAGCGCGGGATCCTCTGCGTGCACGATCAGCCGCGAGCCGATACGGGCGACCTCGGCCATCGCGGCATCCATCTGCGCCCGGTCGAGGTGCCCGAACTCGTCGACGCCGCTCGGCGCGAGGAAGCACTTGAACCCGTACACACCGGCGTCGTGCACGGGCGCGAGGGCGCCGAGGTTCTCGGGAACCGCGCCGCCCCAGAAGCCGATGTCGACGTAGGCGGATGCCGCGGCCGCCGCCCGCTTGATCTCGAGCGCTTCGGCGGTCGTCGTCGGCGGGATCGAGTTCAGCGGCATGTCGACGATCGTCGTGACGCCGCCCGCCGCGGCGGCGAGGGTCGCGGAGCGAAAGCCCTCCCACTCGGTGCGGCCCGGCTCGTTGACGTGCACGTGCGAGTCGACGAGCCCCGGCAACAGCACCGCGTCGTCGGGCACCTGCACGGCGCCGCGCGGCGGCCCCTGCGGCGCCCGCACCTCGGCGATGGCCCCGCCGCGGACGACGATCTCAGCGGGACGGAACGCACCGTCGACCCACGCGCGCTCCGCGCGGAGGATCAGCTCGTGCGACACGACCGCGCCTCCCACCCGCTCTGGAACTCGGACCGACGCTAGCGCCCACGCGTTTCCCGCGTGTTTCGACACCGCCGACACGCGCGCGAAACGCCGCGTCGGTAACGTCGTGGCATGCACATCGACGAGTTCGACGCCGCTGAGGCGGCCACCGCCGCGGAGACCGTCGCCGTATGGGCGGCGATTCCGGAGTGGGTGGATGCCGTCGTCGCCGGCCGTCCGTACGGCACCGTCGACGCGCTCGCCGCGCGGGCCGACGTGCTCGCCCGCCAGTGGACCCGCGCCGAACTGGACGCGGCCATCGCCCACCATCCGCGCATCGGCGAGAAGGCGAGGGGCTCGGGCGCCGAGGCCGCCGCGAGCTCGCGCGAGCAGGCGTCGATGACGACGGCATCCGGAGATGTCACGGCGGCGATCGCGGCCGGGAATGTCGCCTACGAGGAGCGATTCGGGCGGGTGTTCCTGATCCGCGCGGCGGGACGGACGCCCGACGAGATGCTCGCGGAGCTCACCCGCCGCCTCGGCACGGACGACGACACCGAGGCCGCCGAGGCACTCGACCAGCTGCGCCAGATCGCGCTCCTGCGCCTGCGCGCGAGTCTCGACCCCACCCCGGAGGGCTGACCATGCCGCACCTCACGACCCACATCCTCGACGCCGTGCGCGGGGTGCCTGCCGCCGGCGTCGACGTGACCCTCGCGGATGCCGCGGGCATCCGCATTGCGAGCGGACGCACCGACGCCGACGGGCGTCTGGGCCTCGGCCCCGAGACGCTCGAGCCGGGCGACTATGCGCTGACCTTCGCGACCGGCGCGTACTTCGCCGCGAGCGGCACCCCGACCTTCTACCCGTCCGTCACGATCGCGTTCACCGTCGCGGAGCGCCCGCACTATCACGTGCCGCTCCTGCTCAGCCCCTTCGGCTACTCCACCTACCGCGGCAGCTGACCCCCGGGCTCAGCCCCCGGCTTCAGCCCCCGGTCCCGGTCCCGGCCTGTACCGTTTGCAGGATCAGACCACACGGCCCGCGCGCGGCCACCGCGGAGTTCCGCGGGATTAGGCCCTGACCCGCACCCCGCTGGGCCTGTTGATCCTGCAAACGGTACACAGCGCCACCGGCGCGAAACGTGGCGGTGACACGACCCTCGTATCCTGCGGGGCATGAAGGTCATCATCGTGGGCGCGGGAATCGGTGGGACAAGCGCGGGCATCGCCCTGCAGCGGCTCGGGCACGAAGTGGTCATCTACGACCAGATGCGCGAGAACAAGCCGGTCGGCGCCGCGCTGTCGCTGTGGTCGAACGGCGTGAAGGTGCTGAACTGGCTCGGCGTCGGCCCCGAGGTCGCGGCCCTCGGCGGCGACATGGCCGACATGGTCTACCTCGACGGGTTCACCGGCGAAACCCTGTGCGACTTCTCCCTCGCGCCCGTCACGGCGCAGACGGGGCAGAAGCCCTACCCGGTCGCCCGGGCCGACCTGCAGGCGCTCCTGATGGAGCGGTTCGGCACAGAGCGCATCCACCTGGGGATGAAGATGGTCGGCATCGCCGACGACGGGGCAGCCGTGACCGTCACCTTCGCCGACGGCACCTCCGACACGGCCGACGTCCTCATCGGCGCGGATGGTGCGCGCTCGCTCACCCGCGCCTACGTGCAGCCGGACGGCGCCGACGAGATCGTGCGCGAATATTCCGGCTATACGAACTTCAACGGGCTCATCCCGGCGCGGGGCGAGATCGGCCGCGCGACCGCCTGGACGACGTACGTCGCGGACGGCAAGCGCGCCGCCGTCATGCCCGTCGCGGGCGACCGGTTCTACTTCTGGTTCGATGTCCCGCAGGATGCCGGGCTGCCCTACGACCGCGCCGAGGGCGTCGCGCCGCTGCGCGAAGCGTTCGCGGGGTGGGCTCCGGGGGTGCAGACGCTCCTCGACACGATCGACCCCGCCGTCTCGCTCAACCGCGTCGAGATCTGGGACATCACGCCGTTTCGGGCGTGGGCGAAGGGGCGGGTCGCGATCCTGGGCGACGCGGCGCACAACACCGCCCCCGACATCGGGCAGGGCGCCTGCTCGGCCCTCGAGGACTCCTTCGCCCTCGGCATCGCGTTCGCCACCAACACGATCAGCGTCGAAGACACGCTCCGTCGGTATGAGGCCATCCGCGTCGAACGGGCCGGCGAGCTCGTGCTGCGCGCACGCCGCCGCGGCTACGAAACCCACGCGTTCGACGCCGACGCGACGTCATCTTGGTACGAGAGTCTGCGCGGCGCCGACGGAGTTGCCATCATTCGTGGCATCGTAGGAAACATCGAGGGCAGTCCCGTGAACCTCGGCAGTGGGGTGCTGACCGACTGACGGGGCCACGACGCAGGCAGACACTGGGAGGATGCCACGACCGCTCCTGAAACCGCGCACGCACCGGGGGGTGTGACGCGCGAGAGGGAACCGCTCCTCGTCGTCGACGAGCGGGCGGACGATGCTGCCCACGCGGAGCTCGATGCTCTCATGCGCACGCGCCTCGGTGCGCACCTCTCCGGACTCCTCGCCGCGGCCGAGGCTCCGCTGACCGCCGCCGATCTGGGCCGCCTGAGCGGACGGCCGGCCGCCGACGTGGCGGCGCTGCTGCCGGATGCCGGCGACATCCGCCGCCTGCCGGGGCACCCCGGCACATGGGAACTCACCGACCCGGATGCCGTCGCGCGCGTCGTCCGGAACCTGCACTCCGGGCCGCTGCCCGACGGCGCGGAGCACCGCGCGCCGATTCGCGAGCTCGCGCTCACGCCGTTCCGCTCGGCGTTGCTGGCCGCCGTCGACTCGGCCCGCACCGAGTGGGGGTGGGCCGCCGCCCCCGAGTTCACGCTCTCTCCGGCGTTCGTCCGCTCGATGCACGGCCGCCGGGCCGAGCGGCAGGCGCTCGTGGCGACCCTCAGCGATCCGGCGCGCTCCCGACTGCTGCACGCCCGGCATCCGGGTGCAGCCCGCGAGCAGCTGCTCGAGGCGGCTGCCGATCTCGCGGGGGCGACGGCGTCGACGGGTGATCTGGAAGACGTGGCGACGCTGCTGCTCGCCGCCCAGCAGCTCGAGCGCGCGGATGGCGCAGTCCCCCGTCGCCTCTCCCCCGTGTTCGCGCTGCTCGGCGACACGGAACGCGCCCTCGCACTCGCCCGTCTCGTGCGAACCGACGTGCCGATCGAGCTCGCCTACGTCGCCCTTGCCGCGGCGCAGTCCGGGGACGCGCGGGCCGAGATCATCGCCGACAGCGCACTCGCGCTCCTGCACGACGCCGCCCCGGGCGCGCTGCTGCGCACGGCGCAGGCGATCGCCGGGGCGGCGCTGTACCTCTCGGCAGGTGCCGCCCGCCGCCTCGCCGCGACGGCGCACCGGATGGTCGAGGATGCCTTCGCTGACGCTCCGACCCCGCCGCACGCGGAGGTCGCGGGTCTGCGCACGCGCCAGTTCCGCGCGTCTCGCGATCACGAGTGGGCGCTGGGCGCGACGACTCTCGCGACCGCGGGAGTCGCGGCGATCCAGGCGAGCGGCGTCGACACGGGAGAGCTCTCGACGAAGAAGCTGGCCAAGCTCCGGAAGAAGGCCGACACGGGCGAGCTGCCCGAGGTCGGCGCGGGCGAGCGCAGCATCGTCGCCGCGCGGGATGCCGCGCATCGGATCGATGACGAAGCTCGCCGCGCGGTCGTCCTCGCCGACATCGCCGCGCGTCTCGCGGTGCGCACGACCGCGTCCGCTCCCTCGCCGGCGCTCGAGGCGGCGGCCGACGAGATCGCCGAAGAGGCGGTGTCGCTGGCGAGCTTCACGCGCGACGCCGAGACGCTCGTGGCCGTCGCGCGCCTGCTCTCGGGCGGTGCCGCGCACGACGGCGACAGCCCCGAGCCGCCCGCGCGACCCGACCTCGCGCGCGCCGCCCGCGCGGCTCGGCTCGCGTTGCAGCTCATCGCTGAGCCGGATGCCGGTGGCCGCCGCGACGGCGACCGCCCCGGCGACCGGGACCCCGACGGCCCCCGCACGGAAGGGGCGACCCCCGACGACACGGCCGCCGCCGCGGCGGGGCTGCTCCTCGCCGCCGCCCGCGCACTCCCCGCGAGCGAGCGGGACGAGTGGGCGGTGCCGGCGGCGCGCGCGATCGTGGCCGCCGGATCCACGCGCCTCACCCGACGCCCGCCGCCGCGACCGCGCTCGAGCGGCGCGCCCGCCGCGCTCGCCGAGGCCGCCGCGATCCTCGGCTCCGCCGGGGCGGTCGACGAGGCGCGCGCGGCCGCGCAGGCTGCGGCCGATGCGCTCGCCCGCGTACCGGCGCCCGCACGCGCGCGGCGCGAGGCCGAAGTGGTGGCCGCGCTCCTGCACGCGACGGATGACGAGGTCTTCGCCGTCGCGCGGGCGGCCGCCGATGCCGAGCGTGACGGCGTCGAGGGCCGGTGGGATGCGGCCGCTCCCGCGCTCGTCGCTGAGGCGGGCATCCGTCTGCGGCATCCGCACGATGCCGCACCGGGCGAGGCGGAGGATGCCGCGGCCCTCACGCCCGCGCGCGCCGCGATCGTCGAGCGGATCATCACGGAGAGCGTTGACGCGCTGCGCCATCACGATGCCGCGACGCAGCTGACCACCCTCGCCGACATGTCCGTTCGACGGGTCGATCCGGCCAGAGCCCGACGCCTCGCGACGGAGGCTCTGCAGGCCGCGCACGTACGCGACCCCCTGCTGGTGCAGCGCGCCGAAGCGGCACTGGAGGCCGCTCGCGCCGCACATGCCACCCCTGCCGACACGGCGCCCACCCTCGATTCTCGGGCTGCGGCGGGCATCGCGGCATCCTGGGTTGCGGCGAGCTATCCGCTCGATCGGCTCGACGACCTCGTCCTGGCCGACCCTGCCGTCGGCGCGCGCGTGATCCGCGCGATCGAGGCCGACCTCGCGCGCTGAGCCTCCGCGCGATCAGGTCGCGGGCTTTTCGTCCGGGTCGGACTCGGAGAGCACCTGCGTCGGAATCAATCCCGTGCCCTCGGCGTCGGGGTGGGTCAGCGCTGCCGCGGCAGGTCCCCGGACCGCGTCGTAGCCGCCGAGCGCGGGTTCGCCCGCCTGCTCGGCGCGCATCTGATCGCTGTTGAGCAGCAGGTTCAGGAGGATCGCGGCGATCGCGCCGGCCGAGATCCCCGAGTCGAAGATCAGCTGGAACCAGTCCGGGAAGCGGTCATAGATCGTCGGGTTGACGGTCGGCAGCAGGGCGACACCGATCGACAGCGCGACGACGAGGACGTTCTTGTTGTTGAACTTGACCTTCGTGAGGGTCCGGATGCCGGAGGCCGCGACCATGCCGAACAGCGCGATCCCGGCGCCGCCGAGCACGGCGCGCGGCACGCCCTCGACGATCGCGGCGACCTTCGGGATGAGCCCGAGGACGACGAGGATGGCGCCGGCCATCGTCGCGACGTAGCGCGAGCGGACGCCCGTGAGCGAGACGAGCCCGACGTTCTGCGCGAACGCCGTGTACGGGAAGGTGTTGAAGATTCCGCCGAGGAGAGTGCCGAGCCCGTCAGCGCGGAGGCCATCGGCCAGCTGGCGGCGCGTGACGGGCTTGTCGACGATCTCACCGACGGCGATCATGTCGCCCGTCGTCTCGGTCATGATGACGAGCCCGACGACGAGCATCGAGATGATCGAGAAGACCTCGAAGGTCGGCAGACCGAAGTGGAACGGCGTGACGACGGCGAACCACGCGGCATCCGTCACGTGCGACCAGTCGACCATGCCGGGCATGAAGAGGGCCACGATCGTGCCGACCACGAGGCCGAGAAGGACCGAGACGCGCGCGAGCGCCGCGGGCGCGAACCGCTCGATCAGCACGATGAACAGGAGCGTCCCGAACGCGAAGGCGACGTTGACGGGCGGGGCGCCCGGCTCGTCGGCGGACGATCCGGTGGCGATCCACCCGGCGGCGACGCGCATGAGCGAGAGGCCGATGATGAGGATGACGGTGCCCGTCACGATCGGCGGGAAGAACCTCAGCAGCTGCGCGAAGAACGGCGCGACGAGGATCATGAACAGGCCCACCGCGATGACCGACCCGAAGACCGTCGTGATGCCGTGCTGACTGCCGATCGCGATCATCGGGCCGACGGCCGCGAACGTGACGCCCTGCATGAGCGGCAGGCGCACGCCGAACCGCCAGAAGCCGACCGACTGCACGATCGTCGCGATGCCCGCGATGAACAGGTCGGCGCTGATGAGGAACGCGAGGTCGGCGGCGTCGTAGCCGAGCGCGCCGCCGACGATGAGCGGCACGGCGACCGCCCCCGCGTACAGCGCGAGGACGTGCTGCAGTCCGAGCGGGAACAGCCGCGCGAGCGGCGGAATCGTATCGACCGAATTCTCGGTCTTGCTGCGCACGGATCTCGCGGGCTTCTCGGTCGTGTCTGTCATGGCATCCCCTCGCTGCGGCACGCTCGCCGCGCGAGCTGTGCGCCCTCGCTGTGTGAACGAGACGATACGGCGACGGGGCGTGCCGGGAAACGGATGCGACACGACTGTCGACAAGGTGTAACAGCGCCGTCACGCGCGGGGGTGCGCGGCGCGGGCAGTCAGAGCGAGCCGACCCACTCCGACGTGCCGTCGGCGAAGTGCTGCTCTTTCCAGATCGGCAGCCGCGCTTTCAGCTCGTCGACGAGGAGCGCGCACGCGGTGAACGCCTCGGCGCGATGCGCGGATGCCGTGGCGCACACGATCGCAAGATCACCGATCTCGAGCGAGCCGACACGGTGGATTGCGGCGACTCGGACATCGTGGGCGTTCGCGATCTCGGCGCACACCTCGGCGATGAGCTCCCCCGCCGACGGATGCGCGGAGTAGTCGAGCCGCGCGACGCCGCGTCCGCCGTCGTGGTCGCGCACCGTACCCACGAATGTGACGACGGCGCCAGCGGTGGGATGCTCGACGAGCGCCGCGACGGCGGCGGGGTCGAGCGGTTCATCGGAGATCGCGGCGAGGAGGACGCGCGGGGCGGAGGCGGTCATTCCGGGGCTTTCCCCGGGGGTCGCGGGGGCGGCGGGGGTCGCGGGGACTGCGGGGGTCGCGGGGGCGGCGTTCGGGGCGGGGGCGTTCGGGGCGTGGTCGCCGCCGGCGACCTGGTCGAGCAGGTGGTCGAGGATCGGTTCGAGCACGGCGATGCCATCACGGACGCCCCCGGGCGATCCGGGCAGGTTGACGATCACGGCGCCGCCCGCGGTGACGCCCGCGAGCCCTCGCGACAGGATGGCGTGCGGGAGCGCCGCCGCACCGCGGCGACGGAGCTCTTCGGGGATGCCGGGGAGCACGCGCGCGAGACGCGACGCGGTCTGCTCGGGCGTCGCGTCGGTCGGCGAGACTCCCGTCCCGCCGGTCGTGACGACGAGGGTCGCGCCGGCGGCGAGCGCGTCGTCGAGGGCGGCGCCGACCGGAGCTCCGTCGGGGACGGTGTGCGTGCGCACGCGCCAGCCGCGCCCCTCGAGCCACCCGGCGAGGACGGGGCCGGTCGTGTCAGGGCGGGTCCCTGCCGCCACCCGGTTCGAGCAGACGATGACGGCGGCGTCGCGGCCGGCCGTCCCGGCATCCGTCATGGCATCCGTCATGGCATGCCCGGTGTCGCCGGTGGCATGCCCGGCGGTAGCGTCCCCGGCATCCGTCATGGCATGCCCGGCGGCCACGGCATCCCCGGCATCCGTCATGACCTGCTCCACGCGCCGGAGCGTCCGCCGGACTTCTCGAGCACCGCGATCTCGCCGATGACGGCGGCACGATCGACGGCTTTGATCATGTCGTAGAGGGTGAGCGCGGCGACGGATGCCGCGGTCAGCGCCTCCATCTCGACGCCCGTGCGCCCGGTCGTCACGACCGTCGCCTCGATCAGCACGTCGCGCTCGCGGGGCGTGATCTCGACCGTCACCGCGCTGATCGGCAGGGGGTGGCAGAGCGGGATGAGCGTCGACGTCTGCTTCGCCGCTTGGATGCCGGCGACGCGCGCGACGGCGATCGCCTCGCCCTTGGGGAGGTCTCCGTCCGCGATCCGCGCGACGACGTCGGGCCGCGTCGTGAGCACGGCCTGCGCCGTGGCGCTGCGGCGAGTGAGGTCTTTCTCGGACACGTCGACCATGTGCACGGCGCCGTCGGGTCGCTGGTGGGTGAGGTCGCCGGCATCCGGGGTGGGGGCGTTCGGGGCATCCGGGGTGCCGAGATCCGTCGTGTCAGTCGCGTCCATCGATCCTCCAGGTCTCCACGGGGGTGCCCGCGTCGAGGTGCACAGCGTCCGCGGGCACGTGCACCAGCACGCTCGAGCGGGCGTAGGCGTGCAGCAGGTGCGACGACGCCCCGCCGACCGCGTGGACGCGGCCCTCGGCATCCACCCTGCCACGCCGCACCTGGTGCTTGCCGGGCGGGGAGTCCCACGCCTCGGCGAGCGCCAGGGTCTCGCGCGGGCGGGCGACAGGGGTGCGCGACCCGGTCGCGAGCGCGCGCAGGATCGGCCGCAGGAACACCTCGAACGACACGAGACACGAGACGGGGTTGCCGGGAAAGCACAGGACGGGCGTTCGGGCCGCTGTGCCGCTGTCGGCCGCGCCGGTGGGGATCGTGCCGAGGCCCTGCGGGCCGCCGGGCTGCATCGCGACCGAGCCGAACCAGACTCCCGCGGGTTCGAGCACGTCGCGCACGACTTCGCGAGCGCCCGCGCTGACGCCGCCGACCGTGAGGACGAGGTCGACGGTGCGCGCGTGTTGGTCGAGGATGCCGCGGAGCTCGTCCGGCTCGTCGCTCGCGCACGGCGCGACGACGACTTCGGCGCCCGCCTCAGTGAGCGCGAGCCACAGCGAGTAGCTGTTCGCATCGTGGATCTGGCCGGGCGCGAGCTGGGTGCCCGGTGGTCGCACCTCGTGGCCCGTGACGGTCAGCAGCACGCGCGGGCGGCGGAGGAGGGCGACGTGGGTCGCGCCCGAGAACGCGAGGATGCCGAGGGCGGGCGCCGTGAGCGCATCGCCCGCTCTGAGCAGGGTGTCGCCGACAGCGACGTCGCTGCCCGCGGGGCGCACGAACGTGCCCGGCTCTGTGGGGGTGCGGAAGGCGACGCTGTCGCCCGCGCCGAACCGGGGCGGATCGGCCTGCTCGATCGGCACGACGACATCCGCACCGGGTGGGATCGGGGCGCCCGTCATGATCGGGGCCGCCTCACCGGGGCCGATGCCCGCGCCCGCCTCGCCCGCGACGATCGCGGCGACGACGCGCAGCGAGACGGGGCCGTCGGGGGTCGCCGTGGCCAGGTCGGCGGCGCGCACCGCGTAGCCGTCCATCTGGGAGTTGTCGAACCGCGGCAGCGGCGCCGTCGCGCGGATGTCGCCGGCATCCGTCGCAAGGATGCGACCGAGCCACCGCGCGGGGTCGCGCATGAGCGCGGCATCCGTCAGCGGCAGCTCTTCGGTCCCGAGCCGGGTCGGGCCCGCCGGGTCGAGCCCGCACTCGGCGAGCAGCGCCGCGACGGCCGCGGCATGCTCCTCGACCGAGCGACGGGGGTGCGGATCACGAGAGGTGCTCACCGCACCATCGTGCCCGACTCCGGGCCCGCTCATGCCCGCTCGTGCCCCCTCATGCCTGCTCGTGCCCCCTCATGCCCCGCTCGTGCCCCCTCATGCCCGCTCATGCCCAACTCGGGGTCGCCATGTGCGGGATGCCCACGCCCCAACCCACCACAAGCGACCCCAAGTTGGGACAGGCCCGCCCCGCATCCAACTCGGGGTCGCCACGTGCGGGATGCCCGCGCCCCAACCCACCACAAGCGACCCCAAGTTGGGCAGGCTCAGGCACCCGACGCGGCCACGCGCACCCCGCATCCAACTCGGGGTCGCCATGTGCGGGATGCCCACGCCCCAACCCACCACAAGCGACCCCAAGTTGAGACGGCCTCAGGCACCCGAGTCGGCCACCATGCGCCCGGCGCGCATCGCGAGCGTGCGGGTGGCGAGGTGCGCGGCGTCGTCGGGGTCGTGACTCACGATCACGGCCGTGCGGCCGACGAGCACGCGCGCGAGCAGCTCGCGCAGCGGGGAGATGCTGTCGGCATCCACCGCCGTGAACGGCTCATCGAGCAACAGGATGCGGGGGTCCGCCGCGAGCGCGCGGGCGAGGGCGACGCGCTGGGCCTGTCCTCCCGAGAGGGTCGTCGCGCGGCGGTCGGCGAGGCCGTCCGCGCCGACCTCGGCGAGCCACCGGTCGGCGGTCTCGCGGGCGTCGCGGCGCGCGATCCCGTGGCTGCGCGGCCCGAACGCCACGTTGTCGCGCGCGCTCAGGTGCGGAAACAGCAGCACCCGCTGGCTCATCAGCACGATCCCGCGGCGGTGCGGCGGCACCCACACGCGGCGAGCACGGAGACCTCGCCCAGAGCTTTCCGCGTCGCTGGCCCCGCGGTCGGCGCTCCCCGCATCGCCGGCCCCACGCCCGTCGTCGTGCAGGACGTCGTCGCCGATGCGGAGCTCCCCGGCATCCGGCACGAGCAGCCCCGCGAGCACCGCGAGCACCGTCGACTTTCCCGACCCGTTCGGGCCCGTGATCGCGGTCGTCTGGCCCTCGGCGAGGGTGAGGTCGACATCGAGTCCGCGCTCGTCGACCCGCGCACGCAGCCGGATCACAGCTGCTCCCGCCGCAGGGCGCCCGGCCGATACGCGAGGGCGACGCCGACGAACGCGATCACGATGAGGACGAGCGCGAGGGCGACCGCGGCATCCGAGTCGCTCTCGCGCGTGAGGTAGATCTGCAGCGGCAGCGTGCGGGTGACGCCCTGCAGACTGCCCGCGAACGCGAGCGTCGCGCCGAACTCGCCGAGGCTGCGCGCGAACGCCATGACGGCGCCCGACACCAGACCGGGGACCATCAGCGGCAGCGTCACGCGTGCGAGCACCCGCGTCGGCGACGCCCCGAGGGTCGCCGCGATCGCCTCGAACCGCTCCCCCGCGCTGCGCGCCGACCCCTCGATGCCGAGCACGACGAACGGCAACGCGACGAACGTCTGCGCCATCACGACGGCGAGCGTCGTGAACGGGATCTGGATGCCGGCGACCTCGAGCGCCTGCCCGATGAGCCCGCGGCGGCCGAACGCGTACAGCAGCGCGATGCCGCCGATGACGGGCGGCATGACGAGCGGCACGAGCACGAGCGCGCGCACGACGCTCTGCCCGCGGAATCGCGTGCGGGCGAGGACGAGCCCCAGCGGGATGCCGAGCACGAGACAGATCGCGGTGCTCGCGAGCGCGGTGCGCAGGCTCAGAACCAGCGCGTCGCGCGAGCTCTCCTGCGCGAGCAGCGACCACAGCTGCGTCGGATCGGCCCGCAGGATCAGCGCCGCCAGCGGCACCACCACGAACAGCGCGGCGAGCACCGCCGGCACGTACAGCCAGCGCGGGAGCGCGGTCGGGCGGCGGGGTCGCGTCACGGGCGGGTCACGGGCGGGTCGTCACGGGCGGTCGGTCACGGCGCGGGCCGGAACCCGGCGGCCGTCAGCACCTTCTGCCCCGTCGCACTCAGGATGAACTCGACGAACTCGGCCGCGAGATCCGCTTGCGGCGCGGCCTTCAGCGCGACGATCGGGTAGTCGTTGACGGCCTGATCGGCTTCGGGGAACGGGATGCCGTCGACGGCATCCCCCGCCGACAGCACGTCGGTGGCGTAGACGAGTCCGGCATCCGCCTCGCCCGAGGTGACCTTGCCGAGCACGTCGGTGACGGCGTTCTCTTCGCTGACGGGCGTGAGCGTGACGCCCGTCGCGGCCTCGACCTTCTGCGTCGCGGCGCCGCACGGGACCTCGGGCGCGCACACGACCAGTCGCACGTCGGCGCCCGCGAGGTCGGCGAAGCTCTGGATGCCGGCGGGGTTGCCCGGGGGCGTCGCGATCTCGAGGACGTTCGACACGAACACCTGCGGGTCTTCGGCGAGGCCGGCATCCACGACGGTCTTCATGGTCGTGAGGTTCGCGGCGGCGAAGACGTCGGCCGGCGCGCCCTCGGTCAACTGCGCGGCAAGGCCGGACGAGCCGTCGAAGACGAGGCTCACCGTCACGCCGGGGTGATCGGCCTCGAACTGCGCGGCGAGGTCGGTGAACGTCTGCGTCAGCGAGGCCGCGGCGAACACCGTGAGCGTGCGGGGGGCTGCCTCGGTCTCGGATGCCATGGGCTCGGGAGCGGGCTGCGCGGCGCACCCGGCGAGGGCGAGAGCCGCCGCGGCGGCGACGGCAGCGGTGACGATGCGGGTGAGGTTCTTCACGGGGTGGCGCCTTTCGGGGTTTCGACGATGACGGTCGTGGCCTTCACAACGGCGACCGCGACGTCGCCGAGGGTGAGGCCGAGTTCGTGCACGGCCTCGGTGCTCATGAGTGACACGACCCGGAACGGGCCGCACTGCAGTTCGACCTGCGACATGACGGTGTCGCTCGTGATGCCGGTGACGAGTCCGACGAAGCGGTTGCGCGCCGACCGCGCGACCTGCGACGGGTCGGCCGCCTGGGTCGCGTTCTGGCGGGCCAGGAGCGCGAGCTCGAGCCCATCGACGACCTGGCGCCCCGCCTCGTCGCGCTCGGAGCTCAGGCGCCCGGCGTCGATCCACCGGCGGACGGTGTCGTCGCTCACGCCGAGATAGTCGGCGGCATCCTTGATCCGCAATTGCGTCATGAGGGGATGATATCTCCGCGTTTGCGGATGCCTTGCACGCGGCCCTCCGCACCCACGGTCGTCGAGTGGCTGCCCAACTCGGGGGCGCCAGGGCCACCCCGCTCCCAACTCGGGGACGCCAAGTGTGGGATCCCCGCCCCCGAACCCACCACACGCGACCCCGAGTTGGGCAGAGACGGCCGCGGGGCCGGCAGCCAGCACGCGCCGCGCGTACGCCAGGCAACCATCCCCTCACACGCACACCCCCGAAACACGAGGCTGTTACCGTGGCCGGATGACGATCGTGCTGGGGATGCCGGGCATCCGGCCCCTCGTCGATCGCGCCGCACGGCCCGATGTTTCCGGCCTCGTCGACCGCTTCGGACGCGTCGCGACCGACCTGCGCGTCTCGCTGACCGACCGCTGCAACCTGCGCTGCACCTATTGCATGCCCGAAGACGGGCTGCCGTGGACGCCCGCCGACGACCTGCCGAGCGCCGGCGAGATCGTGCGACTCGTCGGCATCGCGGTGCGCGAGCTGGGGGTCACCTCGGTGCGGTTCACGGGCGGCGAGCCGCTACTGCGCCCCGACCTCGTCGAGATCGTGGCGCGCACGGCGGCGCTCGATCCGCGCCCCGAGATCGCCCTCACGACGAACGCGATCGGGCTCGAGCATCGCGCCGCAGCGCTGCGCGGTGCCGGCCTCGACCGCCTCAACGTCTCGCTCGACACCGTCGACCACGACGCGTTCGCCCGGCTGACCCGGCGGCCGCTGCTCGGTCGCGCGCTCGCGGGGATCGACGGCGCCGTCGCAGCCGGTTTCGGCCCGATCAAGATCAACGCCGTCCTCATGCCCGACGTGCCCGTCGACCCCGCGGAGCTGCTCGCGTGGGCGCTCGAGCGCGGCCACGAGCTGCGTTTCATCGAGCAGATGCCGCTGGATGCCGACCGCTCCTGGCGTCGCGACCGGCTGGTGACGGCCGCCGGCATCCGCGCTCGCCTGTCGGAGCGCTTCGCGCTCATGCCCGACGACCGCCCCCGCGACGGCGCCCCCGCCGAACGCTGGCGCGTGCACCCGCTCGGCGCGGCCGCCACCGACCCCACCACGGCGCTCGGCACCGTCGGGATCATCGCCTCGGTCACCGAGCCCTTCTGCGGGGATTGCCGCCGCACACGCCTGACCGCTCAGGGCACCGTCCGCTCGTGCCTGTTCTCGCATGACGAGACGCCGCTGCTGCCCGCGCTGCGGGCCGGAGCGTCGGATGCCGAGCTCGCGGGCCTGTGGCGTGGCGCAATGTGGGCCAAGCCCCAGGGTCACGGCATCGACGGGGCCCTGTTTACCCCGCCCGCCCGCAGCATGAGCGAGATCGGCGGGTGAACGCGGTGCCTGCGACGACCCCGCCGTTCATAACTCCAGAGAATCCGCGGCTCGGCGCGCCACAGGGCCCGGAATCGACACCCGCGGACAGAATCTCCGGAGTTATGAACACACGCCCCGACACCCAGGCCACCGGGGCGGCCGCGCGAACCCTCGCCGCGCCGACCCCCGCCGCGCCGATCACAGTGCGCCTGTTCGCCGCGGCGAAGGCCGCGGTCGGGGCGCCCGAGGTGGCGCTTCCGTCCTCCGGCACGATCGCCGAGGCGCTAGCGGCGGTCGGCGCGACCGCGATCGACTCCCCGGCGGCAGAGCGCGTGTTCGCGCGGTGCACCTTCCTCGTCGACGGCGTCGCCGCGACGGATCTCGCGACGCCGTTGCGCCCGGGCGCAACACTCGACGTGTTGCCGCCGTTCGCGGGAGGGTGACCGGGTTGCGGCTCGGCCGCTGACATAGGCGGCGCCCCGCACTCTGGCCGCTGGCACGGATCGCGGCCTCGCGCCACGTCACCCGCGCCGGATCGCTCCGCCCCGCGTCATCCGCCGAGCGCGCCGCGCCGGGTCACCCGCGCCGGATCGCCTCGCGCCGGGTCACCCCCCGAGCGCGCCGCGCAGGATCACCCCCGCCGGATCGCCACCTCGCGCCACGTCTGGTCGAGGGCGTCGAGCACGAGTATCCGCCCGCGCAGCGGCCGGCCCGCACCGACGATGAGTTTGATCGTCTCCATCGCCATGACCGACCCCACCGCACCGCACACTGGGCCGAGCACGCCCGCGACCCGGCATGTGCCGCCCGGGTCGTCCACGGGAAGCACCGGGTAGAGATCGTCGAACCCGACGCCGCCCCGGTCGAAGACCCCGACCTGGCCGTCGAGTCCGATCGCCGATCCCCACACCAGCGGGATGCCGTGGGCCGCCGCCGCACCCGCCACAATCGCCTGCGTCGCGAAGGTGTCCGACCCATCGACGATGACGTCCCAGCCGGCGAGCAAGCGCTCGGCGGATGCCAGGTCGATCCGCTCCGCGATCGGAACCACCCGCACGAACGGGTTGAGCGCGGCAAGCGCGCGGGCCGCCGACTCAACCTTCGGCGAACCCTCCGGCGAACCCGCATGGATCGTCTGCCGGTGCAGATTCGACACGGTGACGACGTCGTCGTCGACGATGCCGATCGTGCCGACCCCCGCCCCCGCGAGGGCGGTCAGCACGGGCGAGCCGAGCCCCCCGGCCCCGACGACGAGCACACGCGCGGCGCCCAGGCGCCGCTGCCCGACCTCCCCGATCTCGGGCAACGCAAGCTGGCGCGCGTACCGCGCGCGCTCCTCGGGCGTGAGCGGCGGCCCCGGCTCGACGAGGGGCGCCGCGGTGTCACGATCGATCGGAAGAGTCATGTCGGCATCCATTGTCCTCCTCGACCCCCCGCGGGTGTCGGACCCCGCTTCTACGCTGAGAGGACGCCTCTTTTGCTTCTCTCGTTGGGCGTCGGCGCCGTTCCTGACTTCGTCGATCGCCACACCGATCGCGGCGACGGTCCCGTTCGCGTCGGATATCTCGACGACGCTGCCCGCCCGTACGGCGATGCGCCGTTTATCACGGCCGAGCGCGAGCGGGTCGCCGCGCTCGGGTTCCCCGTGACGACCCTCACGGCGGGGGCGTTCGACGA
The DNA here is from genome assembly GCA_003248655.1 of Microbacterium sp. GTDB lineage: Bacteria > Actinomycetota > Actinomycetes > Actinomycetales > Microbacteriaceae > Microbacterium. The sequence goes on from QFPM01000008.1 coordinate 85,926, forward strand.
TGCGGACTCGTTCGCTGCCGCGCTCGACGACGTCGATGTGCTGTACGTCGCCGGGGGCAACACCTTCGCTCTCCTCGCGGCCCTGCGGCGGCACGGCGCCGATGCGATCGTGGTCGCGCGCGTGCGCGCCGGGCTTCCCTACATCGGCTCCAGCGCGGGGTCGATCATCGCCGGCCCCAGCGTCGAGCCGGCGGAGCCGATGGACGATCCGGGCGAAGCACCCGACCTCGTCGGCCGCGAGGGTCTCGCGCTCGTCGACACGGTCGTGATCCCGCATGCCGACGGCGCGCTACCGCCCTATCCGCCGGCGCTGATCGCCGGCATCCGCGAGACGTACGGTGGCCGCTACCCGCTCACCTTCCTGAACGACGATCAGGCGCTGCTCATCGACGACGGGCCACCGCGGGTGATCGCGTCTGCCGGAGCACCGGGCATCCGCGGACCCTCTTGAGTCTCCCGTCTCAGGAATGCCCGTCGCGCTGCCCAAAACTGCTCGCGCTATCGAACGTTCATGCGCGCGAGCAGCTTTCGACCGCGCGAACGGCCATTCGCCGTGCGCGCGACACGCCAAGCCCCGGGCTCAGAGGCGCTCGGCGATGGATGCCGCGACCGTCAGCCACGCGTTGCGGGTCTCGGGCGCCAGGGCGTCGAAATCGATCGGACCGCCGTCGACGAGCGCCGCGTCGTACGGAACGTGCACGACGTCCGCCGTCACCTGCGCGAAGTGGTGCTCGAGGCGCTCCGCGAGCTTGCGGTCAGGCTTGGCCGACGGCGCGGCGAGGATCGTCACGGCCTCGTCGATCTTGCGGTCGAAGCCCTTCTCGCGCAGGCCGTCGAGCAACCACGCGGCACTTGCCGCGGTGTCTTCGCGGACCGTCGAGACGATGACGAGCTGGTCGGCCGCCGCGACAGCGGCGACCCAGTTCGACGCGCGCATGTTGTTGCCGGTGTCGACGATCAGCAGGCGGTAGTAGCGCGAGAGCACGCCGTGCAGCCGGTCGAAGGCGGCCGCGTCGATCGTCGAGGATGCCGCCGCATCCTCATCGGATGCCAGGACGTCGAACCGGGCATCCACCTGCGTGCGGACGTACGTGTCGAGGGCGGCGAGGCTCGCCTGGCTCGGCTCGGCGAACGAGTCGAGGTGCTCGAGCAGGTCGACCGCGGTGCGGTGGTGCGGGGCGTTCTGCGCGCGCCAGCCGAGGGTTCCGCGGGTCTCGTTGTTGTCCCACGCGAGGGTCGCGCCGCCGCGCTGCGTCCCGAAGGTCGCGGCAAGCAAGAGCGTCGAGGTCGTCTTGTGCGCGCCACCCTTGGGGTTGAGCACGACGATCGTGCGCGGAGCGTCGAGCCGGCGCTGCACCATCCGCTCGCGGTCGAGGCGCGACCGCTCTGCCTTGCCGGGGCGCGGCGAGATCGCCCCGCCGGTCGCCTTGCGGATCGCGCCCTGCCACCCTTCCGTCGCGCGCGGCTTGGCGCGGTCGGTGCGCGAGTTCAGCAGGTCTTCGACCGTCGGCGCGGTGCGCGGGGCGCCCTGGCGCACGGCGCCGATGCGGAACACTCCCTCGGGGATGCCGGCGTCGCGGCCGGCACCCTCGCGGGCCCCGCCCTCGCGGCGGGTGACGTTGCTGCGTCGCGCGCCCACGGGCTCCGGTCCAGACTCCGCCGCGACAGGCGCGGGCTGAGGCGCAGGCTCGGGCTCCCCGGCATCCGCCCCCCGCGCCGAGTGGCCCGGTTCGTGCCGAACGGCCTGCTCCGGAGGCGCAAACAAGGGGTGCTCTGGGTGCGAACCGGTCCGGTCGGCGGATGCCGCGGTCTCGGGCACGACGGATGCCGCGGGCACGGGCTCGGGTTCGGGCACGGCGGATGCCGCGGCCGCGGCCGCGGGCTCGGGTTCCGGCTCCCCGGCATCCGCGCCCTGCGCCGAGTGGCCCGGTTCGTGCCGAACGGCCTGGTCCGGAGGCGCGAACTCGGGGTGCTCTGGGTGCGAACCGGTGCTCTCGGCGAGCGCGGTCGCCTCGATGAACGAGCCGTCGGGATGCACGATGAGAGGCCACCGCACGTCGCCGTCGACGACGAGCGCCGTGACCGGCTCGCCCGCCGACGCGGCGAGCTGGCGGATGGACTCGACGATGCGGCCGCGCAAGCCCTCTTCGGTCGAGGCGAAGACCTCGTCGACCTGCCCCGCGACGTGGATCTCGGCGACGGTCTTCGACGTGAAGTGCACGATCGGTTCGGAGGTGACGGTTCCCACGGGGGCCTTTCGATTCGGGTGTGCTCGCCGCCCGGGCGGTGTCGCGGTGAGCGCTCCGAGTATCCCACCGGCGGGCCGTCTGCCCCGGCATCCCGCGCCGCGCCGCGGCAGACGGGCGGCGCTCCGTAAAGCGACCCGCGACCGCCGCGCCGCGTAAACCGACCCGCGACCGACGCGCCGCGTAAACCGACCGGCGACCGGCGCGCCGCGTAAACCGACCGGCGACTTCCTGCGGCGCGGCGGTCCCGACGCGATCGCCGCGCCCGACGACCAGCGCGACCTACACGCGAAAGACGCTGTGCACCGGCCCGCACGCGGCCTGGCCGCCGAGGTCGACGAGCTCCATGAGCACGGCGGTTCCGGCGAGGCTCAGGCCCAGCTCGCCCAGCAGCTCCTGCCCCGCGCGCAGCGTGCCGCCGGTCGCGAGGATGTCGTCGACGAGCAAGACCCGCGTGCCGCGCGGCAGGTCGTCCGACATCTCGATCGCGGCGGTGCCGTACTCGAGCGAGTACTCGACGGATGCCGCGGGCCGCGGGAGCTTCCCCGCTTTGCGGATCGGGGCCATGCCGACGCCCGCCTCGATCGCGACCGCTCCCGCGAGCATGAACCCGCGCGCCTCGACGCCCGCGACGACGTCGAACTCCCCCTCGAACGGCGCGATCAGCGCTCCAACGACGGCGCGCAGGCCCGCAGCGTCCGCCAGCAGCGGGGAGATGTCGCGGAAAAGGATGCCGGGCTCGGGAAAGTCCGGGATGGTCGCGATGAGCGATTCGGCGCGGGCGAGGGCCTCGGAGGTCACGGCCCCAGCGTAGGGCGCGGCTGCCGACCGTTGCTAACTCCTCCGATTCGGGCGCCGACGGGGCCGAAACAGCCTCTGCGTTCCGATTCGGGCCCGAATCTGCGGAGTTACCAACATCGCACCCCCGGGCCAGATGCCGGGTGACCCGCCCTACCCCGTGCGTAAGCGCTTACGCTACGCTGGTGCCATGTCGTCGCAGCCGACCTCCGAAGCCGCATCCACAGCCGCAGAAGCTCGGGCCCAAGCCCAAGCCACCACCGCCCTCGCCCCGATCGGCGCGAACCGCCCGGGCGCCGAGTGGTGGCGCACCGCCGTGATCTACCAGATCTACCCGCGCTCGTTCGCGGATGCCTCCGGCGACGGCATCGGCGACCTCGCGGGCGTGACGGCGCACCTCCCCGACTTGCAGAAGCTCGGCGTGGATGCCGTGTGGCTCAGCCCCTTCTACCGTTCGCCGCAGCGCGACGCCGGCTACGACGTCGCCGACTACCGCGATGTCGATCCGCTGTTCGGCACCCTCGCCGACTTCGACGCGATGCTCGCCGAGGCGCACGCGCGGGGCATCCGCGTGATCGTCGACCTCGTCCCGAACCACAGCTCGAACGAGCACGTCTGGTTCCAGGAGGCGCTGGCGGAAGGGCCGGGCTCCGCCGCCCGCGCCCGCTACCTCTTCCGCGACGGCCGGGGCCTCGACGGCAACGTGCCGCCGAACAACTGGGAGTCGGTCTTCGGCGGCCCCGCGTGGACCCGCACGACGAACCCCGACGGCACCCCCGGTCAGTGGTACCTGCACCTGTTCGACTCGAGCCAGCCCGACTTCGACTGGGCGAACCCCGAGGTACAGGAGGCGTTCCGCGGCATCCTGCGGTTCTGGCTCGATCGCGGGGTCGATGGCTTCCGCGTCGACGTCGCGCACGGGCTCGTCAAGACCGACGGCCTGCCCGATCACCTGCCCTCGGTGGATGCCGACAGCATGGGCGGCGCGGCCGACGACGATGCCCCGTACTGGGGCCAGGAGGGCGTGCACGAGATCTACCGCGACTGGCACCGCGTGCTCGCCGAGTACGACGGCGACCGGGCCCTGTGCGCCGAGGCATGGCTGCCGACCGTCGACCGGACGGCCGAGTGGGTGCGCCCCGACGAGATGCACCAGGCGTTCAACTTCCCGTATCTGATGACCGAGTGGGATGCCGGGGCGATCCGCGAGGTCATCGCCGAGTCGCTGCGCGCGTACCCCGCCGTCGGCGCGCCCGCGACCTGGGTGCTCAGCAACCACGACGTCGTCCGGCACGCGTCGCGCCTGGCCCTCACGGCCGAGAACCCGCAGGGGCACGGCATCGGGCCGGACTCTCCCGGCCAGCCGATCCCCGAGGTGGGCCTGCGCCGCGCCCGCGCCGCGACGACCGTCATGCTGGCGCTGCCCGGCTCGGCGTACGTCTACCAGGGCGAAGAGCTCGGCCTTCCCGAGGTCATCGATCTGCCGGGCGAGGTGCGGCAGGACCCGACCTGGTTCCGTACCAACCACGAGCGCTATGGGCGCGACGGATGCCGGGTGCCGATCCCGTGGGCATCCGACGCCCCCGCCTACGGCTTCAGCCCGACCGGTGAGAGCTGGCTGCCGCAGCCCGCGGAGTGGGCGCGCCTCGCGCGCGACGTGCAGGAGGGCGACCCCGACTCGACGCTGTGGCTGTACCGCACGCTCCTCGCGACGCGTCGCGCGGAGGGCCTCGGCGCGGGGACGCTCGAGTGGCTCGGCGGCTTCGGCGACGACGTCATCGCGTTCCGGAACGGCCACGTCACGGTCGTCGCGAACGCCGGCACCGAGCCGGTCGCGCTCCCGAGCGGAGCCGTGCTCGCGGCGAGCGAGCCGTTCGAGGGCACCGAGCTGCCGGTCGACGTCGCCGTCTGGATCGTCGCGGACTGACCCGCGACCGGCGGCGAGCGACGAGACGACGAACGGGGCCATAATGCCAGGCGGACCCAGCCTCGACGACCTCGCCGCCGCGGCGGGCGTGTCGATCGCGACGGTTTCGCGCGCGCTGAGCGGCCGCGGACGGGTCTCGGATGCCACGCGCGACCGCATCCGCGCCCTCGCGGCGGAGCTCGGGTACGTGGCATCCGCCTCGGCATCCGGCCTGGCCTCGGGCCGCACCCAGAACATCGGCGTCGTCGTGCCGCTGCTCGACCGCTGGTTCTTCGCGACCGTCCTGAGCGGCATCGGCGCGCATCTCGCGCCGCGCGGCTACGACATCGCGCTGTACAACCTGACCGACGACCCCGCGCAGCGCCGCCACGTGCTCGAGACGTCGCTGCGCCGGGGCCGCGTCGACGGCCTCATCGCACTGTCCATCGTGATGACGGATGCCGAGGTCGACCTGCTCGAGGCCTCGGGACTTCCGACCGTCGGGCTCGGCGCGACGTCGCTGCGCCTCCCCACGCTGCGGATCGACGACGTCGCGGTCGCCCGCACCGCGACCGCGCACCTGCTCGGGCTCGGCCACCGCCGCATCGCGCACATCGGGCAGAGCGCGCCCGACTCGCCCCTCGACATTCCGACCCTTCGCCGCCGCGGGTTCGAGCAAGAGCTATCCGCCGCCGGACTCAAGCCGCACGCCGTCGTCGACGCCGACTTCACGATCGACGAGGGCCACCGCGCGGCCGCGGCGCTGCTGGATGCCGGGGAGCCGCCGACCGCGATCTTCGCCGCCTCCGACGAGCTGGCCTTCGGCGTGCTGTTCGCGGCGCGCGAGCGCGGGCTCGAGGTGCCGGGCGACCTGTCGGTGGTGGGCGTCGACGGGCATCCGTTCGCGGAGTTCTTCGGCCTCACGACGATCGCGCAGTTCCCGAACGCGCAGGGCGAGGCGGCGGGCGCCGCGATCCTCGAGCTGGTGGAGACGGGCGCCGCGCCCGGCCCCGAGCCGCTGCCGTTCGAGCTCGTCGCGCGCGCCTCGACCGCCCCGCCGCGCTGAGCAGGCCCTCCACCCCCCTCGCGCGCCGAGCTGGCCCCGCCCCCGGCCGCCCGTGCCGCGCCGGCCCCCGCCGCGCCCGCCGCGCCCGCCGCCGCCCCCGGTGATCGAGTGCCCGCGGCGTAGCAGCGGGTGTATCGAGATCATGCCCCCACGCAGGGTCGCCCTGGTTTCGATACGCCCGGCTCCGCCGGGCTACTCAACCACCGGGGGAAGGGAGTCACCCGCCGGGCTACTCAACCACCGGGGGAAGGGAGTCACCCGCCGGGCTACTCAACCACCGGGGGAAGGGAGGTCGTGCCCCGCGTAGGCTCGATGCCATGAGCATCGATCTCGAAGCCCTCTACATCGATCTGCACCGGCATCCCGAACTGTCGTTCCAAGAGACCCGCACGGCGGGTGTCATCGCGCGCGAACTCGCCGCACTCGGACTCGAGGCCACCGAGGGTCTCGGCAAGACGGGCGTCGCGACGCAGATCGCGAACGGCGACGGCCCCGTCGTGTGGCTGCGTGCCGACATGGACGGCCTGCCCGTCGCCGAGCAGACCGGGCTCCCCTACGCGAGCACCGCGCGCGGCACCGACACGAGCGGCACCGACGTTCCCGTGATGCACGCGTGCGGCCACGACATGCACGTCACGGCGCTGCTCGGCGCGCTCGAGAAGCTCCAGAACACGAAGGACGAGTGGTCGGGCACCGTCGTCGCCGTCTTCCAGCCCGCCGAGGAGTACGGCGCCGGCTCGCAGGCGATGATCCGCGATGGCGTGCTCGACCGGTTCCCCCACCCCGACATCGTGCTCGGCCAGCACCTCACGCCCCTTCCCGCCGGCACGATCGGGGTGCGCCCGGGCACCCAGATGGCGGCATCCGACGGCCTGACCGTGACGCTCCTCGGCCGCGGCGGCCACGGCTCGCGTCCGCACGCGACGATCGATCCGGTCGTGATGGCCGCGGCGACCGTCATGCGCCTGCAGACGGTCGTCTCGCGCGAGATCGACCCCCGCGAGATGGCGGTCGTCACCGTCGGATCGATCCACGCGGGCCTGAAGAACAACATCATCCCCGCCGAGGCGCGCCTCGAGCTGAGCCTGCGCTACCCCGACGACGAGGCGCGCGAAGACGTCATGGCGCGCGTCGAGCGCATCGTACGGGCCGAGGCGCAGGCATCCGGAGCGACCGACGAGCCCGTCATCGTCGTCGACCACTCCCTGCCGCCGACGATCAACGACGCGGATGCCACCGCGCGCCTGACCGCCGCGTGGGACCGTGCCTTCGGCGAGGGCACCGTCGTCGACCCGGGCATGTTCACCGGCAGCGAGGACGTCTCGTGGTTCGCACGCGACGCGGGCGTGCCGCTCGTGTTCTGGTTCTGGGGCGGGCTCGACCCGCAGCAGTTCGCGGATGCCGTGGCGCGCGGCACCGTCAACGAAGACATCCCCACGAACCACTCGTCGTTCTTCGCCCCGATCCTGCACCCGACGATCGAGCGCGGCGTCGACGCCCTCGTCGTCGCCGCACGCGAGTTCCTCTCGTGAGTCTCGACGACCTCTTCGGGCCGCAGTCCGGCGAGCCCGAGCCGGAGCGCGCGGCGCCCGCACCCGCGGAGCCGCGCGCGCCGAAGCCGCCGAAGGAGCCGAGGGCTCCCCGCCCGCCCCGCCCGCCGCGCGAGCCCGGCTCGCGCACACCGCTGATCCTCGGGATCGTCGCGGGCGTCCTGCTCGTCGCGGTCATCGTGACGCTCGCGATCGCGTTGAACCGCCCGTCCGCACCGGCCCCCGCCGAATCGACTCCGCCGGCGACCAGCGAGCCCGCTCCCGCGCCGTCGACCCCGTCGGCGACCCCGACCGACGACGCCGTCGGCGAGCCGACCACCCTGACCTTCGCCGGCACCGGGTTCACCCTCGCCGACGCGGACGGCGATGAGGTCTTCACCTTCGGCTGGCGCGACGAGACCGCCAACGCGGTCGCGGCGCTCACCGAGGCGTTCGGCGCAGCGCCGTCGCAGCGCGTCGAGCCCGGTGACGGCAGCCACTACCCCGACTACACGGTCTACCAGTGGGACGGCTTCATGCTGTTCGACATGGTCTCCACGCCCGACGACGCGACCCGCGCCGACTACAGTCAGCCGACGTACGTGCTCCTCTCGAAGAACGAGATCGGCGGCATCCGCCTCGTCGCCGAGCACGAGCTCGCGATCGGGCAGACCGTCGCCGAGGTGCGCGCCGCAGGACCAGCCCTCGAGATCCCCCGCGGCAACGTCGGCGCCATCCGCTTCGTGTTCGATCCGGCCCGCTCGAGCGCGGCCGACCCGCTGCAGTACAGCGCGTTCGCCGACACCGACGGCACGGTCGTGACGGCGATCCTGTACTACTTCTACTCCGACCTCTGACCCGTCACGGGCGCTTCGCCCCGCGTACCCGTCACAGGGGCTTCGCCCCGGAATCCGTCACGGGGGCTTCGCCCCGGGCACCCGTCGCGGGGGCTTCACCCCGATCCCCAACGGGGGCTTCGCCCCGGGCATCCGTCACGCGCTGCCCTGAGACGAGGCCGGGCAGGCCGCGCGCGGCATCCGTCGTGAAGACGAGCACGACGGATGCCGCGGCGAACAGCAGCTGCGTGAACGTCCATCCGCCCGGCAGGAGGCCCAGCAGCAGGTACCCGCCGATGCCGCCGGCGAAGCGCAGCGGACGCGCGAGCGGCTCGGGCACGGGGCCGCCGCGATAGCGCAGCTCGACGGCGAGGTCACCGACGGTGCGCCCCGTCGCGAGGGTGACGGCGAGCCACACGGCGATCGGCGTCACGGCGCCGACCGTCTGCGCGAGCGCTCCGTCGAGCACCGCCGCCCTATCGCGCGCGACGTACTCGAGCCAGACCTGCGCCCCGACCGCGGCGGCGCCGCCGACGAGCGCGGCTGCGAGCAGGTCGCACAGCATCGCAAGCAGGCGCCGGCCGCGAGTCACTGGATGAGGCCTGCCCGCGGTATCCGGCACCTCGGCGCTGCGGAACCGGCGCGGCACGACGAGCGCGAGCAGCGACCCGACGACGGCGCCCGTCGTGTTCATGAGCAGGTCGTCGACGTCGAACACGCGGTACGCGCAGGGGTACAGGCCCCACACCCCCGTCAGCTGCGTCGTCTCGATGACGAACGAGACCCCGAGGCCCGCGAGGAACGCGACGACGATGCCCCGGCCGCCGAGCACGCGCAGGAAGAACCCCAGCGGCACGAACAGCAGCACGTTCAGCGCGAGCTGCAGGACGGCGAAGTCGGTGAGGCTGCGCGCCGCGCGCAGGTCGCCGATGAACACCGCGAGATCGAGGTTGACGCCCGCGCACGCGTAGTCGTTCGACGCGGGCATCGGCAGCAGCGTGTACGTCCAGATCGCGAGGAAGTAGACGAGCGCCGCGGCCCACAGCGCGAACCGCCCGAACGTCAGGCCGCCGCGCCGGCGGTAGCTGACGGCGACGAAGGGAACGAACAGCAGGATGCCCACGAGAACCCCGAGTCCGACCGCGATCGCGGCGGAGTAGACCTCGTTTCCCATGCCCCGATCCTCTCAGCCGCGACGCGCCGCGACGTGCGCATTGCGCGCCGCTCCCGCTGGGCGTAATGTCGCCCGCCGTGACCGATGACAATCACGCCGACGACCGGCCCCCGGCCGACGAGGCACCGATCGCCAAACGCATCCTGATCGGCGAGCCGCTGACGAGCGAAGAGCTCGAGGGCCAACTGCTGCCGAAGAAGATGGCGCTGCCGATCTTCGCGTCCGATGCGCTGTCGTCGGTCGCCTACGCGCCGCAGGAGCTGCTGATGATCCTGCTCATCGGCGGTACGGCCTTCCTCGCCTTCAGCCCGTGGGTCGCGGCGGCCGTCGTGGCGCTGCTCATCGTCGTCGTCCTCAGCTACCGGCAGCTCATCAAGGCGTACCCGTCGGGGGGCGGCGACTACGAGGTCGCCCGCACGAACCTCGGCGAGAAGGCCGGGGTCGTCGTGGCCGCGGCGCTGCTGGTCGACTACATCCTGACGGTCGCCGTGTCCGTGGCATCCGGTGTCGACAACATCATCTCGGCACTGCCGAACCTCGACCCGTGGCGCGTCGAGCTCGCGGTCGGATTCGTCGTGCTGATCATCCTCGTGAACCTGCGGGGCGTGCGCGAGGCATCCACCGCGTTCGCGATCCCGACCTACCTGTTCATCGGGTCGGTCATGGTCATGATCGTCACGGGCCTCGTGCGCTGGATGCTCGGCGATGCGCCCGTCGCCGAGAGCGCCCAGTTCGCGGTGCAGGCAGAGGATCTGAGCCAGGCGGCGGTGATCCTCCTCATCCTGCGCGCCTTCTCGAGCGGATGCTCGGCCCTGACGGGCGTCGAGGCCGTCTCGAACGGCGTGCCGGCGTTTCGGAACCCCAAAGTGCGCAACGCCCAGACGACGCTCGTGCTCATGGGGTCGATCGCGATCCTCATGTTCGCGGGGCTGACCCTCCTCGCCCTCGTCGCGGGCGTGCACTACGCCGAGAACCCGTGCCATCTCATCGGCTTCGACTGCCAGGCGGCCGTGCAGCCGAGCCTCATGGCGCAGGTCGCCGCGGCCACGTTCGGCGGCGGCAGCATCCCGTTCTTCATCATCCAGGCGGCCACGGCGGCGGTGCTGCTGCTGGCGGCGAACACGGCGTTCAACGGGTTCCCGCTGCTGGGCGCGGTGCTCGCGCAGGACGGCTACGCCCCCAAGTCCCTCAACACCCGCGGCGACCGGCTCGTCTACTCGAACGGCATGATCATCCTGGGGCTCGCGGCGGTCGTCGTGCTCGTCGTGTTCCAGGCGAAGCTGACGACCCTCATCCAGCTGTACATCATCGGCGTGTTCGTGTCGTTCTCGCTCGGGCAGCTCGGCATGGTCAGGCACTGGCGGCGCGAGCTGCGGCTGCTCTCGCGCAAGGCGGTGGCCGAGCGGCGCGAGGCGTACACGGGGCTGTTCATCAACTCGCTCGGCGCGACGTTCACGATCGTGGTGCTCGTGATCGTGACGATCACGAAGTTCACGCACGGGGCGTACCTCGTCTTCCTCGCGATTCCCGTGCTGTCGTTCCTCATGATCGGCGTGCACCGGTACTACCGCGACGTCGAGCACGAGATCGAGATGGACGACGACGTGCACTTCGGAGCTACCGGCGACGTCGCGATCATCCTCGTCGGAAAGCTGCAGAAGCCGGTCGCGAAGGCCATCGACTACGCCCTGTCGGCCAAGCACGACAAGACCCTCGCGGTGCACATCGCCGTCGCGGGAGACGCGGCACGCTCGGTGCAGGACGAGTGGGAGTTCCATCACATGCCAATCCCGCTGCTCGTGATCGAGTCGCCGTACCGCCAGTACGCCTCTCCGCTGGCGCAGTTCATCACGGAGTACCGCGCGAAGCACGGGTCGGCGGTCGTCACCGTGTACCTGCCGCAGTACATCGTCGGCCACTGGTGGGAGAGCTTCCTGCACAACCGGCGCGCCCGTCGCATCGCGCAGCAGCTCATGCTCGTGCACGGCGTGCAGATCACGCTCGTGCCGTGGCTGCTCGACTCGTCGGAGCTCGTCTACGGCCGTCGCTCGCGCCCCCTGCCCGGCGATGACCGCGCCGGGCGCATCCCCACGTACGGCCTCGTGGCCCACACCGACGACGAGCCCTGACCCGCGGGCATCCGCCGCGTGGCGGGGTCACACTGCCCGGCATCCACCGGGTCGCGCTATCGAAAGCTGCACGCGCTATCCACTTTTCGGCAGCGCACGCACTTTTCGGCAGCGCAAGCGCGACCCGCGGATGCCGGGGTGCAGCTCAGCCCGCGGCGAGGAGCAGTTGCTCGCGGCGGCGTGCGAGCTCCGCGAGCCGGGTCGCCGCACCGAGGTCGCGCTCGGCGAGGGCGAGGTCCAGCCGGCTGAGCCCGAGGTGCAGCTCGCGCGCCTCTTCGCGGGCCCGCGCGATGCGATCGCGCACCATCCAGTCGCTGAGGATGTTGTCGAACAGCACGTCGAAGACGGCGAGCGAACCCGAGACGACGACTCCCTCGACCGGAGCGATCCCGACATCCGCGAGCTCGATCGCGAGATGCTCGAGCGCCCGGTTGACGCGCGCGAAGGCGGCGGATGCCTCGTCGATGCGCCCGTGCTTCATCATGTCGCCGACGAAACCGCCGCCGAAGAACGTGTCGTACGTCGACCAGCCGCCGGCACTGTCGAGCGCGGCGAAGGCGTCGGCGAGCGCCTCGTTCGCCGAGCTCAGCGCGGCACGCGCCTCGGCGATCTCGCGCCGCTCGTCGGTAACCTCGCCGACGGCCGCGGCGATCGTGCCGAGCTCGGCGGCTTCTCCCGATCCGCGCACCCGGAGCAGACGTTCGTGCGCTGCGAGAGCCTCGGCGTACGCACGCTCCACGTCGCCCAGCACACCGCGTTCCGCCTCGACTCGCGCCGCCTCGGACTCTGCCTGCTCGAGCCGCGTGCGCGCGCCCGCGACCGCCCGCGCGGCGGCATCCCGCTCTGCGCGCTCTCGCGCAGCCCGCTCCTCGGCATCCCCTCGCAAGATCGCCCATAGCCGCGACGGCGAGATTCCCTCGATCCTCGCGACGTCGCGCTCTTCGACACGTAGCTGCTCGTCGAGCGCCGCGAGTTCGGCGCGCCGCGTCGCCGCAAGTGCTCGAGCGGTCTCGAGCTGGGTGCTCAGCCGCGCATGCCGCGAACGGGCTTCGGCCGCCGCCCGCACCGCCTCGGAGGATTCGTCGCCGCTCATGCCACCAGCGTGCCACGTCGGCCACTCGCGCTCACGCGCGCGCCGACGCTGGTGCCCGCGCTGTCGAAGTCTGCACGCGCGCTTCATCTTTCGGCAGCGCGTGCAGTGTTCGGCAGCGCGAGCGGATGCCGGCGGCGAACGCGACGCCGCCGGCGCCCGCCCCACCCCGCGCCCGCCCCACCGGCGGGGCGTAGCCTAGAGGTGTGACAGCCGCGACCTCCGACACTGCTGCGCGCACGACGCCGCCGGCGCCTGCGCTCGACGCGGCGGCGCTGCGCGAGGACTTCCCGATCCTCGCCGAGCAGGTCAACGGGCAGCGCCTGGTCTACCTCGACTCCGGCGCCACGAGCCAGCGTCCGCGGCAGGTGTTGGATGCCGAGCGCGACTTCCTCGAGCACACGAACGCCGCCGTGCACCGCGGCGCGCACACACTCGCGGCCGAGGCGACGGAGCTGTTCGAGGATGCCCGGGCCACCGTCGCTGGCTTCGTCGGGGCGGAGCCCGAGCAGCTGGTCTGGACGAGCGGCGCCACGATGGGGCTCAACCTCATCGCATATTCGATCGGGAATGCGTCGGTCGGGCGCGGCGCGCCGGCATCCGCGAGCCTCGCCCTGCGCCCCGGCGACGAGATCGTCACGACGGCGATCGAGCACCACGCGAACCTCATCCCGTGGCAGGAGCTCGCCGCGCGGACGGGCGCGGTGCTCCGCCACATCCCCGCGCACGACGACGGCACGCTCGACCTCGAAGCCGCGTCCGAGATCATCGGAGACCGCACCCGCATCGTCGCCTTCACGCACGTGTCCAACGTGCTCGGCATCGTGAACCCCGTCGCCGAGCTCGTCGCACTCGCCCAGCGGGTCGGGGCGCTGACGGTGATGGATGCCTGCCAGTCGGCCCCGCACCTGCCGCTCGACCTGCCCGCGCTCGGCGTGGACCTCGCCGTCTTCAGCAGCCACAAGATGCTCGGCCCCTACGGCGTCGGCGGGCTCTACGGGCGCTCCGAGGTGCTCGACGCGATGCCGCCCTTCCTCACGGGCGGATCCATGATCACGACGGTGACCCTCGATCACGCCGAGTTCCTGCCGCCGCCGCAGCGGTTCGAGGCGGGAACGCAGCCCATCGGGCCGGCGATCGGCCTCGCCGCCGCCGTCCGCTACCTCGACACCGTCGGCCTCGATCGGATACATGCCCACGAGAGCATGCTCGCGCAGCGCATGCACGAGGGGCTCGTCGACATCCCCGGCATCCGCCTGCTCGGCGATGCGGATGCCGAGCGCGTCGGCCTGTGGTCGTTCGACGTCGAGGGCGTGCACGCGCACGACGCGGGACAGTTCCTGGATGCGCGCGGCATCGCGGTGCGCGTCGGCCACCACTGCGCCGCCCCGCTGCACGCGCGCTACGGCGTGACGGCGTCCGTCCGCGCCAGCACCGCCCTGTACAACACCGTCGACGACATCGACACGTTCGTCGATGCCGTCCGCGGCATACGTCCCTACTTCGGAGCCTGAGAGAGAACCCGCATGAGCGACCTCGACGCCCTGTACCGTGAGCTGATCCTCGACCATTCGAAGCATCCGCAGCACTTCGGGCTGACGGACGAGGGCGACGCCCCGCCCGCCGCGGGCCGGTTCGGCACGTCGCACCAGAAGAACCCGGTATGCGGCGACGAGATCACCGTCCGCGCGCTGGTCGACGGCGAGACGATCGCTGACATGCGCTGGGAGGGTCGCGGCTGCTCGATATCGCAGGCCTCGGCATCGATGCTCGCCGACCTCGTCGCCGACGAGGGCCTCGATCGCGCGCAGGCCGTGACGCTCATCGAGGGCTTCCGCGAGGCCCTGCGCTCACGCGGGCAGCTCGAGCTCGACGAGGAGATCTACGGCGACGCCGCGGCCCTCTCGGGCGTCTCGAAGTTCTCGGCCCGGGTCAAGTGCGCGATGCTCGCCTGGGTCGCCCTCGAAGACGCGATCGCCAAGGCATGACCGGCGCGAAGGCCCCGGCGAAAGCACCGGCCAAGGCCCCCAGCAAGGCCCCCACAAAGCCGGCCGTGCCGCACGTCGTCATCGTCGGCGGCGGATTCGCGGGCATCAGCGCCGCCCGCGCGCTGCGCAAGGCGCCCGTGCGGGTCACGCTCATCGACCGTCGCGTGTACAACACGTTCCAGCCGCTGCTGTACCAGGTCGCGACGGGCGGGCTGAACCCGGGCGACGTCACGCACTTCCTGCGGAGTCTCCGCGTGCACCAGCCGAATCTCGACATCGTGCACGAGCACCTCATGGAGATCGATCCGGATGCCCGGACGATCCGCCTCCTCGACGGTCAGGAGATCGCGTACGACTACGTGCTGCTCGCCAACGGCGTGACGACGGCCTTCCACGGCACGCCCGGCGCGAAGGAGAACTCGTTCGCCGTCTACTCGCGTTCGCAGGCGATCGCGATCCGCGACACCCTCTTCACCCGGCTCGAGAAGGCCGCGGCGGCGCCCGACCGCAGCAAGGGTCTCTCCGTGGTCGTGATCGGCGGCGGGCCGACGGGCGTCGAGATGGCGGGGGCGCTCGCCGAGCTGCGCGATCAGGGGCTCGAGCCGGCGTATCCGGAGCTCGAGGGCGACGCCTTCCGGATCACGCTCGTGCAGCGCAGCGAGATCCTGAAGCCGTTCGTGCCGAAGCTCCGCGCGTACGCCGCCGAGCAGTTGCGCCGGCGCGGCGTCGAGCTGCGGCTCGGCTCAGGCGTCGACGAGGTGTGCCCCGACTCGGTGCGACTGTCCGACGGATCGGTGCTGCCGTCGGACCTCACGATCTGGGCCACCGGCGTCGCGCCGCACGAGGAGGTGCGTGAGTGGAGCCTGCCGCTCGATGAGGGCGATCGCATCCGCGTCGGCGAGGATCTGCAGGTCGTCGGGATGCCCGGAGTCTTCGCCGCGGGCGACGTCGCGATCGCCCCGCAGGATCTTCCGCAGCTCGCGCAGCCCGCGATCCAGGGCGGCGCGCACGTCGCGCGGCAGATCCTGCACCTGATCGCGGGCGAGCCGACCGAGCGCTTCGAGTACTACGACAAGGGTCAACTCGCGATCATCGGACGGATGTCGGCGATCGGCGAGCTGCCCGGTATCGCCATGCTCCCCGGCATCCGTCGCCTCGGCATCCTGAAGAAGGTGCCACCGCTGCGAAAGCTCATCGCGCTCACCGGCCCGTTCGCGTGGGCGGTGTGGCTGTTCGTGCACATCACGAGCCTGCTCGGCCCCCGCAACAAGTTCACGGTCATGGTGGGTCTGCTCGTGCGGTACGGATTCCGCCTGCACCGCGCGCCCGTGCCGATCGTCGGCGACGTGCCGGCGATCCGCCCGTCGAGGGCCCAGCGGCGGAGCCGGGCGACACCGAGCTGACGAACGGATGCCGTCAGCCGGCCCGCACCACCTCTTCGAGCCGCGCGTATGACGCCTCCATGCCCTCGGTCATGCCGGTCGCGAGGATCATGTCGCGCGTGGCGGCATCCGGGTATTCGATCAGGAGCGTCAGCAGCGTCGCGCCGTCCTCTTCGTAGAGCTGCAGGTCGTTGAGGGTCGTCGGCTCCGCCATGCCGATCATGCGCTCCGTGGTCACGGCTCGCCAGGTCGGCTCGCTGAGGACGGTCTCGCCCTCGAAGCCGAAGCGGGATGCCTCGTCGTCGCCCTGCTGCCAGACGTTTCGGTAGCTGTCGCCGACGACGCACTCGATCAGCTGCCACCCGTCGGGGCCGAGGAGCCACTTCTTCATCAGCTCGGGCTCGTGGTGGGCGCGCCAGACGAGGTCGCGCGGGCCGTCGATCAGGCGCGTGATGCGGACGTGCTGATCGTCGAGGATCTCGGTGCGGGTGCCCGTGCCCTGTGCGTATTCGCGGAGCGAGAGCAGCACGGCATCCAGCTGGTTCATCGCCATGCGCGAGCCCTCGACGGCCCCGAACTCGACGATCTGCTCGAGCGCCTCGAGCGAGTCGAAGTAGGTGACGTTGACGAATCTCGACCCGCCGTCGGTCGCCACAAAGTCGAACGACACGCGCATCGACGGCATCCCCTCGAGCATCTCGCCCGCATCGTTGAAGAAGCTGTCGATGACGGTGAACGAGCGGCCATCGTCGATCTCCGTGATCTGCCAACCGCCTCGAGACCGCTGGCCCTGCGGGCTCGTCATCGTGTAAACCGCGTGGCCGCCCTCGCGAAAGTCGAACTCGTCGAACGTGGCCGGCCAACCCGGAGGGCCCCAGAACCGCGAAAGCTGGACAGGGTCGGTGAACGCGAGCCAGAGCCGTTCGACGGGCGCGGCGAACTCGCCGACGAGCGTCATCGTGAGGTTCTCGGGGTCGGTCGTGATGTCGGTGACGGGCATGGCGTGCTCCTTGGAGGTCGGGGTCGCGGTCAGTTCGTGCGGCCTGGGTGGTCGGTGGGTTGTGCGCGGTCGCCGGGCTCGGCGAGCAGCGCGTCGAGGCGGTCGATGCGGGCGCGCCACAGGTCTTCGTAGCGGGCGAGAAGCGCGCGAGCGCGGGCGATCATGGCCGGATCGGCGCGGACGAGCCGCTCGCGCCCCTCGGCGCGCTTGACGATGAGGCCGGCGGCTTCGAGCACGGCGACGTGCTTCTGCACGGCCGCGAACGACATGTCATACTCCGCGGCGAGCGCCGACACCGACTGCTCGCTCGCGATCGTCCGCCGCAGGATGTCGCGCCGCGTCGCCGCCGCCAGCGCCTGGAACACGCGGTCGGTCTCATCCTCGCTCAACTCACTTTGTACAACCATTTGGTTGTAGGTTAGGGCGATGGATGCCCGGTGTCAAGGCCCGCCGTTGTCGGGAACGCTTTCGGGTGACACAAACCGGCCTTGCGTGACACAGGCGGGCGGTCGAATGACATCGAGTGTCACGACACGCCGATGACGACGACGAGTTGTTCTTCGCCGAGGAAGAACATCGGAACTGGATAGAGGGGCGATGGGGCTCCGATCAGCCCATTGTCCTCGCAACGTCAGACACCGACTTCGCTTGCGAAAGGTGATGCGGGTGCTCCCAGTAGCTGGACCTCAGCAGATCGTCCCCCGACGCCGTACATCGTCGACTGAGCTGCATTGGATTTCGCGCCCGGACGACAGTGCGCATCAGAAGTCCGGCCAGCACGAATGGGCTGTCGTCGGACGGGACCTCGGCGATCGAGAATGGACGGCGATCGATCCTCAGCCCTTGCGTAAGTCGAAGGGCGTCCGCTTCCGATTCACTCCCAGCCTGTATTTCTGGCAACCGACCGGGACACACGTGTGGTGCGAGTCTCAGGAAGAGCGCTGGGAGGTCCTCTGGTTGGAATTCAGCGGACAGGTTGAGAAGCTGTGGGCGCAGCCGGTAGCGATCACCTTCGGGCACGGATCGCGGTTAGCGGGGTACTCGCACTTTCCTGATCTGATGGCGATCTTCACAGATGGCTCGTACGGCCTGCTCGACGTGCGTCCCGCCGATCTGATCGACGACGCGGCGCGCGTTCAGTTCGGTGAGACCGCGGCCGTTTGCGATGCGCTCGGGTGGCGCTACCGGGTGCTGACAGGCCACGACAAACGGGCGACCGGCAACCTCGACAGCTTGTCGGCTTCTCGCCACCCGCTGCCGACCTGGCCACAAGACGGAAACCCTCATCCTGAGCGCAGCACGCGGAGGGCGAAGCCGCGCCGATCTCTGTCAGATCGCCTCTCCCGACTGCCCGCCACTCGCGTGCGCATGGGTCGACAACCTTGCATGGCGCCGACTACTTCACGTCGATCTCGGTGGTGTGTTCAACAGCGAGACGGTCTACACGACAACCGAAGCGGCATCGACAGGAGCGGCGGCATGACCAGCGAGGAGTACAAGCTCAAGCTCGGCGACAAGGTCGAGATAGACGGGGATCTTTGGGTGTGGGAGCGGGTGCGCCGAGGCGTGGAGGCAACACTTCGACGCGACGGCGCCGAGGACGATTGGCTCGTCATCTCAATGCCCGAACTCATCGGCTTCGCTGGCACCGCCCGTCGACCGTCGACCACGCCGCTTCGCCCCACCACGGGGAACTGGCCGGCTGACGTGCTCGACATGGAGAAGCACCTGCTCGAGGTCTTCCGCGGCGTGCCAATGGACCCGAACGCGGTCGGGGCGCGTCCGGGGTACGACCTCACCCAAACGACGCAGGAGCAACGCATCACTGCGAAGGTCGCTGAGTTGGCTGGCACCTCGCTCGCGCGCAGCCGCAAAGCGCTGTTCAACTACTGGAAGGCCTACGAGTCGGAGGGTGTCGCCGGGGTGGATGCTCGGTTGCATCCGAAGGGTCAGAAACGGTTGGTGATCAGCAGGGCGGATCCTCGCCTGATCGCGGTCATCGATCGCGAACTCGACAGTCGAACCAACCTGCACACGAGCAGTCGCCGTCACTGCGCTGCCCTTGTCCGGCGCAGGCTAGAGGCGATGTATCCGGGCGATGCGATCTGCGACGTGAAAGCCACGACGCTCCAGACCTATATCAACGAGCGCGATGCTGGCCGGTACAGCTTCGCGAAGGCGACGACGCGCCGCAACACTTCGAACAGTCCGGACCGGGAGTACTTCTCTGGGAACTCTCATCGACTCGGACAGGTGTGCGAGATCGACTCGACGACGCTGGACGTCCTGGTATGGGATGAGAAGGGCAACGAGTTCCGCCCCGTCGTGACCGCGCTCTTCTGCGTCGCAAGCAGAGTTCCGTTGGCGTGGGCAATCCACGCCAATCGGCCGAACGGGTTCGATCACGCGCTGCTCTTGGCCAGAGCGATTGTCGGACGCAGGGCTGTGCCTGGCTCATCCGCGGCTGCGCTCTCGGGTTCAGCGACGCTCCCCGTGGAGCTGATGAAGAGGATCAATCCCTACCTCGACGACGAGTCGCTCGCCGTGCCATGGATCTTTCCGCACGCGATCACCGTCGACGGCGGCGCCGACTTCCGATCAGCGACTTTCGAGGCCGCCTGTCGGGCCTTCGGTATCACGCTCGTCCTCGCCCCGCCGAACGCCCCGGCGACGAAGCCCCACGTTGAACGAAACTTCGGTACGACGTCGACAGACTTCGCGCAGTGGTTGGCCGGCTCGACGGGCAACTCGGTTGCTAACCGTGGGAAGCGCGACAATCCGACTCTCACGCTGGATTCGGTCCGGCTCGCCTTCGATGCCTGGATTACGACGGTGTTCTTGAACAAGCAGCACGGCGGACTGCGCTCTCCGCTGTTCCCAGGTCGCGAGTGGACACCGAACCAGATGTACGCGGCATTGTTCGAAGTTGGCCCCGGAGTTCAGCTTCCGTTCAGAGCGGAGGACTTCCTTGCTCTCCTTCCCTCCGAGGGCCGGATCATCAGCGACGAAGGGATCGAGTTCCGGAATCGCAAGTACGATTCGCCGCTTTTGGCGGACCTTCGAAATCGCTCGCTCTCAGGTGCTCCTGCCGGGTCGCGGCAAGCGCGCACGTTCTCTATCCGCTTCGATCCTTGCAACGACACTGCCGTATGGGTCCAGCATCCCGAAACCGAGGAATGGATCGAGTGCTGGGACAAGGGGATCGACGATCGGGGTGCGTGGATGGCGGCCGAGACCGAGGTCCGGCTGGTCGAGCGCTTTGGAACCGGTGCGCCCGGCGAGCGGCCGATGACGGCGGAGCTCCTCGACGAGATCGAACGGCGAGGGCGGAGCGACAGACGAGCTCGCAACCGCCACCTCCGGGAGAAGGCCGCCAACACGACATCACCGTTCGAATCCGATCCTGATGCGACGGAAGCGGAGCCGATCGACCTGGAGAGATGGACCGACCCAGCGGATGTTGGTGACATCGATTGGGATTCGCCCGACTATGACATCGTCACAGTGAAGGACATCTGAACGTGGTCCTCGAGCCGCTGGTACTACGCCACGCCCGGAAGACCACCCTGCTCGGCCTGCGTGAGGCGTTCACCGCTCTTCCTCTGCCTCCTCCGCCACTGTCGTTCGCCGAGTACGTCTCGCTCTCCGATGACGCACGCGAAGCCTACGATCAGATTCGCGACGACTTCCTTCACCTCACACTTCGTGTGCCGACGCCAGAACAGGACATCGGCGCCCGGATTCTGACCCGACTCATCGCCTCGAACCCGCGCCGAAAGAACTCTCGTCGCGGACTCATGATCTCGGCGCCGATGTTCTACGGCAAGACGGAGTTGGCGCTGCTACTGGCCCGCTCCACCGAGCAGTCACACGCCGCCCGTTATCCGGGCCATGTCGATCGCGGGGAGGTTCCGGTGGTGTGGACCGAGATGACCGACCATTCCACCGGGAAGGCACTGCTCGCCCAGATCATCGAGTTCCTTGCGCCCACTGTCTCCGTGCCCGTGCACGCGAACACTGACCGGCTCCGCAAGATGGCGGTGGACATGCTGCAGGCCCATCGGACGAAACTGCTTGTCATCGATGAAGCCCACCGCCTTGGCGGAAGCGAACCCTCCAGCGTCATCAAGGCGCTGCAGAACGAGTCGTCAGCCACCATCCTCCTCGTCGGCATCGACTTGGGCGGCGGTAAGGCGTTCGGAAGCAGCGAGGGGCTGCAGGTCCGGATGCGCTGCGACATGGTGGCGCTTCGCAAGATCGATCGGAAGACAGACGAGGGCCGGGCGCTCTGGCACCGGTGGGTCGCGGTGTTCGACCGCAATCTTCCGCTCTGTGGTCACTCCCCGGGGCTTCTTACGCGCAACGCGGCAGTCCTCCACAGGGCTGCGGACGGTCAGCTCTCTGTCCTGGCGATGATCATTGAGCGGCTGGTCGCCACGATCCTCGACGAACGCGGCCGCACGAATGAAAGCGTCACACGCCAGCGGCTGTTTTCGGTGCTCGACGACTTGCGCTACACGACGCCGGTGCGGCATAAGGTCACTCTCGACGATCTCCAGGACGACGACCTCGAGGATGCGGCGTGAGCAATGATCTTGCGTGGGCCGTCCGCCCGAAGTGGCGTCGACTCGAGTCGCCCCGCTCGTATCTGCGGCGTCAGTGCGAAGCCGCGGGTGTTCCTCTCCTCATCGCGGAACGTGGACTCACAACCCGGGAGCGGCCGTATCTCAACCGTGTCTGGGCCGTCGACGGCGCGGCCGCCGCGATCGTTGAAGCGGGCGCGGGTCGTCCCACCGGGCACTACGCCAGGCTGAAGGAGCGCGCCCAGCCCGATCCAGACGGAACTTACCCGCAACGATTTCTCTGCCGCCTATGCGCGGCCGGCGAGTATGTGGAGCAGATCCCTCACGATCGCGAGAACTGGTGCCTTCGGCACCCCGGTCAGATGGTGTGGGCAGGGCCGGGTACCTCGCCAGAGTCGCAACCAGTGCTGCCGTTCGATCGAACCCAAGCAGTCGCTGAACGCCAGTTCCGGCGGATGGTTACCTGCGGGCGCGTTTCCGCGCAGTTACATGCGCGGGTGTGGGAGATGGTCCGCGACAACGCCACCCTGACCAGAGCATGCGGCCGACAAGGCTTCCTGCTTCTGAGCGCCGATGACCGCGAAATTCTGGGCCGTGCATCTCAGTTTCCCGTGGTCGTCGCTGTTCTGGGGGTTCTGTCCACCCCGACCACCGTCGATCGTTGGAGGACGACCACCGCGGACAGTCTTCGCGCGCGCATCGCCAACGAGCTGCCCGGCATTGGCGGTCCCGTCGAGGTCCTCGTCGAGCGGATCGTGCTGTGGATGCGAGAGAGCCGTCGCGTTACGCGACCGACTCGCATCGCCTCGCTGTACCCGCCTCGGGATGTCGTAGACGCCGCAGCGATCATTGACGTCACCGCCCCCTACCCGCTCTGGATTCAACGCAATCCGAACGCCATTGCTGAGTGGGCATGGGGCCTCAATGACGTCACGCGCAACCCATGGGACGCGCATGACGTGTCGAAGAAGGCGTGGTGGGCCTGCGACGACGGTCACATGTGGGAGGCGAGCCCCGCCACGCGCGGCCTCGCGACCAGCGGGTGCCCCTATTGCGCTGGCCAGCGAGCGTGGCCCGGGCATACAGATCTCAGAACTACCCACCCCGACCTCGCCAAGGAGTGGGACAAGACGCGCGGCCGCAATGCGGGCGACCCCGACCACGTCAGCCCCGATTCGGGCCGCCGCATCAACTGGCGGTGTCGGAGCGGACACCGGTGGCAGGCTCCGATCCGAGTCCGGGTCTCGAAAGGACGCGGCTGCCCGTACTGTGCCGGCACGCGCGTGTGGAAAGAGTGACCGAGCCAGTCAAGATGCTCAGCATGTGTTGCGAGGTGCGCGCATGAATAACTCTGACAGCATTGGCGGATGGCATTCACGATTAGGGAGCCGTTCGCGGAGGAGGCGTCCGCGATCGCCGATGTTCACGTCGCGACGTGGAAGGAGGCGTACTCCGATCTGCTCCCCGATGACTACTTCTCGGAGGAGTACGTCGCGGGCCGTCACCGGATGTGGCAGCACGTTCTGACGCACCCGCGTGACGACATGCTCGTTCGCGTGGCTGAGGCCGATGGGGAGATCGTCGGATTTGCTTGGGTAGGTCCGGGTGAGGGTGTCAATGGCGAGGAGGCGCCTCGCGAGCGTCTCCTCTACGCGATCTACGTTCTGGCTGCGCAGTACGGGACGGGGATCGGCCAGGCGCTGCTGGACAAGGCGCTGGGGGATGGCCCGGCGATGCTGTGGGTGGCCAAAGAGAATCCGCGCGCGACGGCGTTCTATCTCCGCAACGGGTTCCGTTTCGACGGCGTCGAACAGGTCGACCCTCACGCTCCTTTGATCACCGACGCGCGGATGCTGCGATAGCCGTGTGGGAGACGGACGACAGGTTCGATGCCGTCAAGGCTGCGGAATTGGCGCTCCTCGACAGTGAGGTCCGACGCGACCCGGATCGAGTGCGCGACCTCCTGCATCCCGATTTCGTCGAGATCGGACGCTCGGGCCGACGTTGGACGATGAATGCAACGATCGCCGCCCTCGAGGCAGAGACGTCGCGCATCGAACCCGAAACCGATGAGTGGCTGTTCAGCGAGGTCTCGCCTTCGCTGATCTTGGTGACGTATCGCATCACCGGGGGAGCCGCGAGCAGCAGGCATGCATCGTTGTGGGACGTCAGTGGCGTTGCTCCGGTGATCCGCTATCACCAGGGCACACCGATCCGCTCGAACGAGATCGAGCGGTTCTGTGTCGTGGCCCTTTTTGAGCCAGTCGACATTGGCGAGCGGTTTCAGCGCCGCGGGTGGCCGGCGCACGTCACGCTCGCGTCGAACTTCGTCACCGCTGACCCGGCTGAGCGGGTGGTCGATGCGGTCAAGGAGGCGAATGTTGTCGACCAGCCGCTGACGTTCCGCTTCGGCAGGCTTGCGCAGTTTGGAATGCACCGTGACGTCGCGGTTCGGCTGGCAGAATCGGTCCACACTGATGGCGTCCACCGCGCGCTCGCGCGCCGCTTGGGCGACCTTCGAGACTTCGCAGAGGATGACCCAGCCCACTGGCACGACGGCTACCACCCTCACCTGACTCTTCGTCCTGAGGTGGGCGTCGACGCCAGCGAGGGGCAGATCCGCGCGGCATCGCACGTCGCGGTCGCGCGCCTCACCGAGTCAGAAGCCGAGATTGTTGCATCCTTCGAGCTCGCACCGACAGATCGGCCGGAGATTGTGTGCATCTGCGGTTCTGCCCGGTTTCTTCAACAGATGCGCGAGGTAAACCGCGATCTGACCCTCTCTGGCGTCATCGTCCTCGCTCCGGGCGAAGCGGAGGGAGTCATTTCGGCGGAGCAGAAGTCCGTGCTCGATGCTCTGCACCTACGCAAGATCGATCTCGCTGATCGGGTTCTGGTGGTCAACCCCGGCGGGTATGTCGGCGAGTCCACGGGTCGGGAGATCGCCTATGCCCGCGCCGCGGGCAAGTCTGTCTCGTTCACTGACCACGACTGAATAGGACAGGTCCACCCGTGCTCGGAGACCCGCGCCGCGGACATTTCGCCCGCGTGCGCCCAGCTGCAGGATAACGTCGTCAGGACCGACGGCGTCGTTCTATCGCCGAACGAACTCGGTATCGTCACCCCGGTATGAAGCACCCCTCGGCACCGGCGGGCGGAGGCAAGCGCGCACACACTCAATTCTCCAATGCCCCGTTGGAGAATTGGGTTCCCGACGAGGGCACCCCTTCGCATGACGCGAATGGAGCACTCCCAGGTCGGACAACCAGGTCGACCCCGGCGACGAAGCTGATTGCCCCGAGCCTGCACCAGTAGAGCAGAAGCCAACTGCGCATGAGATCCACCTGCGCCTCTTGTCCGGCGAGCGGCCTGTTGTGGTCGGCGATGACGCTCAGCCAGTCCGCCGGTTCAAACATCGCATCGAGCAGCTCAGCGACCGTTGGACCGTCCGAGTGCTGGTCCCACCAGTCCCGTGTCGTCTCATATGCCTGCTGCGCTGTGGACGAGCCGTTCGGCTCGGAGACCAGACTGATCAGCGCTTCGAGGAAGGGATCGCGGACGGCCATCTGAAAGGACTCGACCTCGACGAGCTGCGTCGCCATACGAGCAGAATGCCAGATAGATCGAGCCATTGTAGGCAGGCCTCGCCGTCAGCCTGAGAAGGTGCGTAGTCCTCTGGCCTTCCAGTCCGGTTGGGACGCGTACGTCGCCGAGATCGGCGCGAACATCCACCGCCTTCGGATCGCACGCGGATACAGCCAGGATCGCGTCGCATATGAGGCGAACCTCAGCCGCTACACGTACCAACAGCTCGAGCGCGGCCGGTCGAGCCCCGAGCGCACCTCGAATCCAAGGCTGATGACCCTTCTCGCGATCGCACAGGTTTTGAAGGTTCCGCTCGACGACCTCCTCCCGGACGGCACGCCTGACCTCACTGCCCGCTGACAGCCACCAGAAGGCATCAGGCGACCACGAGCCTGTCGGTGTCGCCTCGTGTCCGATAGTTTCGGCCCATGAGCGATGGCAGCGACGGGGCAGTATTCGGCGAGGATGCCGCGCGACTAGGGCGTGACCTCCTGGCGCAAGGCATCGCGTCCGACGTCGAGACGGTCCGAGAGCGACTGTCCGTCCTCTGGACCGATCTCGCCATCGACATCTGGCTCACGAGCGCCAACGCGCGTCTGGACGGAGCGCGCCCTATTGACGTGCTGGCGCTCGACGGGCTGGAACCCGTCATTGAGGCCATTGAGATCGAGGTAGCCGGCGGCTCACGGTGAAGGTCTGGGAGTAGCGTCGCCATCATTCGCTATCGTCACCACGCGTCTCCGAACTGACACTGCGGTAAACCCGCCCAGTCATGATCACCGGCGCCGGTACGGTGTATCTCGTGGCCCACGTCGACAACCTCATCGAGCGAATCGCTGACCCCCATCTCCGGGCGCAGATCGCCGAAGAGGTGGCGAAGCTCGTCGAGCGCAAGGACTTCGGCCTTGTATTTCAGCGCCACCTACCGGAGGACCTCGAGGTTCCCGGCACCGGGCCACGACGCGGCGACATCGTGCGACTGCGCGCCGATCCCGACAAGCAGAACTACATTGTCCTCTCGGCTCGGGGCGGTACAGCATCGGTCATCGCAGTGGATGCCGCGAAGCAGACGATCGAAGGAAGCGAACCCGCGACACACTCACACGATGAGCTCGTCGTTGTTAAGGACTTCAGCGTGCCGATCTATCCCGGCCTGGAGGCCCTCGGCGCAATCGATCGAGGCGGCGACAGGCCGACGCAAGTCGTCATCCAGGGCGAGAACTACTACGCACTTGAGACGCTCCTGTACACCCACGAGGGCAAGGTCGACCTGATTTACATCGATCCTCCGTACAACACGGGGTCGGATGACTGGATCTACAACGACCGATTCGTAGTCAATACTGACGCCTATCGGCACTCGAAGTGGTTGTCGTTCATGGAGCGAAGGCTGTGGCACGCGAAGCGACTGCTTAAGCCGACGGGCGTTCTAATCGTGGCCATCGGCGACGATGAACACCACCGCCTCCGGATGCTTCTGGACGACATCTTCGGAGAGATGAACTTCATAGCCAACATCGCCTGGCAGGGCGGCGTGTCTGCACTCGCAAAGCACACCGGCGGCGGACTCGACTACATGCTCATCTACGGCGCCGACGCGTCACGAGTGCCGCGCTTTGAGGACCCCAAGCCGCTCGCCCCCGAGATGATCGCGCTCGTCAAGGAGTCGATCGGCGCGGGCAAGACTCCCGACGAAGCGCAGCGGGCGTTGGCTGCATTCATCAAGGGCAAGCGAAGCGAGATGTCGATCGGACTCGCCCGATTCAACAAGGTTGACGAGCTTGGACGCATTTACCTCGAAGGCGACCTGGCGAACTCGCTCCCGCGCCCCAATCTGCGATACCCCATTACCAACCCGGAAACAGGCAGGACGTACGACCCCCCGCCGAACGGATGGGCCGTAGGCCGGGCCACCATGGACCGCCTCATCGAGGATCAGATGGTGGTGTTTGGGAGCGGGAACGTTCCGGCCCGAAAGCGTCTGCTCTCGGAGCACCTGACATCCCTTCCTGCACCGTCCTTCGTGCGTGATCGGAGGGCATCCACTCTTCACCTCCAGAGCATTCTCGGCGACAAGCGATTCCCCAACCCAAAGGACCATGAGGTTCTGATGCGGTGGATCAAAATGACTTGCCCGACCGACGGTTGCGTCGTCGACTTCTTCGCGGGATCTGGAACAACTGCGGAAGCTGTGATGCGACTGAACGCCCAGGACGGTGGCACTCGGCGGTCGATCTCCATCACCAACAATGAGCTCTCGTCGAAGACGGCCACGTCGCTACGCTCGGCGGGACTTCGCCCAGGCGACGACGATTGGGAGTCCCAGGGCGTGTTCGAGCGCGTCACGCGACCGCGGATTGAGACGGTGGTCACCGGTGTTCGTGCGGACGGATCCACCTTCTCCCATGGCCTCGACGAGAACGTCGCCTTCTACAGGCTCACCTACGAGGACGAGAACCTCATCGCCCTGGGGCGACGGTTCGAAGCCGTGGCGCCTCTCCTGTGGTTGAAGGCAGGCGGCGTCGGGCCAGTCGTCGGGCGGCGCGGTGAAGCACCGTGGGCGCTCCCGAGTGGTGCACGCTATGGGGTGTTGTTCGCGCCTGCGCACGCGAAGGCGTTCGCTGAGTTGATCGCTGTCCATGACCGCGATCTGAATCATCTCTTCGTGGTGACCGACTCCGAGAGCGAGTTCCAGGAGGCGTTGGCCTATTTGCCGCCGGAACTCCGAGTGGACACCACGAGACTCTATGCCGACTACTTGCACTCCTTCGAGATCAACGGGAAGGGCTGAGGCGTGAAGTTCCACCTCCTCGACTTTCAACGCACCGCATCGGAGGCGCTGATCTCGGAGATCAAGAAGGCGCAAGCGCGCTACGACAACGACTCGGAACTTCTCGGCGCCGTCGTATTGGAGGCGGCAACGGGAGCCGGGAAGACGGTGATCGCCACGTCGGTCATTGAGCAGCTGATCTTCGGATCTGACTTCACGGATCCCATCGAGGAAACCACCGTCCTGTGGGTGACGAACGATCCGAGCCTGAACGCCCAGACGGCGCGCAAGATGCAGGAGGCCAGCGAGAAGATCAGCGACATTCGTCTTATCGGGCAAGGCGCCTCGTTTGACGAGGAGTACTTCGAGGCAGGCGCGATCTACTTCCTCAACACACAGGCCGCTTCCGCGTCTGCGCGCATCACCAAACGGTCCGACAATCAGCGGTACACGATCTGGGAGACCATCGCGAACACCGTGCGATTGCGCGGGAGCCGCTTCCTGGTGGTCGTCGACGAGGCGCACTACGGAGTGACGGAGAAGCCGGGCGGCTCCCCGACCGTCGTGAACAAGATCATCAACGGAGAGGTCCCGATCCCCGTGTTCGTCGGGATCTCGGCCACCGCACAACGACTGAACAAGGCA
Organism: Microbacterium sp.; assembly: GCA_003248655.1. Lineage (GTDB taxonomy): Bacteria > Actinomycetota > Actinomycetes > Actinomycetales > Microbacteriaceae > Microbacterium. Next base: position 114,653 of record QFPM01000008.1, read on the forward strand.
CTCGAGCAGCAGAATCGGTTCCGAAAGAACTACGTCGTTCCGATCGAAAAGGTGCGTGACTCCGGGCTCGTCAAGGACCGGATCGTCCTCGCGCCGGCAGCTGTGCAGGGAGAGGTCACCGCGGACACGACGTTCGTTCGTCTCGCGGTGCAGAAAACACTCGAGTTCGAGCAGCGTTGGGCGTCCTATGCGGAGCAGCAGGGGGAATCAGCGGTGAAGCCGGCGCTTGTCGTGCAACTCCCCGATGAACGTTCCGACGATGGCGAGTTCCTCGAGCTCGTGCGAGCAGTGATCGATGCCATCACGCAGGAGTGGCCCGGGCTCGTCGCGTCAAACATCGTGCACACGTTCGCCGAACGTGCCCCGATCGACCTCGGACCGCATCGGGCGGTGCGCTACATGCCCCCGCAGGATATCCAGGACGCGACTCACGTGCGCGTCGTGCTGGCGAAGAATGCGATCACGACCGGTTGGGACTGTCCTCGCGCGGAGGTGCTCGTCTCGCTCCGCGCGTCGGTCGACTACACGCCGATCGCGCAGCTGATCGGTCGGATCGTTCGTCAGCCGCTGGCCAGGCGAATCGCCTCGGATGAGTCGCTGAACCGTGTCCAGGCGTACCTCCCGCGGTTCGACCGAAAGACGGTCATGCAGGTCGTTGGCCAGTTCGCCGGAGGGGAGGCGGGCGCAACCGCAGAGGTCGTGCGCCTGACCCTCGACTATCACGCTCCCAGCGGGATGGAGGCGGCGTTGAAGGTGCTCGCTGAGCTGCCCACCTATGTGGTCCCCTCTCAGTCGTCCGCGCCGGATGTGCGGCGCCTCCATGCACTGGCGACACTTCTCGAGAACGATGGGGTCCGGCCGAACGCCGCCGCCCACGCTCGAGCGTTCCTCAATAGCAAGCTCGACGATGAACGATGCAAGCTCGACGCATCCGGCGAACTCGAGTCAAAGCGCGAGGCGGTGTCTAGCGCGTCGGTGTTCGAACTGCTGACCTCGATCGACGGGTCGGTCATCGACGGCGAGCGACTCGTGACCGGCACCCGCCTCGACGCCAAGAACATCGATGATGTCTTCAAGCGTGCGAGCCGCGCGCTCAAGGACGGCACTGCCGAGGCGTATTGGGCCTACCTCGTCGATGGAGATCCCGACGAGGACCCGATCGAAGCGAAGATCACGGTCGCAGCCCTCGCGCTCACCGAACACGTCGTGGACAACGTCGAGACCGCGGCGGCATCGCTCGTTGCTGATTGGTTCAAGCAGCACGCGAAGGCGATCTCCCTTCTCCCTGAGGCTGACCGGTCGCGTTACGCGCGTATCCAGGCGGAAGCGAAGGAGCCGGCACGGCGCCCGGGCATCATCATCGATGGAACGATCGAGGACGCAGTCTCGATCCGGATGGAGCCCGACTCATCCGACACGCAACTCCGCGCCGACATCCGTGACGATGAAGCAAACCGCTGGCCGAAGCACCTCTATCAGGACGGCGACGGGCGCTATTGGAAGAAGCCGACTGCGACCGACGGGCTCGAGCGGAAGGTGCTCACAACCGAACTCGAGGAACCCACCCTCGTGGCCTGGTACCGCAACCCGACTGGCGGCGACCGAGCGCTCTGTATCCCCTACCGCGACAGCGGAACGGGATCTTGGGCCCGACTCTTCCCCGATTTCGTGACGTTCCACGAGGTCGGTGGCGGCATCCGAGCGACGATCATCGATCCTCACGGCATTCACTTCGAGGACTCGGCCGACAAGCTGCGGGGCTATCTCGACTATGCCGATGACCACGCGACCGAGTACCGCGCGATTTGGCCCATCACGCAGATCGAGGGAAAGACCCTCCTCCTCTCAATCCACGACAGCGCGACGCGCGGGGTGGTGCGCGCCGCGCTCGACGCGGGAGAAAGTGTCGAAGCGATCTTCCGGATGCATGGAATCAACTACTGACAGTCAAGAACTGCGCTCTCGGCTCCTGCCTGGAGGTGAACTCGAGCGTGTCCCCTACCTCGACTTGACATCTCGCATCTGAACGACGGCCGCGCGAGCGGTCTGCAGGGGGATCCGCTCTTGCTCTACCCGCCGATAACGCGTCGTCACGGGGTTGTTGAGAAGCTCGTACAGCGCACGCTCATGTTCTTCGAGGTTCTCGGGAGCGGGACGTTCATCCGCAGAGATCGAATCCCCCCGCTTATCGGTGTTCGTCCCGTATTCCTCCCATCGCTCATACGCCGGAACATCCATGAATAGCGACCGTGCGGCGATGCCTGCGGTGCGGAACTGGCTGAGGATGCGCAGCCCGTCGACATCCATGTCACCCCAGTACACGACCAGGGGGGCGTCACGGAGCCAGCTGAACGAGGCGAATGCGGTGGCCCCCGATCCCGCTCCCTCGACGGCGATCGCGCCGGCGAGCTCCGGAAAGTGGATCGCTGTGTCCTTGTTCTCGCAGATGATGACGAGCTCCGTCGGGTAGGCCGGCGTGAACGTATCACCAACGGTCGCAGATTCGTGGCGGCGCCCACCGGCCTGAAGATGCCGCGGATCAAGGTAGGTGAAATGGATGCGGGACGGATGCGCAGGGAGTAGCCCCAGGTCGTCAAGTCCGGCGAGACGCGCGACCACACTTCGCCGAGACTCGAGCCACTTCGTGTGAAACCCCGCGAGAGGCACCTGTCGAGGACTGAGCCTCGAATCAGGGTTCTCTCCGAACCAAGAAGCCGCCTGCGCAAGCAACTCGACATCCAGGAGCGACCAATCCGCTACCGCGGCGACCGTCTTCGCGAGGACAGCGCGGCGGTGCGGAAACCTCGCGTCGACAATCGCGGCATAAGCTCGCGCCCGCAGCAGCCGCGTCTGCCACGACTCCCCGGCGACGTCGGCCGCCACATCCAGGCTGGGGACTGAGATGTGGGAGATGACAGGATAGGTTGCCCCATCGACGCGGATGTTGCTCTCGACGACTGCCGCGCCCCGCAGGGAAGCCCACGTCCGCCATTGATCGATCAGGTCGATGATGTCGTCGTACCTGTCCTCGATGGTTGCGGCGTCGGGGCGCCCGAGCGCGTAGCGGCGCGGCCACCACGTCGACCCGCTCGCTACCTCCGCCGCAACGTCGTCGGCCCAACGCTCTTCGACATGTTGGCGAATGCGCGCTTCAATGTCCGCGATCTGCCTCATGCGCGCCCTACATGGTGCACGTGGTCGACGAATGAGCGGCCGGTGTCACGGTTCTTCGAGATGACGATGGTCTGAGCGACGTGTCTTTCCAGGCCTGTGTACTTATCGAGCGGAGCGCCGACGATCAGCTGGAAACCGAGGCCCTTCCAAGCCTCCACCGCACGGCCCGCGTACTCCGAGTCCGCCTTGATGAAGCCTTCGTCGAGGAATACCGGCGCGAATCTGGGGAGTTGGCCGAGCTCGTCGCCGAGTTGGAACCGGAGTGCGGCGCCGACGATGAACGCCACGAGCTCCTGCATCTCCCCACCGCTCTTCCCGGCCAGCGATGAGTACTCAGCGGCCGGTTCGCCATCCTGGGCGAGCTCGCGGGCCGTGATCTCCACATGCCGGCGGACATCGAGGATGTCTTCGCGAGCGACGGTCTCACGTTGCGCCGGGCTCAGGGCCGGGTCATCACGCTTGCGGATGCGGGCGATGAACTCCCGCATTTGCGCGAACCTCACCACCAGTTCCTCGTCGGACGTGCTCTTCGTCGCGAGCTTCCGGAACGACTCCAGCTCGCGACGGAACGTCGTCACCCTTTGCGGCGCGAGCCGTCGCATCTCGATCCTCAGCCGCCCGTCCGTCGGCCCGAACGGCAGCCACTCAAGGATCGCGTTAACGGAATCGAGGCGCGTCCCGATCTCATCGACAGCGGAGCTCATCGCACTGCCCAGCAGCCGCAGGCTCTTTCCTGACCACTGCAGGGCGCTCCGGCGCCACTGCTCCCGCTGCTCGTGCAGGCCGACCCGTGTGATGTCTTCGAGAATCGCCAGGTACTCCCGATAGGAGGCAAGGGTGGCGCCGCGCGTGGGGTCATACCACTGGTTCTGGAAGCTCTGGAACGTTCGCTCTATCTGTTGGATCGTGGACTGCTCCGCTGAAGCCGCGCGCGCCACTTCGTCCCCGAGCTGTTCGCTGAGACGCCTCAGGGTGACCCTCCACGTCTGGCTGGTCGCTTCCTCACCGGCGAGTACTCGCGCCCAAGCACCGTCGAGCCTGGCGGTCAGAGCCTCGTCAAGGGTGACAGTCGTGTCGTCTTCGAGCGCCCACAGGGCGGTATTGGCTTCGTCGATCTCGTCGATGTTCTTTTCGTGGGCGTCCCCGAGGTGCTTCCTCGTCTCCTCGAGCTTGTGCTGGCGGCGCTGAGCGAGACCGGCGGCGACCGTCATCTCCTCCACCTGTTTCTTGAGCGTCGCGAGGGCGCCGTCGGCTGCCAGCAGGTCGACTTGCTGCTTGCGCAGCGCGGCTGCCGAGCTGACGGGGGAATGCACGTCTACGTCTGTCCACCCGAAGAAAAGGGTCTTCTCGTACGCGATGCCGCGAGAACGAAGGTCACCGATCTGCCGCTCGATGCTGGCGCGGGCTTGTACCGACGCGGCGAGAGCTTCCTCGATCTCCTGAGCTTCCCGTTCGAGTTGCTCGCGGATGTCTGCGTTGTCGAACCCGATGACCGCTCGACTGCTGTTGACGCCGTGGGCACCATGCGTGCCCCGGCGGGTTTGACCGCTCGGGGTGACCCTCAGCCCGTCACCCGGCAGCTGACGGGGCGACGGCACACACAGGGCGTTCCGGGACGGGTCGGCGATGTGGTCGATGACCCAGCCTTGGTACGGGGAATCCTTAAATACGAGCTTCCCGGCCACCTTGTCGGGGTCCAGCAGTGTCGCACGCGAGCTGCTGCCGCGCACGACTCCATCGAAGTACAGGCGGGGGCTCAGGTGGAGCGGCTCGATCGCGTGCGCGAATTGGTCCTGGAGCTCCGCGGGGATGAGCATGCGCCGGGCACTGGCCGACAGGATGGTCTCCACCGCATGCCGCCACCCTTCCTCGCCGTCAGCGATATCGATGAGTTCGGCGACATAGGGGAGGTCGGCGACCGGGATACCGGACGCTTCCGAGACGAGGCGCCGTCGGTCGATCATCGACTTGTCGATACGGCTGGTGCGCCCCTCGAGCGAGCGAAGCTCGCCGCGGATCCGCACCTTCGCGTCACCGAGTGGCACTTCCTCACTGAGCATCCGGTCGCGGGTGTTCCGAAGCTCCTTCTCCTGCTCCTGCACGAGGGCGGGGAACGCCCGCGCGTCGGCCTGGAGGCGCAGGAAGTCGTCCTCGGTGTCGATCGTCCGCCCGAGCACAGTGAGCGGTTCCTCCAGCCGCACCCGCGTACGACGTCGGCTTTCAGCTTCGGTCTCGAGTGCCGCGATCTCGACGGTCAGCTGCTTGTCCCGGTCACCACCGCCGGCGGCGTAGTCGGCTTTCGCGGCGTCCAGCGCCTCCTCCTGCGCCAAGGTAACGGTCTTCGCCGTCCGCAGTTGATCATCGATCGTCGCGATCTGCTCGCGGAGCTGGTCCGCCTCCGCGTCGAGGATCTGCACGTGAGTGCGCAGCCGCCACAGGCCAGCGGGGGTGTCGTCAGCGTCGACCGCACCCAGCGCACGCGCCTGTGCGATCGCGTCCTGTGCCTCGGTCATCTGCGCGTGGAGGTCGACGATCGGTTCGAGAAGGCTCGCCTGCTGCTGGAAGACCTCCATCTTCCGGTACATCTCGTCCAGCTCATCGAACGTCGCAATCGCCTCGTCGGCGACCTTGAACGTCTCCGGGAGCTCGATGACGAGCTTCTTGTAAAGCTCATCGACGGTGCGGCTCATCGTGCCCGCTTGAATCCGTGCGAGAAGCTCGAGCGCCTTCGCACCGTCCCCGCCTTGCCCGATGCCCAGGCGGGAAAACAGCGACTGAGAGAACTCGTCGTACGACCCATAGATGCGAAGCTCCGGCCACCGCGCCTTCATCGCTTTCGCCGGGTACGACTCGGACCCGACCCTCGCGAACTCGAACAGGTCCCCGACGTTGAAGGCGCCGGGGATCGTCATCATCCGCTTCAGGACATCCCCGTCTCGGGCCGCGGCTGCCGGGACGAAGTAGGCGCGGACGACGGTGAACCGATTCCCGGTGTCTGCGATGAACGTCGCCGCAATCGCACCCCACGTCGGCTTCCCCTGCCCGCGGAGGCTCTTATCGATCGTAACGCCGTCTTCGACAGTGTCATCCGTCTTCCCTTTCAGGTAGGTGCGCAGGGACCGCTGGTCGGATCCACGCACCCGCCCGCCCGCGGCCGCGTTCGACGCGCCGTTGAAAGCGACGTCGGAAGGCATCATCAAGGCGAGGTATGCGTCGAGGATGGTGGATTTCCCGACGCCAGATGCGCCGGTGACGATGGTCGCGTCGGGGTGGAACTGGAACGTCGACGTCTTCTGGTGGAATCCGCCCCAGTTGATGACCTGGATCTGCTCGACCCGCCAGTGCGTGTCGGGGATGAGCGGGCGTGCGCTGGCGGCTGTGAGGTTGAGGTCAGTCATCGATCGGGTCCTCGGAGGTCAGGAAGGCGAGCAGTTCACGGAGCTTGGTGACGGGCATCAGTCGTTCGATGACGGAGGAGATGACGTACACGCCCTCCTCCTTCGTCGCATCAAGAAGCCCGGTCGCAGCGACCGATCCGATCGCCCGGTCGACGCGTCCGGCGTCCATGTGATGGTCGGTGGCGGTCTTCGGACGAACCGACACTGCGAACGCGTGGATATCGGCGGCGGTGACGACAGCGCGGGAAGCGCCCGCGACCGTCTGGTTCCGGTGAACGACGCACAAGTAGACGAGGACCACGGTCTGCTCCCGCGTCCACGCCATCGACCGCAGCAGGTGCGGGAACGTACGGGTCGAGTCGGCGTTGCGGACCTGCACCTTGAACGCGACCGCGTACCGCGCGTCGTACTCCAGATCGAGATACATGTCGTTGAGCCGCGACCGGACGTCGTAGCGGTGAGCGGTCAGGCCCTTCCACTCCGCCTTGTGGGTCGCCGCGGTGATGAACCGGTTGCTCAGGATCGCGACGAGCGCGGCACGCGCGTCAGGATGAAGCGTCCCGCTGTCACCATCAAACTCGCGCACCGTCGGGTTCTCATCATCGGCATCCGGTTCCTCGTCGAGGAGTTCCACAGGGGTTCGGTCGGTGGCGTCCTCGACGTCCATGTCGAGTTCTGCTACGTCATCGAAGTCAGCGCTCGTCATCGGCTTCTCTCTTCAGGCTCGGGGTAATCTCAGGCATCACGAGGACCTGTTCGGTGCCGTCAGGGCGGCGGGTCACATACTGCTCGCCGCGGCCTGTGCGGACCAGGTCGTCCCGGTCGGCGATCAGGTGGAGCACCCCGAGCGCGTCGACCGGCCGGCGGACGTCGTCGGGAAGGTTCGGGAAGACGTGCGTGGCGACCGTCCAGTCGCCGTCACCGGCGGCGTCCAAGGCCCTCCGGAGGGCGCCCAGGTGTGGGCCGCCGTACTGGCGGAGGTCGTCGAGGCTCATCGATTCCGGCCGCTCACCTTCCGTGTCGTCCAGCGGGTCGAGCGGGACATCGGAGGCCGGGTCGTAGAACTTCTCCCGCAGATACGCGATCTCCGCGCTGTCAGGAAGGAGTGCGGCGGGGACCTCTGCTCGGGGGCCTGCTTTCTGCATCCACGTGCCGAGCGCATCCTCGAGTTGCATCAGCACCCGGTCGAGCTCCCGGTCTTCGGCGACATTCCGCGATCGGATGAACGTGTTGAGGGTCTCGACGGTGTCCACGATCTTCGTCATCGTCTCCCGCGCGCCGTCTCGGACGACCCGCACGATCCCGACCATCGCCTTCTTCTCGGCGGGGTTCAGGACCGTGGCGATATCGGGATGTTCGACGAGGGATGTGATGTCTGTACGGAGCTGGTCGAGGAGCGCATCGTCATCGAGAAGGTTGAACGCCCCCTCGAACGCGCGGCCTTCCGGCGTCGCGGTCGTGAGATCGTCGGCACGAGTGAGGAAGTCCGCGACGATCTCCCCTGCGGGGCGGGCGTCCGCGCGGAAGTCGGCTCGGAGTTGCTCTTGGAGGGCTTCGACGACCTCGCCGACGCGAGCGAACTCGATCGGCAGGCCGGAGACGAGGTCCTGCAGTTCGACGAGACCTTCGAGGATAAAGTCCGCAGACACGGGCACGAGCTCCCCGCCTGCATCCAGCCGCGCGAGCTCCGCATCGTTCGCCGCGATCTGTTCGCGGATCCGCTGCTTTCGTGCCTCCACGTCCGGGTTCGCGGCGACACTCAGCCGGTTCGCGGTGTCGACGATGTTCTTGATTCGGTGCTCGGACAAGTTCACCCGGTCCCGCGTGAGGTCACGGACAAGCCCCAGAGCCTGCATGGCATGGGAGGTGAGGGTGTACGTCGTTCCGTCCACGTCGCGGGTCAGCCACCGGCGCCGTACCCACAACATGCACACGTCGCGGCCGTCCCCATCCGGAACATGGGGGAGCCCGCGTTCGCGAAGTTCTCGCAAGTGGGCGTCGACAACTTGATGAAGTCGGGCCGCCGGCTGCGTCTTCTGGTCCTGCGGAAAGGCGACGCGAAGGACCGCGACGTTCGCCGGCGCGAGCGTGCCACGCAGTAGTGACAGAGTCGGCTCCTCGAAAGCAGCCGTAACGCGTGCATGCTCTCCGACGATGCTGCTCACTCGGACCTCCCCCGGGCCGCACAAGACTGTCAGACGGCAATCATGTCGGATGGTTCCGACATCGCGCTCCGGACTACTCCGGCCCCGCCCCGTCTGCCATGTTCCCCTGCTAGCTCGCCGAGAGGGTGGGTGGTGTATGGAACCATGGGAGCTATCTGGCGGAGCCGCAACAAGACTGGCGCGGGCGGGCGTGGGGCGCTTCGCTCTGATGAGCGCACCCTACGATGAGCCTGAAAGCGATTGGAGGACGTCGTGCCAGCGGTACTGGAGCGTGAAGCCTCTCGGCTCTTCTCTACGGCCGTGTTCCGGGCTGTCGCGACGGGAAAGTCCACGCAGCGGGCAGATGCCGCGACGAGCAAGATCCGTGGCGGGCTCGGCCTCGGCCGAAACGTCACCAACCACGAGGTCGTCGAAGTGGCCTACGACTTGCTGCGTCGAAGCTACCGAAGTGAGTACTTCTACCGCAATCTCTTGGCCAGCAAGGTATTTGTGGGACGTCACCGTGCAGCGAGGTCGGTGTTGCTGAACGAGTTCCGCGTCGGCGACTCGGTCGCGGATTGCGTTCTTGTGAATGGTCGTGGTGCGGTGTACGAGATCAAGACGGAGTTCGACTCCCCGGAAAAGCTTCGCTCTCAGCTGGCCAGCTACTACCGGGCGTTTCCGTATGCGACAGTCGTTGCCCACACCGATGACGCCGACCGCTACCTCCGTCTCGTGGAGGACGGACCGGCGGGTCTCATCACCGTCGGGCCCCGTGACCGGCTATCCGTAGTCAAGGACGCGGACGCGAAGACAGACTCGTTCGACATTCGCACGATGTTCAACGCGCTCCGCTTGAGTGAGGTGACCGGAATTCTGCAGGCAGAGTATGGTGCACTTCCTGCCGTTCCCAATGGAGTCCGGTACGCCGTGTACCTCGAGCTTGCTGAGCAGATGAGCCCGACCGCGTTTCAAGCAGGTATGCAGGCGGCCTTAAAGACCCGCGAGCTACGCAATAGCCGGTCGCTGATGCTGGCCTCATCCTTTGCCCCCCTCCGCGCGGTTGTCGCCCAACTCGACCCTGATGAGCAACAGCAAAGTCGCCTGCTGTCATGGCTCAACTCAAGAGGAGCCTGAATGTACTTCCCGTACCTGCGCGGAAAGCAGTACGAACTGCTCGCTGTCAAGGAGCTCAGTGGACTGCTTGGTGAGCAGCAGAAGGTGATACCTATCATCGAGCCGGTCCGGCCTGCATCCGGGTCTGGGCTCGACCGATGTCTGGTCGCGCTGATGGATTCGGCGGTCGATTTTGTCCTCGTACTCAACCCGAGTGTCGGGGAACTTCGCTCCCCGGTAGTCGCGCCAGACCTCGCCGATTACCTGTCCCAGCAAGATCGTTCAGCCGCCTGGAACCTCGGCCTGCTGATCGACGAGAACACCGATGTCAATGATCTGATCGCGTCATTCCGGACGAACGTGGAGACACAGCAACGACGCCTGACCTTGATCCATAAGGGCATTGCTAACGGGCTGAACGAGCTGCCCCCACTGACATCGGACCTCCGCCGGAAGTTCGACGTGATCGACGATCGATGGCGCCGCCGCTACTTCCGAGACCTTCTCGCCACCTCCAGCGGTGTGACCCTACGCGATGGGTTTCCCGGTGAGGAACGCAACTCCGCGTACCTCAGCAAGGACGAGTCCGTCTTCACCGATGACCACCTGTTCTACGACGAGGAGAACTGGTACGGATTCTCCGATTACGCAACGGTCGGTGAGGCATACTCCGACGGCGGCTTCACCCCGCGTGCCGTGGCAATCCATTGGACTTACGAGCCGAAGCCAGGTGGGCCGGTCATGATCCGCCACTTCACCTCGCTGAGCAACGGTGACACCTCCAACGTCGGCGGGAAGTTCCTCGAAGCAGTCGGCAAGTTGGTCGCGTTCCTAGATGAGTACGCCATCCACACCCAGGCATCAGAAGTCATGCGGGCACACGCCGCAAACAACACGTACCCGGGCCTCGGAATCGTCAAGAAGCTGTCGATCCAGAATCATCTCGAACTTATGTCGGGCATCCTGAGCCGATCGTGAGAGCGTGTGCAAAGTGCTTCGCGGCAGGCACCTGGGTTTCGAACGCGTCCCCGCCGCAGGGGTCGCCAGGTACGTGCGACTTCGGACACGGTTACGACTCGCACACCTGGCCCACTACGGCGTGGATCGACAACTTTGCTCGCCTGTTTGAGATCTATGAAATCGACGAGACCGGCACGGGAGTCGCGCTGCATCTGCGGGTGCAGCAGGACTGGCGCATCTTCACCTTTGATGAGCCGTCGCAGGTGAACCAGTTCCTCACCAGCGCAGTCCCCGACGCGCATCCCCTCCTGGCCGACGGAGTCGTGGTTCGGCTGCGGCCGGCGGCTGACGGCGTCAACACCGACCACCTGCTCTCGTGGACGCAATTCTCTGACGAGATCCGCAACCGCAACCGCTACTTCCCACAGACTGTTCCAGATCGACAGACGCTGGAGAATGTGCTGCTAGGCAGCGTAGAGCGGGTGGAGAAGGACGTCGCCCTATACCGCGGTCGGGTCATTGAATCGTCTGACCTCCTAGCGGTCGCCGACATGGGAGCTCCGCCAGCGAATAGGGCCAAAGCTGGTCGCGCGAACCCCATCGGTATCCCGCATCTGTACCTTTCATTTGGGCTCGAGACTTGCATCTACGAGACCCGGGTCGCCAACCACACCCGCGTCGCGATCGGTACCTTCCATGCCATCCGCGACCTCTCCGTCCTCAACCTCGCCGATGTCGAGCCCCCTGATTTCTTCGACATCGATATCGACCAACGAGACTCCATATCGGAGCAGGCCCGCCGCGTCTTGTTCCACCGCTATCTCACGGCGCTTGGGGATGAACTGCGCAAACCGGTTCGCGCCACCGATCAGCCCACCGACTACATCCCCACTCAATACCTCTGCGAGCTCGCGAAGTCCCTCGGCCTCGATGGCGTCCTCTACTCCAGCTCCCTCCATCCGCAAGGCCGAAACCTCGTCCTGTTCGATGTCAATGCCGCCGTCTGCGAACCGGAGATCACGGTCGTCGAGATCACTTCCCTAACCGCGGGATGGCACACGGTCCAGTAGCGGATCGTGCGTGTCCGTCCAGACTCGGGTGAGCAGTCTGAGGGACCACTTCGCGCGCCTGGCGCTCGATGGCTTCCTGGTCGACGGCGGCGTTCCGAACCCGCTGGCACTATACGAGAGCGCCTTCGGCGGCGCAGAGCATGAGACTGCGCTGTTCCGTCGAAGGGATGGCCGAGTCACCTCGCGCTTCCCCGACCCGCTTGGTCGGACAGATACCGCTCGACGCGTCATTCCCCACGACTTCGTGATCCAGGGTCCGACTGCAACCGCCATTGGGTCCCTGGATGTGGATCCGCCTCGGCTCGTGATGCGACCGCCGAGGGTACGGGGTCGAGCCAGTCGAGCACCTCTTCGAGGCGCGCGGCGATCGACGCCCAGGGCTGGTTGAGGTCGAGCGTCTGCGCGCCGATCCGGTTGCCCTGGATGACCACGTCGAGATCGGGTTGCGCGTCCGCATCCGTCTGCGCGTAGAGGAGGAGCCCGGCGACGCTGCCGTCGTGAGCCGTGTCCTCGTTCTTCACGTACGCGAGCATCTGGTACAGATTCGCCGAGTCGACGGTCTGCCTGCCGAACCGGCCCTCCTGGAGGTTCTGCTTGTAGTACTTCGCATCGACGATGAGCGTGCGTCCGCCGCGTCGCAGGGTCACGTCAGTCTGCATCGCGGGCAGCTGACCGCTGAAGAGACTCGGCGAATCGAGATCCCAGGCGATTGTCGGTGCTCCCGGAGACAGCTCGGGGTGATGAAACGCGTAGTACTGCCGGAGGAAACGCTCGTAGAGCCTGCTCATCGCATCATCCGACATCCACTCCGACAGCCGGGCCGCACCGGTGTCCTCGGTGGGAAGGAGCCCCCGGACGATGAGCTCGCAGACCCCGAGCAGCAGCCGATACGACGCGTTCGAGCGATGGTAGGTCAACGCATCCCACCGGATCGACCGGGGAGAGATGAGTGTCACCTCGTCGAGATATGGAAGCACGCGCCGGAGTGCGTCGCAGCGCGGCTCCTTCACCTCACCGTGGCGCAGGAGAAGGATGATCACCGACTTGAGCGCTTGATTGTGCGGGGTGTCGACCTCGTACTCGTCGAAGTCGCAGATGAGGCGCCCGCGTGTCAGCGTGCGTGCCCCGACGCTGCGCGTGACGTCGATCCGCCCGCGCACGGTCGCGAGCTCTTCGCTGCGGGCGAGGTAGTCGCGATGCAAGCCACGCTTCACCTGCGATCCGACCCCGACGGCGAGGATCTCGGCGAGGAGGTCGTGCAGGTGGTCGAACTCCTCGGCCGCGATCCGGGCCGTGCCGGTGCTGCGCAGCGCGCGAAACGCATACGCGAGCATCACGTACACGTTGCGAATGGCAATGGTGCGATCGATCATGCGACGGCGGCCCGCAGCCTGATCGCCCACGTGCGCGCCGTCTCCGGCTCATCGAACCAGTACTCCTCGAGCAGGGGCACGAGTTCGTCTTCGAGGATCGATCGCAGCCAGTCCTCGTCGGCGTCGTCATCCGACGGAGGCGAGAGGTAGCTGTGGCCAATCGCGAAGCCGGCGCCGAGCGCGGGATCGTCTGCGATCGCGCGGTTGAGGTCGATGATCGTCGAGACGAGGGCGTCGAGGGCGGTATTCTCCTCCGCCTGCTGCCAGGCCGTGAAGCCCGCCGAGTCGAAGCCCGGGGTCATGCTGAAGAAGCCGAACCGGCGACGCAGCGCGTAGTCGAGCACGGCGAGGCTGCGGTCGGCCGTGTTCATCATGCCGATGATGTGCACGTTCGGCGGCACGGTGAACGTCTCGTTCTTGTAGAGCAGGCGAAGCTCCTGTCCGCGCTTGTCGGCCTCGATGAGCATCAGCAGCTCGCCGAAGATCTTCGAGATATTGCCGCGGTTGATCTCGTCGATCACGAAGAAGTAGGGCTTGCTCGCGTCATCCTTCCGCGCCTCTTCGCAGAATCGGTAGAACGGCCCCTCGGCGAGGGTGAAGCCGCCTTTCTCGGTGGGCCGGTAGCCCATCATGAAGTCCTCGTATGAGTAACTCTGATGGAACTGCACCATCTGCACGCGCGTGCGATCCTTCGCGCCCATGATCGAGTACGCGAGACGCCGGGCTGCGTACGTCTTTCCCACGCCGGGAGGGCCCGCCAGGATGACGTTCTTCTTGCGCAGCAGGAGTGCGCGCAGCCGGTCGTACGCGGCCCCATCGAGGTAGACCTCGTCGAGGAAGGTGGCGCGGTCGTAAGGCGGCGCCGGGGCGACGAGCTCCTCGGTTACAGCGACATCCACATCGTCCTCGGCGAACAGCGCTTCGAGCTTGCCCACATAATCGCGGTAGGGCGTTATGTCAGTGAGCGTCTTCAGCACCGCATCGCCTGGATGCTCCCACTTACCGACGTGCGTCCATTTCACGGAGCGGACGTGTCGCCAAGGATCACGGTCCGGCTCGAATCGCGCCTCAGAGACGACTTCGCCGCGACCGATGATCTCCTTGCGTCCGCGCTTGGCGTAGACGATATCGCCGACGGCGATCTCGTTCTGGAACTGCCAGAGACACAGCACATCGTTCTTCATCGACGACGTGGAACCGGATGCCTCGGCCAGATCGGCCCGGATCGCTTCCCGATCGGCGTATTGCGAGAGGTCGCCGATTTCGGTCCACCCGATCGCCATGATGCCCTCGACCTGGAACTCATCCCATCCTGAGGCCTGCGCCCCCGGGGAGAGGAGCCAGTAGTGCCGAGGTCGTGGCTCATCGACGACCGCCGGCTTCGATGCGGCTGCGGTGTCCCAGAGTTGGTGCACACCGGGTGACCAGAAGTTGAATGTGCCTTCGATCTCACTCGCGAGCTTGGCGCGGATCGAGACCAGGTCTCGATCCAGTGAGAGCGCGTCATCCCCCGACGACCCTCCGATCCGGTCCGCCAGCGCGGATCGGATCCGCGTCTTCATGTTCGTCGACGAGATCGGATCGAACGCAGCCGGAAAAGCCAGGAACTGCATGGCGTTTCGGAAGTCCTGGGCGCTGTCTCCGGCATCGAGCATGACCTGCTGCATCCGCCACGGGTCAGACTTGGCGGACGACCGTTCCGCTTCGGACCGCCCACGCCATTCCCGGACGAACGTGGCCGCCCAGATGAGGTGCAGCCACAGACGACCGTTGTATCCCTGCCCGCCCTTGAACCCGGCCTGCTCGGTCGGACGGTCAAGGCAGGCGCTCATCCATTCGGGTACTGACGCGACGGGCTCGCTCATCTTCAGCACCCGCGTGAGGTGTTCGCGCCGCGTGGCCGGCGCCGCGTTGAAGACCGGCTGCTCGCGGAGGAAGACGAGCTCGGCCGCCAGCAGCACGACCTCGCGAGGGGCGCCGGCGAGCTGGTGCTCGAGCTTGTCCCACTGCCCGGCATCGGTGCCGAGGATGGGGTTGTCCTCGATTCTGCGGCGCAGTTCCTCGGCCGCCTCGGCAGTCCAGATGACGGCCGTCGGGTCGATGACGGAACGCCCGTCGCCCAGCATGTGCACGAATATCTCGGCGACTTCGCGAGCTATTGCCATGTCGTAGTCCGGACGCGTCGTCGCGGCGACCTCTATTGTGTCCGCGAGGTCGGGGAGGTCGTTCGCCATTCGTGCGCTCCTTGGTGTGCCGTCGGGAGAGGTCTTCCTCGACCGTATCGAGAAGTGCACCACACGTCAGCGGCCCACCCCCGCCTATCATCCGAAGTGGATGCGCCTTCACGACGTCCGAGACCGACACGAGAGGTGGCGATGCCTGAACCACTCCCGGCCATCGACGAACCGACGGTCATCTTCGTCATCAACCGACTCTGGTCACCCGACTCCGACGACGAGTCCGTCTACGCCGCAACCCGCGGCGATTGGAAGGTCGGCGCTTCCACTCGTGAACGGGCACGAATCGCACTCGGCATCGCGGGGAACGTCGTTCGCGGGGCATACCGAATCGACGGCTGGCAGCCGGGCTGGGAGAGCGGACGGTGGCGCTTCAACGGAACGCCCGCACCCGAGTTGGACGCCGTCGGCAAGACCGTCGTCCACCTCGCCCCGCGGGCGGGTGCCGCGAACCCGGTCCGCCGGTTTCTCAATGGCGTACCGCAGAGCACACCGTTTGTGGGGGCGGCTTCGGAGCCCACACCGGAGCGCATCACCCCGGCGCCCCCATCCGCAGACCCCTCCGTCAACCCGGAGCCACGCGAGCGGGGCCCGGTATCGCTCCTCGCGCACGAGCTGAACCGCGAGCCGCTCGCCCGCATCATGTACGGCCAGCGGGAGCTGTTCCACAGCAACTTCCTCGCCTGGTTCTTCGATGAGATCCCCGACGTCGCCGACGCCGTATTCCGCGACCTCACCGGTGACGGCAACGCGAGCGTGCGCCGGGTGGACCGGGAACGGGAGAACCTCGACCTGGTCATGCGGTGGCCGGGCGCGGCTCCGCTCGTCATCGAGAACAAGGTCTTCTCCCTACCCGAGCAGGATCAGCTCGATGCCTACCGCGCCAAGACCGCGCGGTGGAAGGGGTCGCCCGCGGAGCATGTGCTGCTGAGCATGAGCCCTCCGCGCACGCCACTCCCCGACTGGCGATACCTGAACTACCAGCAGCTCGCCGACCGCATCGACGCGGCGCTGCCCGAGAACGACCACAGCTATGAGGTCGAGACCCTGCGCCGCTACTCGCGAGTCATCCGCCTGCTCGAGTCCCTCCTCGCGACCACGATGGTCCGCTCGCACGCCGAGTCCGCGTGGATGGATGAGAGACAGCTGTCAGAGATCGACTCATCCCAGACTCGCATCGGTCTGCGCAAGCTCCGTGCCCGCAGAGTGCAGGGCGCACTCGATGCGGCAGGACCAACCTCAGGATGGACTGAGTCCGCCATCAGTCACGGGCAGCCACTCGTCGGCTGGCGCAGGGAGTTGAGGGTCGCCGGGCACGTCATCCAGGCGGGCTGGCAGTATCAAGAAGGCCAGTTCCGTCTCTGCGCGGTGCTCCCCCACCTGAATGGCCGTGGGGAATCCGCCAAAGCCGCGCGCGCCGTGTTCAGCGAGGCGCATCCGGCACTGTTCGACTTCGCGCCACTCGACGGCATTCTGAGCACCCCGGATGGCGTGGTGCGTCCCGTGGACCGCTTCGGGCACTTCGACCCCGACTTCATCTACCGCTACATCAAGGCACCCGACCAGACGGTCGAGCAGCTCATCGCGGCGAGCCACACCGTCGACGCCGGCCTGGACCGCATCGCCGAGTAGACCGGGTTGTCCGTGACGTTGCAGCGCCTTCACCGCCGCCGAAGGCGCCGCGGGGCAATGCGAATCCCCGGCTCGAGCATTCACCGCCCCGCGCATGTTCGACTGACTGGACAGCAAGCTCGCGAGCTGACCACGCGTGGGCGTCCGCTGGTCAAGTCCTTTTGAGTGGTGTATCTGATTCGTGATCCTTCGATGGTTTGGGGTCAGGCGGTGAGGGCTTGGAGATCGGGTTCGGTCACCTCCTCGGG
>QFPM01000041.1 GCA_003248655.1 Microbacterium sp.
GGGAACTAGAACCTTAGACAAGCTCTATTTTCCCTGATCCGAGGGGCATTTCCGTGTCACGGCACCCGCTCACACCCCAAACTCATCGGTGGATCGAGGTTAAGACGTAACCAGTTGCATGAGCTCGGCGTAGTCGGTGACGACGTCGTACTTCACGCTCTGGTTGTGCTTTTCGTTGAGTGACTGGAAGAACTTGCGTGCACAGTCGATCTTCGCGTTCTCGACACCCTTGAGTTGCAGTGAAGAGAGCGATCCTTTCGTCTCCGCCACGAAGTAGACGTGCTTGACGCTGCCCTCCGTAAAGGCAATGGCCCAGTCCGGGTTGTAGTCGCCCACGGGTGTAGGGATCGAGAAGCCTCGTGGGAGCTTCGCGTAGACCGCAACTTCCTTACTTGTGTCCAGCTCGGTAACGAACGAGCGTTCAACCTTTGAGTCGGTCACGACGTAGTCGTAGACGTGCTTGGAGAGCTTCTCCCCAGCCTTAGTGAAGTCCTGTGCGGACTGATTCTGCGTGAAAATCACCGAGTCGTAGGTTGCGTCGAGGGTGTCGTATGCGAGGTGTTCGACGATGACCGTCGCCTTCTGCTCGTTGATGATCCGGGCGGCCTCGGTGATGAACTGCTCGGGGTTCAGCTTGAACTTAGCGAATGTCGGCGGGAGGATCCTCCGCAAGATCGCGGATGCCGTACGTCGGGTGAGATGGGTCTTCTCGGCGATCTCGCCCAACAGATCGTATTTCACCTGCGACCGTGCGCTGAGTGTCTCCGTGTACGTCGCGGTCTCGGTCACAGAGAAGCCTGAGCCGGACTCGAGATGTTCCGCTTCGAGCCCGTCACGTTGGGCACCGGTCTGCACGACATACTGCAGCGACGCTACTTTGAGGTCGCGATCAAGCGCGTCGACGCACTTTTCGGTCAGCTCCTCTGAGTCGAACTCGACCTGGTACACCGCCTTGTTGCTGACGCGCTGCCACAGCGCCTGAAACTCCTTCTTGTCGAAGTTCGCCTGGTTGAACGGGATGGTCTTCGGCTTGCGATCGTTCTTCGGCAGCGGCACATCGAGATAGAGCACGTCCACTAGCGGCAGAACGAAGTCGATGATGGGAGCCAGAGACTCAGGTGTCGGGGCCATTTCGTCGGTGGTACGGGCATCTTTATACGTCTGAGTGACCGTGTCGTCGTCACCGATGTAATCGTTCTTGATGAGGTAGCGCATCAGCTGCTTCGCGAGGATCGCGTCGATAATCAATTCGATACCAGACTCGTCCTTGTAGGTCTTGCCGGTGAAGAATTCCTCGCTTGCCTTCCGCGGCCGCGCAGACAGGCTCTCCGTGATCTCCTTCTGCAGACCGGTGACGAACTCGTCATAAGACTCGTCGCATACAACCGTCAGTTGATTGACCTCATGCACGGTAGCCGGATTGTCCATGCGCTCACCATGCTGATTGACGGCGAGGCGGAGACCGCGTCCGACCTCCTGGCGTCGAGATACGGAATTGTCGCTCTTCTTCAGCATTCCCATGACGAAGACGTTCGGATTGTCCCAGCCCTCCCGAAGGGCAGAGTGTGAGAACAAGAACCGTAGCGGCGTTGCGATGCCGAGCAAGCGCTCCTTGTCCTTGAGGATCAGATCGTAGTCACCTGCGTTCGAAGCGCTGCCGGCTTCCTCACCGCGTTTGGCGATCGTTGGGTCCACGTCGCGTCCGGTCTTCTTATCGATCGAGAAGTATCCGCCATGGATGTCTCGCACTGAGTCGCGGCGTAAGTACTCCTGGTACGCGGCGAAGACTTCGTCTACTTCGAGCTCGCTGAGCACCTCGTCGCGGATCAGCGTGTACTCCTCCTCGAATATACGTGCGTACTCGCCGAGCGAGTCCGGTCGGCTGTAGTCACGGTACTTAGCAACCTCGTCGATGAAGAACAGCGACAGCACCTTGATGCCCTGCGAAAAGCGCGCGCGCTCCTTTTCGATGTGGGAGCGGATCACCTCACGGATCTGGATGCGGCGCTTCTGTTCTTCGGTGACGTCCAGCGTGGCCTGTCCGGCGTACACGCGGTCGCCAGTCGAGAGCTCGATGAGGTCGTTCACCGCGTCGACATCCGTGACAACGAGATCTCGGTAGGCTTCCACGCCATTCGACAAATCGTGCAGCCGACTTCCCTTCTCCAGGCGCCTGACCATGCGTCGAATCGGTCCTGTCTTCGGTTGCACCTCCATCTCGACGCGCGCAACAGGCGGGGCACCCTTCCGCACTTCGATCGCGTCGAGATAGAGATATGCCGTCGAACCCGCCAACCCCCGCACGGTGATGCCGCGCACACCGATCTTCTTGACAAGCTTGTCCTTGTAGGCGTCGACCGCGTCGAGCCGGTGCACCTTGTTGTATTCATGGTGCACTTTGTGCGTAGCGGAGTACCGAAGGACCATGAGCGGATCGAACTTTGCGAGTGCTGTGAGCGACGCTGACGCCTTGCTCAATGGCTTTCCAGTCTTCTCATGGAACTCAACGCCGAACCGCTGAGGCTCGTCGATGATGACGATTGGGCGGTTTGCGCGGATTACATCGATCGGCGCCCGCGTGCCGAAGTCATCCAACACACGGAAGATCCGGCGCGAGTCATCGGACGCTTTCTTGCCAGCTAGCGCACGATCCTGCGCGACTACCGCTGAGTTGAAGGCCTGGACGTTGATGATCATCACCTGAACGCCGCGATTCGAGCTGAATCGTTCGATCTCATGCAACTGTGAGGAGTCGTAAATGAAGGCTCGAGGCTTGGTGCCATACTCGTGCTGGAAGTGCTCCGCAGTGACCTCGATGCTCTTCTTTACGCCTTCGCGGATCGCGATCGACGGCACCACAATGATGAACTTTGACCAGCCATAGCGACGGTGCATTTCCATCATCGTCTTGATGTACACATACGTCTTGCCGGTGCCTGTCTCCATCTCGACGCTCAAGTTGGGCGCGCCCGGGGCAGCCTTGCTCGAGGTGAGCTCCGTCGACCGCGGAAGATTTTTCGTCTGCTGGATCTTCCGGATGTTTTCCAGCAACTGTGCGGGCGTGAGCGCGATCTCGGCGTTGCGCAGACCCTCGTCGGTGTCCAGTGGCACCTGGCCGGTCTTCGTGCGCCCCGGGTCGATGTGGTACGAGATTCCGTCGTGTTTCGGCTGCTCCGCGAACACATTCACGATCGCATCTACAGCCTCGGTCTGGTACTTCTGCGTCTTAAACTGCAGCCTCATCGTCAGATCGCCCTGACGGAGGTATCAGGCGAAAGTTCCCTGAATATCTGCTCCGCGTTGATGCGTTCCGCGTCCGTGGCGAACGCGTCGTCACGGAATACCGCGCGGATGGGTTGTCTTTCTGCGATCTGCCGCACGACTGCGGCGCTCACGCTCTGTGCAAAGCAAGCGATCATTCCGCCGTCGTCAACGATGAACACCTCTCTACCATCGACCTGGTCGCGTCTCAGGGGCAGACTTAGCGCAAGGCCCCAGTCGAGAAGAACCTGGAACAGAAGGTCCTCACTAGTACGGTCGCTCTTGATGCTCGGCTCGAGGGACTCGAGCCCGAGTTGTTCGGTCGCATCAGGCGCTTGCAGGACGTCAGCACGCGTCGTCGTATCGATGCGAAGAGCACGGAAGCCGACGTCAAGCTCGTTGACTTGAGTATTGGTAGTGTCCGAAAAGCGTCTTCCAGCTCGTCGCACTCGCTCTCGCGACAGTTCGGCGATCGTTGAGTAGCCTGCCACGCCCGCAACTGATTTGGGGTCGCATTGCTCGGGTGCCTGGACCAGGACAAAATTCCAGTTCGCGCTTTGTTCGGCATTCCATCCCATCACTGCATCCGCCGTCGTGGCGGAGCCCGCGAAGAAGTCAAGAACTGTCTCGCCGCCGGTGGTAGGGACGAGTTCCAAGATCTTGTGGATCAGCTTCGTCGGCTTGGGGGCAGTAAATATCATTTCGCCGTCAAAGAGCTCCTTGATCTCTTTGGTTGCGCCGCGGTTTTCGCCAGCTTCATCGTGCCGCCACCAGGTCCACGGAATCATTCCATCAGCACGCTCCGACCAAAACTTCTTGCGCTGCGCCATACCGTCACCGTTCTTGCCGAAGTAGATTCGGCCGTCTGCGAGGAGCGCTTCGAACTGTTCCTTGGTCGTGCTCCAACAGCGCCCCGACGGTGGCATTAGCACGCGGCCGCTAGGCGTCGTAATGGGGTATGTCAGGTTCGGTCGGATATTTGGAGCGTGGAACGGTACAGCCAGCCAGTCTCCACGAGGGTCGTTGTCGCGGTTGGTGTAAGTTGCGCGCTGCTTTTCATCTGTCCCAACTTTGTTGAAGCTGGCCACGGCGATGTTTCGGGCATAGCAGACCACGTACTCGTGCGCGACGGACACGAACCGTGCGTCGTTTCTGCGCGTAAGGGTCTTCTGCCACGCAAACGTCGACACATAGTTGGCGCCACCGAAAACCTCGTCGCACATGCGTCGCAAGTTCGACGCTTCGTTGTCGTCTATCGAGATGAAGATGAACCCGTCGTCGGTGAGCACGTCCCGCGCTACTTTCAGCCGGGGGTAAAGCATGCTCAACCAGTCGGAGTGGAATCGTCCGTTCGTCTCCATGTTCGCGACGAGCCGTGCGCCGTCAAACCCGACCTGGCCGGTCCGCTCCGTGTAAGCATTGGACGTCTCGGAGAAGTTGTCGGCATAGAGGAAGTCGTGGCCTGTGTTGTATGGCGGGTCGATATAGATGAGCTTGACCGTCTGGTGCAAGTACCTTCTTGCAGGGAGCACTATTCATCAGTTCTCACTTGCGGATGCTCCTATTGCTGTCAAGCGGCCAGTGGCGGGCTGATCTGCTCCAGGATGGCGGTCGCTCGGGCCTCGAGTTCAGGGTCGGCGCGAGTGCCGATC
>QFPM01000009.1 GCA_003248655.1 Microbacterium sp.
CAGCGTCACATTGCCCGTGTTCCGCACGACGAAGCCGTACGACACGACATCGCCCGCCTCCGACACCGCACCCGACGCCGACTTCACCACCTCGATCGACGGCAGCGCGACGAGCGGGACGGTCTCGATGTCGGATCCCGCGACAGGTGCGCCGACGGGCGGAGCGCCCGAGGCCGAAGCGGTGTTCACGACGGCGCCCGAGTCGAGATCGGCCTGCGTGACGGTGTACGTCGCGGTTCCCGTCGCGGTCTGGCCGGGCTGCAGCGTGCCGACGGCGCCCGGCCAGGCCACGGGGACGGTGCCGATCGCCGCGAGTCCGTCGTCGAGCGTGATGCCGGTGAGCGTGACGTTTCCGAGGTTCGCGAGCTGGAACGTGTAGACGATCGTCGAGCCGGCGGCGGGGTCGCCCGCGGAGAGCACGCCCGTCTTCACGACCTGCAGGCGCGGCGCCGCCGCGACGACGAGGCGCGAGCTGCCCGTGTCGGCGACGTCGTCTCCGGTGGGCGGTGTGCCGGTCGCGGTCGCCGTGTTGTCGACGAAGCCGCGGTTCACGTCGGCCTGCGTGAGCGTGTACGTCGCGGTGGCCTGCACGCTGTCGCCCGGAGCGAGCACGCCCGCGGTGCCGCTCGGCCAGGTCGCCGGGAGGGTGATCGCCGACAGGCCGGTGAGAGGATCGGCGACGTCGACATCCGAGAGCGTGACGTTCCCCGTGTTGCGGACGGTGAAGGTGTAGGTGACGATGTCGCCCGCCACGCCGGCAGCACCGCTCGCGAGAGCACCCGACTTGGTGAGGGAGATCTCCGGCTCCGCCGAGAGCGGTACGACGACGTCGTCCGAGTCGGTCATCACCGTGCCGCCGGGGGTCACACCGGTCGTCGTCGCCGTGTTGGAGACGAACCCGGCATCCGCATCGGCCTGCGTCAGCGTGTAGGTCGCGGTCGCCGTCGCGACCTCGGCGGGGGCGAGCGTGCCCGGCGCGCCCGGCCACCCCGTGATCGTCAGCGGGCCGCCGAGCTTCGGGTCGTCGAGCGTGACGTCGGTGAGAGTGAGGTTTCCGGAGTTGCGGATCTCGAACGAGTACGTCACCACGTCGCCCGCGTTGGCACCGCCCGCCGATCCCGCCTTCTCGACCGTGATCGCGGGGCCGAACGGCATCGTCACGGTGTCGGCGCCCGTGTCGGAGACCGGCGCGCCGACAGGAGGCGTGCCGGACGCGGATGCCGTGTTGACGACGGAGCCCGCATCGACATCGGCCTGGGTGAGCGTGTACGTCGCCGTCGCGACGACGACCTCGGCGGGCGAGAGAACGCCGTCCCAGCCGACGGGGAAGACGAGCGGGGTGAGACCGTCGAGCGGATCGGCCGCGGTGACGCCGGTGAGGGTCACGTTGCCCGTGTTCTGCACCGTGAAGCGGTAGGTGATGACGTCGCCGACGACACCGCTGCCGCTCACGGTGTGCGACTTCGCGATGTCGATGCGCGGGGACGACGGGAGGGTCAGAGGCGCGTCGTCGTCGTCGGTCACGGCGGGTCCGGTCGGCGGGGTGCCCGAGACGGATGCCTCGTTGACGAGGGAGCCCGCATCGACATCGGCCTGCGTGAGCGGGTACGTCGCCGTCGCGCGCACCTGCGCGCCGGGCGCGAGGATGCCCGCGGCACCTGGCCACTGGTACGTGAGGCCGCTGATGCCCGGCAGCGCGTCGGCGACGGCGACGCCGGAGAGGGTCACGGCGCCGGTGTTGACGACCGTGAAGTCGTAGGTGACGACCGTGCCCGCGGTCGCCGCGGCGATCGGGCGCACCGTCTTGTCGAGCGTGATCGCGGGGGCGCCGGTGAGCGCCACGGTCGCACCGTCGGCATCCGACACCGCCGCGCCGCGCGGCGGCGTGCCCGTCGCCGTCGCCGTGTTCACGATCGATCCCGCATCGATGTCGGCCTGCGTCAGCACGTGCTGCGCCGTGACGGTGACCGAGGCTCCGGGCCGCAACTGGCCCGCCGTGCCCGGCCACCCCGTGATCGGAAGGGGGTTGGCGCTCAGCAGCGGGTCGCGCAGGTTCACGCCCGAGAGCGTGACGTTGCCCGTGTTGGTGAGGACGAACGTGTACGTGACCTCGTCGCCCGCGACGGCGTCACCCGCGAGCGCGCCGTCCTTCTCGAGCTGGATGGCCGGCGCCGCCGTCAGCGGAACGTCCGCCCCGTCGGTGTCGGTGACGGCCGCGCCGCTGGGCGCGAGGCCGCGCGCGGTCGCCGTGTTCGTGGTGGTGCCCGCATCGACGTCGGCCTGCGTGAGCGCGTACGTCGCCGTCGCGCGCACCGTCGCTCCCGGGGCGAGCTCCCCCGCGGCCCCGGGCCAGGTGCCGAACGTGATCGTCGACAGGCCGGGCTTCGGGTCGGTGACGGTGATCTCGTCGAGGGTCACGTTGCCGCGGTTGGTGACGTCGAACGTGTACGTGACGATGTCTCCCACGGCGGGCGTCGCGCCACCCGCCCGGGTGCCGTCCTTGACGACCTCGATCGCCGGCGCGGCGGTCACCGGCACGGTCGCGTCGTCACTGCGCGTGAGCTGCGCCCCGCTCGGCGGGTCGGCCACCGCCGTCGCGAGGTTGTCGACGCGTCCGCGGTCGACATCCGCCTGCGTCAGGGTGTACGTCGCGGTCGCCTGCACCGACTGGCTCGGCAGGAGCGTGCCGGCCGCGCCGGGCCAGGTGCCGAAGACGATGGCCGACAGGTTCGGCAGCGGGTCGGTGATGCCGACGCCCGTGAGGGTGACGTTGCCGGAGTTCGTGAGGTGGAACGTGTAGGTCACGACGTCGCCGACGCGGCCCGTTCCGGCGAGCGCCCCCGTCTTGGTGAACGTCATGGCGGGGTTGCGCGGGATCGGGACGACCTCGGGGTCCGTCGCGGTCACCGCGGCGCCGACGGGCGGCGTTCCCGTGGCGGATGCCGAGTTGACGACCGAGCCGGCGTTGACGTCGCTCTGCGTCACCGTGTACGACGCGGTCGCGGTGACCGACGCATTCGGCTGCAGCGTGCCGGCGACCCCGCCCGGCCAGGCGCCCCACGTGATCGCGCCGAGACCGGGGAGCGGGTCGGTGACGCCGACGCCCGTGAGGGTGACGTTGCCGCGGTTGGTGATCGTGAACGAGTAGGTCACGACGTCGCCCGCGCGGTTCGCGGCGCCGGGCGACGCCGACTTCACGAGCTGGATGGCGGGAGCGGACGGAATCGTGACGGATGCCGAGTCGGTCGTCGTGA
Source organism: Microbacterium sp. (assembly GCA_003248655.1). Lineage (GTDB taxonomy): Bacteria > Actinomycetota > Actinomycetes > Actinomycetales > Microbacteriaceae > Microbacterium. Next base: position 3,255 of record QFPM01000009.1, read on the forward strand.
CCGAGCCGCCCGCGGGCGGGGTGCCCGCGGCGCTCGCGGTGTTGTTGACGACCCCGGCGTTGACCTCGGCCTGCGTGAGCGTGTGCGTCGCGGTGCCGGTCGCGGTCTGCCCGGGAGCGAGGACGCCCGCCGCGCCCGGCCATCCGGTGAGCGCGACGGCCCCGCCGACCTTGGGGTCGGTGACGCTCACGCCCGTGAGCGTGACGGTGCCGCTGTTTCGCACGGTGAACGTGTAGGTGATCGTGTCGCCGGCTTTGCCGGTGCCGTTCAGGGCGCCGGTCTTGTCGAGGGCGATCGCCGGAGACGGGGCGATCGGCACCGTCACGGTGCCGGGGCCCGTCACCGTCGTGCCCTGCGCCGACGTGCCGCGCGCGGTCGCGTTGTTGCTCACCGATCCGCGGTCGGCGTCGGCCTGCGTGACGGTGTAGGTGGCGGTGCCCGTGACCGACTGACCGGGGTCGAGCGTGCCGGTCGCACCCGGCCACGTTCCGAACGTGATCGCCGACAGCCCGCTCAGCTGGTCGGTGACCCCGACGCTGCCGAGCGTGACGTTGCCCGTGTTGCGCACGACGAAGGTGAAGGTGACCGTGCCGCCCGCGCCGGATGCCCCGCTGAGGACGCCCGTCTTCGTGAGCCGGATCGCCGGACCCTGCGGGATCGGAACGGTCGCCGGCCGGCTCGCGGTGACCGTCGCGCCGCCCGGCGCGCTGCCGGTCGCGGTGGCGGTGTTGACGACCGATCCCGCGTTCACGTCGGCCTGCGTCAGCGTGTAGGTCGCCGTCGCGGTGACCGTCTGACCGGGGCGCAGCGTTCCCGCCGCGCCGGGCCACGTGTACGTCAGTGCCGACAGACCCGTCATCGGGTCGGCGATGCCGACGGCCGTGAGCGTCGTGTTGCCCGTGTTGGTCGCCGAGAACGTGTACGTGACGGTGTCACCGGCCGCGCCGGCGCCGCCGATCGCGCCCGACTTCGTCAGCGCGATGGCCGGCGCGCGGGTCAGCGGCAAGGTGGTGGTCGCCGGGCTCGACACCGGTCCCGTCGGCGAGGTCGCGCTTCCCGTCGCGGTGTTCACGACCGATCCCGCGTCGATGTCGGCCTGGGTGAGCGCGTAGGTCGCGGTCGCCGTGACGGTCTGACCGGGCTGCAGGGTGCCGGCCGGACCCGGCCACGTGAAGGCGAGGGGCGACAGACCGGGCATCGGGTCGGCGATCGTCACCCCTGTGAGAGTCGTGTTGCCGGCGTTGCGGGCGGTGAAGGTGTAGGTCACGAGATCGCCGGCACGGGGCGCGCTGCCCGTCACGGCGAGCGCCCCGCTCTTGGTCGTCACGATCGCGGAGCTCCGCGGGATGGGCACGGTCGCACTCGCGGTCGCGGTCGGTGCGGTCCCGCGCGGCGGGGTGCCGGTCACGGTCGCGGTGTTGGCGACGGAGCCGGCGTTCGTGTTCGCCTGGGTCACGGGGTAGGTGGCCGTCGCCGTGACCGTCTCGCCGGGGGCGAGCGTTCCCGCGGTGCCGCTCGGCCACGTGCCGTAGACGATCGAGCCGCCCGTCAGCATCGGGTCCGTGATCGCGACGCCGGTGAGGGGCAGGTTCCCGACGTTGGCGACCGTGAAGGTGTAGGTGATCGCCGTGCCGCCGCCGTTCAGCACGCCCGACTTCGCGAGGGTCAGCAGCGGGTTGGCGCTGATCGACACGGTCGCGGGCGCCGTCGCGCTCGCCGAGGTGCTGTTCGGACCGGTGGCCGCGACGGATGCCGTGTTGGCGACCGAGCCGGAGTTGATGTCGGCCTGGGTGAGCGGATAGGTGGCCGTCGCCGTCACGGACTGCCCGGGACCGAGGACGCCCGCCGTGCCGCTCGGCCAGGTCCCGTACGTGATCGTCGACAGGCCCGGCTTCGGGTCGGTGATCGTCACGCCGCTCAGGGGGCTCGTCCCCGTGTTGGTCGCCGTGAAGGTGTAGGTGACGAACTGGCCGGCCGTCGCGTTCGCCGGGACGGTGCCCGACTTGACGAGGCCGATCCGGGTGACGGTGACGACGGTCGTGTCGGTCGCCGAGACGGCGCGGTTCGATCCGCCCGAGGCGACGGCGTTCACGGTGGCGCTGTTGGTCCACCCGGTCGAGGTGGTGGGGCCCGTGCAGGTGTAGCTGAACGAGGCGGCGGACGCGAGCGACGTGGGAAGTCCCGCCGACCCCGCCGGACGCGCGCAGTTGGGCGCGAGCGGGTCGGTGATGGCGAACGAGCCGAGCGCCGTCGATCCGTTGTTGCTCACGGTGATGCGGAAGCTCGGAGTCCCGCCGGGGTTCACCGCCTGCGTGTCGGTGCCGTCGAGGGCCTCTTTGCGGATGGAGACGTGCGCACTCGCCGTCGACAGCACGGCGTTCTGCCAGAGGTACGAGTCGCCGTTCGTCGCCAGCTGCAGCTGCATCGACTTGGTGCCCGTCGGCAGCGGCACCGCCTGGCTGCGCGCGTCGACGCTCGCATTGAAGAACGCGCCCGTGCCGTTGCCCGCGTAGCGGACCGACCCGTCGGCGACCGAGATGCCGTAGTTGTTCGTCGTGTTGATGCCGCTCGCATTGGGGAGCGCGGTGAACCCGCCCGACGTCCCCGCGCGCCACGAGACGGTGTCGCCGGTGATGTTGCGGTCGCCCTCGTACAGGGTGACGCCGACGCGGCTGTTCGTGTCGAGGGTCTCGAAGCTGCCGAAGTCGATGACGACCGCGGGGTCGGTCGTCGCCTGGCGGACGTGGCCCGAGTAGAGCACGACGTTGCGGCCCGTGCTCGCGGCGTTGCCGAGGATCAGCTGACCGAAGTCGTACACGACCGTCAGCGACCAGCCACCGAAGCATCCGGCCCCGTTGGGCACCCAGATGTCGCCGACCGAGACCGTCTGGGTCGCGCCGTTGGAGACGCCGATCGCATTGCGGAAGATCGCCGTGACGTCCTGGCTCGCGCTGTAGTAGTTCGGGTTTCCCGACGGCACGGCCGAGACGGCCTCGCCGTAGTAGCTGCCCGGCGCGACGCTGCGCACACTGTCGGCGCCGACCTTCAGCTGCAGCGACTGCGTACTGGCCGCCCCGCTCGCGGGAAGCGTCGCCGCACCGTTGGCCGAGCAGTACGCGCCGGCGGTGCCGTTGAGCTCGCCGAGGTTTCCGGCCCACGAGAGCTGCGCGCGCGCGACCTGCGCGCCGGCGGGGATCGTTAGGGTCGCGCTGCTGCCGTTGACGGCGGTCGGCAGGTCGGCGACGGTGTTGTTCCCCATCACGACGTGGTCGTTGTAGTACGACCCCGCGGTGCCGTTGTGCAGCTGATTGGCGGTCGGCGCGCCCTGGACGGCTGCACCGTTCCACCGCAGCACGCCGTTTCCGACGAGGATGTAGTCGCCGTTGACGTCGGCCTGGTAGATGATCGACGGCGCCGCGAGCGTGAGTGCGTCGGCATCCGTCGCGTCGAGCGCGACCAGCCCCGTCGCGACGACCGCGACGGAGGCGACCGCGGCCAGCGTCCGACGCAGCCGTGCGCGGAATCGGCGCGCGGAACCGCGCGCGGGGCTGTCTGCGCTCACGCCGCTGACCATGGCTGCCTCCCCAGATGCAACACTCGGATCGAGGTCCGTACCGGACCGTGCCCACTCGGGGTGTGGACGACGCTGACGCTACCGGTGCGGACACGCAGGCGCGGGAGGCGCGCGGAACGAGAAGAAGGGTGTGTCCCCGGGCACGCGGCGAGGGACACACCCCGCCGCGTTACTCGTTCCCGAGCTTCGAGTCGATCGTGTCGCGGATCGAGTCCACCTGCGCGTCGACGGAGTCCGGCGCGATCTTCTTCACGAAGTCCGCTGCGGCATCCAGCACGCTGTCGCTGACGCCCTCGCCCTGCTCCGAGCCGAGCGTCTCCTCGATCTTGTCCTTGTTCTGCTCCAGGAACTCCTTGCCCTGGTTGACGAGGTCGTCGATACCCATGTGTTTTCCCTCCGGACTGCGCCACAGCGACCGGGGTGGCCGCTGCACTCATTGTGGCGCCTCCTCGGTCGGCGTCAAAGGGTCGGCGTCATCGTCTGCGGGCGACTTCTTGCGGGCCCGCTGCACGAGCGCCGAGCCGAACATCCACGCGGCGTACCCGAAGAGGCCGATGATCGCGATCGTGACGAGGATCGAACGCAGATCGCCCCCCACCGCCGTCGCCGCCCAGCCGATGTAGGGGATCGCGTACCAGACGGTGCCGCGGATCTGCACTTCGCGCACCGGATCCGCGTCGGGCTGCGGGTTGGCGTCGCCCTGCGTGATGAAGAGGTACTCGCCGTCTGCCGTCGTGAGCCGCTGGATGACGCGGTGCGTGATCAGCAGCGGCTTGCCGCTCTCGAGCTGGTAGGTCATGACCATGCCGGGTTCGATGTCGGCGGCGTCGGTGGGACGCACCACGACCATCGTGCCGGGAGGGAGGTGCGGCTCCATCGACGAGGTCAGGACCGTGAGCGCGGTCGACCCGGTGACGGCGGGCACGACGATCACGGCCGCGCCGATGCCGAGGATGACGACGAGGAGCGCGGCGATCAGGCCCCGCCCGAGCGCCGAGAAGAAGCCCGACAGCCTTCCCGGGCGACGGGCGGTGTCGTCGTGGCTCGGCGCCTGCGGCTCAGTGGATGCCATGGCCATCCTCTTCCTGCCGGGCGCGCCTGCGCGCCGCGAGGACGACGAAGATGCCCGCAGCGATACCCGCGGCGCCGATCACGATCGGGACGGTGTAGAGCGTGCCGCCCGTGTGGGCGAGCGCACTCCCCCGCGCCGCGGTGCCGGATGTCACAGTGCCGGATGTCGCCGTGCCGGGCGCTGCCACCGCGTCGCCGGCCACTCCGACGCATGCGCTCCCGATCGCGGGCCCGGCATCGCCGATGACCCCGAAGAGCGTCGCGTGGACGGCGAAGTCGACGGCCTGCTGCACTCCCTGCTGCCCGGCCAGAGTGGGCGCCACGCGCGCGCTGACGTCGATCCGCAGCTGCTCGCCGGGCGCGAGCACGCGACCACCGCTGAGCACGGTGCAGGCGCCGTTCGCGAGCGCGTCCGACATCGTCACCTCGGCCGCCGCGTCTCCGGCGGGCGTCGCCGAGACCTCCACGTGCTTCGCGAACTCGAGATCGGTGGCTCCGGACGGCAGCAGCTCGATGCGCAGGCGCCCTGCGGCATCCCCGCCGTTGCGCACCCACACGCTCCGCGACTCGCTGTCGCCGGGCACGAACCGCCACGTGTCGGGATACAGCGGCAGCGTGTGGCTCGAGACGAACGTGACGCCGTCGGTCGACACCTGCAGGTGATCATCGGCGGCGAGCGCCGCCTCGGGGAACGCGCCGATGGCGCCCACGGCGAGCGTGAGCGCCACGGCCGCGACGAGGCGGGCCGATCGACGAGGGCTGCGCGAGGTCATGTCAGCCCACCCCCGAGACGATCGTCACCGTCGTGCCCGACCTGTTGAGCACGAACGGACCGTAGGCGACATCTGCGCCGGCCGCCGTGCTCGTCCCGAACACGACGCGCAGGGTGTTGTCGGCGTAGTTGGTGAGCTGGGTGCGGCTGAACGAGTCCCCCGTGCTGTTGGCCTGGATCGTGTCGATGGTCGTCCACGTACCGAACCCGCTCGAGCGCTGCACCGTGAGGGCCTGCTGCGTGATCGAGTTGAGCTCGATCGTGATGGTCGAGCCGGAGATCGTGACGGTGAGCGGCTCGCGGACGAAGCTCAGCCGTGCCGAGGGCGACGAGCAGTCGACGGTGATCAGCTGCGCGCCACTGCCCCCGTTGGACATGGGCAGGCACTGACCCGTCGATGCCGAGACGAGCTGGTAGAACGGCGTCGACCCGGTCGACTTCTGCACATACCACCGCTGATCCGCCGTCGTCGCGGCCGTCTGGACGGTGACGCCGCCGGAACCCGAGGTCGCCACCCGCAGAGTGGGCGCGTTTCGCGGGCGGATCGTCACGAGCGACTGGTCGCCCGCCGTGACGGGGGTGAACTGCCACCGCTGGTTCGCGCCGTCGTGGCACTCCCATGTGAGGACCACGGTGCCCGACGTCGAGGCGCCACCGCCGGACACGTCGAGGCAGAGGCCGCTGTTGGTCAGGGTGCGCACCGTGTGCCACGACGAGGCGAGCGTCGGGTCGAAGAAGTTGCCGACGACGAGGGGGAACATCCCCGCCGTGGTCTGTGCGTGCGTCGCCGCGGGCGTCGATGCCGTCCACCCGGACGCGCTCACCGAGACTCCCAGCACCGGGTTGACGGTCTGGCCTCCGGCGGCATCGGTCGCCGTCTTCCAATCGGCGATCGTCGTGCGCACGCAGTAGACCGCCGAGGCGCCCGCGCCGAGCGTCGCGGAGAAGCTCGTGGATGCCCACGTCCCGGTCGTGACGCCCGAGCCCGGCACCGCGGTCGCGGTGGTGCAGGCAGCCGCGTTCGCGACCTGCCACACCTGCACGCCGAGCTTGCTCGCATACGGCTGCGTGGTGCCCATCGTGACGGTCGCGGTCCCGGCGGTCGCCCCGTTCGTGACCGTGAACGAGCGCGTGCTCGTCAGACTGCTGGGGGTGTAGGTCGTCGATGCCGGGGTGTCGAATCCTGCCTGCGACACCGCCACGGCGGTCGTGAGAGCGGTTCCGCTCGCCGCGGCCTGCGCCGTCCAGTACGCCCACCCGGCAGAACCCCCCGCAACCACGAGCATCGCCGTCAGCCCTGCGATGAGGGGCGTGCGGCGAAAGCGGCGGGGGGAGCGAGTCATGGCGTTTTTCGGGTCAGCCGGCCACCTGCGTGGCCGAGATGTTGAAGGTGAAGGACAGGGGGGTGCCGCTGCCGGTCGCGGCGGTTCCGGCCGGCAGGCTGACGACGAGGCAGTACCACGAGGACTGTCCGGCGGCGAGGGTGCCCATGGCGGGGGCGGTGAAGCCGTTCAGCGCCGCGGGGGTTCCCGCGGCCGCGGGCGTGCAGGCCGACTCGCTCGCGACGGGAGCGAGGCTCACGAGGGCTGCCGCGGCGTAGGCGGGCACCGCGCCGGTAGCTGCCAGCGTGCCTGCCAGCGCCAGGGGCGCGTCACCGGTGTTGCTCACCGCGAAGGCCCATACCGCGGGGGTGGCGGGGCTCAGGGCGCGCGAGCCGAGGGCGCCTGAGCCGTCGCCGATCCGGATGCCGGCGGTGCCGGCCGTGATCGTCGCACCGGACTGCGTCGCCGAGGAGGTGAGCAGCGCGGAGGTGACTCCGGCACCGCTGATTCCGATGAGGACCGCGAACAGGCTGAGGATCGCCGTCGTCACGAGCGCGCGGAATCGGCGAGGTGCCGCTTCTGCTGCGTGGGCGCGCCGGTTCATCCTGGTCCCCTGAGTCGGATCGTATGCGGAGGATCCGGCGCCGCAGTTCGGGTCTGCGGCGCCGGATCCGTGGGTCAGTTGCCGGCGACCTGCGTGACCGTGAGCGCGAACTGGCTCAGGTTCACCTTGCCCTGCTTGGCCGGGTTGTCGGCCGTCGCGGAGCTGGCGTCGGTTCCGAACGGCCACGTGATCGTCGCGGTGATGACGACCGTGTGGGTCTTCACGCCGTTGTCGGCACCGGTCGGCTTGGCAACGGTGACAGCCGTCCCCGGAGCAGTCGCAGCGCCGCCGTTGACCGAGAAGGTGGTGGCGGCGGTGAGGCGGCCCGCCAGAGCGGTGTCCGCAGCGCCGGCCGTGGCGGCGGCGATTGAGCCGGCGGCCAGGTCGACCTTGAACGCGAGGTCCTGACCCTCTGCCGTGACGTTGTAGTTGCCCGTGTAGATGAGCTGGTCACCCGGGACGATCCGGACGGTGGTGATGTCGGAGACCGCGCTCGCGGTTCCGTTCTGGTGTTTGATCGACCAGCTCGCCGCGCCGTTCTGCGCGACGCGCAGCTGGCCGGCGGTGATGCTGTTCTGACCGCTCAGGTTGGCGCTGTCGTTCCAGTAGGCGAGGGTGCCGCCCGTGCCGAGCAGCAGCATGAGCGCCGCGCCGGCGGCGATGGTGCCCTTGGTGGTCTTCTTCATGATGGTGCTTCTCCTTGAAAATCGGCGCGCGAACGCACCGCGCTATCGGGGGGTCATGCGAGGAGTCGCGGTTTCGGGGCCGCGGCAGTTCCTCTTGATGAGAATCCTCTCATGCACGTGTCCCCCAAATGGGGGACTTGGAGAAACCTTGAGGATGCCTTGAGGATAAGAAACTTCCCGTGAGAAACCTGTTCTGGTATCGCACCGCCGTTGAGCATCCGCCAACGAAAACGACGAAAGCCCCCGGGTCTCCCCGGGGGCTTTCGTTATGAGGCTGAGGTTTCGATGCGCCCGCTGCGCGGGCTACTCAGCCTGAGTCGCAGGCGCCTCACCGCCGCGGCGCGGCGCTGAGGCGCCTCGGCTCACTTGAGGATCTTCGTGACCGTGCCGGCGCCGACGGTGCGGCCACCCTCACGGATCGCGTAGCCGAGGCCCTCTTCCATAGCGATCGGCTGGATGAGGTCGACCTTCATCTCGGTGGTGTCGCCGGGCATGACCATCTCGGTGCCCTCGGGCAGCGTGATGACACCGGTGACGTCCGTGGTGCGGAAGTAGAACTGCGGGCGATAGTTCGTGAAGAACGGGTTGTGACGACCACCCTCCTCCTTGGAGAGGATGTACGCCGTGCCCTCGAACTCGGTGTGCGGGGTGACCGAACCGGGCTTGACGACGACCTGGCCGCGCTCGACGTCGTCACGCTTGGTGCCGCGCAGGAGCAGACCACAGTTCTCGCCGGCCCAGGCCTCGTCGAGCTGCTTGTGGAACATCTCGATACCGGTGACCGTCGTCTTCTGCGTCGGGCGGATGCCGACGATCTCGACCTCGGAGTTGATCGCGAGCGTGCCACGCTCGGCGCGGCCCGTGACGACCGTGCCACGGCCGGTGATCGTGAAGACGTCCTCGATGGGCATGAGGAACGGCTTGTCCTTGTCGCGCACCGGGTCGGGGATCGACTCGTCGACGGCCTCCATGAGCTTGACGATCGACTCGGTCCACTCCGGGTCGCCCTCGAGCGCCTTCAGGCCCGAGACGCGCACGACGGGGGCGTTGTCGCCGTCGAAGTCCTGCGACGACAGCAGCTCGCGGACCTCGAGCTCGACGAGCTCCAGGATCTCCTCGTCGTCGACCATGTCGCTCTTGTTCAGCGCGACGAGCAGGTACGGCACGCCGACCTGCTTGGCCAGCAGCACGTGCTCGCGCGTCTGCGCCATCGGACCGTCGGTCGCGGCGACCACGAGGATCGCGCCGTCCATCTGGGCGGCACCGGTGATCATGTTCTTGATGTAGTCGGCGTGACCGGGCGCGTCGACGTGCGCGTAGTGACGCTTCGGGGTCTCGTACTCGACGTGCGAGATGTTGATCGTGATACCACGCTGACGCTCTTCGGGCGCCGAGTCGATCGACGCGAAGTCACGCTGCACGTTGGTCGCCGACGGGTACTTGTCAGCGAGCACCTTCGAGATGGCGGCGGTGAGCGTGGTCTTGCCGTGGTCGACGTGACCGATCGTTCCGATGTTGACGTGCGGCTTGGTCCGCTCGAACTTGGCCTTGGCCACTGGGTACGGGTATGAAGTTGTGTGTCACGGGGGCGGATGATCCGAGGATCACTCGCCCTTGTTCTTCTGGACGATCTCGTCGGCGACGGCCCGCGGGACCTCGGCGTACGAATCGAACTCCATCGAGTAGACCGCGCGACCCGAGGTCTTCGAGCGCAGGTCGCCGATGTAGCCGAACATCTCCGACAGCGGGACGAGCGCGCGGACGATCTTGATGCCCGAGCCGTCCTCCATCGACTGGATCTGACCACGACGCGAGTTCAGGTCGCCGATGACGTCGCCCATGTACTCCTCGGGCGTGCGCACCTCGACCGCCATGAGCGGCTCGAGGATCGCGGGGTTGGCCTTGCGGACAGCCTCCTTGAAGCCCATCGAACCCGCGATCTTGAACGCCATCTCGGACGAGTCGACGTCGTGGCTCGCACCGTCGAGCAGGATCGCCTTGACACCCACGATGGGGTAGCCGGCGAGCACGCCGACGTTCATCGCATCCTGGAAGCCCTGGTTGGTCGGCTCGATGTACTCGCGCGGGATGCGGCCACCGGTGACCTTGTTCTCGAACTCGTACGTCTTGTCGGCCGTGACCTCGAGGGGCTCGAGCGCGAACTGGATCTTCGCGAACTGACCCGAACCACCGGTCTGCTTCTTGTGCGTGTAGTCGTGGCGCTCGACGGCCTTCTTGATCGTCTCGCGGTACGCGACCTGCGGCTTTCCGACGTTCGCCTCGACCTTGAACTCGCGCTTCATGCGGTCCACGAGGATGTCGAGGTGCAGCTCGCCCATGCCCTTGATGACCGTCTGGCCCGTCTCGGGGTTGAGCTCCGTGCGGAAGGTCGGGTCTTCTTCGGCGAGCTTCTGGATCGCCGTGCCGAGCTTCTCCTGGTCGGCCTTGGTCTTCGGCTCGATCGCGACCTCGATGACGGGCTCGGGGAAGGTCATCGACTCGAGGACGACGGGCTTGTCGGGGTCAGCCAGGGTGTCACCGGTGGTGGTGTCCTTCAGGCCGATGACGGCGTAGATGTTGCCCGCGGTGACCGAGTCGACCGGGTTCTCCTTGTTGGCGTGCATCTGGAAGATCTTCCCGATGCGCTCCTTCTTGCCCTTGGTCGAGTTGATGACCTGCGCGCCCGAGTCGAGGTGACCCGAGTAAACGCGGATGTAGGTGAGGCGACCGAAGAACGGGTGCACCGCGACCTTGAACGCGAGCGCCGCGAACGGGTCGGTCGCGTCGGGGTGGCGCTCGATGATCTTCTCTTCGTCCTTCGGGTCGTGCGCCTCGATGGCGGGCACGTCGAGGGGCGACGGGAGGAAGTCGACGACGGCATCCAGCATCGGCTGCACGCCGCGGTTCTTGAACGCCGAACCGCACAGGACGGGGTAGATCTCGCCCGCGACGGTGAGCTTGCGGATCGCGCCCTTGATCTCGGCGACCGTGAGCTCTTCACCGCCGAAGTACTTCTCGAGGAGAGCCTCGTCGGTCTCGGCGACGGTCTCCATGAGCTTCTCGCGGTACTCGGCCGCGCGATCGGCGAGATCCGCGGGGATCTCCTGGATCTCGTACTTGGCGCCCATCGTCACGTCACCCTTGGCATCGCCGGGCCACACGAGCGCACGCATCTCGACGAGGTCGATGACGCCGATGAAGTCGTTCTCGGCGCCGATCGGCAGCTGCAGGACGAGCGGCTTGGCGCCGAGCCGGTTCACGATGGTGTCGACGGTGAAGTAGAAGTCGGCACCCAGCTTGTCCATCTTGTTGACGAAGCAGATGCGCGGCACGTCGTACTTGTCGGCCTGACGCCACACGGTCTCGGACTGGGGCTCGACACCCTCCTTGCCGTCGAAGACGGCGACCGCGCCGTCGAGGACGCGCAGCGAGCGCTCGACCTCGACCGTGAAGTCGACGTGGCCGGGCGTGTCGATGATGTTGATCTGGTGCTTGTTCCAGAAGCAGGTCACGGCGGCCGACGTGATCGTGATGCCGCGCTCCTTCTCCTGCTCCATCCAGTCGGTCGTCGAGGCGCCGTCGTGCGTCTCGCCGAGCTTGTGGTTGACACCCGTGTAGAAGAGGATGCGCTCGGTCGTCGTCGTCTTGCCGGCATCGATGTGCGCCATGATGCCGATGTTGCGGACCTTGTTGAGGTCGGTGAGCACTTCTTGTGCCACGGGGGTGTTTCCTCTCGGTGATCGAGTAGCCCGCGCCGCGGGCGTATCGAGATCAGGGGTGGTGGTGATACGCGGGCTGCGCCGCTACTCCGGTGATTGAGTAGCGGCGCAGCCGCGTATCGAAATCACCAGCGGTAGTGCGCGAAGGCGCGGTTCGACTCGGCCATCTTGTGGGTGTCCTCGCGGCGCTTGACCGCAGCTCCCAGGCCGTTCGAGGCGTCGAGGATCTCGTTCTGCAGGCGCTCGGTCATCGTCTTCTCACGACGGCCCTTCGCGTACGAGACGAGCCAGCGCAGCGCGAGGGTGTTCGCGCGGTGCGGCTTGACCTCGACGGGCACCTGGTAGGTCGAACCGCCGACGCGGCGGCTCTTGACCTCGAGGGTGGGGCGGACGTTGTCGAGCGCCTTCTTGAGCGTTGCGACGGCATCCTGGCCGTTCTTGGCCTCCACGCCCTTGAGCGCGTTGTAGACGATGGCCTCGGCGATCGACTTCTTGCCGTCGACGAGGATCTTGTTCACCAGCTGGGTGACGATCGGAGCACCGTAGACCGGGTCGTTGACGACGACGCGGCGGGGTGCGGGTCCCTTGCGAGGCATCGGACTCAGCCCTTCTTGGCGCCGTAGCGACTACGGGCCTGCTTGCGGTTCTTGACGGCCTGGGTGTCCAGGGCGCCGCGAACGATCTTGTAGCGGACACCGGGGAGGTCCTTCACACGGCCTCCACGGACGAGCACGAGCGAGTGCTCCTGCAGGTTGTGGCCCTCGCCGGGGATGTAGGCGGTGACCTCGGTGCCGTTGCGGAGCTTGACACGGGCGACCTTGCGCATGGCCGAGTTCGGCTTCTTGGGCGTCGTCGTGTAGACGCGGGTGCAGACACCCGCCTGCTGGGGGTTCGACTTCAGGGCGGGAGCCTTGGTCTTGGTGACCTTCGGCGAGCGTCCCTTGCGAACCAACTGCTGAATGGTTGGCACGTTCTCTCCTTGTTGACTGCCCGGATCTTTCGTTCCGGACAGGTGCTGCACGGTGACAGCGGTCGTGGTTTCACCACAGATCCACCGCCGCAGCGCGATCGCGCCGAGGCTTTCAGGTGGTGGATATGCCGTGGGGGCGACCTGTTCGCAGGCCGGTCCCGTCGTGTGGTCCGAGCTGCCTGTCCGGTGCCGAGGCACAGCACAAGCGCGCGCAGACGCACACCCGCTCAATACTACGCCGTATGACGGATGCGGGCAAACGCGTTCAGCGTTCGGTGCGACGCAGGTGGAACTCCTCGTCGCCGAGGAAGAAGCGCTCCCCCGCGTCGAGCTGCGTCCCCGGCTCCACCTCGACCTCGTCTCCCATGAGGGTGCGCACCATGACGCCGTTCGTCGAGCCGAGGTCGGTGACGATCCAGCCATCGCCGCGCAGCTCGAGACGCGCGTGCGTCTTCGAGACCGTGCGCGCCTCATCGAGGACGGCGACCAGTTGGGCCGACGGGAAAGACGCGTCGGCGCTGGGCCGCCGACCCAGCACGACGACATCCGCCGTCAGCGGCACAGGAGAGCCGGATGCCGGCACGAGCTCCCACCTCGCGTGGGGCGCTCGACGGGTGATGATCGTCTGGTCGAGGGCGTCGTCATCGTCGTCGTCTGCATCGACCGGCGCCGGCGGGGCCACGGTGTGCGGTGCATCGCCGTCTTCGATGCGGCGGTGCTGGGCCGAGACCGCTCCCGCCGCAGAACGCGGCGCGCCGGCGGAGGGCGACCCGACGATGGCGGATACCTCGCCGGTGAACTCGGGGAAGACATCCGGCTCGGGGACCGGAGTTCCCGCGACCGGCACCGATTCGACAAGCGGCGTCTCGGGCGGCGGGATGGGAGAGCCCGTGCGACGGCCCGGCACGAAGGCGATGGGTCCGCTGTCGCTACTCACCGGCGGCGAGCTGTACGGCCGGCCGGCCGCGGCGCTCGGCGGGAACGGTGACGGATAGATCGCCGACACGTCGTCGATCTCGGACGGCCACGCCGCGTCGGCGTTGACATCGAAACCGGGCACACGATGCTCGACCGGCGCGACCTGCGGCGCCTCATCCGCCTCGGGGACGGCCGGGAAGGCGGGCGCGGCGGAGCGACGCGGTCCGTAGGGCTGGTCGACGTCGGAGCCTTCGGCGGGATCGACCTCGCGGGGCGTCCACGCGCCCACGCTGCTTTCCGGCGGCGCGAACGAGGCCGGCGCGGGCACCTCCGGCGCGGGCACGGATGCCCGGGCCGACGCCGCGACCCGCTCAGCCTCAGCGGCGGCCGACACCGTCGGCAACGGCGGGTGGCCGGGACCTGCGGGGGAGATGACGCGCGCCACGGGCGGCGGGGGCTGGGGCGGCGCGACCGGCCGAGCGGCGGGCCGCTGGGACGCGGCGCGTGCCCCGAGCCACCGGGCGGGACCGAACCCGAGGATGCTCGCCCAGACGACGAAGAGCAGGGCCGCAAGCACCGTCATCCCCGAGCCGTAGCCGAAGCCAGGGTTGATGCGATGGGCCGAGATCACGACGAGGACGAACACGGCGATGTTCACGATGGGGATAACCGAGAGGACCACGAGCCACGGGCTGAAGCCGCCCCACTTCAGCACGGTCGCGATGTTGAGGAAGGGCACCCAGCCCTTCCAGGGCTCCTCGCCCATCTTGCGGAACATCGCGGCGAGCGCCAGGGCGGTCCACACGTACATTGCGATGGACAGACCGAGCGACAGCAGGATCGTCAGAGCGGCGAGCGATTGATCGACAGGTGGGTTCATTCGGTGCGCTGCGCGTCCGGTTTCGCGCGGCTCCCCCTCTCGATGCGGAACGGGGTTGACCGCAGGTCCCCCGGAAAGAATGATCTCAACGATACGGCCGTCCGCAGTCGTTGCCATCGACTTTCTGCGAATCCGGCGCGTTCGCGGTCGACAAGGCGCCAGAATTCGGCTGCATCGTCGTCGCTCGCCGCGTCGCCGGAGAACACCGCGCGATCCGCGTCGCCCGCGAGCTCTGCGGCGCCGGGCGCGCCCAGCGCCGCCGCTGTCTCCGCCCGCGTGGCGGCCACGGGTGCTCGCCTGCCGGCATCCGTTGCCGCGTCGATGTACTCGTCCCAGCCGCCGGCGATCCGGTCGACCGGACCCCCGGCCGTGCGACGCGTGCGCCGGCGCAACGCCTTCGCGCCGACGATCAGCAGGAACGGGCCGAGGACGATCAACGCCGCACCGAGGATGCTGCCCGCAACCCGCAGTCCCGCCCACAGCCACGCGAGGTCGAGCGGCTCGGGCCGGTCGACGTTGGACGGGGAGTCCTCCTGCCCGGGTTTGGGTGGCTCGACCTCGTCGACGACGTCGGGGCGAACCTCGGTGCCGATCGTCGGATCGGGCTGCGCGGTCACCTCGCGACTCGGAGCGAGCGCGTGCTGCGGTGTCACATCGACCGGGATCCACTCGCCCGTGGCGCTGCGCACCTCGACCCACGCCGTCATGTCCGTCGCGCGGCACGTCCCCTGATCGCAGGCCGTCAGGGCCGGGTCGCCGGTCGCGGTGCGCACGCCGACGACCACCCGAGAGGGGAATCCGAGCGTGTGGGCGATGAGCGAGACCGCCACGGCGAACTGCTCGTCGTCGCCGACCGCCGCGACGAAGTTGCCCGACTCGGCGGCACGCGGATCCTGCTCGCGCTCGAGCAGCGCCGTGAAGAGCTGATCGATGCGCGCGAGCGAGTGACCGGCGACGCTCGGGACGAACGTCTCGACGCCGGCGGCTTGCATCCAGGCCACCTGCGCGTCGGTCAGCGAGTGACTGAGGTAGCCGCGCTCGCGCAACAGCGCGACGAGGCCCTCGAGCGCGGCGCCGTCCGTGCCGGCGGCGTGGGTCTGCACCCACTGACGCAGGCTCGCGGGCGCCTCGGGCCCGCCGCCTGCGCCGCCACCGGGCGCCGTCGCCTCCGCGAGCGTCGCCGGTGCCGCCACGGCCGCGTCGACCCGGTAGGAGTCCCCGGCATCCCACCCGGCCGTCTGGACGGCGGCCGAGAGACTGTCGGCGACGTAGAAGCCGTCGGTGAGCGCCGCCGAGCGCGGTCCCTTGAAGGCGACCGCCGCGAGCGACCCGGCGGAGGGCATCCAGATACCGTCCAGGGCATCGATGGAGACGTCGAAGTCGACGCGGGACCCGGCAGAGGGATTGCGAGCGGATGCCACGCGCACGAAGTCCGCGCCCGTTCCCGTGCGGAACACCGACCCGTCGTAATCATCGAGCACGGCGATGCGCAGGCGCTCGGGCGCGGCACCGTCGACCCGGAAGAGCACGCTTCCGCTGTTCGCGTCGGTGAACCACGAGCGGTACGCGGCGAGAGGGCTCACCGCCTTCGAGATCTCCAGGCGCGGGCCCGTGCTCTCTCGCAGCACGTTCCGCTCCATCGAGGCGGCGGCGGGCGGGACCGCGAGGGCCGCCGCGGCGGCGATCGCCACCATCGCGAGTCCGAACGTCGCCCGCCGGGGGTCCGCGTCGCCCGTGCGGCGCATGCGCACACCGCTTGTCACCGCGGCCCGCCGCAGGGCCTGCAGCCTCGCCGCGCGGCTCCGCCACGACAGCCACAGCACGCCCGCCGCGAGCGAGCCGAGGCCCACGAGGGTCTCGGCCGGGGCGACGAGGGTGATCGGGCCGAGCGTCACCGGCGCGCTGACGTCGGTGCGTCCGAAGAGCAGCCCGAAGCCGACCATCGCGAGGGTCACCGGCACCGCGAGCGGGGCGAGCTTGTCGTCGCGCCACGCGAGTAGCAACGCCACGGCCGTCCCGACGAGGAAGACCACGAGAGCGGGGACGAGCAGGTTCCGATACGAGCCGACGGGCAGATCCACCGTCAGCAGGTCCTTCCAGGCGAGGACGAGCCCCGCGAGGAGGTCACCGAGCCCGCGCAGGAAGGATGCCGGGTCGCCCGCTCGCGAGGGTACGGCGAGCGGCACCCCGGTGACCAGGAGCGCCGCCGCGAGCAGTCCCGCCGCCGTCCATCCGCTCCATCCCCGCCGCGCGATGAGCGCCGCGAGCGCCGCGGCGAGCGCGGATGCCGTGAACACGAGGATGACGAAAGCCGGTGAGCGGTAGATCGGCCACGCCGCGATCGCAGCGAGCGCGACCGACACCGCGACGTAGAGCGAGCCCGCGCTGTAGCGGTTCATGAGCCCGACCCCCGCAGGAGAAGACCGGCGAGGTCGTCGAGCGTGCCGACCGTGATCACCGTGAGCGCGCCGATGACCTGAGTGCGCGGGTGCGCCTTCTCGTCGCACACGATCGCGATGATCGTGGCATCCGCCGGGAAGGCGAGAGCGGCCGTCCGCAGCTTCGCGACGCCGACGTGAGATCCGGTCACGAGGATCGCGATCGAGAGGCGCTCGTTGGCCTCGGCGGCGAGCCGGCACACGTCCGAGAAGGCCATCGTGTTGCTCAGCCGGTCGACGCCGCTGAACCCGTCGAGCACGGCGCGCGGCGATCCGGACGGGATGTGGCGGATCGCGCGCAGCCTGCCGCGCACGACGCGTGGGATCTCGGCACCGACGACGATGTCGAGATCGCGCGCGTCGTTCACGGCGCGGACAGAGAGCGAGGATGCCGCGCTGACGGCGAGCTCGAACTCGTTGTCAGAGCCGAACTCCTGGCCGGCGAGACCGAGGACGACAGCCATCCGCGATCGCCGGGACTCCTCGTACTGGCGCACCATCAGCCGACCGGTCTTGGCCGTCGACTTCCAATGCACCTGGCGTCGCGAGTCGCCCGGTGCGTACTCGCGGATCGCGTGGAAGGACATATCGGCGTCGACAAGTCGCTTGGTGGGACTGCCGTCGAGGTCGCGCACGAGCCCCGCGCTCGTCGAGGGCAGTGGGACGGTACGGGGGTGGACGTACAGCTCGTGCGCGTCGTCGAAGGAGTGCTCGCGCCGCATGAGGCCAATGGGGTCCGATCGGACCGTGGTGGCCGGACCGATCCGAACGATGCCGCGCGGCTGCGGGGGAAGCTCCAGAAGGTGCTGCGAGAGCGCCCCCGGTCGCAGCAGCGGCACACCGAACTCGACGAGGCCCGCGCCGACGGGCACGTCGATGCGTCCGGGGAGCGCAGAGCGCCGACCGCTGTTTCTTACCTCGACCCTGGCCAGAGCGCCCTGACCGGCGACGATCCGCTCGCGTCCGAGAGTCAGGTCGACCTCGTAGGTGCGCGCCTGGAAGAGAAACGGCACGCTGAGCGCGAGGAGCACGACGGCGGCGATGCCGGCGGTGAGCGCCTCAACCCACCCGAACAGGAGACCGGCGCCGAGGCCGAGGGTGGCCGTCAGCAGCACGAGCGCGCCCGCGGGCCGGATCGTGCGGTACGCCCAAGCGACCGTTGATGCCGTCGCCGCACGGGTCGCCCGCCACGCGCGCGAGGCGCGCACCGCCGCGCCGACGAACGCGCGACCGCGCGCCGAGGTGACCTCGGTGCGCTCGCCGGTCAGCGTGTTCGAGGCGCGGGTGAGCTTCGTGTCACTGATCGTCACGTGGCATCACGGCGCGTCGGTGGTGCGACGTCGAGCAGCACCTGACCGACGACCGCTTCGGGAGTGACACCGTCGAACTCCGCCTCGGGATGCAGGATCAGGCGGTGCGCGAGGACGGCGACGGCGAGCCGCTTGACGTCATCCGGCGTCGCGTAGGTGCGGCCCTGCGCGGCAGCGGTGGCGCGCGAGGCGCGCGTGAGCGCGAGCGCGCCGCGGATGCTCACGCCGAGGGCGACCTCGTCGGCCGAGCGGGTGGCATCCACGATCCGTGCGATGTAGTCGAGGACGAGCGCGTCGACGTAGACGTCGGCGGCGAGCTCGGCCATGCCCACGAGCGCGCCGGGCGTGATGACAGGAGCGAGCGCGTCGATCGCGACCGCGCCGCGGTCCAGGATGCGGACGGTCGCGGCGTGGTCGGGGTAGCCGAGGGAGGTGCGCAGGAGGAATCGGTCGAGCTGCGCCTCGGGCAGGCGGTAGGTGCCGGCCTGCTCAACCGGGTTCTGCGTCGCGACGACGAGGAACGGCGTCCCCACCGGACGGGTCACGCCGTCGATCGTGACGCGTCCCTCCTCCATGACTTCCAGCAGCGCCGCCTGCGTCTTCGGGCTCGCCCGGTTGATCTCATCCGCGAGCACGATGTTGGCGAACACGGGGCCCGCGTGAAACTCGAACTCGCCCGACTTCTGGTCGTACACGGTGATCCCGGTGATGTCACCGGGAAGGAGGTCGGGCGTGAACTGGATGCGGGTCGTCGTGCCCTGCACCGACTGCGCGATCGCGCGCGCGAGCGAGGTCTTGCCGGTGCCGGGGACATCCTCGAGCAGCACGTGCCCCTCGCTCAGCATCGCGGTGAGCACGAGCTCGACGACGTGACGCTTGCCCAGCACGGCACGCTCGACGTTGTCGGCGAGCGCCGCGAAGGTCTGGGCGTACCAGCTCGCCTGTTCGGTGGTGATCGTCATGGGCTCGTCCTAGGGTCCGGCGGGAGCGGGTGTGCACAGTGCGGTGAGTGTCGTCGTGGCGGGGTCGAGGTTCCAGCCCTGCGCTGACCAGTCGACGGTCACTCGGATGCCCTCGACCCGGGCGGCGGCGGCGGGTACCACCCACGGGTCGGCGTCCGGCGTCAGGAGCGCGCCGTCGGCGTCATAGTAGGCGATCGCGGACGTATCCCACCCGATTGCGGCGATACCTCCCGACGAGTTGCTGGTGTGGGCGAGGCTTGAGCCACCCGTGCACGCGCCGAGCGACCACGTCGCCTGCACCTGGTACGGGGCGCTGCCCGCGGCGGGAGTGACCGCCGCCCACGCGGACTGCCACCAGCCCGAGGTGTGCTCGTATCGCACCTGGATGCCGGGGTCTGTGTCGAACACGGAGCTCGGGTAGCCGGAGAACACCGCGACGTTGCTGAACGGCGGTTGCTCGTCAGAGGTCGGCGACTGATCGATCGTCCAGGTGGCACGCCCGTCGTTGACGTTGACGTGGGCGGTGGGACCGACGACGAAGGTGTATCCGTTCGGCGCCGCGCCGCTCTGGGTCGCGCGCACCTCGGCGGTCGTCGTGGCGCGACCGAACATGGCGCCGTCGTACCAGGACTCGACGCACAGGGTGTAGGTGTACAGGCGCCCGTCGGGCTGGTTCGCGAACACCCGGTTCTGACCGCCGGGTGAGACGATGCACGGCTCGCCCACGGGGACGATGCCGTAGCGGGTGCTCGCACCGTCGCCGCCCGGTCCCGCCGAACCCGACGCGGTGATCGTCGCGCGGCCGCCGCCCGTGTTGACCGACGACAGGGTGAGAGTCGGTGTCGTCGGCGCGCCGATGCCGTGCGCATTCACGACGATCGATCCGGTCGCGGCGTTACCGGCGCCGGTGGGGACCTCGAAGCGCGACACAGGCGTCACCGTCACGGCGGTGGCCGTGTTGGAGCCGACGCGGAACGAGGGAACGGTGACGTTCGTCTGCCCGTTCGCGACGGGCACGGTCATCGTCTCGCCGACGGGGCTCGAGATCTGTAGCGCCCGGCTCGCCGCGAAGTCCACGCCGCTGATCGTGAGGGATGCCACGCCGCCGTCCGCACCGGCGACCACGGGAGCTGCGGATGCCGACGAAGGGGCATCCGGCGGGTCGTAGGCCCACGCGGTCGTGCGCACGGACTCCCGCGACGGTCCGACGTCGTTGATCGTGAAGGCCTCGTACTGGCGCTGCTCGCCGTTGGGCGCGGACAGCGTGGGGCACACGCCCTGCGCCGTGCATTTCGCGACCGTCTGGCCGCCCCATCGCAGCTCGAAGCCGGTGACCGCGGGATAGGAGGTCTGCGCCGGCCCCGGGTCGACGCGCAGCGTGAGCTTGCCGTCGGAGTAGTCGGACTGCGTCACCGAGGCGGCCACGTGTGGGAATCCCTGCAGATCGAGGCTGATGGCCCCGTCGCGTGCGGCGGCGCTCTGGCGGCCCTGGGCATCCTTCACCGTGAAAGTCGCGGCGCAGGTCGCGCCCGGGGCATCCTCCGTCCAGCTCGCGAGCACGCGGGTCTCCGACGCGAGCGAGAACGTCACCCCCGTGCACGCGCTCGCCGAGGCGACCGATACGAGTTTCAGGGGCGTGTTCGGCAGGGGATTGACCTCGCCGGCCACCCCGATCACATCGATCGTGCACGAGGTTCCGGATGCCTGCGTGCACTGCTTCGAGATCTGACCACCCTGCGGGAGCGTCGACGGGGCCGCGCCGACGCGCAGCGTCATGCGCGCGGGCGTGACACCGGGGTGGCTCGTGACCTGCACGAGGACGCTCTCGACCGTGCCCGGCATCGCGGAGTCGCGGGCGTGGAGGGCGAGCTGCGCGCCCTGCAGCGTCACATCGAACGAGGTCGTCGTCCCGGTGATGCTGTACTGGATCGCCTCGGGGCGCCCCTGCCACGTCGTCATGGACGACAGATCGAACACGTACGTGTCGCCGGGAGCGATCTCGAGCGACGCCGGTGCGAGCGAGGGCTGCGGGTCGATCGGGGTGATGCTCACCGGAACCGACAGCACGGTCCAGGCGGACGTGCCCTCGAGCCGCACGGGGACGAGACACGAGTCCGTCCACGGCGCGCCCTCGCCCGCGACGTAGCGGATGCGGGTGCCGCCGATCGGCGTGCAGGTCGCCCCGGCGCGGGCGCCGGACGCACGCACGTCCTCTCGGTCGAGCTCCAGCGTGCTGCCGCGGGGGATGGCGACGAGGCTCGCGAGGTCGGCGTCGGCCTGCTGCGCCTCGCCGACCTGGATGGGACTGATGCCGGGGCGCAGCGACAGCGCACCCTCCGACGAGGACGGAACGCGCAGGAACGCGAAGGTCGTGACCTCTCCCGCTGTCGTGGTGCCGGTGACCGAGAACGGGATGATGCGGGCATCCTCGCCGGGTTCGGCACGGATGCGGTCGCCGTCGACGGTGACGCCGCGCTGGTCGCCCCAGAGCCCTACGACCAGGTCCGCCGGCTCACCGCCCGACCAGAGCACTTTGCCCGTGAGCACGTCGACGCCGTCCGCGAGGTCGTCGCGATCGGCGGCGGTGAGGACGGTGTCGGCGACGACCGGGAAATCCGGTACGCGCTGCGCGACGACGCGCACCACGAGCAGGCCCCGCGCGGTGTTTCCCGAGGAGGAGGTGACGTCGTAGAAGAACGCCATCGTGCTCGGTTCGGTGCCCGCCGCGATCGTCACGGTGTCGGCGGTGACGCTGAGGATGCGTTCCTTGAGGCGGGTGTACTCCTCGGTCGCCGACCCGTCGAGCGCCGTCGGAGGCACATCCGGCGTCACTCGCTCGAGCGCAAGCGTGCCCTGCGTCGGGTCGAGGTCGTTCGCGAGCGGATGCACCCGGATGACGCTGTCCTGCCCTGCCTGGACGTGCACGTAGTCGGTGTAGGTGATGGGACTCGGGTTCGCCTCGCCACTGAGGACGCCGATGCGCACGGTGCCTTCGCCGGTCGCGCCGAAGGCGTCGACGACGCGATAGGTGAAGGAGTCCTGACCGGAGACGCCCGCGACGCTTGTGTAGACGATCGACGTGCCATCGGCCGAGATCGCGGCGGACCCGTGCGTGGGCTGGGAGACGATGCGGTCCAGGCGAACGACATCGCCGTCGGGATCCATCCCGAACCCATCGAAGGGGATCGTGGTCGACAGACCGCTCGCGACCCGGCCCGAGAGCCGTGTCGGCAGCGGATCTCGGTTCGAGTCGTCGGCGACGACGCGCACCGTGACGGTCGCGAGGTCGCCGAGCGCGGGAGCCCCGGTCGTGAACGCGCGATAGGCGATCGTGTACGTGCCTGGCTGCTCGGGAGCGAGGTAGCGCAGCCGGTCGCCCGAGGCGAACGCGAGCGCCTCCGGCGACGACGACTGGATGGATTCCGGGTCCAGCCGCGGCCGGCCGCCGGCCGCGGGGACGTCGTTGGCGAGGACCGGGATGTCGATCTGCGCGCCGGCGCGGACGACGACGCTGTCATCGACGGTGATGGGCGCGGCCTCCGCCGCGGGCGGGAGGAGGTAGACCGTCGCCTCCCCGACGACGGACGCGCCCTCGTCGGCGGTGCCGTCGCTTACGCGGTACGAGACGGTGCCGAGCAGCCCCGACTGACCCGACGCGGTCGTTCCGGATACCCGCAGCTGGCTTTGCGCGACGGCATCGCCCGTCAGCGACGAGCCCGACGCGGGTCGCACGACGATGTCGCTCAACAGGAGCACTCGGTTCGTCGGGTTCGAGACAGCGGCGAGCACGTCGATCGTCGCGTCGGCCTGCGGCCGGACGAACGCGACGACCGGCGCCGTCGACAGCTGCGCCGGGGCATCCGGGGGAAGGAGCGTGATGCGGGCGGTGCCCGTCGCCTCGTGGCCCCCGGAGGAGACGGTCACCGCGACGCGGTAGGTGCCGGGCTCGGTTGCCGCGAAGTCGAACTGGGTCGTGCCGCCGACGACGGTGGCCGTCGCGGTGGCGTCATCGAGGACGCGGGCGGAGGTGAGCGAGAGCTCGCCCGCCGTGCCCGTCACATGCGGTGCGACGTCGATCGTGCGCCGTGAACCCGCCGTGTCGACGACCGAGAACGACTGCACCGTCGGCTCCGGGTCCTCCAGGACGCGGACCGTGAGCGCTTTGCTCGTCACTGCGCCGCGCGCGTCGCCGACCGAGAGGGTGATCGACGCGATCTGGTCGCCGCCGGTGCCGGTGTCGGCGTGCTGGAAGACGACGGTTCCCTCGGGGGTTGCCGCGACCTGTCCGATCCCGGTGTCTTCCGTCGCCGAGAGCAGGATCACCGGGTCGCCCTCGGGGTCGACCCAGTCGCCGAGCACGGGCATCCTGACGGTGCCGCCCGCAGCGACCTCCGGCTGAGGCCAGGTCTGCTGGCATCCCTCGACTCCGCACCACACCGGTGCGGAGTTCTCCGAATCGGGCACGACCCGCAGGGTCACCGTCGCGGGCTGCGACATGAGTCCGTCGACGGCGGTGCCGTCGCTGACGGCGTACGTGAAGCTGGCGGTCCCCGAGGCATCCGGGGCGACCCGTACCGCGAAGCGCTGTCGGTCGTCGGTCAGGCTCAGCACCCCGAACGCCGGGTCGAGACCTTGGACGGATGCCGGGTCGATCGCCAGCACGTCCTCGTTCGGATCGTGGTCGTTGAGAAGGACCGGGAGCGAGACGAGAGCGCCGGGTCGAACGCCGAACGCGTCGTCCGCCGCGACGGGTGGCCGCGGGTCGATGACGGGGGGCGGCTCCTCCTCGTTGGTCTCCGGCGCAGACTGGGCCGGGTCGTCGAGGTTCCAGTCCTGGCTCGAGGGAACGAGCTTCCCGTCCGGAACCGTCCACACCCAGCCCGAGCGGGCGTCGTTGAGCACGAGCTCATCGCCGGCATCCGTGAAGACGGGCCGGCGCTGGGCGGGAAGGGAGAGCCCCGCGAAGTCGAGGGTGACATCTCCCTCGGACGAGGACCAGAGAGTGCCCGGCCCCGCTCCCTCGGGCAGCCACGCGGCGTGCACCTCCCCTGAGCGCACGACGGGCCGGGCCGGGGTGCCGCGCGCGCTCGTTCGGTCGCCGAAGATGCGCTCGGCGGGATCGGCCGTGGTCGGCACGCGGACGAGACCGGACTCGTCGGCGACGTACACCGACGTGCCCTCCGGGTCGGGAAGGGAGACCGCGACGGTCCCCGTCGTGCCGGCGGATGCCGCGGACTGCTGCGCCGTCCAGAACCGCCCGGTGGCGGCATCGACGAGCACCCAGCGTTCGCCCGCCGAGGTCAGGACGGGGCTGGCGAGGTCGACGCTCACCTGGACGTCATCGGTGCTGCTGATCGTCCCGGTCGGGATGTCGACGCGGATGACGGTTCCTCCGGCCGCGGAGTAGCTCAGCAGCGTGCCGCGGGGGTCGACGGCGATCGCGTCCGAGGTGTAGGCCGGCGAGGTGGCATCGTCGCCGGCTGCGGCGCGGCCTTGAGCCGGATCGATCTGCGAGAACTCGCCGGTCGACAGCCTGCCCGCGAAGACGGCGCCGGCATCCGTGCGGTACGCGACGAAGTCGCCGCCGGTGGCGACCTCCTCCGTCCCGGGAGGGGCGGATGCCGCCGAGCGCAGGCCCTCGGCGTCGAGGTCGACGGGGACGGCATCGTCGATCCGGACGACCTTCGCGTCGCTGTCGGTGAACATGTAGGAGCCGTCGGAGGTCGCCACGATGCGACTCGGGTTGCTGACGGCGCGCACGGTGTCGAGCTCGTCGATGGCGGTGTTGATGCGCGCGTAGCGCAGGCCGTCGGCCTGCAGCACCCACGCGGACGAATCCAGCGGCGGCGTTCGCTGCGCGTCGAGCCCCGGCCACACGATGCTCACCCCGGCAATCAGCGCGATCGCCGCACCGGTCGCCGCGAGACCGATGACGTTCGTGCGGCGCATCAGAAAAGCCCCGCCCAGTGCGCGGCCACGACGCTGGCGACCGCGGCGAGGGCGACGGCGGAGCTCGTGAGAATCCACGGCCAGATGCGCTGACGAACCGTCGGCGGCGTGGTCACGTCGGTGTCTTCGTCGCGGCGCAGGTAGGTCACCTCGTGCGGCGCGCTTCGGCGACCCTCGTGCGGAACGTGGCTGCGCACGGGTCCGCGCGCCGTCGCATCGGCGAAATCGACGGCGGCCGACACCGGGACCCACTCCACGGCGGGAACCTCGAGCGGCGTCGGCGCGATGCCCTCGCTCATCTGCACGGCGCGCACGGCTTCGCCGAACTCCTCGGCCGAACGGTAGCGCGAGGCCGGGTCGCGAGCCATCGCGGTGGCGAGCACCTGCTGGAGCCCGTCGGGGACATCAGCTCGCGCCACCGGGACGAAGGTCGCGCGCGCGATGCGCCGACGCATGAGCTCGCGGGTGTTCTGACCCTTCTCGCGCCGCTCGAAGGGGCTGTGTCCGGCCAGGAGCGAGTACACCGTCGCGCCGAGCCCCCAGACCTCGCTCGCGATCGTGCCGGCGGTCTGCTCAGCGACGACTTCCGGCGCGCTCCACGGGATCGACATGGCGAGCACCTCGGCATCCGCGCTGCGCAGGAGCGACGACGAGATGCCGAAGTCGGCGAGGACGGCAGATCCGAACGTCGTGATGAGGATGTTGCTGGGCTTGATGTCGCGGTGGATGAGGCCCGCGCGGTGGGCGGACTCGAGCGCGCCCGCGAGGCGGACGGCGATCGCCATGACCTCCGGCACCGGGATCCGTTCGACGCGGTAGCGCTGCGCGAGCGAGCCTGGGCAGAACTCCATGACGATGTACGGCCGACCGTCGGCGGAGATGCCCGCCTGGTAGACAGTCACGATCGCGGGGTGCGCCGACAGGTGCGCGAGCACGTCGGCCTCGGAGTTGAACATGCGCAGCAGGTCGGGGTCGCGCTCGTTCGCCGGGAGCACCTTGACGGCGACCTGGCGGCGCGGCATGTCCTGCTGGTAGAGGAAGACATCGGCGAAGCCGCCGGAGCCGAGCGGCCGGATGTAGTCGAGCCCGGGGAGGAGCGGGGGCGCAGAAGGAAGCCTGCGTGTCATGGCAGCCTTCCTCTGTGATGATCTCCCGCAGCACGGAGATTAATAGATTCTAACAAAAACCGCGCCGGCCTCTGACGCCACCCGGCGCACTCACAGTTCAGGAAACCCCGGCTCGGCCGTCGGATCGAACGGCGCGTCGAGCGACCGCGTCAGTTCCTCGAGCATCGCCGCGATCTGCGGCTCGACGTACTGGCTCACGGCCGCCTGAATGCGCAGGCGATGATGCAGGAGCACCGCGCAGACCTCCCGCCCCACGAGGTTCGCGTAGTCGTCGGCGAGGCCGACCTCCTGTCGCAGCGCGGCCTTCGCTTCGTCACCCAGCGGGGGAAGGTCGGGAATGCCGGCATCCACCTCTTCGGCGAGCCCCCCGATCGTGAAGAGGAAGGGCGACCCGGGCACGGGCTCGGGGTCGAGCGGCAGCCCCTCGAACTCGGGCGCGAGGCCCTCCGCCGGACGGTAGCTGCGCGCGCGGTTGCGCGCGGCCTGCTGGTCGAGCTCGGTCTGGAGCATCGGCAGGTTCCGCGAGGTGTACTCCGCGACCGCGTGATCGACGATCGTCTTGATGCGCGTCGACAGGCCGTGCTGCACGCCGTGCGGGACGTCGGAGCCGAGACCGGCGGCCGAAAGGATGGGCGAGCCGAAGCACCGCCGGCACGGGGCGACCCGCCCCCGGTGCGTCGCCGGCTCCCAGCGCGGCAACCAGCGCAGCCAGGCATCCACTGCCTGGCTGACCTGGGTCTCGATCGACCGCTCCACGGTGTCCATTCTCGCGTGTGGAGCGCCGTTCCGGCGGATTTCCTCGCGCGGCGGGCGCGCAACCGGCGGCGTCAGCCGTCGCGCCGCTCGCGGTCCTCCCACGGCCATCTCGGCCGTTGCGCGCGCGTGCGCACGAGGGCGACGGCTCCCCAGCCGCAGACGAGCGCAGCGGATGCCAGCGCCACCGCGAACCACGACGTCACGAACCCGCCCGCCGCCGCGGCGGCGCGAGCGGGTTCGGCTCCCGACAGCACCGCGCCGACGACGATGCCGGCGGTGTAGGCGAGGAACGTGCCGGCCACGACGCCGACCGTCGCGGGGTACGCGGGTCGGGGCCGCCGCACGACGAGGAACGCGCCGGCGGCGAACGCGAGGACCGCCGCGATCATCGCGATCACTCCGGGCGCCTGCCCGAGCCCGGGGACGCCGATGACCTCCGCCCCCTCGCGCAGGCTCAGCAGCCCGAACCCCGCGACGACGAGCGCGAAGAACAGGACCGTCGCGAACGCTGCGGCCACCGGCGGTGAGACGGCGCCGTGCGAGGCCTGCATCAGCCCTGCTGGACGCGCGGCCCCGCCTCGAGCGTGCGCTCGTACTCGCGCTGAGCCTCACGGTTCAGCTCGCTCACGCGCTTGCCGCGCGCGGCGACCCACGCGCCGAACCAGATCGTCAGCTCGCGGCCGAAGACGAACGCGGCGATTGCGAGCGGCGCGAGCACCTGGCCGCGCACGACCTCCTCGCCCTGGCTGGCGGTCAGCTGCCAGAACGGCGCCTGGAAGAGCTGCCCCAGGATGTGCCCGCCGTAGGCTGCGGCCCCGACGAGCAGACCGAAGATCACCCACGCGCCCCAGCGGCCGCGGTTGATGATCGCGCCCAGGAACCAGAACGCGAGGAAGAAGACGACGACCGGCACCCAGAACCACCATCCGGTCAGCGCCGAAGTCGCCTTCGCGCCGAGGTTCTCGCCGGTCACATCGCCCGCGAGGGCGCCGAGCCCGAGGGCTGCACCGAGGTAGAGCAGGCCGAAGACGATGGCCGCCAGCACGCCGATGAGCCCTGCCGCGGCGCGGTTTCCGCGAGGGCGGGGGGCCTCGGGCGCCTGCACGAAGATCGGCTGCGGGGCGGGCGCGACGACGGGGGCGACGACCTCGGCCGGCGCGACGGGGTCGGAGTACGCGCCCGGCACGTAAGCCTCATCGACGGGGTCGTTCGCGTAGAGGCTGCCGTGCACGGGCTCGGATGCCGTCACGACCGGCTCGGCCGCCTCGGCCGGCGCCGGGGTCGACTCGAGAGGCTCGACGGGCGCCGGGGCGACCGACTCGTCGACGGCCACGTCGCGCGAGGCTGCTTCGGCATCCGCGAGGCCCTCGTGGGCGCTCGCGACCGCGTCATCGGCCGACGTCGCATCGGCGGACGGGGTGGTTTCCTCGACCGGCTCGCCGTACTTCGGATCGCTCATGGCGTGTGCTCCTCACGCGGCGCAGGTGCCGCCGCACAGTGAGCGTAACGCCCCATGCCCGGCGGCGCAGGGAGCCATGCCGACGTGTCCTCACCCGACTGCGTGCGGCCGTGCCTATCGTGGAGACATGCTCCGCTCCCGGATCGCGATCTCCGCCGCTCTCGCGGTCGCCGTCCTGCTGGGCGGGTGCACGGGCACGCCCGATACGACCGCCTCGTCGTCATCCGGCGCCGCGGCCAAGCCGTCGCCGACGCCGACCCCCGCGCCATCCCTCGCTCCCTTCCCTACGGGGACCTCGGAGTCGACGACGCCCCTCCCCGCCGATCTGCCGCAGGGATGCCGGGACCTTCTGACCGACGCCGTCCTCGCCCAGCTCGAGGACGTCCCCCTCAACGCCGACGGGATGGGCGGCGGCATCCGCGCCGACAGTGCGCGCGTGTGCGCGTGGGGCGACCCCGGGGCCGCCGGCACGTGGCTCGTCACCGTCATCGGGTACTCCCCCGACCGAGAGGCGCGCGACGCGCTGTACGCGCTCGGGCAGGACGGCTTCACCTGCTACGAGCCGGACGACGGCATCCGCTGCGAGAAGACGTGGGATCACCCGACGCTTCCGGTTAAGCAGGGGCGCACGGTCTTCTACCGCGACGGCGTCTTCGTCGACACGCAGTACTCGAACCTCGCGCCGACTGGCTACACGAACGCCGTCATCGATTCGCTGTGGCCCGCGTCGCCGCTGCTGCGCGCGCCGACGCCGAGCGCGACTCCCTAGCCGCCGCTTGCCAGTTCGCGCTGGTTTCGCGGCCGGTTACCCGCACGAGCTGGCGAATGAACGCCGGGCGCTGCGCCGTGCGTCAGCCCCAGACGCGGTCCGCCGTCCGGCCGACGTACTCGGCGGGATGCCAGCCCTGCTGGCTCGTCGAGAGCCACAGCCCGTCGCCCGCCTCGATCGTCTCGATCAGGTCGCCGTCGGTGCGGGTGCAGCGGGTGCGCTCGCCCTGTGCCTCGCACGCGAAACCCGCGGCGGGGAGCGCCGCCGCGGCGATCGCCCCGGCATCCGTCGGCACCGTCGCGAGCGTCGTCGAGACCGTTCCCGCGTCGGCCTTCCAGAAGCAGGTGAGCGTGACCTGCGGCTGCAGCGCCGTCACGAGGGCGGTCGCGGTCGTCACCGGGGCATCCTTCGACGGCGACATCACCGAGCCGCGCGCGAAGCGCATGGTCGCCCAGAGCGCCTCGTCGTAGAGCCCGGGGCACTCGGTCGGGACACCACCCGCGGCCTGCGCGTCGCCCGCCGCGACCGGCTCAGAGGTCTCGGCGGGGCGGTTCACCGACTCGCCCACCCACGCGAGGGATGCCGGCACGAGAGGTAGCGCGAGCACGGCCAGCACCGCGACGGTCGCCGCGCATCCGATGCCGACGACCCACGCGATGAAGGCATTCCTGCCGCCGATCCGGGCCATGTGCCCAGGCTAAGCGCGCCGCGCCGCGGCGCCTGGCGGACACGGCGCAACCTCCTGCATCCCCCTGCATCCCCCTGCATTCAGCCCTGCACAACTTCGGAGATCTGCACAACTGCGGATGCCGGGGCCGCCATCCCTCCGAAGATGTGCAGATCTCCGCAGAACTGACGCACGACGGATGCCGGGGGCACGCGAGAGGGCCCCGGGACATGCCCGGGGCCCTGTGCGCTGACTCAGCGACTCAGCGACTCAGTTGTACGACGTGAAGTCGCCGTCGGTCGAGAAGCTGTCGAAGTCGACGTAGCTCAGGTCGGCGTCGGAGTACGCGCCGTCCGAGGCGAAGATGCGGTTGGGGTACCGCTCGCTCTTGGCCTCTTCCGTCGCCTCCACCGTGACGCCGCGGTACTTCGCGAGTCCGGTGCCGGCGGGGATGAGCTTTCCGATGATGACGTTCTCCTTGAGGCCGACAAGCGGGTCGCTCTTGCCCTCCATCGCCGCCTGCGTGAGCACGCGGGTCGTCTCCTGGAAGGATGCCGCGGACAGCCACGACTCGGTCGCGAGCGACGCCTTCGTGATACCCATCAGCTCCGGGCGACCCGACGCGGGGCGCTTGCCCTCGGCGACCGCCTCGCGGTTGATCTGCTGGTACCGCTTGAAGTCGACGAGCTCACCCGGCAGCAGCGTCGTGTCGCCGTGGTCGACCACGGTGACCTTCCGCAGCATCTGACGGACGATGACCTCGATGTGCTTGTCGTGGATCGGCACACCCTGCGAGCGGTACACGCCCTGCACGCCACCGACGAGGTACTTCTGCACCTCGCGGGCACCCTGCACGCGCATGACCTCCTTGGGGTCGAGCGTTCCGACCAGGATCGGCTGGCCGACCGTGACGTGCTGGCCGTCCTCGACCAGCAGCGTCGCGCGCTTGAGCACGGGGTAGACGTGCGGCTCGTCGCCGTTGTCGGGCGTCAGGATGACCTTCTTGGCCTTGTCGGTCTCGTCGATCGTGATGCGGCCGTCGGCCTCCGCGATCGGCGACGCACCCTTGGGGGTACGGGCCTCGAAGAGCTCCTGCACGCGGGGAAGACCCTGCGTGATGTCGTCGGCCGAGGCCGAACCACCCGTGTGGAACGTACGCATCGTCAGCTGGGTTCCGGGCTCACCGATCGACTGGGCGGCGATGATGCCGACCGCCTCGCCGATGTCGACGAGCTTGCCGGTCGCGAGCGAGCGGCCGTAGCAGTGGGCGCAGACGCCGACCGCCGAGTCGCAGGTGAGGACCGAGCGGACCTTGATGGTCTCGACCCCGGCATCCACCAGCTTGTCGATCAGCACGTCGCCGACGTCGTCGCCGACCGAAGCCACGACGGTGCCGGAGGCGTCGACCGCGTCCGCGGCGAGCGTGCGCGCGAACACCGAGTTCTCGACGTTCGCGTCGCGCACCAGGGTGCCGTCGGCACCGGGAGCGGCGATCGTGAACTCGAGGCCCTTGCTCGTGCCACAGTCCTCTTCACGGATGATGACATCCTGCGAGACGTCGACGAGGCGACGCGTCAGGTAGCCCGAGTCGGCGGTACGGAGGGCCGTGTCGGCCAGACCCTTACGGGCACCGTGCGTCGCGGTGAAGTACTCCGCCACCGACAGCCCCTCGCGGTACGAGGAGATGATCGGACGCGGCATGATCTCACCCTTGGTGTTGTTGACCAGGCCTCGGATGCCGGCGATGTTGCGGATCTGCAGCCAGTTACCACGGGCGCCCGACGAGACCATGCGGTTGATGGTGTTGTCGGCGGGGAAGTTCGCCTTCATCGCGGCCTGCACCTCGTCGGTGGCCTCGGTCCAGATCTTGATCTGCTCCTGGCGACGCTCGGCGTCGGTCACGAGACCCTTCTCGAACTGGCCCTGCACCTTCTGCGCCTGCTTCTCGAACTTGGCGATGATCTCGCCCTTGTTCGGGGGCGTGAGCACGTCAGACAGCGCGACGGTGACGCCCGAGCGCGTGGCCCAGTAGAAGCCAGCATCCTTGATGCGGTCAAGCGATGCGGCGACCTCGACCTTCGGGTACTCCTCGGCGAGCTTGTTGACGATCTGCGACAGCTTGCCCTTGTCGGCCTGCTCGCGCACGAACGGGTAGCCCTTGGGGAGCGTGTCGTTGAAGATCGCCTGGCCGAGCGACGCGTCGACGAGACCGTGGCGCTCGTAGCCCTCGGGCGCTTCGCCCTCGAGGAACGTGAGCCCCGGCACGCGGATGCGGACCTTGGCCTGCAGGTCGAGGGTGCCCTCGTCCTTCGCGAGGATCGCCTCACCGACCGAGCCGAACACGCGGCCCTCGCCCTTCGCACCCTCGATAACGGTCGTCAGGTGGTGGAGGCCGATGATCATGTCCTGCGAGGGCAGGGTGACCGGGCGCCCGTCCGACGGCTTCAGGATGTTGTTCGAGGCGAGCATGAGGATGCGGGCCTCGGCCTGCGCCTCGACCGACAGCGGCAGGTGCACGGCCATCTGGTCACCGTCGAAGTCGGCGTTGAACGCCGCGCAGACGAGCGGGTGCAGCTGGATGGCCTTGCCCTCGACGAGCTGCGGCTCGAAGGCCTGGATGCCCAGGCGGTGCAGCGTGGGCGCGCGGTTGAGGAGCACGGGGCGCTCGCGGATGATCTCCTCGAGCACGTCCCACACCTCGGGGCGCGTGCGCTCGACGGCGCGCTTGGCAGCCTTGATGTTCTGCGAGTGACCGAGGTCGATCAGGCGCTTGATGACGAACGGCTTGAACAGCTCGAGCGCCATCTGCTTCGGGAGGCCACACTGGTGCAGCTTCAGCTGCGGACCGACGATGATGACCGAACGGCCCGAGTAGTCCACGCGCTTGCCGAGCAGGTTCTGGCGGAACCGACCCTGCTTGCCCTTGAGCATGTCGGAGAGCGACTTGAGCGCGCGGTTGCCGGTGCCCGTGACGGGGCGGCCGCGACGGCCGTTGTCGAACAGCGCGTCGACGGCCTCCTGCAGCATCCGCTTCTCGTTGTTGACGATGATCTCGGGCGCACCGAGGTCGATCAGGCGGCGGAGGCGGTTGTTGCGGTTGATCACGCGGCGGTACAGGTCGTTCAGGTCGCTGGTCGCGAAGCGGCCACCGTCGAGCTGGACCATCGGGCGCAGCTCCGGCGGGATCACCGGGACGACGTCGAGGACCATGGATGCCGGCGACATGCCCGTCTGCAGGAACGAGTTGACGACCTTCAGGCGCTTGATCGCGCGGATCTTGCGCTGGCCCTTGCCCTCGGAGATCTGCAGGTGCAGGTTCTCGGCCTCGGCGGCCAGGTCGAACGCCTGCAGGCGACGCTGGATCGACTCGGCGCCCATGTAGGCCTCGAAGTACTGACCGAATCGGTCCTGCAGCTCGTGGAAGACGTCGTCCTCCTGCTTGAGCTGGCCGACCGAAAGGGTGCGGAACTCTTCCCACATGCGCTCGAGCTTCGCGATCTGCTCGTCGGCGTTCTTGCGGATGGATGCCATCTCCTTCTCGGCGGCATCCTTGACCTTCTTCTTCTGGTCAGCCTTCGCGCCTTCGGCCTCGAGCGCGGCGAGCTCCTCTTCGAGGGTCGCCAGACGCGTCGCGACGCGGGCGTCGCGGCGGTCGCCGAGGTTCTTGATCTCGAGGCGCAGGTTCGACTCGTGCGTCGGGAGGTCGCGGTGACGCGCCTCCTCGTCGACCGAGATCACCATGTAGGCAGCGAAGTAGATGACCTTCTCGAGGTCCTTCGGTGCCATGTCGAGCAGGTACCCGAGGCGCGACGGGACGCCCTTGAAGTACCAGATGTGGGTGACGGGCGCGGCGAGCTCGATGTGGCCCATGCGCTCGCGGCGGACCGAGCTCTTGGTGACCTCGACGCCGCAGCGCTCGCAGACGATGCCCTTGAAGCGGACGCGCTTGTACTTACCGCAGGCACACTCCCAGTCGCGGGAGGGCCCGAAGATCTGCTCGCCGAAGAGGCCGTCCTTCTCGGGCTTGAGCGTGCGGTAGTTGATGGTCTCGGGCTTCTTGACCTCGCCGAAGGACCAACGACGGATGTCGTCAGCGGTGGCCAGGCCGATGCGAAGCTGATCGAAAGTGGTGGACTCGAGCACTGGTTCTCCTGTGTCTCAGAAAGTTTGGTTGTGGTCCAAGCGGTGGCCCGGTAGCCCGGAGCGGCGCGCGCGCCGCTCCGGGCGTATCGAAACTCAGATCTCGTCGATGGACGAGGACTCGAACCGGGTGGAGATGTTGATGCCGAGCTCTTCCGCCGCGCGGAACGCCTCGTCATCCGTGTCGCGGAGGTTGACCGCCGTGCCGTCAGCCGAGAGGACCTCGACGTTCAGGCAGAGCGACTGCATCTCCTTCATGAGCACCTTGAACGACTCCGGGATGCCGGGCTCCTGGATGTTCTCGCCCTTGACGATGGCCTCGTAGACCTTGACGCGGCCGACGATGTCGTCGGACTTGATCGTGAGGAGCTCCTGCAGCGCGTACGCGGCGCCGTAGGCCTCGAGGGCCCACACCTCCATCTCGCCGAAGCGCTGGCCGCCGAACTGCGCCTTTCCACCGAGCGGCTGCTGGGTGATCATCGAGTAGGGGCCGGTGGAGCGGGCGTGGATCTTGTCGTCGACGAGGTGGTGCAGCTTCAGGATGTACATGTAGCCGACCGAGATGGGCGCCGGGAACGGCTCGCCGGAGCGGCCGTCGAACAGCTGCGTCTTGCCCGTCGAGTCGATGAGGCGCACGCCGTCGCGCGTGGGCAGCGTCGAATCGAGCAGACCCGCGATCTCGGACTCGAACGCACCGTCGAACACGGGGGTCGCGACCTTCGTGCCGGGGGCGGCCTCGCGGGCATCCTCGGGCAGGTTCGCGGCCCACTCCGGCTTGCCTTCGACCTTCCAGCCCTGCTTCGCGATCCAGCCGAGGTGCGTCTCGAGCACCTGGCCGAAGTTCATGCGACCGGGGATACCGAGCGGGTTGAGCACGACGTCGACCGGCGTGCCGTCCGCGAGGAACGGCATGTCCTCGACGGGCAGGATCTTCGCGATGACGCCCTTGTTGCCGTGACGGCCGGCGAGCTTGTCGCCCTCGGTGATCTTGCGCTTCTGGGCGATGTAGACCACGACCCGGCGGTTGACGCCCGAGCCGAGCTCGTCGTCGCCGTCCTCGGCGTTGAACTCCTTGACGGCGATGATCGTGCCCTGCTCACCGTGGGGAACCTTCAGCGACGTGTCGCGCACCTCGCGGCTCTTCTCGTTGAAGATCGCGCGGAGCAGGCGCTCCTCGGCCGACAGCTCCGTCTCACCCTTCGGCGTGACCTTGCCGACGAGGATGTCGCCGGGGCGAACCTCGGCGCCGATGCGGACGATGCCGCGCTCGTCGAGGTCCTTCAGGAGGTCGGGCGCGACGTTGGGGAGGTCACGGGTGATCTCCTCCTTGCCGAGCTTGGTGTCGCGGGCATCCACCTCGTACTCCTCGATGTGGATCGAGGAGAGCGTGTCGTTCTTGACGAGGTCCTGGCTGAGGATGATGGCGTCCTCGAAGTTGTGACCCTCCCACGTCATGAACGCGACGAGCAGGTTCTTGCCGAGCGCGAGCTCGCCGTTCTCGGTCGCCGGGCCGTCGGCGATGACCTCGCCGACCTCGACCCGGTCGCCCGCCGAGACGATGACGCGCTGGTTGTAGGACGTGCCCTGGTTCGAGCGGTCGAACTTGCGCAGGAAGTAGTCCTGCGTGCCGCCCTCGTCGAGCTGGACGGTCACGACGTCGGCCGAGACCTCGGCGACGACACCGGCCTTCTCTGCCGTGATGACATCACCGGCGTCGATG
This sequence comes from Microbacterium sp., assembly GCA_003248655.1. GTDB lineage: Bacteria > Actinomycetota > Actinomycetes > Actinomycetales > Microbacteriaceae > Microbacterium. The sequence goes on from QFPM01000009.1 coordinate 39,068, forward strand.
GCCGCGAAGCCCTCCATACCGGTGCCGACGACGGGCGAGTCGCTGCGCAGCAGCGGCACAGCCTGACGCTGCATGTTCGCACCCATGAGGGCGCGGTTCGCGTCGTCGTGCTCGAGGAACGGGATGAGCGAGGTCGCGACCGACACCATCTGGCGGGGCGAGACGTCCATGTAGCCGATCTCGTCGGCGTGGAAGAGGTCGACCTCGCCACCCTGGCCGCGGCGGGCGAGGACGCGATCGGCGACGAACTTGCCGTTCTTGTCGAGCTCGGCACCGGCCTGCGCGACGATGAAGTCGTTCTCTTCCGAGGCGGTCAGGTAGTCGATCTGGTCGGTGACCTTACGATCCACGACGCGACGGTACGGCGTCTCGATGAAGCCGAACGCGTTGATGCGCGCGAAGGATGCCAGCGAGCCGATGAGGCCGATGTTCGGGCCTTCCGGGGTCTCGATCGGGCACATGCGGCCGTAGTGGCTGGGGTGCACGTCGCGGACCTCGACGCCCGCGCGCTCACGCGAGAGACCGCCGGGACCGAGCGCCGACAGGCGGCGCTTGTGGGTCAGACCCGCGAGCGGGTTGTTCTGGTCCATGAACTGCGACAGCTGCGACGTGCCGAAGAACTCCTTGATCGCGGCGACGACGGGGCGCACGTTGATCAGGGTCTGCGGCGTGATCGCCTCGATGTCCTGCGTCGTCATGCGCTCGCGGACGACGCGCTCCATGCGCGACAGACCCGTGCGCACCTGGTTCTGGATGAGCTCGCCGACGGCGCGGATGCGGCGGTTGCCGAAGTTGTCGATGTCGTCGACATCCAGGCGGATCTCGGCCTTCTTGCCGGCACGGATGCCGGGGATCGACGCGTCACCGCGGTGGAGGGCCACGAGGTACTTGATCGTCGCGACGATGTCGTCGACCGTCAGGACCGAGTCGCTGAGCGGCTTGTCAAGACCCAGCTTCTGGTTGATCTTGTACCGGCCGACCTTCGCGAGGTCGTAGCGCTTCGGGTTGAAGTAGAAGTTGTCCAGGAGCGCGCGGGCAGCCTCGGCCGCGACCTGCTCGCCCGGACGGAGCTTGCGGTAGATGTCGCGGAGCGCGTCTTCCTTCGTGAGGATCGTGTCCTTGGAGAGCGTGTCGGCGATCGACTCGTAGCCGGCGAACTCGTTCAGGATGTCTTCGCTCGACAGGCCGAGCGCCTTGAGGAAGACGGTGACCGACTGCTTGCGCTTGCGGTCGATGCGCACGCCCACCTGGTCGCGCTTGTCGATCTCGAACTCGAGCCACGCGCCGCGGCTCGGGATGACGCGCGCCGAGACGATGTCCTTGTCGCTCGTCTTGTCGGGCGTCTTGTCGAAGTACACGCCCGGCGAGCGGACGAGCTGCGAGACGACGACACGCTCGGTGCCGTTGATGATGAACGTGCCCTTGTCGGTCTGGAGCGGGAAGTCGCCCATGAAGACCGTCTGCGTCTTGATCTCACCCGTGAGATGGTTCATGAACTCGGCCTCGACGTACAGCGGGGCGGCGTAGGTCTTGCCGCGCTCCTTGCACTCCTCGATCGAGTACTTCTCGGGCTCGAGGTAGGGGTTCGTGAAGCTCAGCTGCATCGTCTCGCCGAGGTCCTCGATGGGCGAGATCTCCTCGAAGATCTCCTCGAGGCCGCTCGTCTCGGGCACGTCGGTGCGACCCTGAGCCTTCGCCTCTGCGACACGAGCCTTCCAGGCGTCGTTCGCGACGAGCCAGTCGAAGGACTCCGTCTGCAGCGCGAGAAGGTCGGGGACCGTCAGCGTGTCGGAGATCTTGGCGAACGACAGGCGCGAAGCGCCGCGGCCGTTCTTGGGGGTGGTGGTGGAATTGGTTGCGTTGCGCGCAGCAGCCAAGGGAATTACCTCCGTGAGCCCGGGCAGGGGCGGGTTTCCTTGTCGTCAGGTGAATCGCTCCGATCCCACGCCTGCGACGCGCCGCCGAAGCGGGATCTGCAGGCGCACGCCGACCACCATATGAGGGCATGGGGGAAGGGAGCGCAACTACCCACTATAGGCGGCCGGACGCGCCGTGTCTAGTCGGATTCTTGACGAGGTGCGGATGCTGCGGTATAACCGCCGGCATCCCCCGTTACGAGTGCGTAAAGACAGCGCCGGCTCCCGTGCGCGCCCGCGTACCAGCGGGCAGGATGGTCGCATGAGCGACACCACTCCCCTCCTGCGCGTGCGCGACCTCGCCGTCGATTTCCGCACCGTCGCGGGCGACGTGCACGCCGTCGAAGCGGTCGATCTCGAGCTCGCCGCGGGCGAGACCCTCGCGATCGTGGGCGAGTCCGGGTCGGGCAAGTCGACGACGGCGATGGCGGTGATCGGCCTCCTTCCCGGCAACGGCCGGGTGACCCGGGGCAGCATCACCCTCGACGGGCGCGAGCTCGCGGGCGCCCCCGAGAGCGTCCTGCGGACCGTCCGCGGCGCGCAGATCGGCCTCGTGCCGCAGGACCCGATGTCGAACCTCAACCCCGTGTCGAAGATCGGCACACAGGTCGCCGAGACGCTCCTCGCACACGGGCTCGCGACGTCGAAGGACGTCGACCAGAAGGTCATCGAGACGCTCGCGGCGGCGGGACTGCCCGATGCGGCGGAGCGGGCGAAGCAGTATCCGCACGAGTTCTCCGGCGGCATGCGCCAGCGCGCGCTCATCGCGATCGGACTTGCCTGCAATCCGCGCCTGCTGATCGCCGATGAGCCGACGAGCGCCCTCGACGTGACGGTGCAGAAGACGATCCTCGACCAGCTCGAGCGCATGACGAGCGACCTCGGCACCTCGGTCCTCCTCATCACGCACGACCTGGGCCTCGCCGCCGAGCGCGCGGCGCGCGTCGTCGTGATGCACCGCGGCCGGATCGTCGAGCAGGGCCCCGCACGCCAGATCCTCGAAGACCCGCGCGAGCCGTACACGCAGGCGCTCGTCAAGGCCGCGCCGTCGGTCGCCGTCGCGCGCCTGCGGCCCGAGGTGTTCGCGAAACCGGTCGCGCCGGTCGCCGCGGTGACGGATGCCGAGCCGACGGATGCCGGCAGCGCCCCGGCATCCGCACCTGACAACATCGTCGAGGTCGAGGGGCTGACGAAGGTCTACCGCATCCGCGGCAAGAAGGAGGACTTCGCGGCGGTGCAGGACGTGTCGTTCGCGATCCCGCGCGGCGAGACCGTCGCGATCGTCGGCGAATCGGGGTCGGGGAAGACCACCACCGCGCGCATGCTGCTGAAGGTCATCGAGCCGACGTCGGGATCGATGCGCTTCGACGGTCAGGACGTCGCGAAGTTGTCGGGGCGAGCGCTGCGCGACTTCCGCCAGAAGGTGCAGCCGATCTTCCAGGACCCGTACTCGTCGCTCAACCCGATGTTCACGATCGAGCGGATCATCTCCGAACCCCTCGACTTCTACCGCCGCGGGTCGACCGCCGAGCGCGACGCGCGGGTGCGGAAGCTCCTCGACGACGTCGTGCTGCCGCAGTCGATGCTCCGCCGCTACCCGTCGGAGCTCTCCGGCGGTCAGCGCCAGCGCGTCGCGATCGCCCGCGCGCTGGCCCTCCAGCCCGAGCTCATCGTCTGCGACGAGCCGGTGTCGGCCCTCGACGTTCTCGTTCAGGACCAGATCCTCCGTCTCCTGCGCGACCTGCAGAGCGAGTACGGCCTGAGCTACCTCTTCATCTCGCACGACCTCGCCGTCGTCCGGCTCGTGAGCGACTACGTCTGCGTCATGAAGGACGGGCACCTCGTCGAGGCGGCATCCAGCGAGGAGATCTTCACAAACCCGCGCGATCCGTACACGCGGCGGCTACTGGCATCCATTCCGGGCAACGAGCTGGACATCGCCGTCTGAACGCGGGCGGCGTCAGCGCGCCCGCGTGCGCGGATCCATCGCTTCGCGGAGCGCTTCGCCCAGCAGCGTGAACCCGAGCGCCGTCACCGAGATGCAGATGCCGGGGAAGAACGCGAGCCACGGCGCGATCGCGAGCTCGGCCTGCGCGTAGGTGAGCATGCGGCCCCACTCGGCCGTCTGCGGCAACCCGCCGCCGAGCCCGAGGAACGACAGCGCCGCCGCGTCGATGACCGCCGTCGCGAGCGACAGCGTGCCCTGCACGATGACGGGGCCGACCGAGTTCGGCAGCACGTGGCTCATCGTGATGCGGCCACGGCCAAGGCCCAGGGTCTGCGCCGACAGGACGTAGTCAGAGGTGCGCTGCTGCAGCATCGACGCGCGCAGGAGCCGCGCGAACACCGGCACCTGCGACGCTCCGATCGCGATCATGACGGCCAGCTGCGACTGCCCGAGGATCGCGGCGATCGAGACGGCCAGTAGCAGGTTCGGCACCGACAACAGGATGTCGACGAATCGCATGATGACGTTGTCGACCCACCCGCCGAACATCCCGCAGAGGAACCCGAGCAGCATCCCGCCCAAAAGACCCAGCGCTGTCGAGACGACACCGATGAGAAGGGATGCCTGGGCGCCCCAGATGAGCTTCGAGAGCACGTCGCCGCCGAAGCGGTCAAGGCCCAGCGGGAACTGCGGCAGCTCGCCGGGACCGGGGATGTGCGTCGGGGTGATGTAGCGCTGACCGGGGAGATCCGTGGGCCCGAACGGTGCGAGGATCGGGGCGAGCGCCGCGACGAGCAGGAACAGCAGCACGATGATCGCGCCGATCCACGCCGTCGGGTTCCGGCGCAACCGGGCGAACACGTCGCGCCAGAACCCGCCGCGGGTGCGGGTGGCGCCGAGCTGCGGGTCGGCGGCGACCTCGCCGGGCACGGCCGGGCCGCCGCCGGGGGCGGGGGGAAGGACCGCGGATGTCATTGGACCCTCACTCTCGGGTCGATGAAGCCGTATGACACGTCGACGATCAGGTTGATCAGCGCGTAGAGCACGGCGATGAAGAGGATGAAGCCCTGGAGCACCGGGAAGTCGCGCGTGAAGATCGCGCGGGCGAGGAACGAGCCGATGCCGGGGAAGGCGAAGACCGTCTCGGTGAGGACGGCGCCCGAGATCAGCAGGCCCGTCTGCAGACCGATCGTCGTGATGACGGGGAGCATCGCGTTTCGCATGATGAAGCGGCTGCGAAGGGTCTGCGACGAGATGCCCTTCGCCATTCCGGTGCGGACGTAGTCGGCGTTTTGGACCTCGAGGACGGATGCCCGGGTGATCCGCACGATGATCGCGAGCGGGATCGTCCCGAGGGCGATCGCCGGGAGGATGAGGTGCACCAGGGCATCCCACGCTGCGTCGAACTCACCCGTGATGAGGCCGTCGAGGACGTAGAAGTTCGTGTAGTGGGTCGCGTCGATGCGCGGGTTCTGCCGGCCATCCGAGGGTAGCCACCCCAGCTGCACCGCGAAGACGTACTTGAGGATGAATGCGAGGAAGAAGACCGGGATCGTGATGCCGACGAGGCTGAGCGCCACCGCCGTGTGATCGCTCCACTTTCCGTGGCGGCGGGCGGCCCAGTATCCGAGCGGCACGCCGATGCCGATCGCGATGATCATTGCGGCGATCGACAGCTCGATCGTCGCGGGAAAGCGGCGCGCGAACTCTTCGAGGACCGGGCGGCCAGTCTGGATCGAGCTGCCGAAGTCGCCCTGCAGCAGCCGGCCGAGCCACGTCACGTACTGCTCGAACAGCGGCCGGTCGAAGCCGTACAGCCGGTTGATCTCGGCGACCGCCTCGGGGGTCGCCTTCTCACCGAGGAGCGCGACCGCCGGCCCGCCGGGGAGGGCGCGCACCCAGAAGAACAGCAGGATCGTGAGCCCCAGCAGGGTAGGGATCAGCAGCAGGATGCGCCGGCCGATGGTGCGTAGCACGGGGTGGGTCTCCAGGTGTCGAGGAAGGGCGCGGATGCCGCGGTCACGCGTCGCTGGTGCGAGCGCGCGCCGCGGCATCCGCCGATCAGGCAGGCCGAGAGTTACTTCGACAGCGTGATCAGGTTGTACACCTCGTCCTGCACGGGGCTCGCCGGGTACGACGTGACGCGGGCGTCGAACGCGAGCGTCGGCACGGGGTGCGCGAGCGGGATGCCCGGGATGAACTCCGCGATCTGCTCGTTGATCTCCTCGTACGCCGGGCGCTGCTCGTCCTCGGTCTTCAGCCCGCGGGCCTCGGTGAGAGCGTCGAACAGCTCGGGGTTGTCGAAGCCCCACTCGTTCGACTTCGCGCCGAAGAACACGCCCACGAAGTTGTCCGGGTCGTTGTAGTCACCCGTCCAGCCGAGCAGGTGGATGCCGTGATCCGACCCGCCCTGCATGCGGTCGAGGTACTCGCCCCACTCGTTGGACGCGGGCGTGATCTTCACACCGACCGCCTCGAGCTGGCTCTGCAGGTTCGCGAAGATCTGCTCGGGGTTGGGCATGTACGGCCGCGAGATGTTGACCGGGTAGTTGAACATCAGCTCGAGCGGGTGCGACTCGTCGTAGCCTGCTTCGGCCAGGAGCGCCTTCGCGGCATCCGGGTCATAGGGGTACTCGGTGACGTCGGAGTTCCAGCCGATGACGCTGTCGGGCATGAACTGCGTCGCCGCGACCGTGCCCTCCGGGAGCACCTGCGAGATGAGCGCATCGCGATCGATCGCCTGCGTGAGCGCCTGGCGGACCTTGATGTTCTCCAGGCCCGGGAAGGCCTGGTTGAACGCGAGGTACAGCACGTTGAACGGGTCGCGGTTCACGAGCGTGTAGCCGGCATCCTCGAGGGCACCGAGGTCGGCGGGCGCGACGAGGTCGTAGCCGTCGATCGAGCCCGACTCGAGCGCCTGACGGCGCGCGGTCGTGTCGCCGATGACCTTGAAGACGACCTTGGTCACCTGACCCTGGTCACCCCAGTAGCCGTCGTAGGCCGACAGGGTGGTCTCCGCGCCCGGCTCCCAGGAGTCGAACATGAACGGGCCGGTGCCGGTCGGGTGACCCTGCGCGTACTCGCTGAGGGTCGGAGCCTCGGCGGTGCCGCCGACCTCGTCCGCGGCGTACTTCTCCAGAGCCGTCGGGCTCTGGATCGCGAAGGCCGGCAGCGACAGCGCCGGGATGAACCCGGCGAACGGCTGCGTCAGCTTCAGGGTGACGGTGTCATCGCCGTCGGCCTCGCAGCCGCCGTAGATCGACGTGCCCGTGTCGGCGTAGCCGCGCATGAGCGCGCCCCAGTAGTAGGAGAGGCTCGCGCTCTGCGCGACGCCCGTGAAGTTGTTCTGGCGGTCGAAGTTGAAGCACACGGCATCCGCGTTGAAGGGGGTGCCGTCGTGGAAGGTCACATCCTTCTTCAGCGCGAACGTGTACTCGAGGCCGTCGTCGGAGACCTCCCACGACTCGGCCAGCAGCGGCGCCGGGTCGGCCGTGCCGGCCTTCACGCCGACGAGACCCTCGAAGATCTGACGCGAAATGCGGAACGACTCGCCGTCGCTCGCGAACGCCGGGTCGAGGCTCGACGGGTCGCCGGACGCGCCGAAGACGAACGTCGAGTCGACGTCGCCGGTTGCGGCGGGCTCGTCGCCGCGCTGACTCGTGCAAGCGGTCAGCACGAGGCCGCCGACGGCCAGCGCCGCCAGCCCCGCGATCACGCGCTTTCGGGAAGTGAGGAGCATGCTGTGCACCTTCCTTGTGGGAGAGTCCGGTCTGACGCGCTCCGTTGGCGCGCCTCCGCCGGGATGGGTACGAACCTACCTGTGTGAAGGCTGAATGTCCGTTACGCCTTTGTCTCGATCCTGTTTCGTCGGTGCGGGTAGCGTTGACGGCATGGCCCGCGCACAGGTGGAACAGCCGCCCGAGGCGCGTCTATCGGACGGAACGATCGCCCGGATCGTTCCGTCCCGCTTCGCGGGCGGGTACGAGCTCGAGGTCGCGGGCACACCCCAGTCGCACGTCGACCTGGAAGACCCGACCCATCTGCACTTCGAGTACATCGCGCGGATGGGCGCCGTCATCGACCGGCTGCGGATGCCGGGGCAGCCGCTCACCGCGATCCACCTCGGCGGCGGGGCGCTGACGCTGCCGCGCTACATCGCGCACACGCGGCCCGGGTCGCGCCAGCAGGTGATCGAGCTCGAGCAGCCGCTCGTCGACCTCGTGCGCGAGCACCTGCCGCTGCCGCGGGGCGCGCAGGTGCGGGTGCGGATCGGCGACGCGCGCGCGGTCGCCGAGAAGCTGCGGCCGGGGCTGCAGGGCACCGCCGACCTCGTCGTGTCGGACGTGTTCGCGGGCGCGCAGACACCCGCACACCTCACGTCGGTCGAGTACTTCACGGTGCTCGCGGGGCTGCTCGCGCCGGATGGCGTGCTGCTCGTCAACGTCGCCGACGGTGCCGGGCTCGCCTTCGCCCGCCGCCAGGTCGCGACGGTGCGCGCGGTGCTCGCCGAGACGCTCGTCCTCGCCGAGGTGCAGACCCTCAAGGGTCGCCGGTTCGGCAATCTCGTGATCGCGGCATCCGCCGCGCCGCTGCCGGTCGAGTGGCTGCCGCGGCTGATGGCCGCCGGTCCGCACCCCGCGAAGGTCGCGCACGGGAGCGAGCTCGACGAGTTCGTCCGCTCCGCCGCCGTGGTCACCGACGCCGCCGCGACGGCGTCGCCGAAGCCCGCGGCGTCGCTCTTCGAGCGCTGAATCTGCGGCGCGGGGCGCGGCTGTCGCCGCCGGCCCGGCCGGGCTCTCGCCGCCGGCCCGGCCGGGCTGCCGCCGCCGGCCCGCGGGGCTTTCGCCGCGGGCCCGGCGCATAACTCAGGCAAAATCGCGGCGCGGCGTGCGCCGCGCCGCGATTCGGGGCTTTCTGCCTGAGTTGTGCGCCGACCCGGCTGTACCGTTTGCAGGATCAACTCGCGCTCCGGCGCCCCGGCACCGCGGGATTCCGGGCGCTGCAGCCGCGCGGCGCCGAGGCGATCCTGCAAACGGTACGCGCGGGTGGGCGGCGCGCCGCGTGGGCTCAGCGAAACTCCGACCGCCCCGGGCGACACTGGGGAAACGATCGCGCGGCGCGCGGAGCACGAGAGGGGACGCCGGTGAGCTACATCCAGGGATACGACCCGCAGACCCTTCGTGAGATCGTCGACGTGCGCCACTGCCGCGAGCGGCTGGAGGAGCTCGGCGACCAGCGGTCACTGCCTGCCCTGCTCGAGCGCGTATGGTTGCTGAAGGTCACGGGGAACCTCGACGACGCACTCGTCGTATCGGAGCAGTCGGTGCGCGTTGCGCGGATGGGCGGCCCCCGCAAGGACCTGCTGCGAGCGCGGGTGCTGCACGCGACCGTGTTGCAGAGCCGCGGGGCATACGCCGCCGCCATTCAGGAGCTCACGACGTGCGCCGAAGAGGCCGAGGGCCAGAAGTGGGCGGCGCTGGCCGCGTTCGCGTACCAACATCGCGGCAAGGTGTTCTTCGACGAGGGCGACTATGTGAGCGCGCAGGGCGACTTCAAGCGCGCGCTGTTCCTCCGGCAGGAGGCGGGTGCACCCGAGGATGAGCTCGAGTCAACGCTCGTCGCGATCGAGGCGGCCGAGCGGCGGAGGGCCGGCGCATCGGTCGCCAGCTGAGTGTCGTACGTCTGTTCTAGTGTCACGAGCATGATCGAACGACCCCGTTTCTCGTTGCACTTCTCGGGCGGGCAGCATGTCTGACCTGCACGACGTCCGCCGCACGGCGGAGCTTCTCATCGCGACCCACCTGGATGCCACGTGGTCGTTCGCCTTCGATAACGCGAAGCGGCGCGCGGGCGCGTGCGACTACACCCGCAAGCGCATCACTGTGTCGCGCTATCTCGCGGCGCGCTTCGACGACGAGGCGAACCGGCAGGTGCTGTTGCACGAGGTGGCGCACGCGCTCGCAGGGGCGCGAGCGGCGCACGGCGCGGCGTGGAAGCGCGCCGCTCGCGCGCTCGGCTACACGGGCGGGGTCACTCACCACGGCGAGACCGCGACCGAGCTCGCACCCTGGGTCGGTGTCTGCCCCGCCGGGCACGTCGCTTACCGGCACCGTGCCGCGACGCGGGCGACGTCGTGTGCGAAGTGCTCGCGCACGTTCGACGATCGGTTCTTGTTCACGTGGACGCGCCGCGAGATCACCCCCGCCACACGCCTCGCGGCGATGACCCCGCGCTGAGGCCACCCGCTGAGGCTCGGTGCTCGGGCGCCGCGCCCGCCAGTCGGCGCGGGTCCAGGCATCCGCACTCATCGCGCGGGGCCAATGGGGCGGGCGCCCTTCAGAAGGCGACGAAGACACCCTCGCGCAGCACGGGAACGGATGCCGTGGCGTTCACCTCGGCCGTGGCGAGCACCTCGTCGCGCAGACCTCGTTCATCGAGCTCCTGGCCGGAGCCACTCGCGGTGAGCAGATGACGCACCGCGCCCCGTAGACCCCGGAACGCCTCGCCCGCGGCGGCCGCCTCGGGCGACGTGTGGTCGATGCCGAGCGCGCCGAGAGCGTCGATGACCGCACCGGCCCCGAGGAGGTCTTCGACCGCGAACCTCAGCTCGGCGCCGGGCCCCCGCGACGCGAGCTCGCCGCACGCGATGACGGCGATGCTCGTGCGATCGCCGCGGCGCTGCTGCTCGGCCAGGATCGCGGCGGCCACGGCAGAGGCGTTGCAGAGCGCGCCGAGCAGGACGGTCGGCGCCGGGTCGAGCGGAGCGGCGCGCGCCGCGACCGCGGCCCCGTTCAGCGACACGGCGTGCGCGCCGGCATCCAACGCCACCCGCTCTCCCGCCTCGACCTGCGCCGCGATCGTCGAGCTGAACCGCAGCACGTCGACGACCACGACGACATCCGCGGGGGCGAGCCGGTCGAGTCCGGCCGTGCCCCACTCGAAACGCACCTGGTAGCGGGACTGATCGAACGGCGACGACATGTCTGCAGGCTACGGGGGTGGGCGGGTGACAGACTGACGCCATGCGCATCCTGCTGAAGCTCGTCCTCGACTGCGACGCCGACGCGGCCTGGCGCGCCCTGCACTCGCCGCGGGCGATCGCCGAGCTCTACGGCCCGCTGGTGCAGCTCACACCGATGGATGCTGGCGGCATGCCCCCGACGCTCGAGCCGGGCGCCGATGTCCCCGTGCGACTGAGTCTCGCCGGTGCCGCGCTCGGCGATCAGCTCATCCACGTGAGCGAGCGCTACGTGCGCGATGCCGACGGCCCGGTGCGGATCCTCCGCGACAGCGGCATCCCGCTCACGGGCCCCCTCGCAACGCTCGACGTCTGGGACCACCAGCTCGCCGTCTCGGTCGCCCCGGGCGACGCCACCAAGACGCTGTGGCGCGAGCGACTCGTGATCGGCGGGGCCGCGGCACCGGCGCTGTGGCCCGTGCTCTGGGCGACGTGGCAGTGGCGCGGCGCGCGGCTGCGCACCCTCGCCCCCACGTGGGCGCACGACCCCGAGCTCACCTCATCCCCTGACTGACCGCCGGGCGCCGGGGCGTTCAGTGGGCGCTATCGCCGGAAACCGCGCGGGCTTTCCCGGGGTTTGCGCCCACTGAACCGGCGGGTCGGGGGGCTCACTCGGCGAGAGCCTCGACGGCGGTGACGCGCGTGGCGAGCCGGGTCGGCACGACGGCGGCGACGAGGGTCAGCACGGCGGTCGCCGCGACGACGATGAGCACCGGCATCCAGGGGATGGCGGGAGCCACAAACGTCGGTGACGACCACGCGGGCGGCACCGCCGCCGAGCCGAGCAGCGACTGCGCGCCGATCCAGCCGTAGAGGCCGCCGAGCACCAGCCCGAACGCGAGGGCCGTGATCGTGACGTGGGTCGCCTCGAGCAGCACGACCCGGCGCACCTGACCGGAGGTCAGTCCGAGCGCGCGCAGCAAGCCCAGCTCGCGGCGCCGCTGGACGACGCCGATCGTGAGCAGATTGACGAGGCCGACCGCCGCGATGATGGCCGACACGGCGACGAGGCCCATCATGATGGCGGCGAACGTGTCCATGATCTGGCTCATCTCGCGCGGCGGTTCGCCGCCGGCGGATGCCGTGAACAGCGCCTTTACCGACTCGTTCGCGACGGCGAACATGGCGACGAGCGCGACGCCCATGACGACCCCGATCGCCATGCGGCTCGAACGCTCCGGGTAACGAAGCGCGTTCTGCGCCGCGAGTCGGGCCGTCGCCGAGCGCCCGAACAGGCGACCGGTGAGGTGCAGGAGCGGCGGCATGATGATCGCGGCGCCCAGGACGAGACCCGTGAACGAGAGGATGCCGCCGACGAAAGCGATCACGACGCCGAGCGGGTTCACGAGCCCGGCGAGGACTCCGAGCGCGAGGAGCGCGACGCCCGCGATCGACAGCGCGATCGCCGCGACTCGGCGTCCGCGCGAGCCGGCGAGCTCGTCGTGCGCGCGCGGGGTCGACCCCGAGATCGCCTGCAGCGGCGTGACGTCGAGCACGCGCCGTGACCCCGCCCACGCGCCCGCCCACGTCGTCAGCGCGACGACCGCGGCAGGGAGGAGCAGCACCGGCTGGAGCACGTCGTAGTCGACGGAGAGTCCGAGCGCGGCATCCGCCCACCGCAAGAGGGCTGCGGCTACCAGCGCTCCGGCAACGAGGCCCACGACGGCGCCGATCACGCCGACGACGACGCCCTGGCGGCTCACGTCGCGGCGCTGCGACCGCGCCGACGCACCGATCAGACGCATCAGGGCGATGCCGCGCGTGCGGCCCGCGATGATCGTCGCGAACGTGTTGGCCGTGACGATCGACGCGATGTACACCGCGACGCCCACGATCAGGACGCTCAGGATGCCGAGGACCGCCGTGACGGTCTCGCCTCCGCCGAGATACGGGTCGGCATCCACCCACGCCGCGATGTAGCCCGTGGCCGACAGAAGCAGCACGCCGAAGGCGCTCGAGATCGCGGCGACGAGGATCGTCGCGCCCATCCCCCGCTCGCGCAGCCAGGCCCACGACGCCGTGCGGCGACGGTTCGGCACCCGGGCATCCGTCATTGTCGGGGATGCGGCGACGGCGCTCATGCCGCCACCTCCGACGCGAGCATGAACGCCGAGACCTGCTCGGCGCTCTGGCGCGGCTTGTCGGCGGCAACGCGGCCATCGCCCAGGAACAGCACGCGGTCGGCGTGCGAGGCGGCGATGGGGTCGTGCGTGACCATCGCGATCGACTGGCCGTGCTCGCGGCTTGCCGCCCCGAGGAGAGCCAGCACCTCGCGGCCTGAGCGCGAGTCGAGGTTGCCGGTCGGCTCGTCGGCGAAGACGAGGTCGGGCGCCGTCGCGAGCGCGCGGGCGATCGCGACGCGCTGCTGCTGACCGCCGGAGAGCTCGTGCGGACGGTGCCGCAGGCGCGAGCGCAGGCCGAGCGAGTCGATGAGGCCGTCGATACGGGCGCGCTCGAGGGCGCTCGGCGCGCGGCCGTCGAGGTCGAACGGCAGCAGGATGTTGCCGAGCGCGTCGAGGGTCGGCACGAGGTTGAACGCCTGGAACACGAACCCGACGCGGCGGCGGCGCAGGATCGTCAGCTCGAGGTCGGAGAGCCCCGTGATCTCGTTGTCGCCGATCCACGCGCGGCCGGCCGACGGGGCATCCAGCCCCGCCATGATATGCATGAGGGTCGACTTGCCGGAGCCGGACGGCCCCATGATGGCGGTGAACTCGCCGCGACGGATGCCGACGGTCACGCCATCGAGCGCGCGCACCCCGCTCTCGCCGCCGCCGTAGGTTTTCGTGAGGTTCTCAACGCGGGCCGCGAGGCCCATCTGGGTGTTCGTGATCTCCATGCCCTCGACGCTACGGAGCGGGCGGATGCCGCCGCGTCGGTCGCGGGTCGCTCCCGCGTACATCGGGAGGATGATCCGGGGGTGGCACCGCACCTATCGCCGCAGCCGTCGCCGTGGGTACGCTCGTTATTCGGCCAACCGGCGGGAGACCCGTGCTGATACGTGGGAATCGCACCGTCGCGCGTGCGGCGGTGCTCGTCGCCTTCGCGGTGGGCACGGTGCACGCCGCGGCGAGCCTGTACTGGGCGCTCGGCGGTCGCTGGCTTCTTCCGACCGTCGGGGAGTGGGCCGTGCGCGCGGCACAGACTGCACCGACGCAGGCCGCGCTGCTGCTCGGGGCGATCGGCCTCGTGAAGCTCGCGGCCGCCGGCATCCCGGTGGGTGTGGAGTGGGGAGTCGTTTCGTGGGCACCGTTCTGGCGGGTGATCTGCTGGATCGGTGGCGTGGGCCTGGTGATCTACGGCGGCATCAACATCGTCGTCAGTGGCGCCGTTCTCCTCGGCATTGTTCGACCCGAGGGCGGATACGACGCGGACGCGATGATCGGGCACGCCTTTCTGTGGGACCCGCTGTTCCTCATCTGGGGAATCGCACTCGTCATCTGGCTGCGAGCGTCGGGTACGCCCCGACCGCGGCGCCTGGAGGGTTGACCGCGCGGCGCCGCCGGGCGTGCAGGCGCTCAGGCGAGGCCGTGCTCGAACGCGAAGACGACGAGCTGCACGCGGTCGCGGAGGGAGAGCTTCGCGAGGATGCGGCTGATGTGGGTCTTCACGGTCGCCTCCGAGAGGAACTCGCGCTGCGCGATCTCGGCGTTCGAGAGGCCGCGCGCGGCGAGCGCGAAGATCTCGCGCTCGCGGTCGGTGAGCTCGTCGTACGCCGGCGGCACGGGCGCCGCCGCGGGAGCCCCGAAGTGGGCGAAGAGGTCTCGCGTCGCGGATGCCGCGATGACCGCGGACCCGGAATGCACCGTCCGGATCGCCGCGAGCAGGAACTCGGGGTCGGCATCCTTCAGGAGGAACCCGCTCGCTCCCTGCCGGATGGCGCGGGCGGCGGCCTCGTCGAGATCGAAGGTCGTGAGCATGACGACGCGGGGCGGAGCGTCGTCGTAGGACGGATCGGCGAGGATCTCGGCGGTCGCCGCGAGACCGTCCATGACCGGCATCCGGATGTCCATGAGCACGACGTCGGGGTGCGCTGAGCGCACGACCGGTAGCGCCTCGGCGCCGTCCCCCGCTTCGCCGACGACCTCGAGATCGGGCTGCGAGTCGATCACCATCCGGATGCCGGCGCGAAACAGCGCCTGATCATCGACGAGCACGACCCGGATCGGCGCGCTCACCGGTCCGCTCCAACCGGCAGGGTCGCGCGCACGACGAAACTTCCTGCGCCGTCAGGCCCGGCCTCGAGCGTGCCGCCGACGAGCTGCGCACGCTCACGCATGCCGATCAGACCGTGGCCGCGCGCCGCCGCAGCCATCGAGCCCGTGTCTGTCGAAACGGGCGCGACCGCGTTCGACACCGAGAGCTCCACCCGCTCATCGTGCCATGCGAGGGCGACCCGTACCGTGCCACCGGAACCGTGCCGCAGCGCGTTGGTGAGCGCTTCCTGCAGGATGCGGTAGACCGCGAGTTGCACGGATGCCGGCGCCTCGCCCCGGGGTGCCGGGTCGACGTCGACCTCGAGCTGGACTCCCGCGGCGCGCACCTGCGCGTACAGCTGCTCGAGGTCGGCGAGCGTCGGCTGCGGCCCCTCGGCCTCGGTGTGGCGCAGCTGTGTCAGCAGCATCCGCACGTCGGAGAGCGCCGCGCGCGCCGTCGTCGAGATCGTCGAGAGGGCATCCGTCGCGGCCCGCGCGTCCGCCGCGGCGGCGTAGCGGGCACCGTCGGCCTGCGCGATCACGACCGCGAGCGAGTGCGCGACGACATCGTGCATGTCGCGCGCGATTCGCGTGCGCTCGGCCTCAGCGGCGGTCTCGGCCTCGGCGAGCTCCTGCGCGCGCTGGTTCGCGCGGGCTCTGAGCGCGGTGCGGACGAGCGCCCCGATCGTCCAGGCGAGCAACAGCGCGAGGGCGGCGGAGACAAAGAGCGTCGCCGCAAGGAAGGCATAGGTCGACACGGCATCCGTCACACTCCACGCCCCGCGCACGAGCGGCGGGACCACGAGGTAGGCCGTGATGACGCCCGCGCCGACGATCGACGACCCGAAGCTGGCCCAGTAGACGAGCCGGCTGCCGTACGCCGCACACGCGTAGAGGATGCCGAAGATCGCGACATTCGCCGGCAGCGGCGGCAGCGCGAACGCCATCTGCACGAGCGCGGCGAACCACGCGACGGCGAGAGCCAGCCACGGCGCGAGCCGCCGCACCGCGAGCGCCGCCGCGAACAGCGCGGTCAGCACGAGCGATGCGATGAGGTCCGCCCGGGTCGACCACCACGCCCCCGCCGCGACGATCGTCGGCAGTGCCACCACCGCGAAGAACAGCCCGGCGACGACGATGTCGACGACGAGCTGCAGGCGGGTCAGCGGGCGGAACACCCCTCGACGCTACGCGAGTGGCTTGTGCCCCGGCATCCCTCCTGCGATGTATGTGCGGGCGTTTAGTGCGTTCAGTGGGCGCTCAGTGGGCGCAATCGCCGGAAACCGCGCGGGGATTCCCGGAGTTTGCGCCCACTGAACGGGCGGGCAGGGGCTCAGGCAGGGAGGGTCGGGCGGTGCTCGAAGAAGGTCTGCAGCACGACTGTCGTGCGGGTGCGGACGTTCGCGGCGTGGCGGATGTCGCGGACGAGGTCCTCGAGGGCACGCGGCGACGCGACCCGCGCGAAGAGCATGTACGCGGCATCCCCCGCGATCGAGTGGCACGCCTCGATGGCGTCGAGGTGCTCGAGCAGCTCGGGCGAGTTGTCAGGCTGCGCGGGGTCGAGCGGCGTGATCTCGATGAACGCCGCGAGCGGGCGGCCGACGGCCTCGGCATCGACCACGGCGCGGTAGCCCGTGATGACTCCGCGCGTCTCGAGGCGTTTGAGGCGCGCCTGCACCGCGGACACCGACAGCGAGACCTCGTCCGACAGGTCGGCGAGGGTGGCCCGGCCGTCGCGCGACACGGCCGCGACGATCTTCTGGTCGACAGCATCCTCCATGAATGGAAGAATATCGGATGCTAGCGGTTCAAGCCGTAAATATTCCTGTAACGATCGGAGGTTCACACATGTCACTGACCACGTCTCACACGACGTCCATCATCGGCGAACCAGAGGTCGTCGAAGACGACCGACCGATCACGCAGCTCGTCGAAGACGACCGACCGATCGAGCGCCAGCCCGCCTGGCTCACGCTGAAGGATGCCGCGATCGCGCTGCAGCAGGTGCAAGCTCAGGACGGATCGGTCCCGAGGCCCGACGACCACGGCGACGCCCGCGCGTACGTCGAAGCGATCGTCGCTGCCATCCGCGCGCTCACGCCGCTCTTCCCGCACGACGCGGAGTATCTCTCGGCATCCGTCCACGACTTCGAGCGCTGGGCCGACGGCGGATTCGGCGTGCCCGACTTCCTCGAGTCGCTCGTGGCGTTCCAGCCGCAGCAGGACCGCCACGACGGCCTGACGCACCTCGTCGTCTTCCCGATGTACACGCAGAACGGCTCGCGCGACCGGCACGTCGAGGCGGTCCTCTGCGAGGTGATCTGGCCGGAGTTCGTCGCCGAGCTCGAGCAGACCTACACCAACGGCCTGTTCGTGAGCCTGCGCCTCATCGATTTCACGCCCGGGTACGACACGAACTCCGCCGTACTGTTCCCCGAGACGGTCGCGATGCGCGAGATCCCGACGTTCACGTGGGGCGCGATCTTCCAGGACCGCGAGGCCGCACGGTTCCGCCGGGTCGTCGCGGCGGCATCCGACATCACGAAGCTCGACCTGCCCGAGGGCACCGCGCGCATGCTCGACGACCAGCGCCTCGCCGAAGAGGTCTTCGTCATGTGGGACCTCATCCACGACCGCACCCACATGCGCGGCGACCTGCCATTCGACCCGTTCATGATCAAGCAACGGATGCCGTTCTTCCTGTACTCGCTCGAAGAGCTGCGCTGCGACCTCACCGCGTTCCGCGAGTGCGTCGCACTCGGCCAGGGCGAGGGCGAGATCGCCGATCGCGCCCGCCTCGTGCAGCAGGCGGTGATCTTCGACCGGATCTTCCGGTTCGCGATCACCGGCTCGCGCGTGCGCAACTACGACGGGCTCGGCGGCCAGCTGCTGTTCGCGTGGCTGCACCAGCGCGGCGTGCTGCACTGGACCGACACGGCGCTCGCGTTCGACTGGGATCAGGTTCCCGGAGCGGTCGTCGAACTGGCGGATGCCATCGACCGGCTCTACTGGGAGTCGATCGACCGCCCGAAGATCGCGCACTGGCTCGCCGCGTACGAGCTGATCCGCTCGGTGCTGACGCCGCACCCCGCGTCGCGCTGGGCACGGGGGCTCCCCGACGACATCCTCGCCGGCCCGCCCAAGGGATACACGGATGCCGTGCTCGACGACGAGTTCCCGCTGTCGATGTTCTTCGAGGCGCTCGAGAAGAAGATGCGGGACGTCATCGCGTCGACCGAGGGGATCACCGGCCGCGCGGCCTGACCGCACCCCGTCGCCGTCGGATCATGTGCGGTCGGCCTGATCGGCGACCCCTCCGCGGGCCTGTGCGGTGGATGCCGGCGCGACGGGCGAGGCCGCCCGAGCGCCGACGGCCGCCGACCCCGGGCAGCCTGGCTCCCCGGCATCCGCCGACTCCGGGGAGCCCGGCCCGCCGGCATCCGCGGGCGGCGTTTCGGGCGCGTCCGCGTACTCGGCGGAGAGGATCCGGTACGACTTCGTCGTGAAGGCGAGGAGCGCGAAGGCGATCATGATGATGCCGGAGAACAGGAAGACGAGGGCGATGCCGCGCGCCTGACCCTCGCCGAGCAGCCAGCCCCAGGCATCGTGCCCGGCATCGGATTCCATGTAGGGGATGATCCAGAACTCGGCGATCGGTGCGATCAGGAACGCCGTGATCGGTGCGGCGCCGGCTTCGAAGGTCGCCGCCGCGCCGAACACGCGCCCCTGCGACTCGAACGGCACGACCTTCTGGATGACGGTCTGCTCGGCCGCTTCGACCGGCGGGATCAGCGTCATGTACGCCCAGATACCGACGACGTACAGCCAGGCCCACTCGCGCACGGTGAAGACCGCGCCGAGCAGCCCCATGAGCGCGACGAGGAGCAACATCGTGCGGATCGGGTTTCGGCCGAGTCCGCGCGCCGCGACGATGCCGCCGCCGATGAGGAAGCCCGTCGACGAGAGCGCAAGCACGGCGCCCCACCACTCGACCGGGAACAGCGTCAGACCGTACGGGTCCATGAGCGCCATGTAGACGCCGCCGATGAGGTTGTTGAAGGTCGCGAACAGGATGAGCGCGAACAGTCCCGGTACCGCACGGATGGCGGCAGCCGCCCCGCGCACATCCACGAACTTCGCGTCGGGCGCTGCCTCGGGCTCGTCTTCGGGCACGCGCAGGATCAGCAGGTGCACGAGCGCGGCGACGGTGAACACGAGGGCGATCGCGATCGACCACCCCATGCCGAGGAGGCCGATCGCGAGCCCCGAGAAGATGCTCGTGACGAGGAAGGCGATGCCCTGCACCGTGCCGACCAGGCCGTTCGCGTTCGCATGCCGCTCGGTCGGGACGAGCAGGGTGACCGTCGTCGACAGCGCGATATTGCGGAGGTTCTCGACAACGGCGCCCGCGAGGATGATGCCCGTGAAGAGCCAGAACCACGGGCCGCCGAGATCGAGCAGGGTGCTCTCGGGGAACGCGAGATACAGCCCGCCCGCGGCCCCGAAGGCGATGACGGTGGCCACGGCCGAGAAGATCATCACGCGATGCTTGCGATGTCGGTCGACGATCGTGCCGAAGATCATGCCGAAGACGGCCAGAAGCAGCATGTACGCGCCGCCGATGATGCCGGTCGCGAGCACCGATCGCGTCTCGAGGTACACCCAGAAGGTCAGCGCGAACCAGAGGAAGCTCGTCGTGATGTTCGCGACGGCGGTGTTGACGAGAAGGCCCAGGAACGTGCGCATGCCACCCTCGGGCACGGTGCGTGTGGTGTCGATGTTCTCGGTCATGCCGCGACCCTACCGGGGGCCTCCGACACGCACTACGGGGGTAGCCGCTGACCGCCCCCGGACCGGTCAGCGCGCGGTGCGTATCAGCAGCGCGCGCCCGACGAGCGGCACGGTCACGACCACGACGGCCGCGGCGAGCGCGGTGATGCCGATCGGCCTGCTCGGCAGGTCGCCCGAGAGCCGCGCGACCGCGAGCCAGACGAGTCCCCATCCGATCGCGAGGCCGGGCGCGATGCGCCACCGCGACCACGCCGCGAGCGTGACGCCGATCGCCGCGACCGCGACGAGCACGAGGATGCCGACGGCATCCGCCGCACCCTCCCACGACTCCGGCACGGTCACCGTCAGCGCTGCCCCGAGGTTCGCGACCGTCGCAAGGGTCGCCCACCCGAGGTGCAGCCCCGTCGTCCCGTCGATCAGGATGCCGTCCACCCACCCGGTGCCGGGCTCGCGCGTGTGCACGACCTTCACATACGTCGCGCACAGCGCGGCGAGCGGCACGACGAGCACGACCATCGTCGCCCAGACTCCCGCGAACTGCACCGTGACGAGCCATCCACCGTTCAGCACCATCGTGAGGGCGATCCACCAGCCGAGCGCACGCTGGCGGGGCCGCTCACGCTGCGCGGGCAGCGCCTGCCAGATCGTGTAGGCCAGCAGGCCCAGGTAGATCGCCGACCAGATGCTGAAGGCGCCCGTCGCGGGGGTGAGGTACGAGGCGTCGGGATCGAAGGCGCCGCCCACGGCATCCTGGATCGGCGTGCCGCCGAAGGCGCCGATGCCGACCATGTCGCCGATGATCATGAAGCAGAAGGCGGAGATGACCGCGACCTGCCGCAGCAGATCGCGGGAGCGTGTCGTGGCCATGCCGAAAGACTAGGCGGGTCGGGGAACCTAGGCTGGAGCGGTGACAACCCTTCATGACACGAGCGTCCGCGGATTCGCGAGCGACAACTACTCCGGCGTGCACCCGGAGGTGCTCGCCGCGATCGCCGAAGCCAATGACGGGCACCAGATCGCCTACGGCGAGGATGCCTACACCGCCCGGCTTCAGGAGGTCTTCGCCGGCCATTTCGGCGACGGCGTCCAGGCCTTCCCCGTGTTCAACGGGACGGGCGCGAACGTCACGGCGCTGCAGTCGATGCTGCCCCGGTGGGGGGCCGTCATCGCGGCATCCACCGCCCACATCAACGTCGACGAGGGCGGCGCGCCCGAGCGCGTCGCGGGGATCAAGATCCTGACCGTGCCCACGGATGACGGAAAGCTCACGCCCGAACTCGTCGACCGCGAGGCGTGGGGCTGGGGCGACGAGCACCGCGCGCAGCCGCTGGTCGTGTCGATCACGCAGTCGACCGAGCTAGGCACCCTCTACACACCCGGCGAGATCCGCGCACTCGCCGACCACGCGCACGAGCGGGGCATGCGCCTGCACCTCGACGGCGCGCGCATCTCGAACGCCGCCGCGGCCCTCGACCTGCCGCTGCGCGCCTTCACGACGGATGCCGGGGTGGACGTCCTGAGCTTCGGTGGCACGAAGAACGGTGCGCTGGGCGGCGAAGCCGTCGTCGTGCTCGACCCCGCGGCATCCGACGGTCTGCTGTTTCTGCGCAAGCTCAACATGCAGCTCGCCTCGAAGATGCGCTTCATCTCGGCTCAGCTGATCGCGCTGCTCGAAGGTGATCTGTACCTGCGGAACGCCGGGCACGCGAACGCGATGGCCGCGCGGCTGCGGGCGGGCATCGAGGCCGGGGTCGCCGACGGCAGGATCACGGGCGTCTCGTTCACCCAGCCGACGCAGTCGAACGGGGTGTTCGCGACCCTGCCGAGCAGCGTCGCAGACGAACTGCGCAAGGCATTCCGGTTCTATGACTGGGGCCCCGCTGGCTCGGAGGAGCGCGACAACGATGCGTCGAGCGTGGGCGGGGAGGATGCGGCGCGCAACGAAGTGCGCTGGATGTGCTCGTTCGACACCGCCGAAGAAGACGTCGACGCGTTCGTCGCGGAGCTCGCCCGGTTGACCTGATCGGCCCGCGCGGCGTACGCCGCGGTGCCGTGGCGGCTCAGCCGCACGGGCGTTGGGCGCCGGGGCGGCGCAGTCGCCCCGGCGTTGGGCGCCGGGGCGCCACAGTGGCATCAGGGGGCAACTCCTGCACCATCGTCCATGCGACTGGCACGCAATGCGGGCCAGAGTAGGCCCGCGCGGGGGCGGAGGGCCCGAGGCTCAGGCCTCGGTGGTCTCGTCGCCGGCGTCGGCGGCTTCCGCTCCGGCCTTGGCCGGTTCGGCGGCGCTGTCGATGACGGCCGCGGCCTCCGACTTGCCCCCGGCGCCCTCGGAGCGCATGAGCTCCTTGACCTCCGACATGAAGCTGGAGAGCTGCTGCTGCTGCCAGCGCAGCTGGCGCGTGCGATCTTCGGCGTCCCGGAGCACGCCCTGCGAGTGCTGGGTGACCGTGTCGATGATCTTCTGGGCCTTCGTGCTCGCGCGGTCGAGAATCTCGCGTGAGCGCAGCTTCGCGTCTGCCTCGTGCTGCTGCGACTGCGCGCGCATGAGCTTGTCGAAATCGTCGGCCTTCGCCGTGATGCGCTGCGCGTGATCAATGGATGCCGCGACCTGGTCGTTGGCATCCTGAGTGATCCGCTCGGCGTGCGCAACGGCCTGGTTGTGGAGCATCAGGAACTCCTGCTGCGCGTCGTCCTGACGGCGAGTCAGCGACTCCTCGAACTCGAGCGCCCGCATCCGCTGCTCGCGCACGGCCTCCTCGGCCTCGGCGCGCGCCTGCTCGAGCTCGCGCGAGACGAGAGCGCGAAGGGATGCCGCGCCCTTCTCCGCCTCGGTGCGGATCGTGGCGGCCTCTTGATCGGCCTGCGCGACCTTCTCCGCGGCGTGCGCGGCCTCGCGCTCGAGCTGCGCGGCGTGCGCGGTCAGCTCGGTCTCGATGCGCAGGCGCGCCTGCGCGGCATCGGAGTCAGCCTGCGAACGGATCGTCTCGGCGTCGGCCTGGGCCGACGCCCGCTGGGCGGCGATCTCTTCGCGCGCCGACTCCAACAGCCGGTCGGCCTGCACGCTCGCGTTCTTGATGATGACGGATGCCTGCTCCTCAGCGACGCGCAACACCTCTTCGAAGCGCTCGCGGCCCTTCGACGACTCGTCGGCCGCGTTGACGAGCTCGTCCGACAGCGTCTGGACCTTGTCCTCCGCGTTCTCCGCGCGCGCCGTCTCGACCGCGAGGTCGGCCTGAAGCTTCGACACCGTGCTCTCGAGCTTCGTCACGTTCGAGGCGTGCGACTTCACCGTCGCGAGCGCGCGGCGGTACTTGTCCTTGAGCTGCGCGAGCTCTTCGGAACTACCCGACTGCTGCGCCGTGAGGGCCGCGATGGCCGCGTCGACCTCGGCCTTGTCGTACCCGCGGAAGGTCGTCGTGAACGAGCCGGATGCCGACGGGGCGGCAGCCATCAGCTCGTCGAACGGCGAGCCGGAGTTCTCGTCACGGGAGGGCGAATCAGACACGTGGGCTCCGCTTCGAAGCAGGCGCGAGGTGCGCCAGGGTGGGGGTTCGCGGCACGGGAAGGCCGACAGTGGCATCGTACCCGACAGGGGGCTGGCGCCCCAGTCCCGATTTCCGGGTCAAACCGGACTCGTCTCCGCGCCCGCGAGCCACGCGCGATACGCGTCGAACGCGAACGGGCGACCCAGGAACGCCTCGACGAGGTCGGACGCGTCGCGGCTGCCGCCGGGCTCGAGGATCTCGCGCCGGTACCGGGTCGCGACCCCGGCATCCATCAGGTCGCCGCCGAAGGCCGACAGGAGGTCGCGCGCGATAACGAGGCTCCACTGGTACGTGTAGTAGCACGAGCCGTAGCCGGTGAGGTGGCCGAAGCCAGCGTAGGGATGCACGCCGCGCAGCGGCTGCACGGGCGAGGTCACCGAGTACCAGTGCTCGGTCGCCGCCTGCAGATCGGCAGGCCGGTCGACATGCAGGTGGTACGACACGTTCGCGTGCCCGAGCTGGCGCCGCACCTCGAGGGCGCGGCCGAAGCCGTCGGCGACCTTCATCCGCTCGACGAGGTCGGCGGGGATCGGCGCGCCGGTGGCGTCTGCCGTGAAGGATGCCAGCACCCCGGCATCCCACGCCCATTCCTCGAGCAGCTGGCTGGGTGCCTCGACGAAGTCCCACTCGGTCGCGACCCCGGTGAAGCGCGCGATGCGCTGGTCGCCGCCGAGGATCGCGTGGACGAGGTGACCGAACTCGTGGAAGAAGGTGACGACCTCGTCGTGCGTCATGAACCCGCGGGCGAAGTTGCACAGGAGCACCGATTCGGGGAGCACCCGGCCGGTGATTCCCGGAGCGAGGCCGAAGCATGCGGCGTGCGTGTACTTGCCCTCGCGCGGGTGCAGGTCGAGGTGGATGCGGCCCAGGCGCTCACCCGCGCGCACGACATCGTAGGAGTGCACGTCGGGATGCCAGGTGGGCGTATCGACGGGGACGTACTCGACGTCGAGCAGGCGGCCGGTGGTCTCGAGGAGCCCCGGGAGCACGCGGTCGAAGGTGAAGTACGAGCGCACGAGCTGCGCGTCGACGTCATGCCGCTCACCGCGGAGGGCCGACAGCAGGTAGAAGAAGTCGGCGATCGTGACCTCGTCGGCGCCCGGGTCGTCCTGCTGAAGACGTTCGAGCAGCACCGGATACTCCGCCGCCGCGGCGGCGCTCGATGCCTCATCGAGCCGCGCGAGGAAGTCGGCGATGGCCCTGCCGCCGTGACCGGGGTCGGTGCTGCCGATCATGCGCGTCTCGGTCTCGAAGTCGGCCCAATCGCCGTAGCCGAGGAGCGCCGCACGCTCGGCGCGGACGGCGAGCAGCTCGGCGAGGATCGCCTCGTTCTCGGGCCACGCGAGGTCGTTGTATGCCGCGACAAGCGCCGTGCGCGTCGCCCGATCGGTGGCATATTCCCGAACCGGCATGAGGTCGGGATAGTCGGTCGTGAGCACGACGAGCCCGTCGTCGCCGACCGGATGCTCGTCGATGAAGTCCTGCGGAAGCCCGGCGAGCGACTCGGGCGCGACGCGGATCTCACGCTTACCGTCGCGGATGTTGCGCGAGAACTCGAGGCTCAGCTCGGTGTCGCGGTCGGTCAGTTCGCGGACACGCTCGCGCTCGGCATCCGGCAGGTCGACACCGCCGCGGCGGAAATCGCGGAGCACCTGCGCGAGCAGGCGCTGTTCGTCGGCGCTCAGCGCGTCGGATTCGTCGGGCGCGACCGAGCTCATCGCGGCGAACAGCGCGCGGTCGAGCAGGCGCCCGGATGAGAGGGCCTCGAGCCGCTGCACCTGGTCTTCGGCCGCGGCGCGCACCCCGGCATCCGGATGCGATTCGCTCACGAGGTAGACCTCGCTCGTGGCCTGACCCAGCGCGAGCTCGACGTCGTTCCACAGCGCGAGCCGCTCGGCGGCCGTGAGGCCGGCGTCGCCCGCGCCCGCGATCCGGGCATCCAACTCGGCGACGAGCGCGATCGTCGTGGCCGGCCGTTCGGTCACGAACGCGTGCCAGCCCTCGGGGTCGGTCGGGAAGGCGAGGGGCTCGAGCTCTGTCATGCGATCGAGCCTACGCCGGGGCGCCGACGCTCGTCGGCTTGCCACTTTGCGCGGGAATCACCCCGCCATACCCGCACCGAACGGCAAGTGAATAGGGATGCCGGGGCGCGTCAGCGCAGGGCGCCGACCGAGGCGAGGGCCTGGCGCAGGAGCGTCGAGCGCCCGCCCTCCATCTCGGCGGCGAGCGCATCGGAGGCCGCCTCTTCGGGGCTCATCCAGGTGACTTCGAGGGCATCCTGCCGCGGCTCGCACGTGCCCGTGACGGGCACGACGAACGCGAGGGAGACCGCGTGCTGGCGGTCGTCGTGGAACGCGCTGACACCGGGGATCGGGAAGTACTCCGCGACCGTGAACGGCACCGGCTGCGGCGGCAACAGGGGGAACGCCATCGGGCCGAGGTCGTTCTCGAGGTGGCGGAAGAGGGCATCGCGCACCGTCTCGCCGTAACGCACGCGCCCCGACACGATCGACCGCGTGATCTCGCCGAGCGGCGTCGCTCGCAACAGGACGCCCACCTCGCGCACCTGGCCCATGCCGTCGGTGCGCACCGGAATGGCTTCGACGTACAGGATCGGCAGGCGCCGGCGCGCCTCGGCGAGCTCGATGTCGGTGAGCCAGCCCGGGTTCGCGGCGTTGCCCGGAGCAGGTGAGCCGAACGTGCCGTCGCCGAGCGGATGCCCGCCGCGCGGCGTCCCGTCGTCGTTGCGCTCGTTCGGATCGGGGTCAGGGGTGCGCACGGCCATGAGTCCTGTATACCCCGTCTGTGCGCCGGATGCCGTGCCGTGCGGCCGCGCCCCGGCGAGACCACCCGCGTCGGCGGCCCCTGCGAGGATGTCGGTATGACCGATCCCCGTGACGAGGCTGTGACGATCGACGACGACGCCGTGATCTGGTCGGCGCCCGCCGCCGAGCGCGGCAGACGGCCCGTGCTCGTGCTGCTGCACGGGTACGGGTCCGACGAGCGCGACCTCTTCGCGCTCGCGCCGCACCTGCCGGGCGAGTTCGTCGTGGCATCCGTGCGTGCACCGCTCACCCCGCCGTTCCCCGCGCCGGGGTGGTCATGGTTCCCGATCGAAGGGCTGCACGATGCGGCGGGCGCGGCATCCGCCACGGCATCCGCGCGGGCCGTCCTCGACTGGCTCGATCGCCATGTGGATGCCGGGGTGCCGGTCGGCCTCCTCGGGTTCTCGCAGGGGTCGGTGATCGCGCTGCAGGCGCTGCGGCTGCGGCCCGAGCGCTTCGCCTTCGTCGTGAACCTCGCGGGCTACGTCGACCCGCGGCCGTTGCCGGGCGACACCGCTCTCGCGGCGATCCGGCCGCCGGTGTTCTGGGGGCGCGGGGCACGCGACGAGGTGATCCCCGCCGATCGCATCGCGCACACGACCGAGTGGCTGCCCGGATTCGTCGAGCTGAGCGGCCGGGTCTACCCCGGCCTCACGCACAGCGTCTCGCAGGACGAGCTCGACGACGTGCGCGCGTTCCTCGACCGGCGAATCTGACCCCGCGCCGAGTGCCGACTGTCGGGATCCGCGCGTACCGTTCTCAGGAGCAACTGCGCGTCCGGCGGGAGCGAGCCCCGGAAATCCGCGGATTCTCGGTGCGCGGGACGGCAGTGATCCTGAGAACGGTACATGCGGTCGTCGTGACCGGGCCCGGCGGTGAGGTGCGGCCGGTGCGCGTGTCGGTGGCGGGCGCGATGATGGAGCGGTGGATGTGCTCGAGCGGTTCGGTCCTGCGACGCAGGACTGGTTCCGTGGCGCGTTCGCCGAGCCGACCGCGGCGCAGGCGGGCGCATGGGAGGCGATCTCGCACGGGCGGCACGCCCTCGTCGTCGCACCGACGGGCTCGGGCAAGACCCTGTCGGCCTTCCTCTGGGCGATCGACCGGGTGTTCCGCGAGAAGCCGGCGGGTACCGCTTCGAAGAAGAAGGATGCCGTGGGCACGCGCATCCTCTACGTCTCTCCCCTGAAGGCGTTGGGCGTCGACGTCGAGCGCAACCTGCACTCGCCGCTGGTCGGCATCGGGCAGTCCGCGCGCCGGCTCGGCATCGCGGTGCCCGACGTCACGGTCGGCGTGCGATCGGGCGATACGACCTCCGCCGACCGACGCAAGCTCGTCGCCGAGCCGCCCGACATCCTGATCACGACGCCCGAGTCGCTCTACCTGATGCTCACGTCGCAGGCCGCGCGGACGCTGCAGAACGTCCATACCGTCATCGTCGACGAGGTGCACGCCGTCGCGGCGACGAAGCGCGGCGCGCATCTCGCGGTGAGTCTCGAACGCCTCGACGCGTTGCTCGAGACCCCGGCACAACGGATCGGCCTGTCGGCGACCGTCCGTCCGATCGACGAGGTCGCACGCTTTCTCGGCGGCGCGGCGCCGGTCGAGGTCGTGGCGCCGCGCGCGACGAAGACGTTCGAGCTGAAAGTCGTCGTGCCGATCGATGACATGCTCAACCCGCCGCCCCCGCCACAGGCCGATGCGTCGGGAGGTGCTCCGGGCGACACGGATGCCGGCGATGAGGGCGACGGCGATTGGTTCTCCACGCCGTCGCAGCCGTCCGAGATCACCGGATCGGTATGGCCGCACGTCGAAGAGGCGATCGTCGACCGCGTGCTCGCGCACCGCTCGACGATCGTGTTCGCGAACTCGCGCCGCCTCGCCGAGCGCCTCACGGGGCGGCTCAACGAGATCTACGCGGAGCGGCTCGAACGGGGCGCGGGTGGTTTCGATACGCCGCCTGCGGCGGCTACTCAACCAGCGGAGGGGAGGGCCGCGGCAGGCGCGGAGGGGAGAGCGGCGGCTGGCGCGGAGGGGAGAGCTGGGGCGGGGCCGGCCGCGGCGGCTGGCGCGGAGGGGAGAGCTGGGGCGGGGCCGGCTGCGGCGGCTGGCGCGGAGGGAAGAGCTGCGAACGCTGGACCGGAGGGGAGGGCCGCGGCAGGCGCGGAGGGGAGAGCGGCGGCTGGCACGGAGGGAAGAGCTGGGGCGGGGCCGGCCGCGGCGGCGGGCGCGGACGGGAGAGCTGCGGCGGCGGGGCCGAAGGGGTTGCCGGCGGCGATGATGGCGCAGGCCGGGGCATCCGCCGGCGCTCCACCGGAACTGGCGAAGGCGCACCACGGCTCGGTATCGAAGGAGCAGCGGGCGCAGGTCGAAGACGAGTTGAAGAGCGGCATCCTGCGCTGTGTGGTCGCGACGAGCTCGCTCGAACTCGGCATCGACATGGGCGCGGTCGACCTCGTCATCCAGGTCGAGGCGCCGCCGTCCGCGGCATCCGGTCTGCAGCGCGTCGGCCGCGCAGGCCACCAGGTCGGCGAGGTCAGCCGCGCGGCGCTCTTCCCGAAGCACCGGGGCGATGTGCTGCACACCGCGGTCGTCACCGAGCGGATGCTGGCGGGGCAGATCGAGGCGATCGCCGTTCCCGCGAACCCCCTCGACATCCTCGCGCAGCAGACGATCGCGGCGTGCGCGACCGAAGCGATCGATGTCGAGACATGGTTCGAGACGGTCCGCCGGTCGGCGCCGTTCCGGACGCTCCCGCGGTCGGCGTTCGAGGCGACGCTGGACCTGCTCGCCGGAAAGTATCCGTCCGACGAGTTCGCGGAGCTCCGCCCCCGCGTCGTCTGGGACCGCGATCACGGCACGCTCACCGGGCGCCCCGGCGCGCAGCGCGTCGCGGTCACGAGCGGCGGGACGATCCCCGACCGGGGCCTGTTCGGCGTCTTCGTCGCGGGCGAGACCCGCAACGCGCGCGTCGGCGAGCTCGACGAGGAGATGGTCTACGAGTCGCGTGTCAACGACGTGTTCACGCTCGGCACGACGAGCTGGCGCATCGTCGAGATCACGCACGACCGCGTGAATGTGCTGCCCGCGTTCGGGCAGCCGGGCAAGCTCCCGTTCTGGCACGGCGACGGTCTCGGCCGACCGGCCGAGCTCGGCGAAGCGCTCGGCCGCTTCTCGCGCGAGGTCGCGGGCGCCGCGCCCGCGAAGGCGACCGAACGCCTGCGCGAATCGGGGCTCGACGACAACGCGATCGGGAACCTGCTGGCTTACCTGTCAGAGCAGAAGGAGGCGACTGGCACGCTGCCGACCGACCGCACGCTCACGGTCGAGCGCTCGCGCGACGAGGTCGGCGACTGGCGGATCATCTTGCATTCCCCGTACGGCATGCACGTCCACGCGCCGTGGGCGCTGGCGGTGAACGCGCGTATTCGCGAGCGGCTCGGCGTCGAGGGATCAGCGGTCGCGAGCGACGACGGCATCATCGCGAGAGTGCCGGATGCCGAGAGCGAGCCCCCCGGCGCGGAGCTGTTCGTCTTCGAGCCTGACGAGCTCGAACAGCTCGTCACCGACGAGGTGGGTGGCTCCGCGCTGTTCGCCTCGCGGTTCCGCGAGTGCGCGGCGCGCGCGCTGCTGCTGCCGCGCCTGAACCCCAACAAGCGGTCGCCGCTGTGGCAGCAACGCCAGAAGTCGGCACAGCTGCTCGAGGTCGCGAAGAACCATCCGACGTTCCCGATCATCCTCGAGACGCTCCGCGAGGTCCTGCAGGATGTGTACGATCTGCCCGCCCTGCTCCGCATCGCGCGGTCGATCGGCGACCGCCGCATCCGACTCGTCGAGACCACGACGACCCAGCCCTCGCCCTTCGCGCGCGACCTGCTGTTCGGATATGTCGGTGCGTTCATGTACGAGGGCGACTCGCCCCTCGCCGAGCGCCGCGCCGCCGCCCTCTCGGTCGACCCCGCGCTGCTTTCCGAGTTGCTCGGCAAGGTCGAGATGCGCGAGCTGCTCGACCCCGACGTCATCGCCCAGTTCGAAGCCGAGGCACAGCGCCTCGCTCCCGACCGTCGAGTTCGCGGGGTCGAGGGGGTCGCCGATCTGCTGCGACTGCTCGGACCGCTGACCGCCGACGAGGTCGCGGAACGGCTCATGGCCGAGTCCGCGGCCGACACGAGCGCGGGACCGGATGCCGGCACGCACGCCGACTCCGGCGCCGACGCGCCGGAGTCGCGCGCCGCGCCCGTCGCCACGGCATCCGCCCTGCTCGACACGCTCGTCGACGCCCGCCGCGCGATCCCCGTGACGATCGCGGGCGCCGCGCGCGTCGCGGCGATCGAGGATGCCGGGCGCCTGCGCGACGCGCTCGGCGCGGCGCTGCCCGTCGGCATCCCGAACGCGTTCCTCGAACCCGTCGTCGATCCGCTCGGCGACCTCGTCGCGCGACACGCGCGCACGCACGGGCCGTTCCGCACCTCCGACGTCGCGACGCGGCTCGGCATCGGCCCGGCGGTCGCGCGCCAGGCGCTGCAGCGGCTCGAGTCTCAGGGCCGCATCGCGAGCGGATTCTTCCTCCCGCAGGGAACGCCCACGGCGCCCGCGACCGAGGGCGGTGACCTCGAGTGGTGCGATTCCGAGGTGCTCCGCCGGCTGCGATTGCGGTCGCTCGCCGCCATCCGCGGCACGGTCGAGCCGGTCTCGCCCGAGGCGTTCGCGCGGTTCCTGCCGAGCTGGCAGCACGTCGCCGGGTCGGCGGGCGGGCGACCGCTCGAGGGCATCGACGGTGTGCTAGGCGCGATCGAGCAGCTCGCGGGAGTGCCGCTGCCGGCGAGCGCGTGGGAGTCACTCATCCTCCCGAGCCGCGTCTCCGACTACGCCCCCACGATGCTCGACGAGCTCACCGCGACGGGCGAGGTCGTCTGGTCGGGGCACGGGTCGCTGCCCGGTCGCGACGGGTGGATCGCGCTCCATCCCTCCGACGCGGTGGGTCTGACGCTCACACTTCCTGCCGACCCCGAGCCTCCGACCGAGCTCGAGCAACGCCTCCTCGACCACCTCGCGAGCGGCGGCGCGTACTTCGCCGCGCAGCTGGCCGCGATGACGGATGCCGGGAGCGAGCAGTCCGTCGTCGACGCGCTCTGGACCCTCACCTGGACGGGCCGCGTGACGAACGACACGTTCGCGCCGGTGCGCTCGCTCCTCGGCGGCGGGTCGCAGGCGCATCGCGCGGTGCGCCGCACGCCGCGCGCGCGGATGTTCCGCGGCACGCCGGTCGCCGGGGTGCGCACGGCGGCCGCGTCTCCCCCGCGCCCGCCGCTCGTCGGGGGGCGCTGGTCGCTGTTGCCCGAACCCGCGGCCGACGGCGCGCTGCGCGCCACGGCCACCGCGAGCATGCTGCTCGAGCGCTACGGCGTCGTCACGCGCGGCAGCGTGCAGGCCGAGGGCGTGCCCGGCGGCTTCGCGCAGGCCTACCGCATCCTCGCCGGCTTCGAGGATGCCGGGCACACCCGCCGCGGCTACTTCATCGAGAAGCTCGGGGCCGCGCAGTTCGCGGCATCCGCGACGGTCGACCGTTTGCGCGAGTTCGCGGCGCTCGCCGACCCCGCGCCGCTGCGCGCGCTGACGCTCGCCGCCACCGATCCCGCGAACCCTTACGGCGCGGCGCTCGGGTGGCCCGCGCTCGACGGTGTCGGCCACCGGCCCGGGCGCAAGGCGGGTGGTCTCGTGACGCTCGTCGACGGCGCGCTCGTGCTGTATCTCGAGCGCGGCGGCCGGTCGGCGCTCGCCTTCACGGATGACGACGACGTGCTCACCGCCGCGGCGCGGAGCCTCGTCGAGACCGCGCGCTTGCGCCGCCTCGACACCCTTACGGTCGAGCAGGTCTCGGGGGCGTTCGTCTACGGCACGCCCGTGGGGCGCGCGCTCCTGGCCGCGGGCTTCGTCGAGTCGAGCCGCGGCCTCACCCTGCGGCGGCCGCGGTGACGCGGGTCGACCCGGATGCCTGAGGGAAGCGACCATGCCCGAGGGTGACACCGTGTTCCGCGCCGCGCGGCGGCTGCACGAGGCGCTCGCGGGGCAGGTCGTCACGCGCTTCGACCTGCGCGTGCCGCGCTACGCGACCGCCGACCTCACCGGCGAGACGGTGCACGAGTCAGTCGCGCGCGGCAAGCACCTGCTGCTACGGATCGGCGACCACACCCTGCATTCGCACCTGAAGATGGAGGGCCGCTGGCTCGTCTTCCGCCCCGGCGAGCGCTGGCGTTCTCCCGCGTACCAGGCGCGGGCGATCGTCGGCACCGAGCGCGCGGTGGCGGTCGGCTTCGAGATCGCGATGGTCGACCTGGTGCCCACTTCCGACGAAGAGAGCCTCGTCGGCCACCTCGGGCCCGACCTGCTTGGCCCCGACTGGGATGCCAGCGAAGCCGCACAGCGCCTCGCCGCCGACCCTCGGCCCGCGCATGTCGCGATCCTCGATCAGCGCAATCTCGCGGGGCTCGGCAACGAGTACGCGAACGAGGTGCTGTTCGTCCGCGGCATCCTGCCGATGCGTCCGCTCACCGAAGCGGATGCCGTGGGCCTCGTCGAGACCGCTTCCCGCATGATCACGGCGAACCGCGACCGCAACGGCCGTACGTTCACCGGCGACACGCGGCCCGGGCAGCAGAACTGGGTCTACCGCCGCGAGCGCCAGCCGTGCCGCCGCTGCGGCACCCCCATCCGCCGCATCGACCTCGGCGCGACCGACACCAGCGAGCGGATCGTGTTCTGGTGCCCCCGTTGCCAGACCTAACGGCATCCGCGCGTTAGATGACAGCAGTGCTAGCATTGCTGTCATGGCAACCCTGACCGTCCGTAACCTCGATGACGACGTGCAGCAGCGACTGCGTCGCCGGGCGGTCGAGCACGGGCGATCGATGGAGGCAGAGGCGCGCCACATCCTCACCGCCGCCGTGGGCACGCCATCGATGATCGTCGACTGGATCGCCGCGACCTCAGGCCTCGGCGTCGACCTCGAGCTCCCTGATCGAACGCCGCCTCGCGATCTCGACCTGTCGTGATCGTCTTCGACACGAACGTCCTCTCCGAGCCGCTCCGCGCTCACCCGGATGCGCGCGTTCTCGCGTGGATGCGAGCGCAATCCGACGTCGCGATCAGCGCGATCTCGATCGCGGAGCTACACGAGGGAGCCCGCCGATTGCCTGAGGGGCGGCGGCGATCGACGCTCATCGCGAGCATCGACGGCATCCTCACCGCGGGCACGGTGTTGCCGTTCGCCGCCGACGAAGCCAGGGTCTACGGCGCCATGCACGAGCTGCGCCGGGCGGCCGGGCGACCGCTCGCGGCCCTGGACGGCATGATCGCGGCGACCGCGGCGACCCGCGGTGCAGCGCTCGCGACGCGCAACCTCGACGACTTCACCGGACTCGGGCTCACGCTCGTCAACCCCTGGGCGTGACCCGACCTCAGTGCCCGAGGTACCGACCCGGGCGATGGTTGAGGGCGAGGACGAGGTTCAGCAGCACGGCGCCGACGGCGCTCATGACGACGTTCTGCCACGGCACGACCCACAGGGCACACAGGACGATCACGACGTCGAACGCCATCATCGTCCACCCCGCGCGGAAGCCGGTGCGGTCCTGGATCTCGAGACCGATGATATTGATGCCGCCGACGCTCGCCCGGTGGCGGAAGAGGATGAGCACGCCGACGCCCGCGACGAGGCTCCCCGCGAGCGCGCCGTACCAGGGCGCGATCTGCGTGATCGGGAAGAGCGCCGCGTGAACGGGTGCCCACGCCGACACGAGCGCGATGCACACCACGGTGCGAATCGTGAAGTCCCACCCCCGCCGCCACACCGCGAGCAGCGCGAAGGGCACGTTGATGACCGTGAACAGCACCCAGAACGGCCACGAGGTCGCGTAGTCGAGCAGTAGCGACAGCCCGGCGGTGCCGCCCGTGACCGCATTCGCCGCGTGCAGCAGGTGCAGGCCGAGCGAGACGAGGAACGTCCCCGTGCCGATGCCCACGACATCCTCGAGGATCGAATGCTCCTGCGCCTTCTCGTCGAACACGAGGGTGGAGCCGGTGGTGGCGTCCGGCTCAGTCCCATCAGAGGGCGAGGTCACGGCATCCATTGTTGCAAACGGCCGGATGCCGGCATCCATAGCGGGCACATAGCACAGCGCGGCGACCCATAGCGCGTTCGTGGGCTGCGCCTACGGCGCTCGTCAGAGCGCCTCGCACACTGATCGGCATGAACAAGCGACTCAAGCACAGCCTCATCGCGGGCGGCACGGTCGTGGCGCTCACCCTCACCGGCGGCGCGGTGTGGGCTCTCGACCGGTTCGTGATCCCGCACGTCGTCGTCAGCGACGTGGCCGCCTACGAAGCCGAGCAGTCCGCGTCGACCGCCGACACCGCAACCACCGCCACGACCACAGAAGCGGATGCCACGGCATCCACTCCCGTGCTGACGGACACGACGTACACTTCCGACGACGCGTCGATCACGATCTCGACGTACACGCAGGGCACCGGCGACGACACGGTCACCTACTACGTCGCCGACATCACCCTGAGCGATGCGACGGCGCTGCGCGGCGCGTTCGCGAACAACCAGTTCGGCGAGAACATCACGGCGCTCGTGAGCGAGACAGCCGAAGCGAACGGCGCGATTTTCGCCGTGAATGGCGACTACTACGGCTTCCGCGATTCGGGCATCGTCATCCGAAACGGGGTGGTCTACCGCGACGCGGGAACCCGGGAGGGGCTCGTCTTCTACCGCGACGGAACGGTCGCCGTCTACGACGAGACCGAGACGACCGCCGCCGAGCTCGTCGCCGACGGCGCCTGGAACACGCTCAGCTTCGGCCCGGCGATCGTCGAAGACGGTTCCGTGGTCGCGGGCATCGACGACGTCGAGGTCGACACGAACGTCGGCAACCACTCGATCCAGGGCGAGCAGCCGCGAACGGCGATCGGCGTGGTCTCCGACAACCACCTCGTGATCGTCGTGGTCGACGGGCGCAGCCCGGGCTACAGCGCCGGGGTCACGATGACCGGTCTCGCCGAGATCATGGTGTCGCTCGGCGCGACGACGGCCTACAACCTCGACGGCGGGGGCTCGAGCGAGATGTGGTTCAACGGCGAGGTCGTGAACCAGCCGTCGAACGGCGGCGAGCGCGCGACGAGCGACATCCTGTACATCGCGGCGGGGTGAGCCGAATGCACGTCGTTCTGATTCCCGCGTATGAGCCGGGCACGCGGCTCGTCGAGCTCGTCCGAGCGCTCGCCGACGAGTCACCCGTGCTCGTCGTCGACGACGGGTCGGGCCCCCGGTATGCCCCGGTCTTCGCCGCCGCGGCGGATGCCGGCGCCGTCGTCGTCGCACACGACCGCAACCGCGGTAAGGGCGCGGCCCTGCGTACGGGCTTCGCCCATGTCGAGCGCACGTGGCCGGGGGCCGCGGTCGTGACGGCGGATGCCGACGGTCAGCACACCCCCGCGGACATCGCCCGCGTCGCGGCGGCCGTGGAAAGCCCGGGTGGCGGGGCCCGGGGCGTCGCCGTTCGATTGCCCGTTCACGCGGCATCCATCGCCGAATACCCGCACGAACTGGCAACCAAAGGCGCCCGCGCGGCCGGCGCGCCCGCCGCAGCCCCGGCGATCGTGCTCGGCGCGCGGGGGTTTGCGGGCGAGGTTCCGTTGCGCAGCCGGCTCGGCAACTGGGCCACGCGCGGGGCGTTCCGCCTCGCGACGGGCGAGCCGCTGCAGGACACGCAAACGGGTCTGCGCGGCTTTCCCGCGTCGACGCTCCCCTGGCTGCAGACCCTGCCCGGAGACCGGTTCGAGTACGAGTTCGCGATGCTCCTGCGCGCTCGCGCCGCTGGCGTCGACCTCGTCGAGGTGCCGATCGACACGGTCTACCTCGACGGAAACAACGCGAGCCACTTCCGCCCCCTCGTCGACTCCGCACGGGTCTACGGGCCGCTGCTCGCGTTCACGGCATCCGCACTCCTCGCCTTCACGATCGACACCCTCGCGCTGCTCGTGCTCAACGCCCTCACGGGCTGGCTGCTGTTCTCGGTCGTCGCGGCGCGCGTCGTGAGCGCGGGCGTCAACTTCGCCGTGAACCGCGCGTTCGTGTTCGACCGCGGACGCCACCTGCCGACGCGGGCGACCGCGTCGCGCTACTTCTCGCTCGCCGGCCTGCTGCTGGCCGCGAACTACGGCATCCTCAGTGCGCTGACGGATGCCGGTGTGCCGATGCTCATCGCCAAAGTCGCGACCGAGACGACGCTGTTCGTCGTCAGCTACAGCGTGCAGCGAGCGGTCGTGTTCGCGCCGGCCAGGGAATGAAATTGCGCAAGCCGCGGTTGCACGTGATTCAGGAGGTTTCAGTGGGCAAGAACTACGTCGACATCGAGGACGATCAGGGTCGGACGCTGCGCTACCGCAAGCACGTCAACGGCCGCGGCCTCATCGCGAATGGCGCGAAGGTGCACGCCAGCGCGCTCGTCGAGGCGGGCGCGTACGTCGAACCCGGCGCGCAGATCGCCGAGGGCGCGCACATCGGACGAGGCGTGTGGATCGAGCCCGACGCCGTCATCGGTCAGGGCGCCGAGATCGCGCCGCACGCCCACATCGGCTCGGGCGCGGCGATCGGCCAGGGCGCGAAGATCGGTGTGCGCGCCGTCGTGGGGGCGGGCGCGCGCGTCGCGGGCGGATCGCTGATCGGCGACGACACCCTGATCCCCGACGGCGAGCGCGTCGCGACCGACCGTCGCGGGCTGCACCTCGCGGCCTGACGCGCGGGCATCCCGTTCGCGTGTCGGCGTGTGCGCCTCAGTCAGGCGAACCCGCGCGCGCCTCGGTCAGGCGAACAGGAACAGCACGAATCCGACGAGCGGTAGCGTGCCCTGCACGAGCGCGGGCCGGACGTAGCGGCGGCCGCCGGAGACGAGGACGAGCGCCGCGGCGAGCATCGATCCGAGGGTGAACAGCACGAGCGTGAGGCCCGCGACTTCCGCGGTCGTGCCGGCTCCGCCCGCCCAGTACAGCGCGAGTCCGATGAGCGCGCCGATCGCGAGGAACAGGTTGTAAAAGCCCTGGTTGTAGGCCATCGGCCGGATGACGTCGGCGGATGCCTGGTCGGCGACCCCGAACCGGCGCCAGGTGCGCGGCTGCGCCCACTGGATGCTCTCCATGATGAAGATGTAGACGTGGAGCAGTGCCGCAAGGGCTGCGACAACGGTGCCGAGGATCGCGATCATGTCGGCACCCTACCGCGGCGGCGGGTCGCGCATCTGTCGTTCGGGGCGGGGTTGCGCCCGGTTCATCCGGCCCGAACCGCGCCCACGCGGCGCGGAAGCCGCAGTTCAGGCCGGATGAACGAGGCGCGGCACCGCGGTCGCCGCTTCATCCGTCGCAAAGTGCGCCCATACGGCGCGGAAGCCGCCGTTTGCGACCGACGAACGAGAGGCGGCGCCGCGGTCACCGCTTCATCCGTCGCAAAGTGCGCCCATACTGCGCGGAAGCCGCCGTTTGCGACCGACGAACGGGACTCGCCCCGCGCCCGCGCACGCTTCATCCGTCGCAAACGGCAGCTACGCTGGCGGAATGGCGGCACGGGGCGGACGCAGCGCGGGCGGCGCGAAGCCGCCGCGAGGGCGGGGCGGCCCGAAATCCGGCGGAAAGCCCGTAGCGAAGCGCAACGCGACCTCGCGGAAACCCGCCGCAGCGTCCGGCGTGGGGGCGGGGCGGACCCCGACGACACGCGCCGCGTCCGCTGACGCGGCACCTACGCCGCCGTCCGAGGCGACGGGACCCTTCCGGCTCGGCGCCATCGAAGGCGCCACGCCCGGCAAATGGATCGACGCCTGGAAAGAACGGATGCCCGGCGCGCCCCTCGAGCTGGTGCCGCTCGAGCTCGCCGGGCAGCGCGCGGCACTCGACACGGCATCCGTCGACGCGGCGCTCGTTCGGCTGCCTTTCGCTACGGCGGGGCTCCACGTCATCCCGCTCTACGACGAGGTCCCGGTCGTCGTGTGCGCGGCCGACTCGCACCTCGCCGCGGCCGACGAACTCACCCTCGCCGACCTCGCGGGGGAGGTCGTGATCGTGCCCCACGACCCGCCGCTCACCGTGGAGGTGCCCGGCGGCATCCCGCCGTGCTTCGCACCGCCCGCGACCGTTGCCGATGCCGTCGCGACCGTCGCTGCCGGGGTCGGCGTGGTGATCGTGCCGATGTCGCTCGCGCGCCTTCACCATCGCAAGGATGCCGACTACCGCCCGCTTGCCGACGGCCCAACGTCGACTGTCGCGCTCGCCTGGCGCACGGATGCCGGGTCGCCGCTCATCGACGCCTTCGTCGGGATCGTCCGCGGCCGCACCGCGAACTCGTCGCGCTGAGCGCGCATCGTTCATCCGGCGCAAACTGCGGCATCCGACGCAAACTGCGGCATCCCGCGCTCCTAGACGCACTATGCGACGGATGACGCAAGCTAACGCTCTGCTGCACCCGCCCATCCGGCGCAAACTGCGGCATCCGGCGCTCCTAGACGCACTATGCGACGGATGAAGCCCGATCGGGTGCGGGCGCCAGTTCGCCGCTCGGGCGCCACAGATCTGTAGCGCCCGAGCGGGAAAGTAGCGCCCGCCGACAGGAAAGTGGCGCCCGAGCGGGAAAGTAGCGCCGAGCGCCGAGCGCCGGGCCCAGGCACGGCGAAGGGGCCGGCGGGTCCCCCAACCCACCGACCCCCGGACGGAGCATGCATCCCCCCTAACAGCCGTCCTGCGCGAGTCGGCCGGACCTCCGCGCCCCAGTTGCCATTCCGCGGCGGCGTCCCGATACAGCGGAATCCCGCTCCGGCCCCTCTCACAGATGAAGAGCGTTCACCGCCGCGCCTGAT
Source organism: Microbacterium sp. (assembly GCA_003248655.1). Classification (GTDB taxonomy): domain Bacteria; phylum Actinomycetota; class Actinomycetes; order Actinomycetales; family Microbacteriaceae; genus Microbacterium. The sequence continues at coordinate 78,212 of QFPM01000009.1, forward strand.
ACATCCGGCTCAGAATCCGTTTCCGTGGCAGAGGAACGCCGAGCGGATGCCGGTGCGCGAGGATGCCGCGGCGAGCGCGACGGCGGGCGGCTGGCCCCCCGCGAGCCCCGCGTGCACGGCGCCGAGCAGCTCGCACGCGTCGTCGTCGGCGACGATGACGGGCGCCGCGATGACGGCATCCGCGCCCGCGTGCAGCCAGGCACGGGTCATCCCGACGGCCTCCTCGCCCCAGCGAACGGCGGAGCGCCCGGCCTCGCACGCCGACAGCACAATGACTCCCGGCACACGCGGCATCCGATCGATGTCGTAACCGAACAGCGCTCCGTCGGAGAGCTCGAGTCCGGAGAAGAGCGAGTTGTCGAGCGCATGGCGGCCGTGCGCGGCGATGTGCAGGATGCTGGCGCCGTGGGCCGCATCGGTGACGGCATCCACGGTCGCCGACTGGCGCGCCAGCACCCGCGCCTCGCTCCAGTGCGCGGCGCCCGCCGCAGCCTCTTCCTCACCGCGCGCGACGCGGGGTCCGACGGCGAACACGGCCGTCGCGCCCGCGGACACCGCGCGCGCCGAGCCCGCAGGCGCGGAGTCGGCACCCCAACCGTCCGCACGACGCGCGCCCGCGCCGTCGGTGTCCGCCGAACCACCCACACCCCCGCGCCCGCGCACCCACCGCGACGCCGACGCGGCGAGCGTGACAGCACGGCCGTCGAGCACCGGAAGCATCGTCCAGGGCAGACCCGCGAGCACCCCCGGCGCCGTCAGCACGACGCGGGGCGCATCGACGCCGGCGAGCGGACGCTCGAGCAGCATCTCCGACAGCCGAGCCAGCCGGTCCTTGAGCGATCGCCGGACGACGGCCGCCATCGGGCCCGACCGCACCGCCGCCGACACGTCGAGGTCGGACCGGAGCGCCGCCAGTTCGCGGCGCGCCGCCTCCACATCGGTCAGCTCAACGACACGGGCATCCGTCGCCGTCGCGACGACGCACGCGAGGCTTTCGCCCGTGAACACGAACGACACGAGCGCCGTGTCGGCATCCAGAGCGGCGGATGCCTCGCCGAGCTCCACCCGACGCTCGACCTCGGCGGCGCCGGTCGTCGTCCACTGGCGCCTGCGTAGCCGCTCGCCGAGCTCGATGGCGCGGGGGTCGTTCGTCCAGTCGGCCCCCGCCGCGTCGGCGCGGAGCATCCGCAGCTCGCTCAGCTCCGCGGCCTGCTCCGGGTCGGCGGGTGGGCGCAGCGGCGTCACTTGCAGGCTCAGGTGCCGGGCGCGCTCCGACCACTCGAAGACGAGGCCCGGGTCGCCCGAGTCGACCGCGGCGGCCACACCTGCGAGAACGAGCGTGCTGCCGTGCATCGCGAGCGAGGACTGCAGATCGAGGCTCCCGAACGACGACCGCCACGCGGACAGCTCGTCGAGCCCCGCGGCCGCGTGCCCCCGCGAGTCAGCCGGCTGACCGACCCGTCGGGCACGTTCGGCGCGCACCTCGTGGGCGAGCAGGCGCACCTCGAGCGGCGCATTCTCGCCCACCGGCGGCAGCGGGGCGGAGCTCCCCGCCCCGCGCCGCGCCCGCCAGAGCTCGTGCGTGAGTCGCAGCGCGTCAGCCTCCCCGGCAAGCCCCGCGATGTCGAGGGCATCCGTCACGCGCGCGACGTCGGCCTCAAGATCGGCACCCGCCCGATCGGCCACAGTCCGCCCCGCGCGATCGACCGCACCCCCCGACAGGAGTGCCCGCAGCCGGATGCCGTCGGCGCGATCAGCCCACGATCCCGCGCCGACCGCGGCGAAACTCCGAGCGGCCGCATCTGCCACCTCGGCGGCGGCTGGTGGATCGTGCCGCAACAGCGACCGGGCGAGCTGCAGTTCGGCTTCGGCCCCGGCCTGCGGCATCCCGTTATCGCGGAAAGCGTCTGCCGCCGCGCGCAGCAGCGTCTCGGCCTGCGTCACGAGCCCCGCGTCGCGCAGGGCCTCGGCCATGTCGACGTCGCCGATCGCGGCATTCGCGGCCGAGGCGCCCGCGATGACGGGTCGCGCGGCCGACATCTCGCGGATCGCCCGGATGAGGTCGCCACCGAGCAGCGCCGTGTAGCCGAGGTTGTGGCGAGCTTCGGCGACGCCGATCTCGCTGCCTTGCGACGCGAAGGCGGCCACCGCCCGTTCCAGGTCGTCGAACGCGGCGGGCAGGTCGCGCAGCTGCATCGAGACGACGCTTCGATTGACCCGCAGGTTGGCGACCGCACCGGCATCGTCCGTGATCGAGCCGATCGCCTCGCCCAGCCACTCGGATGCCTCGGTCAATCGCCCGCGGTGCAGCAGGATCGTGCCGAGCTGGCCCGCAACCACGCCCCGCGTGTGCGCGGTGAGACCCTCGCGCGCGAGGGTCTCGCGGCACAGCTGCTCGGCGTCGTCGGCGCGGCCGAGCTGGTCGAGCACGTACGCGTGCGTGCCCGCGATGCGTGCGCGCAGGTCGTCATCGGTCGCCGCCGCGGCGGCCTCTGTCAGCGCCGCGTCCGCCTCGCGGTAGCGCCGATCACCCGCGAGCGCGAGCGCACGCTCGTAGAGCCGGGGGCCGTCGCGATGCACCCCTCCAGCATGCCGCGTCGAGCGCCGGTGCGGGCGACGGATTCAACCGACTCGACCGAGGTCAGCCGAGGGCCTCCAGCACGCGGGCCGTGGCCGCCCGGGCGGTCTCGACGGCGGCATCCGCCGGGTCCTTCTCGGCCGGGCATCCGTTCAGCGCGGCCGCGATGAGCCCTGCGACCAGCGGCGCCGCGAACGAGGTGCCGCTCCACACCGCGAAACCGCCGCGGAAGTCCTCGGGCGCGATGGTGAGCCGGCGCCGGTCGTAGCGGTCGTCGCGCGCGGAGGCCTGGATGCCGCCGGTGAAGTCGGGCAGCGTGCTCACGACCGACGCCCCCGCCGCGTACGTGCGCACCCACGGTCCGACGTTTGAGAACAGCGCCGTTGTGCGAAGGTCGGGGTTGAGCGCGCCGACCGACACGTGCGGCGCGTCGTCGTCGGGGTCGATGCCGTTGTCGGCGCCCGGCCAGGGCCACAACGACGCGGGGAAGGTCGGCCGATCGGTCGCGTCGTTGCCGGCCGATACGACCACGGTCGTGCCGAGCGTGCGCAGAATCGTGAGCAGGTCGAACAGATCGCGGGTGTACAGGCCATCTTCCGGGGTCTCGTGGTAGTACCCGAGCGACAGGTTGACGACGTCGATCGGCCGCCCGCCGCGCTCGCCGTTCCGGTGACGCCACACGAGGATGCCGAGGTCTTCGATGACGCGCAGCAGGTTCGATTCCTCGACGACGCCGAGGGCGTCGGCAACGCGGATGCCGAGGAGTTCGGCATCCGGAGCCGTCTGCCGGATGATCCCCGCGATGAAGGTCCCGTGCCCGGCGACGGGATCGAGCTCGCCGTCGAGCGGACCGTACAGGTCGGGGTAGATCTCGGGGTTGCGGTCGTCGTCGAGCCCGACGGGCACGCCGTCGAGGCGCACGTCGCGGTCGACGAGGTCATCCGGCAGCCACGCGTGCGCGCCGATGCCGGTGTCGAGCACCGCGACCACCGGCCGCCGGCATCCGTCGCCCGGCTCGGCGGCCACCGGCGCTGCGCCGACCCATGCGACGGGCTGGCGCCCGCCCGAGCCGCAGTCGGCGTACTCGCCGACGGGGTTCGTGCGGGTGTACGGGTTGGTGCGGGTGTACGGATCCGCAGTGGCGAAGGGGTTGGTCCGCGTATAGGGGTTCGTCCGCGTGTACGGGTTCACGCCGATCGGGTCGATCGTCAGGATGTGGTCGAGCCCGATGAGGTCGGCGCCCGCCGCCCGCAACGCTCCGCCGGCCTCCCCCGCGCGCCGCGGCTTCTCACCGAGGATCTCGCGACGCACCTGCTGCAGCACACGCCACGCGTCGGGGAGGGCTGGCGAGACGGCATCCTTCCGCTCCGGCGTCGTCAGGCGCACGCGCGTGACGATCGGGGCGCCCGGCAGGCGCGGCTCCTGCCGCTCGCCCTCGCCGAGCTCCGTGCCGTCGAGGCGTTCGCGCGCGATTCCCCAGCCGAACACCGCGGCGGCGCGGCGGACGAGGTCGAGACCGCGCTCGTCTTCGCCGAGGCTGCCGCCGTCCGAGACGAGCAGGCGGTCGGGCACGTAGGCGGTCTGGAACGCCTCGACGCCCTCCACCGGCTCGGTGCCGGGGTCGAGGACCGTGCCGCGGATGACCGAGCCCCGAGCGCGGTCGCGCCACGACCACCCCTTCGGCTCGTGGGCGGGTGAGATGTCGTCGACCATGAGAACTCCTCGAAGGTTGTGGGATGCCGTCAGATCTCGAAGCGCGGAGTGAGCAGCTCGATGCCGGTGTCCGGCGCGGGCGCCGCCGTCAGGATGACGCGTAGCCGCGAGATGCCCGGCGCGACACTCTCCAGCGAGAAGCGGCCGCCGTCGGAGTCGGCGCGCAGCTCGACGCCCTCCTGGATGAGCCGCACCTCGGCGACGTCGCCGTCGACCCAGCCGTCGAGGCGGCGCGTGCCGCCGGCGGAGGCCGTCACGTGCACGAGCATGTTGGTGTGGCCGTCGCTGAACTGCAGCGTCAGCATGTCGGCGTCGCCGCGGACCGGCGCCACGGCATCCGATTCGACGAGCGTCAACAGCGCGTACTCGCGCCCGAGGTCCGCCGTCGCGACGGCGGCGACCATCGCGTCGACGAACCCCGCGGGCACGGGGTCACGGTCGCTCCAGGTGCGCCGCAACGCCGCGAACAGCGCGGCGTCGTCGACGGTGGAGTCGTTGGACATGTCAGAGGTCACGGGTATCCCCTCTCCATCCATCCGCCACGAGGGCGGTTCGCAGCTTCCCCAGGCATCGCTGCCGGGTCGGGCCGATCGAGCCGATCGGCATGCTCAGGTCGCTCGCGATGCGCGCGTAGTCGGGGCGATCCTCGAACGCCACGACGCGCAGCAGACGCCGGCAACGCTCGTCGAGCGCTTCGACCGCACCCCACAGGCGGCGGTCGCGGTCGCGGTGCTCGGCGCGTGATTCGGCGGATTCGTCGGGGGCGAGCATCGGCTCGAGGTCTTCGTCTTCGGTCGGTCGCAGCCGCTGGCTCGCGCGCGCGACGCGCCACGCCTCGCGGCGCGCGCACGTCGTGAGCCACCCCGCGACCGCGCGCGGGTCGTGCACCGACTGGTAGCGGCGCACGAGCGTCAGCCACGTCACCTGCACGACGTCTTCGGCGAGCATCCGCTCGAGCCCGTACGCACGCACGACGTGCCACAGCACGGGAGTCATGAGCCGCACGAGGTCATCCATCGCGCGGGTCTCGCCCGCCCGCCAGCGCACGAAGAGGTCGGTGGCTTTCGTCCAGGTCGTCGCGGGCGCGTCGACATCCCCACCCGGCTCGTCTGCGCGCTCGTCGTCGGCAGGCGGCGGGGAGGGATCGCTCATAACGCCCATTGTGGCCACACTGTGAGGAGTGCCGCGAGGGGCGGCGTGATACACACGGAGAACTTCCCGCCGTGACGGCGGCGCGCACCCGATCTAGACTCGGCGCATGGCTGCGCTCGTCTACCTCTGTGCGCGGCCTCAGGCGGGCGCGGCCGCGGCCGAGTACGAGTCGTTCCGCACCGCGATGCACCTCGGCGACGACGGGCTCGAGCGGTGGGACCTCGTCCACGACGACCTGCCTGCGGGCTTTGCGACGCGCTGGCGCGGAGCCGTCGTCGGCGGCAGCCCGTTCAACGTCACTGACCCCGAGTCGACGAAGACCGGCGACCAGCTGCGCGTCGAAGAGGGTCTCGCGCGCCTCGCCCTCGCCGCCGCGGCGGGCGAGACGGCGGCGCTCTTCACCTGCTTCGGCATCGGCGTCGCGACCCGCGCCCTCGGCGGCGAGGTCACCCGCGCGTACCCCGAAGACACCGGTCCGACGACCGTCGCCCTCACCAACGACGGCCGCCGAGACCCCCTGTTCGGGCCGCTCGCCGACACCTTCACGGCCCTCACCGCGCACAAGGAAGGCGTCGAACGGATGCCGGCGGGCGCGGTTCTGCTGGCATCCAACGCCGCCTGCCCCGTGCAGGCGTTCCGCCTCGGCGACCGGCTCTACGCGACGCAGTTCCACCCCGAGCCGACCGGACGCGCCTTCACCGAGCGGATGGCGGTGTACCGCGACGACGGATACTTCGCCGCGAACGACTACGACCGCATCGCCGCGCTCGTGCTCGCCGCGTCGCTCAGCGAACCGCCGCGCATCCTGCGCGCGTTCGCGGCGGCGTTCTAGCCTTCTCGCCCGCGTCGCGAGAAACCACCCGCCCCCGCGAGAAACCACTCGCCCGCGCGAGAAACCACTCGTGCGCTGAGAAACCACGGGTGCGGTGGTTTCTCGGGGCGAGAGTGGTTTCTCGCGTGTCCGCCCGGCGGCGCTTACGCCGGGCCGGTCACCGCGGCCGAGTCCGGCGCCAGCGTGAGGATGCCCGCGCCCCCCGACGTCGCCGACGTCGCCGACGCGCCCGTCTCCGACGCAGAGGCCGCGTCGGGCGACACCGTCTGGATCCAGACGTCGTCGCCGGCGGCGAGCGGGACCTGCCACGGCTCGCTCGAGAGGTTGATGTAGACGGATGCCGCGGCGCGGCGCAGCACCCACCGGCCCGGGCCGCCGGATTCGCCCGAATGCCCTGCGCGATCGGAGTCGGTGAGCTCGGGCCGCTCGCGGCGCAGCCGCGCGAGGGCGCGGTACAGGCCGAGGATGCGCGCGTGCTCGCCGTCCGTGCGCTCCGACCAGTCGAGCTTCGACCGCTCGAACGTCGCGGGGTCGTTCGGGTCGGGGACGACGGACTCGTCCCACCCCATTCGCGCGAACTCGGCGCGGCGGCCGATGCGCACGGCGTCCGCGAGCTCCGGCTCGGGATGCGACGTAAAGAACTGCCACGGCGTCGATGCGCCCCACTCCTCACCCATGAACAGCATCGGGGTGCCCGGAGCGGTCATCGTCAGGACCGCTGCGACCGCGAGCCGGTCGAACGAGAGCGTCTGGCTGAGCCGGTCGCCGGCCGCGCGGTTGCCGATCTGGTCGTGATCCTGCGCGAACTCGACAAACCGCCACGACGGCACGTCCGGCGGCACGGGCGCCCCCCAGTCTTTGCCACGGAACGACGAGAACGTCCCGTCGTGGAAGAACCCGCCCGCCCACACCTTCGGCAGCGCCTCCGGGTCGGCGAAATCCGCGTAGTACCCGTCGGTCTCGCCGGTCAGCGCGACGTGCGCGGCATGGTGCCAGTCGTCGACCCACTGCGCATGGATGCCGTGGCCGCCGGCATCCCGCGCCGTGATCATGACCGGGTCGTTGAGATCGCTCTCGGCGATGAGGGTGAGGGGGCGGCCGAGGTCGGCCGCCAGCGCGTCGACCCGCTCGGACAGCTCGGCGAGGATGTGGCGGGGGCTGGCATCCGACTCGTGGAGGGCGTGCACGGCATCCAGCCGCAGCCCGTCGACGTGGAAGTCGCGCAGCCACATGAGCGCGTTGTCGACGATGTACGCGCGCACCGCGGGCTCGTCGAGGTTGACGCTCGCGCCCCACGTGTTGCTGTGGCCGTCGCGCAGGTACGGGCCGAACTCGGGCAGGTAGTTGCCGCTCGGCCCGAGGTGGTTGTAGACGACGTCCTGGATGACGGCGATGCCGGCGGCGTGCGCCGCGTCGACGAAGCGGCGGTAGGCGTCGGGGCCGCCGTAGTCCTCCTGCACGGTGTACCAGAGCACGCCGTCGTAGCCCCAGTTGTGCGTACCGTTGAAGCCGTTCACCGGCAGCAACTCGACGTGCGTCACGCCGAGGTCGACGAGGTGGGCGAGCCCCTCGGATGCCGCGTCGAGCGTGCCCTCGGGCGTGAACGTGCCGACGTGCAGCTCGTAGATGAGACCGCCGTCGAGGGCGCGGCCCGGCCAGGACGTGTCGGTCCAGGCGAAGGATTCCGGGTCGTCCCACGCCGACAGCTCGTGAACCCCGCGCGGCTGACGCCGCGAGCGCGGGTCGGGGCGGACGGCGTCGGTGGGGGTGTCGGTGTCGGTGTCGGTGTCGGTGTCGGTGTCGGTGAGTACGAACCCGTACTCGTCGCCGGGGGCCAGTTCGACGTCGCTGCGCCACCACCCGGCATCCGCTGCCGCGAGGTCGATGTCGTCCTGCCCCGGCCGCCGCAGCCGCACCCGCGCCGCGCGCGGCGCCCACACCTCGATGCCCATGCATCCATCCTGCCCCGCGCGGGGCGCTCGGGGGCGACCGCCCGTGCGTTCATCCGGCGCATAACGCGGGCATCCTCCGGGATAGGCGCACTTCGCGACGGACGAACCCCCCACCCCGCGGGACCCGGCCGCTCATCCGGCGCAAACTGCCGGCATCCGCCGCGATACGCGCACTTCGCGACGGACGAACCCCCCACCCCGCGGGACCCGGCCGCTCATCCGGCGCAAAATGCGGGCATCCGCCGCGATTGGCGCGATTTGCGACGGATGAACGGGCGGATGCGGGGTCAGGGCGCGCGCACGAGGAGCGCGACGGGGTACTCGGCGAGCACGGCTGCGAGCGGCGCGGGGCCGCCGGGGGCCTCGCGGCCCGTGAACTCGTCGCGCCACACACCCGCGGGGAGCATCACCGCGGCATCCCCCCATCCGCCGCGGCGGGCGAGGCCGACCGGCAGCCGCGTCGCCACCGCGATCGCCCCGCCGCGGTCGAAGGCGATCGCGTGAGCGGATGCCGCACCCACCGGCGTCACCGCCCGGTACCGGGTGAACAGCTCGGGCCGGTCGCGGCGCAGCCGCAGGGCGCGCGAAACGACGAGCAGCTTCGCGGCACCCGAGTCGTCGACGGGCGGATGCCAGCCGCCGTCGATCCGCGCGAGCAGCGCCCGCCGCGCGCCGTAATCGACCGGCCGCCGGTTGTCGGGGTCGACGAGCGACAGGTCCCACAGCTCCGTCCCCTGGTACACGTCGGGCACCCCGGGCCCCGCGAGCTGCAGCAGCTTCGCCGACAGCGAGTTCGACCACCCGGCATCCACGACCTCTGCCAGAACGCCCTCGACGACCGGCCGCGCCGCACCGAAAGCCGCATCGACGAGAGCGTGCACGCGGGACTCAAACGCGGCATCCGGATCGGTCCAGGTCGTGCCGCAGGCTGCCTCGCGGGCCGCCTTCTCGGCGTACGCGTGCAGGCGCTCGGGGAGCGCGGGGTCATCCGACCACGCGCCGACGACCGCACGCCACAGCAGATCGTCGAATGCGGCATCGCCCGTCGAGGCGCTCCGCGTCAGCTGCGCGAGCGCGGCGGACCATTCCGGGGCGAGCTCGGTCAGCACGGCGAGCCGGGCGCGCACGTCTTCGGAGCGCTTGGTGTCGTGCGTCGTCAGCGCCGTCATGGCCGACGGCCAGGATGCCTGCCGCCGCACCCGCGCGGCATGGAACCCGGCGACATCGAGCGGGGGTGAACCCGGGTCACCGCCGACTTCGGTGAACGGATGCGCGACGCGGTAGAACGCGCGGTCCTCGACGCCCTTCGCCATGACCGGCCCCGCGGTCTGCATGAATCGCCGGGCGAACTCGCCGCCCGGCTCGGTCGCGAGGAGGAGCGCGACGGCCTGCGCCGCCCCGGCCAGATCGGGGCGCGCGCTCGTGACGGCGCGCAGCGCGTGCCGGATGTGCTCTGCCCCCGCGGGAAGGTAGGCGCGGTACACCGGGAACGCGGCCAGCAGCGCGGCGATCGCGTCGCGCCAGGTGTCATCGAGCGAGGCCTCTCCGTCGCGGCGGCGCTCGATCGGGATCGTCCGCATCAGGCGCGCGACCTCGGCGGCGAGGTCGGTGTCCGCGACCTCGCGCTTGAGCGCGTGGACGAGGCCCGGCCAGTCATCGATCGCGCTGATCTCGGCCAGCCCCTCGGGATCGACGAGGATGCCGTCGATCTCGGCGAGCGCGTCGTAGCCGGTCGTGCCGTCGGTCGCCCACCACCCCGGCAGTTCCTCGCCGGGTTCGAGAATCTTCTCCACGTAGACGGGCGTCGAGCGCCCGGCGACGCCCTTCTTCGGTCCCTGAATAGCCGGCGCAGCCAGCGTATCGAAGGGCTCCACATAGACGCCCGCCGCCCCCGCCGCCCCGGCAAGCCGGTCGAGGTACCCGCCGGGGTCGGCGAGCCCGTCCGGGTGGTCGATGCGCAGTCCGTCGACGAGGCCCTCGCGCAGCCACCGCAGCACCTCGACGTGCGACGCATCGAACACCGCGTCGTCCTCGACCCGCACGCCCGCGAGCGAGGTGACGGTGAAGAATCTGCGGTAGTTCAGCGCCCCGGCATCCCGCCAGAAGGCCACCTCCCAGTGCTGACGTGCCAGCACATCGCGCACCGCCGCGGCATCCGCGGTCGCGTGCAGCGGCGCCGTGCCGGGCGCGAGCGGCAACACGAGGTCGAAGTACCGGGCGGTGCCGAACTCGTCGCTCTCGCCCGGCGGCGCGACGGTCACCTCGCCCCGCGCCAGCACCTCGTCGAGCTCGCCCCCGAGCACCGGCAAGCGAACCCGCCCGCCACCGAAGTCCCAGTCGATGTCGAAGGATGCCGCGTGCGCCGACCCGCGCCCGCGGGCAAGAACATCCCACCACCAGGGGTTCTCCACGGGCACCGCGACGCCCTGGTGGTTGGGCACGATATCGACGAGGATGCCGAGGCCCGCCGCCCGCGCGGCCGCCGCGAAGCGGGCGAGCCCTTCCGGGCCGCCGCGCGCGGCATCCACCCGGGTCGGATCGGTGACGTCGTACCCGTGCGCCGACCCCTCCGCCGCCTGCAGGATCGGCGACAGGTACGCCCATCCGACGCCGAGGTCGCGGAGGTACCCGGTGACCTCGGCCGCGGCATCCAGGTCGAAGCCGGCCTGCACCTGCAGGCGGTACGTCGACGACGGCGTCGTCATGTCAGTGGGGCAGCTCGGGCTGCGGGGCGGGCGCCCGCACGACGTCGACCGGGCTCGTCAGCGCGGCGAGCGACGCCGCGACCGAATGATCGGCGTCGTTCGTCTCGCCCGCGTAGGCGCGGAGCACGACGAGCGAGCGCGCCGCGATGTCGAGCACGTCGCCACCGTCGCGCAGTCCCGAGTCGGTGAGCGCACCCGTCGTGTCGACGACGACCTCCCACTGGGGGCTGAACTCGGCCCGCGGGACCGTGAACGACACCCCGTCGTCGCCGGCATTGAACAGCACGAGAAAATGCCGATCGTGGATGGTGTCGCCGCGCCGATCGCGCTCGCGGATGCCGTCACCGTTGAGGAACACCCCGATCGCCCGGCCGAAGCCTGACTCCCAGTCATCCGGCTGCATCTCGGTGCCGTCGGGTCGCAGCCACGCGATGTCGGGCACCGGCGCGCCCTCTTCGCGCCGCACGGGGCGCCCGTCGAAGAAGCGGCTGCGGCGGAAGGTCGGATGCTCGCGCCGAAGCCGCGCGAGCGCCCCCGTGAACTCGACGAGCGGCTGGTCGACGTGCTCCCAGTCGACCCAGGTCACCTCGTTGTCCTGCGCGTAGCCGTTGTTGTTGCCGCCCTGCGTGCGGCCGAGCTCGTCGCCGTGCGCGATCATCGGCACGCCCTGGCTGAGCAGCAGCGTCGCGAGGAAGTTCCGCTGCTGCCGCGCGCGCAGGGTCAGGATGCCGGCGTCGTCGGTCGGACCCTCGACACCGCAGTTCCACGACCGGTTGTGCGATTCGCCGTCGTTGTTGTCCTCGCCGTTGGCGTCGTTGTGCTTCTCGTTGTACGACACGAGATCGCGCAGCGTGAAGCCGTCGTGGGCGGTGACGAAGTTGATAGATGCCACGGGCCGCCGCCCGTCGTGCTCGTAGAGATCCGCCGATCCGGTCAGCCGCGACGCGAACTCGCCGAGAGTCGACGGCTCGCCGCGCCAGAAGTCGCGGACGGTGTCACGGTACTTGCCGTTCCACTCCGTCCACTGCGGCGGGAAGTTGCCGACCTGATAGCCGCCGGGGCCGATGTCCCACGGTTCGGCGATGAGCTTCACCTGCGAGATCACCGGATCCTGCTGGACGATTTCGAAGAAGGCCGCGAGCTTGTCGACCTCGTAGAACTCGCGCGCGAGGGTTGCGGCGAGATCGAACCGGAACCCGTCGACGTGCATCTCGAGCACCCAGTAGCGCAGCGAGTCCATGATCAGCTGCAGCGTGTGCGGGTTGCCGACGTTCATGCTGTTGCCGGTGCCCGTGTAGTCGGTGTAGCACCGCTTGTCCTTCTCTTCGAGGCGGTAGTACGCCTCGTTGTCGATGCCGCGCATCGAGAGCGTCGGGCCCAGGTGGTTGCCCTCGGCGGTGTGGTTGTACACGACATCCAGGATCACTTCGATGCCCGCCGCATGGAGGGCCCGGACCATGCCCTTGAACTCCTGCACCTGCTGGCCGCGCTCGCCCGTCGACGCATACGTGTTCTGCGGGGCGAAGAAGGCGATCGTGTTGTAGCCCCAGTAGTTCGACAGGCCCTTCTCCTGCAGCGTCGAGTCGTTGACGAACTGGTGCACGGGCATGAGCTCGATCGCCGTCACGCCGATGCGCTTGAGGTGCTCGATGATCGCGGGATGCGCGATCGCGCTGTAGGTGCCCCGGATCTCCTCGGGGATGTCGGGATGCCGCTCGGTCAGCCCCTTCACGTGCGCCTCGTAGATGACCGACTCGGCGTACGGGGTCTTGGGCTGGCGGTCGCCCGCCCAATCGAAGAACGGGTTGATGACGACGCCCATCATCATGGATGCCGCCGAGTCGTCGTCGTTGCGCGAATCGGGATCGCCGAAGGTGTAGCCGAAGACCGGCTGCCCCCACTGCACCTGGCCCTCGACGGCCTTCGCGTACGGGTCGAGGAGGAGCTTGTTCGGGTTGAAGCGCTGCCCGTTCGCCGGGTCGTTCGGCCCGTACACGCGATAGCCGTAGCGCTGGCCGGGCTGCACGGTCGGCAGGTACGCGTGCCAGACGTGGGCGTCGACGTCGCGCAGCTCGACGCGCGTCTCTTTGCCGCGGTCGCCGAACAGGCACAGCTCGACCTTCTCGGCGCCCTCGCTGAAGACGGCGAAGTTCGTGCCGCTCCCGTCGAAGGTCGCGCCCAGTGGATACGCGGACCCCGGCCAAACCTGCATGTGCGCCTCCCCCGTCAGGTCTCCTCAGCCTACGGTCTCGACGTTTCGGGCGGGTGTCGCGAGGCGGGGGCTGGACGCGGCGGCGTCCGGCCGTGTAATGGTCAGCGCAGGGCGAGCTGCTCGGTGAGGTAGTCGGCGAGGGGGCGCGGGGGCGCCGTCGGGCTCCAGCGCAGGTGCGGGATGCCATCCGCCACAGACAGGGGGCCGGACTGACCGTCGCGCGCGAGCGCGTCGAGGTCGAGTTCGGCAAACCCGAGGTGCACGACCTCGCCGTCGGCGAAGCCGCCGCGGGCTGCGGCCGCCGCGCGCTCGGATCGCTCGCGCTGCGCCTGCGCCGTGTACCCGCGCGGCGCTTCGGTGCGGGCGCGCAGCACCTCGCCCGTCGCGTAGACCGCGGCATCCCCGATCAGCAGCGCGCCGAGGTGCCACGCCTCGCCGACGGGCACGATCCGCGGCGCACGCCCGAAGCCGAGGAGCTTGCGCGCGCTCGCCCAGTCCCCCAGCCGCTCGCGCGGCGAGCCCGCGAGCCGGGCCCGAGCGTCGTCGATCAGGTCACGGGCGTCGGTCATCGCGGCCCGGGGCGCACCGACAGGTCGCTGATCACGGCATCGCGCGGCAGGTCGAGCGCCGTGAGGATCGCCGTCGCGACGGATGCCGGGTCGATCCAGCGGTCGGGGTCGTAATCCGCGCCCTCCTGCGCGTGCACCTCCTGCTGCATGGGTGTCGCCGTGCGGCCGGGATAGACGCTCGTGACGCGCACCCCGTGCGGCGCCTCTTCGCCGCGGAGGGCATCGGCGAGCGCCTTCAGGCCGTGCTTGGATGCCGCATACGCCGCCCAGTCGGGGTGCGCCGTGAGACCCGCGCCGGAGTTGATGAAGAGCACCTGTCCGCGCGCCGCGCGCAGGCGCGGCAGGAGCACACGGGTCAGCTCGGCGGGGGCGACGAGGTTGACGGCGAGCTGGCTCGTCCAGGCATCCCGCGGCAGCTCGGCGACGGGGCCGAGCGTGACGACGCCGGCCGCGTGGACGATCGAGTCGACGGCATCCGGGATGTCTGCGGCGGCCACGGCGGCGGCGATCGTCTCGGGGTGGGCGAGGTCGGCCGCGATCGTGGCCGACCCGGGGAACGCGGCGGCCAGGTCGGTCGCGCGGCTTTCGTCGCGCGCGACGAGCACGAGCCGGTCGCCGCGCTCGTGGAGCCGCCGTGCGACGAGCTGCCCGATGCCCGACCCCGCGCCGGTGATGACGTGGAGGGATGCCATGGCATCCATCCTGGCATCGGCCTGGTCTCGATACACCGGCGCTGCGCGCCGGCACTCGACCACCGGGGGGCCAGCCGACACTCGACCACCGAAAGTCGCGCCGGCACTCGACCACCTAAAGAGCGGTCAGATGCCGCCGTCGACCGAGCGGATGAACTCGCCCGGCTCTTCGGGAACGAGGACGGGGGTCTCGCGGTTGAGCGAGCGACCGTCGAAGAAGGGCTTCGAGCGGGGAAACATGTACCAGATGAACATCAGCACGACACCGACGAGGAGCGCGCCGATGCCGACGACGAACGTGCCGCCGATGCCGAAGAGCACGGTGTAGCCGTAGTCGACGTCCCACATGTCGATCGCCGACTTCACAAACGCGAACGTCAGCATGAGCGCGCCAAGCATCGGGAAGATGCCCTTGAACCACAGGTCGCGGGCCGACTTTCCGAGGTCGCGGCGGTAGTACCAGGCGCACGCGTAGCCGGTGATGGCGTAGTAGAACGCGATCGCAAGGCCGAGCGAGAGGATCGAGTCCTGCAGGATGTTGTCGCTGATGAGCGTCATGCCGACGTAATAGCAGATCGCGACCGTGCCGCCGACGAGGGTCGAGAAGGACGGCGTCTTGTAGACGGGGTGCACGTTCTTGAACCGCTCCGGGAGCGCCCGGTAGACACCCATCGCGAGGGTCCCGCGCGCCGTCGGGAGGATCGTCGTCTGCGTCGACGAGACCGCCGAGATCAGCACAGCGACAACGAGCAGCCAGCCCCACGGGCCGAGGAGGCCGTCCTTGATCGCGAGGAAGAAGTCGTCGGCGTTGTCTTCGTTGCCAAGGCCTGTGCCACTCGAGCCGAGCCCGGCGTACATCATCGCCGAGATCGTCACGGCGACGTACGTGAACAGCAGGATGATCGTCGTCAGCAGGGCCGCGCGGCCCGGAATCCGCTTCGGGTCCTTCGTCTCTTCGTTGAGCGCGAGGCAGGTGTCCCAGCCCCAGTAGATGAAGAGGGCGAGCAGCACCGCCTCAGTGAACCCCTGGAAGTCGGTGAAGGCGAACGGGTTGAGCCAGCTCCACTCGAACGGCGTCGGGTCAGGCGCCGTGCCCGTGAAGAACTGCCACAGCGCGGCGACGACGAAGATCGCGAGGGCGAGGTACTGCACCGCGAGCAGGATGTTCTGGATGCGCTCTCCGATCTCGACCCCGCGCCAGCTCACCCACGTCATCGCGGCGATGAAGGCGACGGCGACCAGGATGATCCGCCAGTCGTTGTTCTCGAGTTCCAGCCCGAACAAGTCCCAGAAGTACACCGACGCGATCTGCGCGAGGTTCGCGAGCACGACCATGCCGGCGACGGCGACACCCCAGCCGCCCATCCAACCCACCCACGGGCCGAACGCCTTCGTGCCCCAGGTGAAGGTCGTGCCGCAGTCGGGGATCTCGTTGTTCAGCTCGCGATACGCGAACGCGATGAAAAGCATCGGCACGAACGCGATGATGAACGCGATCGGCGCCTGCGCTCCGACGGCGACGACGACGAAGCCGAGCGTCGCGACGAGCGAGTAGACCGGGGCGGTGGATGCCAGGCCGATCACGGTCGAGCCCCAGAGGCCCAGCGTGCCGGTGGCGAGACCCTTGCCCTCGCCGCGGTCGAGACTGATGGGGGTGGTGGAACCGAAATCGCTCATAACGGTGACCTCCGGGGGTCTGCTCGGGTTGTCGAGCAGAGTAGCGGCAACCCGGCGCGCGCGGGGACTGTCCGTGAGGGCGAAACCTCCGGCATCCACTGGCCCTTGCGTACACCGCGACGAGCGACCGCTGTCAGGCGATGGGGTGGGTGTGCACGGCGGATGCCAGGGAGGTCCCGTTCACGTCGAGGTAGAGCTGACCCTCGGTGACCGACAGGGTCACCGAGTTGCGGCGCTCGATCGCGGCGGCCGCGGCAGACACGAATCCCGGGTCGAAGCTGTGCAGCACGATCCGGTCGGCACCGTGGATCTTCTTGCCCGCCCACTGCGGCAGCAACCGCGACGGGTCGCGGTGGGTGTAGATGACCGTCCGCGCGGCGAGCCGGCTGCCGCGGTGGAGGCGATCGGCATCCGGCGCCCCGACCTCGATCCACGCGGTGATGCTGCCCGTCGCGTCGCGGACGAGCACGGCCGGCTCGTCGACCGCCGAGACGCCCTCGCTGAAGGCGACGCCCTCGGCGTACTCGAGGCAGTAGGCGAGCACGCGCGTGAGCAGGAACTCCGCCGTCTCGGACGGATGCTGCCCGACGCGCAGCGACAGCTCCTCGTACACGCCCCGGTCGACGTCGGCCAGCTGCACATCGAAGGTGTGCATCACCACGCCGATCGCCATGGGTCGAGCCTAGCCCGCGGGCATCCTTCCGCTTGGAGGTATTCGGCACCCGGATTAGGCTCGCGACATGACCCCCACCGCTCCGGATGCCGCGGCGCCGGATGCCGGGCGCCCGCGCGGCAGCTACGCGAAGGGCGTCGCGCGCCGGCAGGCGATCCTCGATCGCGCGATCGAGGTGTTCGCCCAGCGGGGCGGACGCCGCACGAGTCTGCGCGCGATCGCGCAGGAAGTCGGGGTCACCCACGCCGCCCTCACGCACTATTTCGGGTCACTCGACGAGCTGCTCGTCGCGGTGTACCGGGCCTCCGAGGCACCGCCCGACGGCGAGCCGGCGACCGAGCACGACGGCGACGCGACCCCCGCCGAGATGATGCGCCGGTCCGCGGAGGCGAACCGCGCCGTCCCCGGCCTCGTGCAGCTCTACTCGACGCTCGTCGCGTCGGCGCTCGATGACGCAGACTCCGCCGCGTACGCGTTCGCGACCGACCGGTTCGCCCGCCTGCGCGGCCAGCTCGCGGAGCGTGTCCAGGCACAGCAGGATGCCGGGCTGCTCCGCGCCGACCTCGAGCCCCACCTCGTCGCGGCTCTCGTCATCGCGGCATCCGATGGCCTGCAGACGCAGTGGCTCCTCGAGCCCTCGGTCGACCACGCGGCCGCCCTGGCGCTACTCGACCGGCTGCTCGCGCCGCCAGCTTCCTGACAGGGCTCAGACGAAGCGGACGACCTGCTGCAGACGGGTGCGGATGTCGAACAGCTCGTTGCCGCCGATGTCGCGTGCACCGCTGATGCCGCGGCGCAGCACCGTCGCGAGCGTCGAGCGCGCGACCACCACGACGGGCGTGCCCCGCACGCGTCCGAGCTCGTCGAGCGCCGTCGCCACATCGTCGTCGGGCAGCACCACGATCGCCCCGCTGAACCGCACGCGCGCGGCGCGCGCGACGGCTCGAGTCGCCGCGACGAGGTCGCCGATCGGGGAACCCGTGACGCCATCGCCGATCAGCTCGCCGCGCCGCATCCGCACCGCTCCCCCGAAGTCTTCGCTGAGCACTGCGTACAGGCCGCTCGGACCGAGCACGATGTGGTCGAGCTTGAGGTCCGCGTCGCGCGGGTCGGCCGCGACGTCGTGCCAGACGGTATAGCCCATACCGAGGTCGGCGACGATGCGCGCCGTCGCCTCCTCGGCGAGCGCGTCGGCGAGCAGGCGCTTGAGCTCACGTGGCGCCGTGCGCACGAGCGCCGGATCGTACGGGTCGGGCAGCTCCGCACCCCGACCGACCCACTCGCGCATGAGCGTCAGGTAGCGCTCGCGCCGCCAGCCGCCGGGCTGACCGAACGAGCGCGCCCGCGGCCGCGTGTCGGCGGGGCGGCCAGGCGGATGCCACGTGCGAGCGTCCGCGCCGGGCGTCGGCGCGTACTGCGGCGCGTCGGCACCGAACCCGTGCCCACGGTCGTAGGCGGCCCGGGCATCCGGCGTTCCGACGAGCTCCCACGCGCGCTGCACCTGCACGAACGCCGCCGCATCGCCGCCGGTGTCGGGATGCGTCGCCCGCAGCCGCAGGCGGTAGGCACGGCGGAGGTCGTCGTCCGTGGCATCCGGAGCGATCTGCAGCACCTCATAGGCGGATGCCGACAGGGGAGAGTCGAACACGTGTCAGTCCCAGAGGGTGGCGTGCGGGCCGGGCGGAACCCAGGCGAGCGCCTGCGCGCCGAGATCCGCCGGGAGGTCGCTCGCCGTCGCGGGCTGCCAGCGCGGGGTGCGGTCCTTGTCGACGAGCTGCGCGCGGATGCCCTCGATGAGGTCGGGCTGCGTGTGCGCTAACCACCGCACCAGGCCGTACTCCTGCGCGAGGGCCGCGCGCAGGTTCGGGAGTTCGCGCGCCGCGCGCACCGCTGCGAGGGACACCGCGAGGGACGTCGGCGAGAGCTCGTCGAGCGTGTCGGCGGCGGCGTGGGCATCGGGCTCGGTGCGCGCGCGCAGACGCTCGACGATCTCGGTGACCGAATCCGCCGCGAAGGCATCGTCGATCCACGGGCGGGCCGCCTCGAGCGCCGACGGCGCGGGAGTCTCATCGAACAGCAGCACGATCTCCGCGGGCGTCGCCGGGTCTGCGCGGGTCACGAGGGCCTCACGCAGGTCGCCGAGGCGCTCGCTCGGCACGAGGGCGTCGGCGAAGCCCGCGTAGATCGCGTCGGCGGCATTCATCGTCCCGCCGGTGAGCGCGAGGTACTCGCCGGTGCGTCCCGGGGCGTGTGCGAGCAGCCACGAGCCGCCGACGTCGGGGGTCAAGCCGATGCGGGTCTCGGGCATCGCGAGTCGCGAGCGCTCCGTGACGATGCGCACGGACGCGTGCCCCGCGACGCCGATGCCGCCGCCCATCGTCACGCCGTCGGCGAGCGCGACGATCTGCTTCGGGTATTCGTCGATGCGCGCGTTGAGCGCGTACTCGGCACGGAAGAACTCCGCCGTGTCGTCGGGGCGGCCGCTGACGATCTGCTCCCGGAGCGCGCGCACGTCACCGCCCGCGCACAGACCCCGCTCGCCCGCGCCGTCGATGAGCACGAGCTCGACGGCGGGATCGTGCTCCCAGGCATCCAGCGCTCGGGTCAGCAACGTCAGCATCTCGAGATCGAGCGCGTTGATCGCCCGGGGGCGGTTGAGGGTGAGCCGGCCGACGGCTCCCTCGACGCGGATCAGGACGGGCGGCTCGGGCTCAGACGGTGCGGCGTCGCTCACCCCTGAACAGTACCGCGTTCGGTTCTCCGGAGATCCGGTACCCGGTTCTGGCGAGATCCGCGCCGGTGCGCGGGTGCGGGCGCGGGCGCCGCCCGAATCTCCGGAGAACTGAACGGCGGAGCGCCGGTGCGCGGGCCGCCCGGAGCGCCCTACCCGGGATTCGGCCCCCGATCGGGCAGGATGGAGCGACCGCCGCCGCCGACGAGAGGCCCCCACGTGCCCGAAGGACATGTCCTCGAGTTCACCGACGTGACCAAGCGCTTCGGCGCCGTCGCTGCGGTCGACGGGCTGACGGCGCGCGTCGAGCCCGGAACAGTCACGGGCTTTCTCGGCCCCAACGGCGCGGGCAAGACGACGAGCCTGCGGATCCTGCTCGGGCTCGTCGGCGCGACGTCGGGCCGTGCGACGATCGACGGCAAGCGCTACCGCGAGCTGCGCCATCCGCTGCAGACGGTCGGCGCGGCGCTCGAGGCGTCGAGCTTCCTCCCGGGACGGTCGGCGGCGAACCACCTCAAGGTCTACGCCCGCGCCGCGGGCCTTCCGCTCACCCGCGTCGACCAGGTGCTCGGCCTCGTCGGTCTCGCCGACGCCGCGGGGCGCAAAGTCGGTGGTTTCTCCCTCGGCATGCGCCAGCGGCTCGGCCTCGCGTACACGCTCCTCGGCGACCCGGGCGTCCTCGTGCTCGACGAGCCCGCGAACGGTCTCGATCCCGAGGGCATCAAGTGGCTCCGCGGACTCTTGCGTGCGCTCGCCGCCGAGGGGCGCACGGTGCTCGTCTCGTCGCACATGCTCGCCGAGGTTCAGCAGACGGTCTCATCGCTGCTCGTGATCTCGAAGGGGCGGCTCGTCTACCAGGGCGACCTGGCGGGGCTCACCGAGATGCAGGACTCGACGACCGTCATCGATTCTCCCGACCGGCGCGCCCTCGGGGCTGCCCTGGATGCCGAGGGCATCGCCTACGAGCCGCTGCGCACGGGTTTCACGGTACGCGGCGGCGACCCGGCGCAGCTCGGCGCGGTCGCCGCAGCGGCCGGCGTCGCCCTCTCGAACCTGCAGCGGCGCGGGCCTGCGCTCGAGGAGGTCTTCCTCGATCTCGTCAACGGCACGCGCGTGCAAGCGGCGGCCGAACCGGTCGTCGAGGCCCCCGCGCCGGAGCCAGCGGCGGAGCTCGAGCCTGCGCCGGAGCCAGCGGCGGAGGTCGAGCCGGCGGCTGAACCCGCCCCGGAACCCGAGCCCGAACCCGAGCCCGCGCTGGAACCCACCGCTGAACCGGATGCCGTCGACGACGCTCCCGACGCACAGCCCGAGACCGAGCCGGCCGCCGACGAAGAGCAGCCCGCCGAAGAGCAGCCTGCCGAAGCGCCGACCGAACCCGCGTGGACACCCCCACCCGGCCCCGTTCGGATCTCCGCGCCCGACCCGGTCCCCGCCCCGCGCACCCCCGAGCCGGAGCTCTTCCGGCCGGGCCGTCCCGCACCGCTCGATCTCGAACCCGACCCCGACCAGCCCGACCTGTATCCGCCATCCGCCGGCGCGACCGACGATGCGGAGGACGAGCGATGAGCCTCGTACGAGCGACGAGCTCCGAACTGACGAAGCAGTTCACGACGTCGATGTGGTGGATCCTCGGGATCGTCCTCTTCCTGTACGTCGGAGTCACCGCGGCGGGCATCGCCGGCACCTTCGGCGCCCTCGCGTCGGGCGCCATCGGCCCCGAAGCCTCGACCACTCCGCCTCCGCCGGCCGACGGTCTGCCCCCGCTCATCTACAGCCTGGCGACCTCGGTCGGCTACGTCTTCCCGCTGCTGCTGGGCGCGCTGCTGGTGACGGGAGAGTTCCGCCACCAGACGCTCACCCCCACCTTCCTCGCGACGCCGCGTCGGGGAATCGCCCTCGGCGGCAAGGTCATCGCCGGCGCCGTCGTGGGGGTGCTCTACGCGGTCATCGGGATCGCCGCATCCGTCGGCGCGGGCGCCGGCCTCCTGGCCGCCTTCGGCATCGAGACCCAGATCGGGGCGGCGGATACCTGGGCGCTCATCGGGCGGATGGTCATCGCCTTCGTGCTGTGGACGCTCATCGGCATCGGCGTCGGCACCCTCGTGCGAAACCAGGTCGCGACGATCGTCGGAGTCCTCGCGTTCACGCAGTTCGTCGAGCCGATCCTGCGCGTGGTCGGCGGGTTCGTCGACGGCCTGAGCAGCGTCACCCGATATCTGCCGGG
The DNA here is from genome assembly GCA_003248655.1 of Microbacterium sp. Taxonomy (GTDB): domain Bacteria; phylum Actinomycetota; class Actinomycetes; order Actinomycetales; family Microbacteriaceae; genus Microbacterium. Next base: position 99,922 of record QFPM01000009.1, read on the forward strand.
CGCGGCATCCGACGCCCTGGTCGGCTCCAGCTTCTTCGGCATGTTCGGCGGAGCAGGCGGCGTCGAACCGCTCGAGTGGTGGGTAGGCGGGCTGCTCCTGCTCGGCTACGCCGCGGTGTTCCTGCTGCTCGGGTGGCTCTTCAGCTGGCGTCGAGACGTGAGCTGATCGCCCTCACGCGGTGGCCGGACGCGGGGTTCGCGCCGGGCGCCGACGGGGCTTCGCCACGGCATCCGGGTCTGCGACGAGGTCCGCGACATCGGTGGGTTCGCCGGCGGCCTCGAGTCGCAGCGCCTGCGTGAGCGCGACGCCGTGTCTGGTGGTCAGCACGAGTCGCGCGAACGGCGCGCCCTCGTCGAGGTCGATGACGACAGCGGGATGCCGGCGGCGCACGATCACGAAATCCGCGGCTCCCGCGGAGCGCCACGTGCCCATCGCGATCGTGCCGCGGATCAGGGTGCCGGGGTCGGGGACGCCGCGCAACCACGTCCACGCGTCATCCGTGAGCTGCGCCTTCTGGATGAGCGAGCGCTCGATGCGCACCGCCTCGGATCGCCGCGCGAGCGTGCGCTCGACGGGCGAGAGCACGACCTCCAGCTGCGTCGAGTCGAGCAGCAGAGTGACCATGCGTTTCAGTCTGCCAGCGTCTGCATGCCGGAAAGCTCACAGACCGGCAACGATCCGGTTGCGACCGGGCGCGGTGTCAGAGCGCGAACTCGTCGGTCGCGTGCGGCAGCGGGAATCGCTGCACCGCGGCGATGAGTCCGTCGACGGTCTGCTCGCGCGCGACCGCGTTGACGCCGAGGCCAGCGCGACGGGCATCCTTCGCCGTCCGCGGACCGATCGCGGCGATCACGGTCGACGTCGGAATCTCGGGGAACTGCAGTCGCACCTGCTCGGCGACCGATCCGCTGGTGACGAGGATCGCGTTGATGCGACCGTTCTCGACGTCGTGGGCGATGCGCTCGGTGACCGGCACACCGACTGTGCGATACGCGACGACGCTGCGCACGTCGTGACCTGCGTCGGTGAGCCGGCGCGTGAGGACGGGCTTGGCGATCTCGCTCCGCAGCGTCAGGATGCGGCGGGGCTCGGGTTCGAGCTCGATGAGCTGCTCGGCCATCCCGGCGGCGGAGTTGTCATCGTCGGGCAGCAGGTCGACCCGGTATCCGACGGCAGTGAGGGCGGCGGCAGTCGTCTCGCCGACGGCGGCGACGCGCGTCGACGCGGGGATCTGCGCGCGGTAGGCGTACAGCACGTCGACCGTCGTCGCGCTCGTGAGCGTGACCCAGTCGAACGCTCCCGCTGCGAGGTCGGCGAGCGCCGCCTCGAGGGTCGCCTGGTCTGTCGACGGTGCGAAGTTGATGAGCGGCGCGATCACCGGAACGGCTCCCTGCGCGCGGAGCGTCCCGGCGACCGAGTCGCCCCACGGGCCACCGCGGGGAACGAGCACACGCCACCCCTTGAGGGGCTTGGCGGCCGCGGCGTGCGGCGGATCTGTGTTCATGCTCGACTCTCGTGGTGCCCGTCGGATGCACGGAATCGCGCCTCCGACCTTGTCCGGCCCGCGACGGATGTGCTGCGTCGTTCGGGTCGGCAGGTCGGCAGCTCTCGCTTCGTCGCCGCTGCCTCATATTGAGCATACCCCCGGCGGCCGGGGCTCGTCCGGGGTACGGTCTGCAGCCGCCTCGGTCAGCGCGTGTACAGGCGGACGATCCCCCACACGGCCGCGCCCACGGCGAGGGCGGCGCCGACGACGGCTGCCGTCGCGGCGGGAGGATTGCGCCGGGCGAACCCGCGCGCGCTCGTCACGGCGCCTTCGGTCGCCCGCGCGACGCGCTTGGGCACGTTCGTCTTCTCTTCGATCGCCGCGAGCGCCGCCTTGAGCTCTGCCCGGGCCTTCTCGACGGGATCGACGATCCCCAGCGACACCGCGGTACGCGGAACGGGAATCTCAATACTCATCTGCCACGTCCTTCACGATGCGGGCGTCGACGGCGATCGCTTTCGCCGGATTGCCGCGACTGAGCTTCTTGAACCGCAGGATGCCGAGGAACGCCGCGACGGCGGCCAACACCAGCAACACGACGATGACGATCAGCGCCGACAGCCACGCCGGCATCCACGACGCGAGGCCGATGATCGTGAACGCGCCGATCGCGGGGATCGTCCAGAAGAGCAGGAACAGCGCGACGATGAACCACACGCCGCCCATGCCCGCCTGCTTGCCCGCGCTCTTGGCCCACGTCTTGGCGGAGTCGATCTCGGCCACGACGAGGTTGCGCACCAGTTCGGGGACCTCGCCGAGCAGCGTGAAAAGGCTGTCGTCGGCGCGATCGCGGAATCCGCGAGGCGTAGTCATGTCAGTCGTCCAGCGCCTTCTTCGCGTCGGCTGCGGCCTTGCTCACCGTGCGCTTCGCGTCGGTGGCGGCCTTGTCGGCGGTCTTCCCCACCTCGGCCGCGGTCTTCTTCGCGGCGCGCTCGACGTCGTCGGCCGAGTCCTTCGTGGCCTTGACAGCGGCATCCAGTTTCTGTCCGGGCGTACCGCTCTTCGTCGCCGCCTTCGTGACCTTGACGGCGCCATCCCACAGCGCGCTCGGCAGGGCGAGAGCGGCGGTCTTGCCGAGATCCTTCGCCTTCGCGACCTGCTTCTGCACCGAAGCGGTGTTCCACAGCTTCAGGTAACCGGCCTTGATCTGCTCGTAGCGCTCGCGGCCGGCGCGCGACCCGAGCACGTACCCCGCGGCGAGCCCCACGACGATTCCGATCTTGCCTCTCATGGTGCTCCCCACGCTCGATTCGACGGTGTGACGGTCCTGGCTTTCCTCAAGGGTAACCCTGTATGCCGTTCGCGGCATCCACGGTTGCGCGGGCGCGCGAGCAGTGCTATTCGTCGGCCCCGTGATCGGCGCGGGGCCAGCGCGGACGACCCCAGAGGACGGCGCTGCGCACCCGGTCGGACTCGGCGATCGCATCGGCGATGACCTGCGCGAGGCCGCTCCCCGACATCCATGCGCCGACGATCGACAGGCCCGGATGCCGGGCTGCCGCGCGCCGGACATCGGCCGTGCGCGCGGCGTGGTCGAGGGCGGATGCCGGGAGCTCGAGCGCGATGCGGCGGTGGGCGGCGGCTCGCGGCTCGCCGAGCTCGACGCCGAGGAGGTGCTCGGCCGCGCGGGCGGCGGAGGTGAGGACGGTGTCGGTGTTGGCATCGGATGCGACGGGGGTAGCGGCGATGGCGGCTGCGGCGCTGTCTGCGGGGGTCAGTGAAACCCGCAGCACGTGGCGCCCCGGCCCCGCCGCGGCGGCGAGCCACGGCCAGTCGGCGGTCGCGTCGACGAGCGCGACCGCGGCGGCGGGCGCGATCGCCAACGACGCGGCGATCGGGTAGACCGCGCGGCCGCGCGGCGAGGCATCCAACGCGGGAGCGTCGACGACGAGCGTCACGACGTCGCGGAGCCGCACGGATGGGGCGGGAACGTCGATGCCCGCACCCGCGAGAAGCCCGGATGCCGGGGCGCCGCCGACGGCCATCACGACGACATCGGCGGCAAGCGGGTCGGGGGCATGTTCGCCGGCAGACTCGCTGGAGACGCCGACCGCCCAGGCGCCGCCCGACCGCGCGAGCGAGACCACCTCGGCATCCGTTCGCAGCTGCGCACCGAGGTCGCGCAGGCGCGCGACGAGCGCGCCCGGAAGCGCGGCGAGGCCACCGCGCAGCGTCACGCGCGTGGGAGCGTGGTCGGTGGGGTCGTCCGGCAGAAGGGCTGCGACCGCGCCCGCGAGCGACCCGGTGCGGGTGAGTGCGGTGCTCAGTCCTGGTGCCGCGATCTCGACGTCGATGTCGTCGGGCTCCACGCCGTAGAGTCCGCGCGTGAGGGGCGCGACGAGTCGGTCGGCGACGCGGTCGCCCATGCGCGTGCGGACGAGCCGGCCGAGGCTGCGCTCGTGCCCGATCGTGAGCGGCGGCCGCAGGCGGTCGAGATACGCGCGCCACGCGCCGCGCCACCCGATGATGCGCCGCACGTCGTCGGCCCACGGGTTCGCGGGGATGCCCAGCACCGATGCCGTCGGCAGCGGTGCCGCATCCGAGGTGCCGCCCGCGCCCACAACCCACACGGGGTTCTGGGCCGCCGGCTCGATGAGCTCCCGCAGGCCGAGCTCGTCGAGCAGGGCGTCGATCGCGGGGGCGCCGCGCGCCGCGGCGTCGTGAGCCGCGGCGCGGTGCGGCAGGGCATCGGCGACGAGGTCGACCGGCAGGCCGTCGAGCGTCACCGTCTCGACCGCCCCGCCGAATCGGTCGGACGCCTCGAGCACCGTCACCGTCGCACCGATCCTCGCCCACTCGAGCGCCGCGACCAGTCCCGCGACGCCGCCCCCCACGACGACGACCCGCGTCGCGCGGGCCCGCGCCACGGCATCCGGCTCCGGCCGATCGGCCGGCGACGGCGCGGCGGGCGGATGCTCGGAGGGCGACTGCTCGACGGGGTGCTGCTCGGCGGGCGGCTGCTGGGACACCCGTCCATCCTCCCACCCGCCACTCGGGGGCGTCATCGGGCCCGCCCGCGCCCCAACTGCAAGGTCCGGCGCCAGACACGCCGCCGTGCGGCCACCCGACCCCGGCGTGTCGCCCCCGCCGCCTTGCAGTTGCGTCAGCCGTCGGCCGCGTCGGAAACGAGCGCGGCGACCGCCGCGCGCACACGCGGAAGGTCGACGGTGAGCGTCGCCCACACGGCGCCGTAGTCGGTCGCCTCGTCGTGGTGCGCGAGCCGATCGCGCATGCGCTTCATGCTCGACCAGGGCAGGTGCGGGTACGCGGCGATCGTCTCTTCGCTCATTCGCGCGACGTTCTCGCCGATCTTGACGATCATCGACTCGGCCGCAAGGCCCGGCGTATTGAGTTCATCCGAGACGTACCATTCGTGACCACGGCCCGCGAGCCTCGTACCGTTGTCGCACAGTCGCACGATTTCCCGCAGCGACCGCTCGTCCCGCTCGTTCATGCGGCCACCGCTGATCGAAGGATCGGATGATCAGCGGGGAGTCCGCCGTCGGTGACCACGTCGACGGGCACGCCGAGCAGTTGTTCAGCGGCGAGGGTGAACTCTGCAATCGCCAGCAATCCGACCTCGTCTGCGCGCGTGACGAGGATGTCCAGGTCGCTGTGAGCCGTGTCCGTGCCCTCGGCAACAGAGCCGAAAACGCGCACGTTGCTCAAGCCGTACCTCGCCGCGATCACCTTGAGCTCGTCGCGGTGTCGCTCGAGAGCCTCACGCGGCAAAGGCCGCATGGCCGACCGCAACCTCTCCACCATCTCCGCCGACGGCTTGCGCCGCCCGGACTCGTAGGCGGCGATGTTCGGTTGCGCAACGCCACTGCGCGAGGCGAGCTGCGACTGGCTGAGCCCAGCCCGCTCGCGCAACTCGCGCACTATGGCATCCATATCAGCATGATATCGCCTGGGGGTGCCCGACCGGAACTGCAAGGTCCGGCGCCCGACACGCCGCCGTGCGGCCACCCGAGCCCGGCGTGTCGCCCGCGCCGCCGTGCAGTTGCGTCAGGAGCCGGGGCGACGATCGCACGGCTGGAGTGCGACGATGGATGCCATGGCCCTCCACATCACCGACGACGCCGCTGCCGACGAACTGCTGACCGACAATCCGCTCGCGCTGCTGGTCGGCATGCTCCTCGACCAGCAGGTCGCGATGGAGACCGCGTTCACCGGGCCGCTGAAGATCGAGCAGCGCACGGGATCGCTGGATGCCGCGGCGCTCGCGGGCTACGACCCGGACACCCTGGCATCCGTCTTCAAGGAGACGCCGGGCGTGCACCGCTTTCCGGGGTCAATGGCCGCGCGCGTGCAGTCGCTCTGCCAGGCGCTCGTCGACGACTGGGGCGGGGATGCCGCGGCGCTGTGGACTCGACCGGCGGAGGGGACGCAGGGTTCGCCCGACGGCCCGACGGTGCTGAAGCGCCTCAAGGCCCTGCCCGGATTCGGCGAGCAGAAGGCGAAGATCTTCCTGGCGCTGCTGGGCAAGCAGTACGGTTTCGACGGCGCGGGGTGGCGCGAGGCATCCGCCCCCTACGGCGACGCGGGCTCGTTCCGCTCGGTCGCCGACATCGTCTCGCCCGAGTCGCTCACGAAGGTGCGCGAGTTCAAGCGCGCCGCGAAGGCCGCCGCCAAGGGCTGACCCGCATCACAGACACAGGAGATCTCACCGACACAGGACGGTTCCCCGGGCATCCGTCCTGTCCAGGTGACATTTCCTGTGTCGGTGACATGGGATGCCTTGGCCCCCAGCCCCGCCCCGGGTCAGGCCCCAGCCCCGGGGGTCAGGCCCCGCGCAGGCGCTCGGCGAGGTAGCCGACCAGCCCATCCAGCGCGACCCGCTCCTGGGCCATCGTGTCGCGGTCGCGAACCGTCACGGCGTCGTCCTCGAGCGAGTCGAAGTCGACCGTGACGCAGAACGGGGTGCCGATCTCGTCCTGACGGCGGTAGCGGCGGCCGATGGCGCCAGCGTCGTCGAAGTCGACGTTCCAGCCCTGGCCACGCAACGAATCGGCGACCTGTCGGGCGAGCGGCGAGAGGTTCTCGTTGCGCGAGAGCGGCAGCACCGCCACCTTCACCGGCGCGAGGCGCGGGTCCAGCCGCAGCACCGTGCGGGTGTCGGTGCCGCCCTTCGCGTTCGGCACCTCCTCCTCGCGGTAGCTGTCGACGAGGAACGCCATCATCGACCGCGTCAGGCCGAACGAGGGCTCGATCACGTACGGCGTGTACTTCTCGCCGGATGCCTGGTCGAAGAACGTCAGCGACTGACCCGATGCCTCGGTGTGCGACGACAGGTCGAAGTCGGTGCGGTTGGCGATACCCATGAGCTCGCCCCACTCCTTGCCGGGGAAGCCGAAACGGTACTCGACGTCGATCGTGCCCGCCGAGTAGTGCGCGCGGTCCTCCTCGGGAACGTCGAACTGGCGCATGTTCTCGGGGTCGATGCCGAGGTCGATGAACCAGTCCCAGCACGCGGCTACCCAGTGCTCGAACCACTCCTGGGCATCCGCGGGCGGCGTGAAGAACTCGATCTCCATCTGCTCGAACTCGCGCGTGCGGAAGATGAAGTTACCCGGCGTGATTTCGTTGCGGAACGCCTTGCCGACCTGGCCGATGCCGAACGGCGGCTTCTTGCGCGACGCGGTCAGCACGTTCGAGAAGTTGACGAAGATGCCCTGGGCCGTCTCGGGCCGCAGGAAGTACAGCCCCGACTCGTCGTCGACGACGCCGAGGTAGGTCTTCACGAGCCCCGAGAACGCCTTCGGCTCGGTGTACTGCCCCTTCGTGCCGCAGTTCGGGCACGGGATGTCGGCGAGCCCGTTCTCGGCCGTGCGACCCTTGCGCGCCTCGAAGTCCTCGATGAGGTTATCGGCGCGGAAGCGCTTGTGGCACTGCAGGCACTCGACGAGCGGGTCGGTGAAGGTCGCGACGTGACCGGATGCCTCCCACACGCGCTTGGGCAGGATGATCGACGAGTCGAGGCCCACCATGTCGCCGCGACCGCGCACGAACGTCTGCCACCACTGGCGGCGGATGTTCTCCTTGAGCTCGGTGCCGAGCGGGCCGTAGTCCCACGCCGACCGCGATCCGCCGTAGATCTCGCCCGCTTGGAAGACGAACCCGCGGTGGCGGGCGAGGGCGATGACTTTGTCGAGGCGGGACTGCTCGGCCACAGGTGGCTCCAAATGGTCGGGATCGCGAACGCGAGGAGAAGAACGGATGCCGCGGACGAAAGCCGTCGGCATCCCCCAAGTCTAGTGTTCGCGCCCGGCGAGGATTCAGGGCACCCGGTGCCCGGCGGCGCGGAAGAGCTCGTACCACTCCGCGCGGGTGAGCGGCAGGTCGGACCCGAGCGCCGCCTCGGTCACCCGGGCCGGCGTCGTCGTACCGAGGACGACCTGGATGCCCGCCGGATGCCGGGTGATCCACGCCGTCGCGATCGCGAGCGCGGGCACGTCGTACTGCGCGGCGAGCCGGTCGATGACGGCGTTGAGCTCGGGGTAGGCATCCGAGCCGAGGAAGACCCCGGCATCCGTCCCCGACTGCAGCGGCGACCACGCCTGCAGCGTGATGCCGTTCACGCGGCAGTAGTCGACGATGCCGCCGCCGTCGAGGGTGACCGACTGCGCGTCGCCGGCGACGTTGGCATCCACGCCCTGCGCGATCGCGGGGGCGTGCGGGATGGACAGCTGGATCTGGTTCGCGACGATCGGCTGGCGCAGCGCGGTGCGGAGGAGGTCGATCTGGCGCGGCGTGTGGTTCGAGACGCCGAAGGCGCGCACCTTGCCGCTCTGCTCGAGGTGGTCGAACGCGCGCGCGACCTCGTCCGGCTCGACGAGCGCGTCGGGGCGGTGCAGCAGCAGGATGTCGAGGTAGTCGGTGTCGAGCGCCTCGAGCGAGCCCTCGACCGACCGCACGAGGTGGTCGTAGGAGAAGTCGAAGTACGGACCGTCCTTCACGATGCCGGCCTTCGACTGGATCGTGATCTCGGCGCGCTGCGACGGAGTCAGGCGCAGGGCTTCGGCGAACCGGCGCTCGCAGTCGTGCAGGCCTGGCCCGTAGATGTCGGCGTGGTCGAAGAAGTCGATGCCCGCGTCGCGCGCGGCGCTGACGAGCGTGCGCACCTCGTCGTCGGACGATTCCGCGATGCGCATGAGACCGAGGACGACATTGGGCGCGGTGGTGGCGCCGAGCGGCACCCGGGTGACGGCAGGCATCCGTCGACTCTAGCCCGGGTGCGGCGCCCGGTCGAGGGGCGGGTCGGGCCTAACGTGGGACGGGTGAGCGCACCCCGCCCCGGCATCCAGCACGTCATCGTTCCCGGCCGCCATCACCTGCTGACCCGGTTTCAGGCCGCGTATCTGCACGACCTGCTGGCCGGCCGGGTACGCGACGAGGCCGGCGAGCCGATCGCGGTCGCACCGGATGCCGTCGTGGTGTGGGCGGTCACGAGCGCCAACCACGCTGGCACCCGTCGCAATCCCTTCCCCGCGCATCGGCGCGAGGCCGCGATCGAGATCCTCGCGCACGTCGAGCACATCCCGTCGATCGTCGTGCCGGTCGTCGACGTCGCCCCGACACCCCGCTTTGCCGAGATCACCCTGAAAGAGATCGCGTACGCGACGGCGGAGCAGGTCGTCCCGAGCCCCGCCACCGCGGTCGTCGCGACCTCGACGCCGCAGGTCGCCGAGATGTACCGGGCGCTGGGCTATCGCATCGCCCCGATGGAGCACGGGCATCCGGCCTCCCCTCGCACGCCGTGGGAGCTGCTCGACGAGTTGATGGCCGGGTCGGACGCGTGGCGCGCGGATGCCCACCCGGCGAGCCTCGACATCGTGGATCGCTACGCCCTGGCCGCGCAGGCCGTAGCGATCGCCGCCGACCCGATCATCGGCGACGAGGCCGGTCTCACCCAGACGCGCGACTATCGCACCTACAGCCGCTCCTTCGAGGATGCCGCGGAGCGCAAATGGGCGCAGGCGCGACCCTGGATCGTGCCCGGGCGGATCGCGGACCTCGGCTGCGCGACCGGCGCCATGCTGGAGCTCGCCTCTCGCGACCCCGCGCTCGCCGAGTCCGACCTCATCGGCGTCGAGGTCGCTCCCGACCTGTTCGCCGCGTGCGAGCACAAGAAGTCCGCGGGCGCGTTCGCCAACCCGAACACCTTCTTCTATCGTCGCAACATCCTCGCCGGGCGACTGTTTCCCGACCGCAGCATCGCGACGACGCTGAGCTTCGCGCTGACCCACGAGATCTACTCGTACGGCGAGGGGATGCCGTCGCTCGAGGCCTTCGCGCGCGCCATCGCCGCGCACACGATGCCCGACGGCGTGTGGATCAACTCGGATGTCTGCGGACCCGCCGATCCCGACCGGCTCGTGCGACTGCGGATGCACGGTAGTGACGTCACCACGCCCGCACGCGAGCTGCGCGGTTCGAACGACGAGATCGCCGCGTACCTCGACGCGCTTCCCGTCGGCAGCCGCGTCGCACAGTTCGCGCAGGACTTCCGTGCGCTCAGCGGCGCGGCCTGGGACTACCGCGTGATCGACGAGCGGACGATCGAGCTGCGCCTCGCGGATGCCATGGAGTTCCTCGAAACGGTCTCGTACACCCGCAACTGGCTGTCGGAGATGCACGAACGGTTCTGCGCCCTGTCGTGGTCGCACTGGCGCGAGCTCATCGCGTCGGTCGGGCTCGAGATCGACGAGCGCTCGGGGCCGTGGCGCAACGACTGGCTCGTGGCGAACCGGTTCGCGCCCGCGGCATCCCTCGTCGATCTCGACGGCGAGCCGGTGGACTGGCCCGACACACACCTGCTCCTGGTCGCGCGCCGCCCGCTCGAGGGCTGAGCGGATCACCCCTCCGGGCGCGTGAACGGCGGCTGCAGCTGGCCGACCGGGCCTCGGCGAAAGAGTTGCGCCGGGCGCCCGCCGTCGCGCACAACCTCGCCGGTGGGCTCGACGAAACCTGCCGCCCCCGTGATCTTGCGGTGGAAGTTGCGCGGGTCGACGGGCGCGCCCCAGACGGCCTCGTAGACCGCGCGCAGCTGCGCGATCGTGAACTCGGGCGGGCAGAACGCCATCGCGAGCGCCGAGTACTCGAGCTTCGCGCGGGCGCGCTCCACGGCATCCGCGAAGATCGCGACGTGGTCGAACGCGAGCGGCAGCGCGCCGCTTTCGACCTCGGCGACCGGCCACCACCGCGCCGAGCGGGCATCCGATCCCGCGAACGGCTCGGCGAGGTCGGGCGCGAGCGCGAGCCACGCGACCGACACGACGCGGCCTCGCGGGTCGCGGCCGGGCGCGCCGTAGGTGCGCACTTGCTCGAGGTGTACGCCCGAGTTCACGCCGGTCTCTTCTGCCAGTTCGCGGTAGGCGGTCTCCTCGGGGTCCTCGTCGTCGAGCACGAAACCGCCCGGCAGCGCCCACATGCCGGCGTGCGGCTCGATGCCGCGTTCGACGAGGAGGACGTGGAGCGCGCGACCCCGAATCGTCAGCACGACGAGGTCGGCGGCGACCGCGAACGAGAAAGGCTCCACGAGGACAGCCTACCTGAAATCGTCATCTTGACGATAAGCAAATGGATAGTTATCGTCTAACTGACACTAACGAGAGAGAAGGATGCCATGGCCACCATCACCGCCCGCCCCTTCGTGCGGCACCTGAGCACGACCCCCACCATGCACGTCACTCACCTGCGCCGCGGGGAAACCCGCCACACCGGCACTGGGCAGACGTTCTGGTTCCGCCCCCTCGACGCCGCGATCAGCGAGGTGCCGCTCGATGACCGCGAGCTGTCCGTCGTCGTGGCCCTGCGTACCGCCGACCTGCAGCAGCTGTCTGCTCCGACGACGGCCACCTACCGGATCGTCGATCCCGAGCTCGCGGCCCGCCGCGTCGACTTCTCGATCGACCTGTGGACCGGCGCGTGGGCCGAACAGCCGCTCGATGCGATCGCGGCGCCCCTGCACGGCGCGACCACCGCCGCCGTCGTGCACCTCCTCCAGCCGCGCACCCTCGACAGCGCGCTGCGTGCCGACCTCGCCGAACTCGGCGCCGCCGCGACCGCGATGCTCGCGAACGACACGCGGCTGACCGACCTCGGCATCCAGATCGTCGGCGTGCGCTTCTCGCCGCTGCGAGCCGAGCCGGACGTCGAGCGCGCCCTGCAGACGCCCGCGCGCGAGGCGATCCAGCAGGATGCCGACAAGGCGACCTTCGCCCGCCGCGCCCTGGCCGTCGAGCGTGAGGCGGCGATCGGCGAGAACGAGCTGTCGAACCAGGTCGAGCTCGCCCGCCGGCAGCAGGAGCTCGTCGAAGCGAAGGGTCTGAACGCCAGGCTCGAAGCCGAGCAGGCTGCCCTCACGGCCTCGATCGCCGTCGAAGCCGACGCGAAGCGCATCCGCACGAACGCTCAGGCCAAGGCAGACGCCGACCGCGTGCTGGGCGAAGCGGCCGGCGCCGCTGAGCGCGCCCGCCTGGCGGCGCTTCGCGAGGTTCCCGTCGAGGTGCACACCGCGCTGGCGCTGCGCGAACTGGCCGGGAACCTGCCGGACATCCAGAACCTGACCATCACGCCCGACCTGCTGACCGACCTGCTCGGCCGACTCGGCGTCCGCGGCGGGAGCAACTGACATGGCCGCGCCGCGCGCCGTCGTCGTGCACCGGGCGAGTGAGTTCACCGAGCTGCTCGCCCGGCACGGCACCCGAGGTCAGGTCGCCTTCTTCCTCGATCAGCGCGGGCAGAGCCTCGAGGCCGTCGAGGAGCGGCACGAACGCACCCGCGCCGCGCTCGCGGAGGTGGCCGCCGGCATCCCCCTCGAGTGGCGGCGCGCATCGGTCGAGCGCAGCGAGCTGGCCCGGTTCGTCTTCGAGCCCGACGACGTCGTGCTCGTCGTCGGGCAGGACGGGCTCGTCGCCAACGCGGCGAAGTACCTGGGCGCGCAGCCCGTCATCGGCATCGATCCCCTGCCGGGCATCAACGCCGGAGTGCTCGTGCCGCACACACCGGCACGGGGCGTCGCGCTCGCCGAGGCCGCACAGGCGGGTGCCGCGCCGGTGTGCGAGCGGACGATGGTGCAGGTCCGCACCGACGACGGTCAGTCGCTGACAGCGCTCAACGAGGTCATGATCGGACAGATCGGGCACCAGTCGGCGCGCTACACGCTGGACGTCGCCGCGCGCCACGAGCGGCAGTCATCGTCGGGCGTCATCGTCGGAACCGGCACGGGCGCGACCGGCTGGTGCTCCTCGATCGCCCGCATCCAAGCGCCACGGATGGCGCTGCCCGCGCCCACCGATCGCTCGCTCGCGTGGTTCGTGCGCGAGCCCTGGCCCTCGCCCAGCACGGGCGCCGACCTCATCGCAGGTCGGTTGGATGCCGGCGAGCTGAGCCTGCGCGTCGAGTCCGACCGGTTGGTCGCGTTCGGCGACGGCGTCGAGGACGACCGGATCTCGCTCTCCTGGGGTCAGCGATTGAGCGTGACGGTCGCCGATCGCACGCTACGCACCATCGTCGCGCCGCGCTGATCCCCCGTCAGCGGACGAACGTGATCGACAGCGGGTAGGTGTACCACTCGCCGCGGTTCGCCCGGACCGCAGCGATGATCGAGAAGATCACCGTCACGATCGACACCGCGAGCGTCAGGAACATGCCGATGAACAGCAACCAGAGGAACCCCGAGACCACCTGCGCGATGAGCATGGTGAGCTGGAAGTTCAATGCCGTTGCCGAGTGGGCGCGGATGAACGGACCGCGGTCCTTCAGCACGAGGTAGACCACCAGCGCGGGGATGAATCCGAAGAAGATGCCGCCCACGTGCACGAGGGTCGCCCAGAGCCGCTCATCGGCCGGGTTCAGCGGCGGCGCCGGCGCGTAGGCTCCCACCGGCGGCTGCGGCGGATACGGGGGCTGCTGGGGAGGCTGCGGCGGCTGATACGGAGGCGTGGTCATGGCATCCAGCCTAGAACCCGATACGGTCGAAAGACATCGACAAGGAAGCGAGTGTGTCCGTGGACATCTTCACCGCCGGCGGCATCATCTTTCTCATCGGGCTGATCGTGGTCGCAGCCATCGTGCTGCTGATCTTCGTGCTCATCATGGTGCGTGCCTGGTACAAGGTCGCGAAAGCAGACCAAGCTCTCGTCATCGTCGGAAAGAGCCAGAAGGGCGCCGACGGCGCCTCGTCGCGCATCTCGGTGATCACCGGTGGCGGCGCGCTCGTGAACCCCCTGACCCAGCGCGCCGAGATGATCTCGCTGCGGGCGCGGCAGATCAAGATGGAGCCGACGGCCCAGGCATCCAACGGTGTCACGGTCAATGTCTCGGGCGTCGCGCTCGTGAAGATCGGGTCCGACCCCGAGTTCGTGCGGCGGGCGGCGGAGCGGTTCCTGTCGCAGGACGGCGCCATCGAGCAGTTCACGACCGAGCAGCTCGAGGGCGCGCTGCGCGGCGTCGTCGCGACGCTGACGGTCGAGCAGCTCATGAAGGACCGGCAGAAGCTGTCGGACCAGATCGCCGAGGGCATCAAGAGCGACCTGCTCGCGCAGGGACTCATCCTCGATTCGTTCCAGATCCAGGGTGTCACTGACAAGAACGGCTACATCGACGCCCTCGGCGCGACCGAGGTCGAGCGCGTGCGCCGCGAGGCCGAGGTCGCCCGCATCAACGCCGCGCGCGAAGTGCGCGCCCGCCAGATCGCGACCGACGAGGCGAACCTCGTCGAGCAGACCGCGTTCGACAAGAACTCCGCCGCTGCCGCCGCCGAGGTCGGCCGGGCCCGCGCCGAGGCTGAGCAGGCCGAGGCCCTCGCCCGCGCCGAGCGCGAGCAGGCGGTCCTCCTGCAGGGCGCCGAGAACAAGCAGGCGCAGCTCGATGCCGACATCAAGAAGGTCGCCGACGCGTCGCTCTACGAACGCCAGCGCGCAGCGGATGCCGCGGCGTACGGCGAGGTCAAGGCCGCCGAGGCGCGCGCCCAAATCGCGGCGCAGGAGGCGGAGGCCACGCGCCTGCGCGCGCAGGCCGAGGCCGACGCGGTGCGGCTCGTGGGCGAGGCGCGGGCATCCGCGATCGAGGCGGAGGCCCGGGCGCTGTCGCAGAACCAGGAGGCGCTGCTCGCCCAGCGGGCCCTCGAGGCGCTCGTGCCGATGATGACCGAGTTCGCACGCGGCTTCGACAAGGTCGGGCAGATCACCGTGCTCGGCGGCGAGGGCGCGTCGTCGCACATCGCGGCTGAGTCGGCATCGAGCCTGCGCGCGAGTTTCGACGCGATCGAGGCGGCGACGGGCATCGACCTGCGCCAGGTCATCCAGGGGCAGGCGACGGGGCGCGGGATCGCGCAGGGCATCCGGCAGGAGGCCACGGCATCCGCGGGTGGCGCTTCTGCGGAGGGTGGCGCGACTGGGACCGCGCCAGTGGAGGCTTCGAGCGGCCTCGAGCGCGCCGAGCAGATCGGCGCCGCCTTCGCGGCGGCGAGCCATCCCGACGCGAGCGGGGCGTGACCGCGGCTCAGCCGTAGCCGCACCACGAGGTCACCCAGCGGAGGATCTGTGCCTTCAGGTCGGGATCTGCCGCGAGGGTGAACTGTCCGGGTTCGCCGTCGATCTCGACGTCGAGCGTGAAAACGGTGCCGCGCTTGTCCTCTTGTACCGCGTGCGGGTCGCAGCGCGCCGGCAGCAGCGGGAGATCGACGCTCTGCGGAGAGCTGATCGGCGTGACGACGGCGCCGACCGGGAACGCACCACGGGCCACCCCGGTGAACGTCAGCAGGTTCGTCTCGCGCACATCGACGAGTGTCAGATCGCCGCCGCCGATGCCCGGCTTCAGCTGCACCTCGAGCATGGCGGGCGCGCCCACCGCTGACGGGGTGAAGCGGCCGAAGGAGATCTCCGCGGCATCCGCGGCGTGCAGCGCGACGCACTCGCGGCGGTGCAGGGCCGCGAGGAACGGGAACACCTCCGGAGCGGCGGCCGTGCCCGAACCCATCTGCGCGCCCACGGCATAGTCGATCGTGACTGTCGCCGCTGCCTCGTCGGGCACGGTGCAGTCGACGGTCGCGAGCTGCACGCGGACGTTGACCGTCGCGCCGGGGGCGAGAGTCGACGTGCGATCGACCACGCGGGTCGCCGGGCCGGTGAACCGCGGATCGTCGACGCGTACCGCGCCGATCATCACGGCGGCATCCGAATCGTTGCGCACCTGCACCTGCGCCTGCCGGTCGGCGACGTCCGACCGCAGCTGCGTCACCGCGACCGTGACACCCTCCGGCAGCCCGGACGGGGCGGGGGTCGGGTCTGTCGCCGCGCACCCGGTCGCGAGTACGAGCAGTGCCCCGGCGATCGCGGCGCATAACTCAGGCAGAATGGCCCGCGCGGGGCCGGCCTGCGGCCGACAAGCCCGATTTGCCTGAGTTATGCGCCCGCCCACGCGGTCACCGCCGCAGCTCAGACCGCAGAACGGTCGCGTCGTCGAGCGCGATCGGGTCGATCTCGACCCCGATCCCCGGCCCGGTCGGCACGCGCACATGCCCGTCCTCGAGCACGATCGGCTCGGTCACGATGTCGCGGGTGTAGAAGCGGTTCGACGCCGACACGTCGCCGGGCAGCGTGAACCCCGGCAAGGCGGCGAGCGCGGCGTTCGCGGCGCGCCCGATCCCGGTCTCGAGCATGCCGCCGCACCACACCGGCACCCCGGCATCCGCGCACAGGTCGTGCACGCGAACCGCCTCGAGGTACCCGCCGACCCGGCCCGCCTTGACGTTGATGACGGATGCCGCGCGCAGCGCCAGCGCGTCGGCGGCGGCCTTCGCCGAGACAATCGACTCGTCGAGACAGACGGGTGTCTTCAGCTGCGCGGCGAGGGTCGCGTGGTCGACGATGTCGTCTTCCTGCAGCGGCTGCTCGATCAGCAGCAGGTCGAACCGGTCGAGCTCGGCGAGCGTGTCAGCGTCAGCAAGGGTGTAGGCCGAGTTGGCATCGACCTGCAGGGGGATCGCGCCGAAGGCATCCCGCACGGCCGCCGTATCGGCGACGTCACGACCGGGCTTGATCTTGATCTTGATCCGCACATAGCCCTCGTCGAGGTAGCGGCCGACGGTGTCGACAAGGGCCGCAGGATCGCGCTGGATGCCGACGCTCACCCCGCTCGGCACGCGGTCGCGCACGGCGCCGAGGTATTCGCCGAGCGGGCGCCCCTCGGCGCGCAGGGCCGCGTCGAGCACGGCGAGTTCGAGCCCGGCCTTGACCATCCGGTGCCCGACGAAGGGCGCGAGGGTGCCGGCGACGTCCTCAGGGGCGAGGGTCCCGGCATCCAGTAGCGCCGGCGCGAGGTAGCGCTGCGCGACGTCCCACGCGCCCTGCGTGTACTCACTCGAATAGAGCGGCGCCTGCTGTGTCACGATCTCACCCCACCCGTCGCCGCCGGACGTGCGGACACGGACGACGATCACCTCGCGCACCGTCTCGGTGCCGAACGAGGTTGTGAAGGGCGACACGAGCGGCAGGTGCAGCACCCGCAGCTCGATCGCCTCGAGGGTCACGGGCGCGGCGGGGCGAGCGATGGGCATGGGGTCAGGTTACGCCCCGGCGCCGCGCGCACCACGTCTGCGCGGCGGACTCGGCGGAGTCGGCGCGGCGAGTGCCACATGCGTACCGCGCCGACGGGGGCGCCGGGCATCCGCAATCGCTCGCTGCAGTCGCCTCACGCCCCGCCTCCTTCGCATCGTCTTCACTCTCAGAGACGCGCGCCGGAGGCGGCTATGACGCGAACAACGCGAACCCGTCGGGATCGCCGACCCGAGGCGGCCGCAGACACCGCGGCGGAGCGCCCCGTTCGCCAGTTCGCGCGGCTACCGCCGCATCATTCCCTCACGAACGGGCAAGCGAAGGCAGCGCCAGCAGCGGTCACGGCACCTGCGCGAACGCGCGCACGGGGAACGTCCCGAAGCCCTCGACCGCCGGTGGCGCGGCCGTGAAGAGGGCACCGGATGCCGGCAGCTCGCCCAGGCCCGTCAGGTGCTCGACGACGTGCACACCCGCGCCGAGCAGCAGCGTGTGCGCGGGGCGCGCGCCCGCGGCCTCGGGCGACGTGTCGTCGATGTTGACCGAGTCGACCCCGACGAGCACCGCCCCCGCGTCGATGAGCCACTGCGCACCCTCGCCCGTGAGGAACGGCGCCCCGATGCCGTACTCGGGAGTGCCGAAGTGCCGGTCCCAGCCGGTGTGCAGCAGCACGGCGGCGCCGCGGACGTCGCGATCGGCCAGCATCTCGGGCGTGATGCCGCGACGACCGGCGTCCCCGGCATCCGTCAGGTGGAAGACTTCGGCCCGCAGGCCGACGAGCGTCGCGAGGTCGAGCCCCGCGAGGTCGGCGCCATCGGCGTAGCGGTGAAACGGCGAGTCGAGATAGGTGCCCGTGTTGCCGATCATCGTGATGACATCCATTGCGAACTCGGTGCCGGGCGCGTAGTTTGCGCGCGAATCCTCGCGCGTCAGGTGCGGCGTGATGACGGGCGCGGGAAGCCCCGGGTAGGTCACGAGGCCTGCTCGGATGCGGTGGCTGAGGTCGACGATGCGGGTCACGCAGCCAGCCTAGGGACGGAGGCGGAGGCCCGGCATCCGTTCTTCGGAGATCTGCAGTATTTCGGAGCAGGACGGCGGGATTCCTCCGAGGATGTGCAGATCTCCGAAGTTACGCGGGCGGGATGCCGGCCACACGCCCCGGCCTCGCGCGCTACGCGCGCACGAAGAGGTAACCGCGCTCCGGGTCGAACCCGCGGGCGACGAAGCCGTCGTCGTAGAGCCCGAGGAACGCCTCGCGCACGCGGTAGCGCCAGTCGAGGGCCTCGCCGGGGGCATCCCGCCGCAGCGCCTCGATGTCCTCGGGAACTTCGACGGTCGTCACGACGTCCTCTTCACGAGGCGGGGATGCCGGCGCCGCGAGCGCCCACGACACCATCAGCCGGTCGGACTCGTCGCCGCGGTTGACCCCGTCATCCATCGCTCCGTAGTGGTCGACGAGGTACTCCGTGACGCGCGTGCCGAGCACCGCGAGGTTGAAGTAGGCGTTCCGCGCGACGAGCGGGTCGAAGGTCCACGTGATGTGCCCGACATCCCGTGCGAACGCCCAGGCTCGCTGGTGCTGCTTGAGCAGGCGCCCGAGACCCTGCGAGCGATACCCGTCCAGGATGCCGGTGATGTGCGAGTGCATCGACCGCGCGCCGGGCGCCGCGAAGAAGGCGACGGATGCCCCGATCATCCGCTCGCCGCCATCCGCGCCCTCGTGCGCGTACAGCCCCACGGCGTAGTTGCCCGCATGCTCGAGGGCGCGCAGCAGGTTCGGGGGCATCCCGGTGCGGTCGCCGCCCCAGACCTCGTCGAGCACCGCGCACGCCGCGAAGACCTCTTCGACCGTCTCCAGAGTGCGGATCTCGATCCCCGGTGGCACGTCGCTCATGCCGCCCACACTACGCCGCGGCCGTCACCGTCCGCCGAACTCGGCGAGCGCCGAGCGGATACCCGTGTGCGCGAAATCGTCGCCGACGTAGAGCAGGGGTTCGTCCGTGGCGTGGGCGAGCGCGTAGCTGAACGTGTCGCCGAGGTTCAGCCCGGCGGAGTGGCCCGAGCCGCGGCCGAAGTCCTGGTAGGCGGCCGATGCGATGCCCGCCTGTGCCGGGTCGAACGCGACGATCTCGGTCGCGTACGTCCGCAGGAGCACGTCGAGCGCGCGCAGCCCCGCAGGCCCCAGTCGACCGCCGATCACCGCCCGCACCTCGACGAGCGTCGCCGCCGACATCTTCGACGCGTGCATGACGAGAACGCGGTCGATCTCTTCGGCGTGTGGCTCTTCGAGCAGCAGCGCGACGATCGCCGACGAGTCGATGATCATCGGAAGAGTCCGCGCTCGTCGTAGAGCTCGGCGTCGGCCTCGGCGAGCGCGCGGCGATCCGCGGGCGTGAGGGCGCCGCGAAGCTGGCGCAGCGCGCGGTCCGCGGCGGTCCGCCGCGCGTCGAGCTGCGCGGGGGAGAAGTCGGATGCCGCGGCGCTGACCCGGCCGGAGGCCGCCTCGGCCAGTTCGAGAAGGCGACGCCGCACCGCGTCTTCGACCGCGCCGGTCTGGCTCATCCCCGTGAGCTCGGCAAGCTCACGCACGAGCTCGGCATGCAGGGCATCCTGCTCATCTACCTGTACTACTCGGCGACGCAGGGCGGCCTCGGTCTCGACGAGGGCGTCGCGGCGGGCATCGTCGGCGCGTACGGTGGCGCGGTCTATCTCTCGACGATCCTGGGCGCGTGGATCGCCGACCGCCTGCTCGGTGCGGAGCGCGTGCTGTTCCTCAGCGCGACCGTCATCATGGCGGGCCACATCGCGCTCGCCCTGTTGCCCGGGTTCGTGGGAGTCGGAGTCGGCCTCGTGCTCGTGGCGATCGGCTCGGGCGGCCTCAAAGCCACCGCGACGAGCGTCGTCGGCACCCTGTACGGCCCCGACGACACGCGGCGGGATGCCGGATTCTCGCTCTTCTACCTCGGCATCAACCTCGGGGCGTTCGCCGGCCCGCTGCTGACGGGGCTCCTGCAGTCGTCGCTCGGCTTCCACTGGGGCTTCGGCCTCGCGGCGGTCGGGATGGCCGCCGGGCTCATCCAGTACTCGTTCGGGCGGAAGCAGCTTCCGGCAGAGGCGAGCCGCGTCCCCAACCCCCTGCCGCGGGAGCGCTACCCGCTCATGATCGGCGTCGCGATCGCCGCGGTCGCGCTGATCGTCGTGCTCGTGCTGGTGGGCGTCATCCGCGCCGACAACCTCGCGATGATCGTGATCATCACGGTCATCGTCGCCGCGATCGCGTACTTCGCCGTCATCCTCACGAGTCGCCGCGTGAGCTCCGACGAGCGCAGCCGGGTGTGGGGTTTCCTGCCGCTGTTCCTGACGTCGGTCGCATTCTGGTCGCTGTACCAGCAGCAGTTCACGGTGCTGACCGTGTACTCCGACAAGCGCCTGAACCGCGACCTGTTCGGCTGGGAGATGCCCGTGCCGTGGGTGCAGTCGATCAACCCGGTGTTCATCATCGTGCTGTCCGGAATCTTCGCCGCGATCTGGACGAAGCTCGGCTCACGCCAACCCGCGACGCCCGTGAAGTTCGGGCTCGCGGCGATCGTGATGGGCGCGGCGTTCCTGCTCTTCCTGCCCTTCACCGGCACCGGCGCGAACGGCACGCCGATTCTGGCGATCGTCGGCATCCTGTTCGTCTTCACGGTCGCCGAGCTGCTGCTCTCGCCGGTCGGCTTGTCGGTCACGACCAAGCTCGCGCCGGAGGCGTTCCACACCCAGATGGTGGCGCTCTTCTTCCTGTCGGTGTCGCTCGGCACCGCGATCGCGGGCCAGCTCGGAAGCCTCTACAACCCCGACGACGAGGTGCCCTACTTCTCGACCCTCGGCCTCATCGCGATCGCCGTGGGCGTGCTGCTGCTCGTGTCCGCAAAGCCGGTGCTAAAGCTCATGCGCGGCGTGCGCTGAGCCCCCCCGCGGCGGTTCAGTGGGCGCATTCGCCGGGAATGTCGCCGAGATACCCGACGTTCGAGCCCACTGAATCGCTCGAAGAGAGGATGCCATGACCCGCGCAGCCCTGTACGACGCCACCGGGGGACCCGAGGTCCTGTACATCGGCGAGGTGGATGACCGCGAACCACGGGCCGGGGAGGTCGCGGTGCGGGTGCGCGCGGCGGGGCTCAACCCGTTCGACGGCAAGCAGCGCAGCGGTTTCGTCCCGTCGCAGGCGCCCTTCCCGCGCCGCATCGGCGGCGACCTCGCCGGCACCGTCCTCGCCGTCGGCGAGGGTGCGCTCTACGCGGACGGGTCGCCGATCACGGTCGGCGACGAGGTCGCGGGGCGCGCGGCGGGGGCGGTCGCCGAGCGGGTCGTGGCCTCGGCATCCGAGCTCACGCGTCGGCCGGAGGAGGTTCCGGTCGGGGTCGCGGGCGGCCTGTGGGTCGCCGGGCTCACGGCGGTGTCGTGCCTCGTCACGGTCCCGATCGGTGCGGGCGACACCGTGCTGGTCGGCGGCGCGACGGGCGGCGTCGGTCTCGTCGCGGCGCAGCTCGCCGTCGCCGCGGGCGCGCGCGTCATCGGCACGGCGAGCCCGCGCAACGCCGACCTCCTGCGGTCGCTCGGCGTCGAGCCGGTGACGTACGGCCCGGGCCTGGTCGACCGGCTCGCGCCGCTCGGTCCCTTCACCGCCGTGATCGACACGCACGGGCGCGATGCGCTGGATGCCGGCGTCGCCCTCGGCATCCCTGCCGACCGCATGGTCGCCGTCGCAAGCTCCGAGGCCGTCGAACAGCTCGGCGTGCACCCCGTCGAGCGCGCCGCGCGCACGGCCGCAAACCTCGCCGACCTGCTCGACCGCATCGGGCGCGGTAACCTCGTGCTGCCGGTCGCCGAGACCTACCCGCTCGACGAGGTCGTCGCCGCGTTCACGGCGCTCGAGGGCTCGCACGCGCCCGGCAAGATCATCATCACCCCCTGATTTCCTCCCTCCAGGTGCATCCGGCGCCTTCAGTGGGCGTGTTCGCGGGGAATACCGCGCTGATTCCCCCCATATGCGCCCACTGAGCGGACGGATGCCGGCGCCCCGGCATCCGGCCGGCCTAGCATCCGGGCTGGCCTGGCATCCGGCAGAATCGATCCATGCCTCCCGTGCACAACGCCCACCTGCCCGCCGACCACGCGTGCCTCATCGTGCACGGCAGCGACAAGCCGGGCATCGTCGCCGCGGTGTCGGCGATGATCACGCGCATCGGGGGGAACATCGTCGCGTTCGACCAGTTCTCCGACGACCACCGCGGCGGGGCGTACTTTCAGCGGGTGGTCTTCCACCGCGAGGGCTTCGCGGCCGACCGCCCGACGATCGAGGCCGAGATCGACCGCACACTCGCCGACTTCGACCTCGAGTGGGAGCTGACCGACCAGTCGACGCCCAAGCGCATGGCGATCCTCGCGTCGAAGCAGGACCACTGCCTGCTCGACCTGCTGTGGCGGCACCGCCGGGGTGACCTGCCCGTGACGATCCCGATGGTGATCTCGAACCACACGACGACGGCGGAGGATGTCCGTAGCTTCGGTGTGCCGTTCTTCCATGTGCCGTCGGTGGCGGGGCCTGACAAGACGGCATCCGAGGCGGAGATTCTGAAGCTCCTCGTCGGCAACGTCGATTTCGTCGTCCTGGCCCGCTATATGCAGATCCTCTCCCCTGAGTTCCTGGACGCCGTGGGCGTGCCCGTCATCAACATCCACCACTCGTTCCTGCCGGCGTTCATCGGCGCCGAGCCGTACAAGAAGGCCAAGGAGCGCGGCGTCAAGCTCATCGGTGCGACCTCGCACTACGTGACGGGCGACCTCGACGAGGGGCCCATCATCGAGCAGGACACCGTGCGCGTCACGCACGCCGAGTCATCGGCCGAGCTCGCCCGCCGCGGCGCCGACGTCGAGCGTCAGGTGCTCTCGCGCGCCGTGCTGTGGCACGCGCAAGACCGCGTCATCCGCCACGGCAACCACACGATCGTCTTCTGAGCAGCCGCGCGCGGCGTATCGAGACCTCGCGTCGGTACCCACACGCCTCAGCCGACGTACTCCATGAGGTCGGCGCCGAGCGCGCGGAACGCCTCGTGCGCGCGCAGGCGGTGCGCGATCGAAAGGTCGTCGAACGCGACGAGCAGCGCGTAGGCAGCCCCGCCGCCGGGGCCGGCGATCACGCCCGCTTCGGCTCGGATGCCGTCGGCGCGGCCGGTCTTGTTGACGAAGAGCAGGCGGTGCCGGTCGTCCTCGTGGGCGAACGGGTCGAGGGCGGTGGCGGCTCCCACGAGCGCGAGGTCCTGGTTGAGGTTCAGCCATTCGCCGACCTGCGCGCTGACTGCGGGCGAAACGACCTGCGCGTTCACGATCGCGGCGAACAGGGCCGCCAGCTCGCCCGCCGAGCCGAGCGCGACCTGCGGGGCGTCGTCGGGGCCGCGCGCGTCGCGGAATCCGTCGAGGAGCGCCGTCTTCTCGAGTCCGATCTCTTCCATCCGGGCGCGGACGGCCTCAAGCCCCACCCTCGCGAGCAGCGCGTTGGCGGCAGACGCATCGGATGCCGCGGCCGCGAGCACCGCGAGGTCGCCGACCGGCAGGGCGGGGGCGACGAGGTGCTGCCAGAGCCCGCCGACGGCGACCGGGTCGACCGAGCCGCGCTCGATGATCTGGAGGGAATCGAGCGTTCCCGCCTCGATCTGCGCCGCGACCTCGATGAGCAGGGGCACGACCCCGAGGCCGCCGACCGGCAGGGTGAGGTGGTCATCGCCCGTGAGCACGTCCTCGTCGCTGTCGAGATCGAGCACGCGCACCGACACGCGCGCACCCGAGGCCGACAGCGCGTCGAGCGCCTTGAGGGTGCCGATGAAAGAGCGCTGGCGCAGCGACGCGCGGCGGGGCACTGCCCGGTCGGCGCTGGCCGCCCGGCGCGACGCGGGCGCAGCGGTCGCGCCAGCAGCGCCCTGACCCCCGGCTCCCCCGGCGGGCTGGATGCCCGCGCGATAGGCCGCGCGCGAGGACTGCTCGCGCGGCTCTTGCGCGCGCGAGCGTCGTAGCGGCGGCGTGTCGCTCACCAGATCGTCACACGCTGGTCGGCGTCGAGCCAGAGGGCATCCGACTCGGTCACCTCGAACGCCCGATAGAACTCGTCGACGTTGCGGACGATCTGGTTGCACCGGAACTCGTTGGGCGAGTGCGGGTCGACCGTGAGAAGGCGGATCGTCTCGGCATCCCGCCCCTTCTGCTGCCAGATCTGACCCCAGCTGAGGAGCAGTCGCTGGATGCCGGTGAACCCGTCGATCACGGGGCCGTCGCCGTCCTCGCCGAGCGCCGCGAGATGCAAGCGGTACGCCTTGAGCGCGATGCCGAGGCCGCCGAGATCGCCGATGTTCTCGCCGATCGTGAGGGCGCCGTTGACGTGGTGCTCGTCGGCCATCCGCTCGCCGTCCATGCCGCGCGGCACGAGAGCGTCGTACTGCGCGATGAGAGCCTTCGTGCGCTCCTCGAACGCGGCGCGGTCATCGTCCGTCCACCAGTCGTGCAGCGCCCCGGTGCCGTCGAAGGCCGACCCCTGGTCGTCGAAGCCGTGGCCGATCTCGTGCCCGATGACGGCGCCGATGCCGCCGTAGTTCGCCGCGGCATCCCGATCGAGCTCGAAGAACGGATGCTGCAGGATCGCGGCCGGGAAGACGATCTCGTTCATCAGCGGGTTGTAGTACGCGTTGACCGTCTGCGGCGTCATGTACCACTCGTCGCGGTCGATCGGGGCGCCGAGCTTCGCAAGCTGGCGGTCGTGCTCCCACGCGTTCGCGCGCAGGACGTTGCCGATGAGGTCGGCCGAGTCGACCTCGAGCGCCGAATAGTCCTTCCACGTCGCGGGGAAGCCGACCTTCGGGGTGAACGCGGCGAGCTTCTCAAGCGCGCGCTCGCGGGTCTCGGGCGTCATCCACTCGAGGCCCTCGATCGACTGGCGGTAGGCCTCGATGAGATTCGCGACGAGCTCGTCCATCGCCTCTTTCGCCGCCGGCGGGAAGTGACGCTCGACATAGACCTTGCCGACCGCCTCGCCCATCGCCGCCTCGACGAAGCCGACGCCGCGCTTCCACCGCTCGCGGTTGACCGGAACGCCCGTCAGCTCCGTGCCGTAGAACGCGAAGTTCGCGGCGACGAAGTCGCTCGAGAGGAACGCGGCGGATGCCCGGATCACCTTGAGCCGCAGCCACGCCTTCCAGTCCTCGAGTCGCTCCTCGGTCAGCAACGACCCGAGGCCTTCGAGGGCGCCCGGCTGGTTGACGTCGACCTCGGCGAAGCCGTCCTGGTGACCGGGGGCCACGGCATCCAGCCATGGGTCGAGGTCGACGCCGACGAGGGTGTTCAACTCGTCCCACGACAGGAGGTTGTAGGTGGCGACGGCGTCGCGACTGCGGACGTTGTCCCAGTGGTGGCTTGCGATCTCGGTCTCGAGCGCGAACAGGCGGTCGGCCTGCGCGGCCGCGTAGCCTGCGCCGGCGAGGGTCAGCATCGTCGTGGCGTACTCGCGGAACGCCGTGCGCGTGCGGTCGAAGTTCTCGAGGCGGTAGTAGCTCTCGTCGGGGAGCGACAGCCCACCCTGCACGATGAACGCGACGTAGCGCTGGGGGTTGCCGGGATCGGGCTCGATGTAGGTGCCGAAGACGCCGCCGATGCCCTCGCGCTCGAGCGCCCCCACCAGCCGCAGAAACGCCGGGATCGAGTCGACCTCATCGACGCGCGCGAGCTGGCCCGCGAGCGGCGTCGCGCCCAGCGCCTCGATGCGTTCGGTGTCCATGAAGCTCGCGTACAGGTCGCCGATCTTGCGCGCCTCGGTGCCGGGGCCTGCATCCGTGGACTCTTCGATGATCGCCCTGACGTCCTTCTCAGCCTGCTCCGCGATGAGGTGGAACGACCCCCAGCGCGCCTTGTCGTCGGGGATCTCGGTGCGCTCGAGCCAGGAGCCGTTGACGTAACGGAACAAGTCGTCTTGCGGGCGGATGCCGGCACTCAGCTCGGACAGCTCGATACCCGAGCGGAGGAGGTCGTCGGTCATGGTTACAGGATAGGCGTCCGGGCGGGCGCCTTCGCCAGAGAACATTGGGTGACGGGGAGGGATTCGGACCGATGTCGGCGGCCCGTCGTACGCTCGGAGCACGAGATCCGAGGAGGACGAGATGTCAACGCGAGACGCGGGGGATGCGACCGCACTGCTGGTCGTCGACGTGCAGAACGACGTGATGGATGCCGCCTGGCAGGCGACGGCGGTGATCGAGAAGATCGCGACGCTCGTCGATCGCGCACGGCGCGAATCGGTGCCGGTCGTGTGGGTGCAGCATGACGACGAGGGCATGCCGCAGGGCAGCCCCGAGTGGCAGATCGTCGAGCGCCTCGTGCCCGCCGACGGCGAGGCACGCGTGCGCAAACAGCACGGCGACTCGTTCGAAGGCACCGACCTCGAGGACGTGCTCGACGGCCTCGGCGTCGGCCGGCTCGTCGTCGCCGGCGCAGAGACCGATGCCTGCATCCGCTCGACGATCCACGGCGCCTTCACGCGCGGATACGACACGATCCTCGTCGGCGACGCGCATACCTCGGGCGACAAGACCGAGTGGGGCGCTCCGTCGCCCGAAGCCGTCGCCGCGCACACGAACCTGTACTGGGGGTTCCAATCGGCGCCCGGCAAGGTGGCCGCGGTCGCCGACGCCGCAGACGTCGTGCTGTCACGCTGAGTGCGGGATGCCGGTGCGCGGCGCCCCGGCATCCGCTCGGTCCTAGGCTCGTGACATGCCCGCGCCGACCCTGAACCGCGAGATCCTGCGTCTCGCGGTCCCGGCGCTGGGCGCGCTCATCGCGGAGCCGCTGTTCCTGATCGTCGACTCCGCCCTCGTCGGGCACCTCGGCGTGGTCCCCCTCGCGGGGCTCGGGATCGCGTCGGCCGTGTTGCAGACGATCGTCGGGCTGATGGTGTTCCTCGCGTACTCGACGACCCCCGCCGTCGCGAGGCGGTTCGGGGCGGGCGAGCACACGGGCGCGGTGCGCGCCGGCATCGACGGGCTGTGGCTCGCGCTCGGGCTCGGCGCGCTGCTGGCCGCCATGGGCTCGCTCGCGACACCGTGGCTCGTGTCGCTGTTCGGCGCCGACGCGGCGGTCACCGAACAGGCCGTGATCTACCTGCAGCTGTCGATGTGGGGGCTCCCCGCCATGCTCATCGTCTTCGCGGCGACGGGGCTGCTGCGCGGGATGCAGGACACCGTCACTCCCCTGTGGATCGCGGGCATCGGCTTCGCCCTCAACGCCCTGCTGAACTGGCTGTTCATCTACGGGTTCGGCTGGGGCATCGCGGGGTCGGCGCTCGGGACGGTCGTCGCGCAGTGGTCGATGGTCGGCGCGTACGCGGTCGTCGTCGGGCGCCTCGCGCGCACGCACGCGGCATCCTTCCGTCCGAGGCGGGAAGGGCTTCGCGGCTCGGCGAAATCCGGCGGATGGCTGTTCCTGCGGACGGTGTCGCTGCGCGTCGCCTTCCTCGCGACCGTGCTGGTCGCGACGGGCCTCGGCACCGCCGAGCTCGCCGGATGGCAGGTCGTGTTCACGATCTTCTCGACCGCCGCGTTCGCACTCGACGCGCTCGCGATCGCGGCGCAGGCTCTCGTCGGCCGAGGTCTCGGCGCGGGCGACGAGCCGTTCGTGCGTCGCGTCCTCGGCCGGACGGTGGCGTGGGGAGCGTGGTTCGGCGTGATCGTCGGCGCCGCGATCGCGGCGCTGTCGGCCGTGATCGGACTCGTCTTCACCGGGGATGCCGCGGTCGCGGCCCTCGTGCAACCCGCCCTGCTCGTCCTCGCGGTCGCCCAACCTGTGTGCGGCGTCGTGTTCGTGCTCGACGGGGTGCTGATGGGCGCGGGGGACGCGCGCTACCTCGCACTCGCCGGGGCGCTGAACCTCATCCCGTATCTGCCTGCGCTGGTTGCCGTCTGGCTGCTATGCCCGACCGGCGCGGCCGGGCTCGCGTGGCTCGCGGCATCCTTCTTCGGCGTGTACATGCTCGCGCGGCTGGCCACCCTGGGCTGGCGCGTGCGGCGCTCGGAGTGGCTCACCGTCGGCGCGTAGCCTCCTCCACAGGGACTCGTTCTCGCCAGTTGTCCACTGATCGCCGTTCTGCCGGGTTCCGGTCTGGGGAGAGGTGACACGATGGGGTCCTGGCGCGATAATCGAGGGGTGCTGGAGGTGACCGAACCGCAGGTGTGGACGCTGATCGGCGTGTTCGCTGCCGCGATGTTCGGCATGATCACGATCGTGTCGACGCTGTTCATTCGAGTACTGCGTAGCGAGCTCGGACGGCTGGAAAGCAAGCTCGACAACCTCGACCGAGACGTTCAGGCACTCATGCGACACACGTTCGGCATCGACCGCGGCTGATCACGCCCAGCGTCGGCACCACTCGTACATCACGACCGCGGCGGCTGCGCCCGCGTTGATCGAGCGGGTCGATCCATACTGCGTGATCTCGACCACCCCGGACGATGCCGCGAGAGCCTCGGGCGAGAGCCCCGGCCCCTCCTGACCGAACAGCAGCACGCACCGATCGGGCAGCTCGGCGCGGTCGACGGGCACGGCTCCCTCGACGTTGTCGATCGCGATCACGGGAACCCCGGCATCCGCCGCCCACGCCGCAAAGGCACCGACGTCGTCGTGATGGCGGACGTGCTGATACCGGTCGGTGACCATCGCGCCCCGGCGATTCCAGCGGCGCTTGCCGATGATGTGCACCTCGGCGGCCCCGAACGCGTTGGCGCTGCGGACGATCGACCCGATGTTGAGGTCGTGCTGCCAGTTCTCGATCGCGACGTGGAACGGATGCCGATGCGCGTCGAGGTCGGCGACGATCGCGTCCATCGTCCAGTAGCGATACCGGTCGATGACGTTGCGCCGGTCGCCGTGCGCGAGCAGGTCTCGGTCGAAGCGCGGGTCGTCGGGCCACGCCTCCGGCCCGCCCGGCCACGGCGGCACCCCGACCGGCAGCTCCGGCTCCCCGGTCGGTACGTCGGGCTCCCGGCGGGCAGCGGCTGACTCGGACACTGCCCCAGGGTACCGGCGCATAACTCAGGCAAAACCGCCCCCGCCTGCCCATCGCGCCGCCGAGGGCGGCATTCTGCCTGAGTTGTGCGCCCGGCTCCGGCTGTACCGTTCGCAGGATCGACTGCCGCATCTCGCGGATTTCGGCCCCGAAACGGTGCAAAACGGCCACCCGATCCTGCAAACGGTACAGTCGCCGGCGTTTTCGGTCCACCGAAACCGGTCCTGCTATATTTGCGGCATGCCGAAATCTGCCGTCGCCACTCCACCCCGGGCGCGCCGGGCGCGCGGGGCGCGGCGAGCGCGCGGGCGGGTCGAATGGCTGCTGGGACCGGCGCTCGTGGCGGGGGTGGCGTACCTCGACCCCGGCAACGTGGCGAGCAACATGACCGCGGGCGCGCGGTTCGGGTACCTGCTCGTCTGGGTCGTCGTGCTCGGCAATGCGATGGCGTGGCTGATTCAGTACCTGTCGGCCAAGCTCGGGGTCGTCACCGGGCGGAGCCTCGCCGAGACCCTCGGCGACCGCTTCCGCAGCCCCTGGGCGCGGCGCGCGTACTGGCTGCAGGCAGAGCTCGTCGCGATGGCGACCGACATCGCCGAGGTCATCGGCGGCGCCGTCGCGCTGTGGCTGCTGTTCGGCGTGCCGCTGCCCGTCGGCGGGCTGATCACCGGCGCGGTGTCGATCACGCTCCTGCTCGTGCAGCAACGCCGCGGCGCGCGGACGTTCGAGTTCGTCGTGATCGGCCTGCTCGCGGTCATCGCGGTCGGGTTCACCTACGGTGTCGTCGCCGCGCCACCGGATGCCGCGGGCGTCGCCGCAGGCCTCGTCCCCCGCTTTGACGGCGCGGAATCGGTGCTGCTGGCGGCGTCGATCCTCGGGGCGACGATCATGCCGCACGCGATCTACGCGCACAGCGCGCTCGCGCGCGACCGCTTCACCGCCGGCACCGCGCGCGCCGAGGATCGCGCCGTCGGCATCCGGCGCGTGCTGCGCGCGACCCGGTGGGATGTCACGATCGCCCTTGTCATCGCGGGCACTGTGAACCTCTGCATCCTGCTGCTGGCGGCGGCGAACCTCGCCGGCGTCCCGGGTACCGACAGTCTCGAGGGCGCCTACGCGGCGCTCCAGCATGGGCTCGGCGCGGTCGTCGCGACGCTGTTCGCGGTCGGCCTGCTCGCGAGCGGGCTGGCGAGCACGGCGGTCGGTGCGTACGCGGGCGCAGAGATCATGCAGGGGCTCCTGCGCGTACGGGTGCCGCTGCTGGCCCGCCGCCTCGTGACCCTCGTGCCGGCCATCGCGATCCTCGCAGCCGGCGTCGACCCGACGTGGGCGCTCGTGCTGAGCCAGGTGGTGCTGAGCTTCGGCATCCCGTTCGCGCTCATCCCGCTCGTCACGCTGACGGCGCGCGGTGACGTGCTCGGCGCGCACCGCAACCGCTGGTGGACGACCGCGCTCGGCGTCGCCGCTTCGGTGTTCCTGGTGACGCTCAACGGCGTCCTCCTGTGGCTCGTGCTGACGGGCGGATAGCCTGGATCGCGTGCCGAGTGCATCCTCCACCGTCGCGATCGACGACTACCTGAAGACGATCTACCACCACACCGAGTGGCAGTCGGACGCGATCACGCCGTCGCAGCTGGCGTCCGAGCTCGCTCTCGCGCCCTCGACGGTGACCGAGATGGTGCAGAAGCTCGCCGCGCAGGGGCTCGTGTCGCATCGCCCCTATGGCCCGGTGTCGCTGACGGATGCCGGGCGCCAACGCGCCGCGGCGATCATCCGCCGGCACCGGCTGATCGAGACGTGGCTCGTGCGCGAGTTCGGTTACTCGTGGGACGAGGTGCACGACGAGGCCGAGGTGCTCGAGCATTCGATCAGCGACCGGCTGCTCGAGGGGATCTCGGCGCGGCTCGGGCACCCCACGCACGACCCGCACGGAGACGCGATTCCGGATGCCGCGGGCGCCGTCCACCGCGAGCCCTTCGTGCTCCTCGCCGCAGCGCGGGTGGGTCACACGGGCCGCGTGCTGCGGGTGAGCGATCGGGATCCGGCACTCCTGCGGGCGCTCGAAGAGGCGCAGATCGACGTAGGGCACACCGTCACGGTGATCGGCCACGACTCGGTGCGCGTCGACGACGGCGCGACGATTGCGCTGCCCGCCGCCGCGGCATCCGCCGTGTGGCTCTCGGCCTGACGGCCGACGCCCAATACGTGACGCCCGGCCGCGCGACGCCGACGCCCGGCCGACGACGCCGACGCCCGACGCGCGACCTCCGGCCACCCGACGCCCGGCCCGCGGCACCTCACCGCGTCAGAGGAAGACGAGGCCCGCGAGGTAGCTGACGGCCATCGTTCCGACGCCGACGGCGAGGCTGCGCAGCAGCACTTTGCGCAGCACCATATGGCCGGCGCGCGCGGCGATGATCGAGGTGAGCACGAGCGAGGCGATGACGGCGACCACGATGATCGTGTTCTCGATGTGCACGGGCACGAGCCAGGTGATGAGCAGCGGAATCGCGGCACCGATCATGAACGCGATCGCCGCCGAGACGCCCGACCAGATGGGCTTCGCAGCGGCCATGAGCTCGTCGATGCCGTACTCGGCCTCGAGCTGGGCGGCGAGCGCGTCGTGTGCGGTGAGCTCTTCGGCGACCTTGCGCGCCGTCTCGGGAGTCAGGCCCTTCGACTGCCAGTGAAGGGCGAGCTCTTCGATCTCGCCGTGGAGGTCGGCCTCGATCTCCGCGGCCTCCTCCGCGGCGAGCCGCTGTTCGGCCTCGCGCTCGGCGGCGACCTCCGACCACTTCGCCCCGCCGGCAGAGAGACCTCCCGCGATCGTCGCGGCGGTCGCGGCGAACAGCAGCAGCCGGTCGCTGGCCCCGGCGCCGGCGAAGCCCTGTAGGAGGCTCGCGGTCGCGATGATGCCGTCGTTGGCGTCGATCACCCATCCGCGGAAGCTCTCGGCATCCGAAAGCGCACCGCGCAGCCGCTGCCACCGGCTCGGCCGGCGCTCGGCGGCGCTCGCGCCCGCGGCGCTCGTCGCGCTCATCGGGCTCGCCTCGTGCGGCTCGCCTTGAGGTACGGCCAGGTCAGCCCGGTCGCCTGCTTGCAGTAGTTCCACAGCCGCGCAGCGGCTTCTTCGTCGCGCGTGATCCGTGCCGGCGATGCGAGTCGCGGCGGCCCGTTCACGACCCGCGACGGACCCCAGAAGTCGCCGCCCGCTGCCTCCGGGTCGACGAGCGCGCGCACGAGCGGCCACGCCCCGTGCTCTTTGGACTGGGTGATCGGCGCCTGCAGGTTGTCGAAGAAGCGCTTGACGCGCGTCGGCTCGTTGACGCCCAGGATGCCGCGGGTGCGGCCCCCGATGGCGTAGCCCGGATGAGCGACGAGGCTCTCGATGGGGACCCGCGCGGCGGACAGGCGCCGATCCGCTTCGAACCCGAGCATCGTCGTCGCCGCCTTCGACTGCACGTAGGCGCGCCACGGCGAGTACTCGGTCGTGAGCTCGGGATCAAGCACCTCGTATGGCCACATCGAGGTGGAGATCGACCCGACCCACACCATCCGCCCTCGCCCCGCCGCGAGCGGCAGCAGCAGCTCGCCCGCGAGCGCGTAGTGCCCGAGCGCGTTCGTTGCGAAAACGAGCTCGTGCCGGTCGTGGGTCATCTTGCGTCGGCGCGGCGGGTGGACCATCCCGGCGTTGAGTAGCAGCCCGTGCAGCCCCGCACGCCCGCGCACCGTCGCGGCCGCCGCGCGCACCGACCCGAGGTTGCTCGTGTCGAGCAGCAGGGTCGTGACGTCGGCATCCGGCACATTTCGGAGCACGGCGGCGCGCGCAGACGCGAGCCGGTTCGGATTGCGGCCGGTCATGATGACGTGGGCGCCCGCTCCGGCCAGCTGCAGCGACGAGAAGAACCCGAGACCGGCGGTCGAACCCGTGACGAGGTAGCGCCGCCCGGACAGGTCGGGCAGGCGCTCCGGGTCCCAGGGGGACTCCGAGCGACCGCGTGCCATGCGTCCGACATTAGAGCCCGAAGCCGCCGGTAGGCTGGTCATATGCGGACACGCGCCGATATCGAGTGCTGGTTGACCGACATGGACGGCGTGCTCGTCCATGAGAACAAGCCGATTCCGGGCGCCGCTGAGCTTCTCGATCAGTGGCGGGATGCCGGGATGCCGTTCCTCGTCCTGACGAACAACCCGTTCTACACCCCGCGCGATCTCGCGGCGCGGCTACGCGCGTCGGGCCTCACGGTTCCCGAGGAGCGGATCTGGACATCCGCGCTCGCGACGGCGGACTTCCTGCGCTCCCAGCATCCGGGTGGTTCGGCGTTCGTCATCGGCGAGGCGGGGCTGACGACGGCCCTCCACGAGGCCGGGTACGTCATGACCGAGACCCAGCCCGACTACGTCGTCGTCGGCGAGACCCGCAACTACTCGTTCGACCGGATCACGCAGGCGATCCGCTTCATCAACAACGGCGCGCGGTTCATCATCACGAACCCGGATGCCACGGGCCCCACTCCGCACGGCATCGTTCCGGCGACGGGGTCGTTCGCCGCGCTCATCACCCACGCGACGGGCAAGGCGCCCTACGTCGTCGGCAAGCCGAACCCGATGATGTTCCGCTCGGCGATGAACCGGATCGGGGCTCACTCGGAGAACACCGGCATGATCGGCGACCGCATGGACACCGACGTCGTCGCGGGCATCGAAGCGGGACTCCACACGATCCTCGTGCGCACGGGCATCTCGGACGACGCCGAGATCGAGCGGTATCCGTTCCGCCCCGACGAGATCCTCGACTCGGTCGCAGACCTCCTCGTCTCGGCTCCCGTCGAATCCGAAGATCCGGAGATCCTATGACCACCGTTTTCGTCACCGAGTTCGAGCAGACGCTCCTCTACGTCACGAGCGGCATCATCCTGCTCGGCACGCTCACCGTGTTCATCGTGCAGTGGGTGCGCGGGCGGGGCCGCGGCGACGACTGATGGCGATCGCGCTCGTCGTCACGGGGCTCGCACTGCTGATCGTGGCGCTCGTGCTGTTCGTCCGCGGCCGCAGGGATGCACCCCAGGGCACGCCGCTGCCGAACGGCCGCGGCATCATGCTGCTGACGTTCGTAGGGCTGATCCTCGCGCTCGCGTCACAGCTACCCGTGTTCCGCTGAGTTGACCCGGCCCGACCCCCGGTGCGGGGCGCCGCGCGCGGGTAGCATGGGGAGAGGACGTTCTCGACGGAGGGATGGACCATGAGCGACACGATCGTCGTCGGAGTGACCGGAGCGCCCGTGGCGGCGCGAGCCGTCGATTGGGCGGTCGCCCGCGCCGCCGCGCGCGACCAGCGGATCGAGCTTCTCGGTGTCGTCGGCGGCGCGCTCGGGACGGTCGGCGAGCGCGAGGTCGTCGCCGAGGCCATGGATGCCGCGCAGAAGCTCCTCGACTCGCATGTCTCCCGCGTCGGCGTCCGAGGCGTCGAGATCTCGACGCGCGTTGCGGCCGGGAACCCCGTCGCACTGCTGGTCGAAGCGTCGTCCACGGCATCCCTCCTCGTAATCGGCAGCGACTACCGCGGCCCGGGCGAAGGCCCCGCGCGCGGCGCGCACGGCGTGCGCATCGCGGCCGGCGCGCACTGCCCCGTCGTCGTCGTTCCCGATCGTGACACGGCATCCGGCGAGGGTGTCGTCGTCGGGGTCGACGGCTCGGCGGTGTCGGAGAACGCCGTCCGGTTCGCGGCCGCCGAAGCCGACAGATTGGGCGAGAAGCTCATCGCCGTGAGCGTGTGGACGCCGCTGCAGGCGCCGCGCAACGACCTCGCGGTGTACCCCGAGCTGTACCTCGAGAACATGCGGGCGGCAACCGAAGAAGTGCTGGCGCTCGCGCTCGCCGGCATCCCGAGCGACTATCCCGACCTCGTCGTCGAGCGGGTCGTCGAGCGCGGCTACCCCTCGCACGTCATCAACGCGTATGCCGAGAAGGCGCGACTTGCGGCCGTCGGCACGCACGGGCGCGGCGCGATCGCGCGGTTCCTGCTCGGCTCGATCAGCGAAGAGGTGCTCGGCCGCCTTGCGACCGTGACCGTCGTCGTGCGCTGAGCGCCCCACCCGCGGGGGCACAGCCCGTTCAGTGGTCGCAAACTGCGGGAATCGACGCGCCATACCCACCGAACGCGCCCACTCAATCCCCGCCCGCTACTGCGGCGCGAGGCCGAGGTCGGCGAGGTCGATGATCGAGCGCCACTCGTAGCCCTGCGCCTCGACCGCCGCCTGTGCCCCCGTCTTGCGGTCGACGACCGTGACGACGGCGACGACCTCGCCCCCCGCGGCGGCCACGACCTCGGCGGCCTTCAGCGGCGACCCGCCCGTCGTGGAGGTGTCCTCGACGATCACGACGCGCTTGCCGGCCACTTCGGCTCCCTCGATCTGGCGGCCGCGGCCGTGGTCCTTGGGCTCCTTGCGGACGACGAAGGCATCGACCGGGGTGCCGGCGGCGACCGATGCGTGCAGCACGGCGTTTGCGATCGGGTCGGCCCCGAGGGTGAGTCCGCCCACGGCATCCACCTTCAGGTCGCGGATGACGTCGAGCACGAGGCGTCCGATCGCGGGCGCCGCGCGGTGATCGAGCGTGAGCTTGCGCATGTCGACGTAGTACGTCGCCTTCTTGCCGCTCGACAGGGTGAAGTCGCCGTGGAACACCGCCTCGTCACCGATGAGGGTGATGAGGGCCTGGCGTTCGGCTTCGAGGTCTGCGGTGGAGGCGACGGTCATGCGATTGAGTCTACGGACGCGGGGGCGGAGTTGATGGCGCTTTCCGGCGATTCCGTACAGAATCGCCTAGAATGCTCACATGAGCACGGTGCCGATCACGGATGCCCGGGCGCGGCTGGCGTCCATCGTCGACGATGCGCGTTCCGCGCCGGTCTACCTCACCCGCCGAAATCGCGCAGTCGCTGCGGTTGTCGACGCAGACGTGCTCGCCCGGCTTCTTGATGACGCCGAGGAGCTTGCAGACATCCGCGCCGTCGATGCGGCCTGGGAAGACGCAGAACGACTGGGCGAGGCGCCGATTCCCTGGGAGGACGTCAAGCGCGAGTTGGGCCTGCACGGGTGAGCTATAGCGTCACTATCCTTCCCTCGGCAGCTCGCTCGATCCGCAAGCTACCTCCCGAAGCGAAACGACGGATCCAGGCCGTCATAGAACTGCTCGCCGACGACCCGCGTCCGCCCGCTGCAAAGAAGCTGACTGCCCGGCCCGAGTGGCGCGTCCGCACGGGCGACTACCGCGTGCTGTACCGCATCGAGGACTCGGTGCTCACCGTCGTGGTCGTTCATGCCGGCCATCGGCGGAACGTCTACGAACGCTGACGCGCGTCCGCGGTAGCGCACGCGTGAAGAACGCACCTTTTTCACGTGTCGTTTTCACGTCGACGGGTTGACGCGGCCCTAGAGTCGGAAGCGTCGTCTGCGCAGGTGCGGCGGCATCCAGTCATCAGGGAGCACCATGGCCCGCATCGGTATTGTCACCGAACAGCCCGGCGAGACGCGCGTCGCCGCGTCGCCGTCCACCGTCGCGAAGATCCGCGCCCTCGGGTACGACATCGTCGTCGAGACGGGTGCCGGCGCCGCATCGTCCTTCCCGGATGCCGCGTACGCGGATGCCGGTGCCGAGATCGCCCCGCGGGCGGAGGCGTGGTCGGCCGACGTCGTGCTGAAGGTCGCCGCGCCCACCGACGAGGAGATCGCGCTGCTGCACGAGGGGTCGGTGCTCGTCGGCATCCTCTCGCCGGCCCTGCGGCCCGAGCTGCTCGAGGCCCTTGCCGCCCGCGGCGTCACGGCGCTCGCGATGGATGCCGTCCCACGTATATCTCGCGCGCAGTCGATGGACGTGCTCAGCTCGATGTCGAACATCTCCGGCTACCGGGCGGTCATCGAGGCTGCGAACGAGTTCGGTCGCTTCTTCACCGGACAGGTGACGGCAGCGGGCAAGGTCCCGCCCGCGAAGGTGCTCGTCGCGGGCGCCGGAGTCGCGGGCCTCGCCGCGATCGGGGCAGCGTCGAGCCTCGGCGCGATCGTGCGGGCGACCGACCCGCGCCCCGAGGTCGCCGACCAGGTGGCATCCATCGGCGGCTCCTACCTCGACGTCGTCGTGCCCGATGAGGCCAAGGAGGTGTCGTCCGACGGCTATGCGAAGGCGACCTCGGCGGCCTACGACGCGGCCGCCGCGAAGCTCTACAGCGATCAGGCGGCCGACGTCGACATCATCATCACAACGGCGCTCATCCCGGGTCGCGCCGCGCCGCGGCTCATCACCGCCGCGGATGTCGCGTCGATGAAGCCCGGCTCGGTCATCGTCGACATGGCTGCCGGGCAGGGCGGAAACGTCGAGGGCTCGGTCGCCGGGCAGCGCGTCGTGACGGCGAACGGAGTCACGATCCTGGGGTACACCGACCTCGCCGGACGCCTGCCGCAGCAGGCCTCACAGCTCTACGGCACGAACCTGCTGAACCTGCTCGCCCTGCTCACCCCGGGCAAGGACGGCGAGCTGACGATCGACGAGACGGATGTCGTGCAGCGCGCGGTGACCGTCACGCAGGCCGGCGCGGTGACGTGGCCGCCGCCGCCTGTGCAGGTGTCGGCGGCACCCGCCAAGGCCGCCGCCGCGGATGTCGCTCCGCCGCCGGAGAAGAAGTCCCTCTCGCCCGCCGCGAAGACCGGGCTCATCGCGGTCGGGATCGCCGCCCTCTTCGCGATCACAGCGTTCGCGCCGCCGCCGCTGCCGCAGCACTTCCTCGTGCTGACGCTGTCGGTCGTGATCGGCTTCTACGTCATCGGCAAGGTCGCCCACGCGCTGCACACGCCGCTCATGAGCGTGACGAATGCCATCAGCGGCATCATCGTGGTCGGCGCGATGACCCAGCTCGTCGTGCCGAATCCGCTCGTGCAGGTGCTGGCGGCCATCGCCGTGCTGCTGGCATCCATCAACATCTTCGGCGGCTTCGCCGTCACCCGCCGCATGCTCGCCATGTTCCAGAAGGGCGACCAGAAGTGACCATCATCACCACCGCCGAGACCTCGGCCCTCGCCGTCGCGCAGTCCATAGCCACTGCGGCATATATCGTCGCCGGGCTGCTGTTCATCCTCGCCCTCGCGGGCCTGAGCAAGCAGGAGACCGCCCGCCGCGGCATCGCCTACGGCATCTCCGGCATGACGATCGCCCTCGTCGCGACGCTCGTCGTCGTGATCGCGAACGGATCGCTCGTGCCCGACGACGTCACCCTGTATCTCGGCGTGGGGCTCCTCGTCGCCGCGGTGCTGATCGGGGCCGCTATCGGACTCTGGCGCGCCCGAGTCGTCGAGATGACCGGGATGCCGGAGCTCATCGCCCTGCTCCACTCGTTCGTCGGTCTCGCGGCCGTGCTCGTCGGCTGGAACGGTGCCCTGTACTCCGAGGGCATCGCGCCCGAACTTGTCGGCATCCACCATGCCGAGGTGTTCATCGGGGTCTTCATCGGCGCCGTGACCTTCACGGGCTCGATCGTCGCGTTCCTGAAGCTCTCGGGACGGATGTCGTCGAAGCCGCTCATGCTGCCGGGCAAGAACGTGCTGAACATCGGCGCGCTCGTGCTGTTCGTGGGGCTGACCGTCTGGTACGTCATCACGCCCGATCTGTGGCTGCTCATCGTCGTCACGGCGCTTGCGCTGGCGCTCGGATGGCACCTCGTGGCATCCATCGGCGGCGGAGATATGCCGGTCGTGGTATCTATGCTGAACAGCTACTCCGGATGGGCGGCGGCGGCCGCCGGCTTCCTGCTGAACAACGACCTGCTCATCGTCACGGGCGCGCTCGTCGGCTCGTCGGGTGCGTACCTGTCGTACATCATGTGCAAGGCGATGAACCGGTCGTTCCTCTCGGTCATCGCGGGCGGGTTCGGCATCGAAGCGCCGCGCGCGGATGCCGAGGAAACCGGCGAGATCCACGAGACGGATGCCGCGGCCGTCGCCGAGCTCCTCCGCGATGCGTCGTCGGTCATCATCACGCCCGGCTACGGCATGGCCGTCGCGCAGGCGCAGTATCCGGTCGCCGACCTCACGAAGCGGCTGCGCGAGCGGGGCGTCGAGGTGCGCTTCGGCATCCATCCCGTTGCCGGCCGCCTGCCGGGGCACATGAACGTGCTGCTCGCCGAGGCGAAGGTGCCGTACGACATCGTGCTCGAGCTCGACGAGATCAACGACGACTTCGCGTCGACGGATGTCGTGCTCGTCATCGGCGCGAACGACACCGTCAACCCCGCCGCGGCGGAGGACCCGGGCTCGCCCATCGCGGGCATGCCCGTGCTGCACGTGTGGGAGGCGCGTAGCGTCGTCGTGTTCAAGCGGTCGATGGCATCCGGCTACGCGGGAGTCCAGAACCCGCTGTTCTTCCGCGACAACGCGCAGATGCTTTTCGGCGACGCGAAGCAGCGCGTCGAGGACATCATCGCCGCGCTGTAGCCGCGCAGGCCGCGCCGGTCGCGCGCAGGGCGTTTAGGCCGCGCGTGGGTGCCGCGCGCCGCGCAGGCCGGTCGAGAAACCACCGCCTTGCGTGAGAAACCACAGCCCTGCGTGAGACACCACCCGGGCGCCGAGAAACCAGTGCGCGCGTGATTTCTCGGCGCGCGAGTGGTTTCTCACTGGGCACGCGGGGCGCGCCGCGCGTCAGCGTGGGGTGCGGGCGAGGAAGGGGTGCGGGAGAAGAAGGGCCGCGGCCACGCGCCGAGCGCGAGTGCCGCGAGAGCGACCTGCAGGCATCCCGTGACGAAGTACACGCCCTGCAGGGGCGACCAGACGAGCATCATCGCGATCTCAACGAACACCCACCCCATCATCACGAGTCCGGCGGCAAGATGGATGCCGGGTGCCACGCGGTACCGTCCATGCTGGGCGATGAGGGCGATCGCCTGCACCCCGCCGACGACGAGCCCGAGGATGAGCCCCGGAACCGCGAACGACGTGAACGGCGTGCGTTCGAGCCATTCGTGCGGCACCCCGGCGCCGTCGAAAGCGACCCCCATCACCGCGCCGATCAGGCACGACACGAGCTGGAACCACCCGACTACTGCCAGAGCGACGCGGATGCCGCGCGGAGATTGCGCCATGGCTCCGACGCTACGCCGGAGCCATGACGGCGGCCTCCCCGCGGCGCGTGAGAAGCCACCCGCGGCCCGAGAAACCACGGGTGCAAGGGTTTCTCGACGCGCACGTGGTTTCTCGGTAGCAGGCGGGGGCGCGACGCGCGCGGGGTGTCGGCGGGCGACCGTAGGCTGGATGCCATGCGCATCGCCACCTGGAACGTCAACTCGATCCGCGCCCGCGTCGTCCGCACGGTCGAGTTCGCGGTGCGCGAAGACGTCGACGTGCTGCTCATGCAGGAGATCAAGTGCAAGCCCGAGCAGTTCCCGTACGGGCCGTTCGAGGATGCCGGCTACACGGTCGAGGCGCACGGGCTGAACCAGTGGAACGGCGTCGCGATCGCGAGCCGCGAGCCGATCGACGACGTCCAGCACTCGTTCCCCGGGATGCCGGGGTTCGCGAAGGGCCACGACCGACCCGACGCCCCGCTCGAGGCCCGCGCGATCGGCGCGACGGTCGGCGGGGTCGAGCTGTGGAGCCTGTACGTGCCCAACGGCCGCTCGCTCGATGACCCGCACTACCGCTACAAGCTCGACTGGCTCGAGGCGCTGCGCGGCTACGCGACCGACGCCCTCACCCGGAACCCCGACCTGGCGCTCGCGTTCGGCGGCGACTTCAACATCGCCCCGACGGATGCCGACAACGGCGACCCCACGGTCATCGAGGGCGTGACGACGCACGTCTCGCCGCCCGAGCGCGAGGCGTTCCAGGCCCTGTTGGATGCCGGACTCACCGACACCGTCCGCCCGCTCGTCCCGACGGGCTACACCTACTGGGACTACCAGCAGCTGCGCTTTCCGCGGAACGAAGGCCTGCGCATCGACTTCGTCCTCGGCTCACACGCGTTCGCCGACGCCGTCGTCGCGGCATCCATCCACCGTGACGAACGCAAGGGCGAGATCCCGAGCGACCACGTGCCCGTTCTGGTCGACCTCGACCTCGACGGGCCGGACGACGACGATCGGCCGATGATCTTTTAGCCAGCGGATGCCGTTGGCGGCGCCGACCGTGGCGTCATCCGCGCGCGGGAACGGCCACAGCAGCTCCGACGAGCGCGCTCTCGCGCACCGGCGCCGGGGCGTTGCCCGCGCGCCACAGCGCGACGACGCTCCACGCGAACAGACCCACGACCATGACGTTGCGCGCGAGCAGCACGAACGCGGCGAAGGCGTGGCCGTCGATGAGCGGCAGATACAGGATCGGGAAGACAAGCGTCGTCGTGAAGCAGACCGCCGCCATCCACGCCGCGGTGCGCATCCACGCCCTCCGGTTGACGGCGAGCCCGACGGCGACGATCGGCGCGAGCCACAGCATGTACTGCGGCGATCCGACCTTGTTGAAGACGATGAGCGCGGCGGTGAGGGCGAAGCTGCCGCTGAGGATCAGGTTCCGCTCGACGACCGGCGTCAGCGTCCCCTGGCGCGATGCGAAGCGACGCGCGCGCCACAGCAGCACGGCGAT
This sequence comes from Microbacterium sp., assembly GCA_003248655.1. Classification (GTDB taxonomy): domain Bacteria; phylum Actinomycetota; class Actinomycetes; order Actinomycetales; family Microbacteriaceae; genus Microbacterium. The sequence continues at coordinate 141,727 of QFPM01000009.1, forward strand.
GACCGCGAACGCGACCGGCATGAGCCAGCCGACGATCTCACCGGCGAGGTGTGCGCCGGGGCCGGCGACCTCGCGCGTCGCGAGCACGTAGTTCTGGCGGATCTCGGCGCCGGGAAGGCCCAGCACGGTCGCCCAGACCCACGGCGTCGCGACCGGCGCCTCGAGCTGCAGTGCGCGATCACCCTGGATCGTGGCGAAGCTGAACAGGTTCGACGCGCCGCCGTATGCGAGCACCGTCAGCGCGATGACCACGCTCACCGCGGCGCCTCCGAGGATGATCCGCAACCGCGTGCGCGCGACTGTGACGGCGGCCGCGGCGATCGCGGCGGGCCACACTTTGATCCACGTGGCTGCGGCGATCAGCGCGCCGGCGACCGCGGGCCGGCGCAGGAGCACGGCGAGCCCGGCGATCGCTAGCGGCGCGGCGAATCCTTCGAGACGCAGCATGGATACGGGAGCGAGCAGGATCTGCACGGCGAGCCAGTACCAGGCGGCGGGATAGCCCGACTTCCGCTTCAGTCCGCCGGTCAGAGCGAGCATCGCGAGCAGGTTCGCGGCGATCATCAGCACGAACCATCCGAGCTGGTAGTTGTACGGGCCGGCGCCGATGGCAGCCATGATCGGCGCGAGCGCGCCCGCGGGGTAGACCCACGGCATGTCGATAACCGGCCAGTAGCCCAGTCGCGCCTGCTCCGCCCACAGCCGGTAGAGCGGCAGGTCGCCCTGCGTCTGTCCGGCGAGGATCGTGGGCAGCAGGCCCAGGAAGTACACTCCGTGGACGGCGGCGAATCCGATCAGCAGTCCGCGGCGTGTGAGCGCGAATCGCAGGAGCGAGCGGGGGGTGCCTGCGCCCGCGGCGCGGCGAACCTGCGAGGCAGTCGTCACTCGCCTGAGTGTAAGGACCGCAGGTTCACGGCAGGTGGACGCCGTGTGTCTATAGCCTGTCAATTCGCTGAGTGTCGCCGTCGTTAGCCTGGGCAGCGCCGCCCGTCAACAGTGGGCGACGGTCGGCTCGACCGTCTAGCGTCGAAGGTGACGGCGACACCCCGATGGCCACCGCGAAGGCCATTGCGCGGGCCACCGCTAAGCCTCGATCCACCGATGAGCTTGGGTGACAAGCGGGTGCCGTGACGCAGAAATGCCCCTCTGATCAGGAAGAATAGTGATTGTCTAGACCGCTGT